>CAWIRK010000003.1:0-70258 GCA_963838555.1 uncultured Acidobacteriaceae bacterium | reverse complement strand
CGCTCGACGGCGTAGCGAATCGGCATCGCGGTAGAGGCGTACGCCATCGTGAAATTGCCTTCGTTCAGCTTCGGCATGTTGTTAAACTGCTGAATGATCTGACCCGCTTCCTTGTCGCGTCCACGCTGCAGATACGCATAGACCAGATAATCCATGGCGTGCAGCTCATCTCTCGTGTCGCCCTGCCGGTGTGCCGCTTCGCGTGCCGCAAGGTTGGACGTGATGGAGTCGTCCCATAGACCGAGTCGCGTGAATATATGGGACGGCATGTGCAATGCATGCGGCGCTGAGGGTGCAATCTGTGAGTAAGCCCTTGCTGCAGGAAGGCCTCTTGGCGCGAGTTCCGCGTTGTCGTAAGCGTGGATGAGGTAGTGAGGGATTCCCGGGTGCTGCGGGTCGGTGCGATCAAGTGGCTCAAGGAGATCGGCCGCCTGCTTCTGCTTCGCATGAGTCTTGTCAGCAGGAGATGCGTTCGCCAGAAGTGCAAGCGCGTAAAACACCTGTGCTTCGACATCTTTCCTGTTCTCTGAAGCGAGACCGTTCATCGCGTGCTCGTACTTCAACGCCCGGGTGCTGTACGGAACGGTGGCAGCGTCCTGATATATCAAGCCCAGCGCACTGATGAACTGGCGCTCGCGTTCGGAGCCTGTTCCGATCTGCTGCGCCCGCTGGATCTCCTTTTGCGCAATCGAAACTGTCGCGGACTCGATGGGAGGCTCCCAGAGCTGGTGAAAGTACGTCATGGCCATTCCCCAATGTGCCATCGCACACTGCGGATCCAGTTTTGCTACGCCTTGAAATGCATCTTCGGCAGGGGAGTAAGCAAAGGAGTGAAGCAGAGCCACGCCTCGATTGAACTGCTCCTGAACGGCTGGTACGCAAGAGATCGGAAACGATACTTTTCCCAGTTTCTCAGGTGCGCCGTGGTTGTGTGTTTCCTGCGCTGATGAGGAAGGGATGATCAACAATAGGGTAAGCAATAGTCGCCATCGATCGGGCATCCTTACCTCCATCGGCGCGCGGCTCTTGTGTGACATCTGAATTCGCTTATGCTGCGGAACCTTTGCTCTGCGATTTCATCACACAGCGAAAGCCGAGGTGGTTGGTTCCTGTACTAACCTCTCCTTTGCCTCGCGTGCCAACGATGTAGCGGGAGCAGTACTGATCAGTACAAAGATACGAGCCTCCACGATGAACTTTTTTCGGCTCGTTCGGCTCCGCAGGGTCATACGAAGTCTCCGGTCCTTGCGGATTGCGCGCCACGCTGCCGCTCTCCGCTAACTGCTTGTAATAGTCCGGCCGGTACCAGTCACTCGTCCATTGCCACACATTTCCCGCCATGTCGTATAAGCCGTATTGATTCGGCGGGTACTGAGCGACGGATGCGATCCCAACATGCCCATCTTCGCCGGTGTCATGATTGGGAAAGTGTCCCTGATGTGTATTGGCCATCCACTTGCCGTTGGGCCGAAACTCGTCGCCCCAAACGAAGGGCTTTCCGCTAAGTCCTCCGCGCGCCGCGAACTCCCATTCGGCTTCCGTTGGGAGCCGTTTGCCTGCCCACTTGGCGTACGCTGCCGCGTCTTCATAGGCAACTTGCACGACTGGATAGTCGTCCTTCCCCTTGATGTTACTTGCCGGCCCTTCCGGATGCTGCCAGTTCGCTCCGTGCACATAGGTCCACCACTGGAAGTGGTCATTGAGGGGTACGGGGTGGTCCGGAGGAGCAAAAACGACGGAGCCGGCAACTAGGTTTTCGGGAGGAGCGTTGGGATAATCTTCGGCCTTAGGCTTGCGCTCTGCGACGGTTACGTAGCCGGTAGCCTTCACAAACTTGGCGAACTCACGGTTCGTAACGTCGGTTTTGTCCATGAAGAAACCATCGACGTAGACACGGTGAATAGGCCGTCCGTCGGGAGTAGCTTTCATGCCGACGGCATCCATGTCCGGCGGGTCGTTCGCTCCCATGGAAAACTCACCGCCAGAAATCCAAATCATTCCGGCGGGCGAATTGCCCGGTGGATTGCTACGGTTGGCGACGGTGGGTTGGAAAACTGCTTGGCTAATCCCAGCTGCTGCCGGGTTAGTTCCAGCAACGACCTGCCCGCTTTTACCGTCGCGGCTTGAATAAAGGGCCCAAACCAGCAAGATCAGTGCGATCGCTGATGCCGTCAAACCTAACGCCAAACTCCCACGTTTAGGCCGACGCTCCTGCCTAGGTGCGTCTTCACGTCGTCGCTTACTACTTTTGCTCACTGCCAGTCACCGCCGAAATGAAATTATAGTGGGGCGGGAAGGATATCACGCCAAGGGAACACAACCAAACGCGGATTCCTGGACGTAATTATTGATAGCCACTTTGGTTGAGTTGCAATCTCACCCAGGAGTTTAGAACTGCGACCGTCACGCTTGGTCTTAGAAAGCACTCCCGCCGGCATCTTAGGGCAAATCTTTCAGGAAGGAAAATGCGTGTTCTCGCAACATTACCCCGGTTCGTTTCAAGTCGCCCCTCTTCAACGAATCCACGATCGGCTGGTGGATCTCGGCCAGAGAACGCAGCTTTTTTTCGTTTTTTTGCAGGTTGAGCCGGGACAGCATTCCGATCTCAAGTGAATCCCAAACCTTTAGCAGGGTTTGATTCGATGCGAGGCTGACGATGCTTCGATGGAACTGTGTGTTGGCGCGCGCAAAGCCGTCCGCATCTCCAGTGAGCGCTGCCGTTCGCATCGACGCCTGCAAGGCCTCGATAGGGAGAATCGCGTCCTTAAAGTTTTGCCGGGGGAATGAGCTGTGCCGCGATCTCTTCCAGGTATCCGCGCAACTGATAGGCATCATGGATCTCCTGACTGGAGACACCCCTTACCCGCGTTCCCCGGTAGTGCTCCGAGACCAGCAAGCCCAATGTTTCCAATTCGCGGAATGCCTCCCGCACCGGGGCCTGGCTAACTTCAAATTCGCGCGCCAGTGCCATCTCCTTGAGACGTTCGCCAGGCAAATACGCTCCTTCGGATATTCGTTTCAACAATGTAGATCGAATGAGATCGCGCGCAGATTTATGTCTCTCGATCGCGTCTTTCACTTCCACTACTGGGACCTGTCTCAGATGTGCTGGGCCATTCGAATTGATGGTGTCCACTTTACGCATATTCCTTTGAAACCCATTAACCCGCCGACCAGTTACAGCTTCGGCAGCTGACTCCTGTCCCAACCGCCGCCGAGGGCCTTGACCAGTTGTACGCTGGCCGTCATCCGCCGAGTCATCAGGTCGGCTGCGGTGCGTTCATCTGAGAGGGCAATACTTTGCGCCGTGAGAACTTCGAGATACGTTGTGATACCACGTTTATACCGTGCGGTCGAGAGATCGACCGATCTGCGGGCCGAAGCCACGGCGATCTGCTGGGTCGTCAACTCCTGATCGAGCAAACGCAAGGCGGCGAGATTGTCCTCTACCTGCTGGAAGGCTTCAAGCACGTTTTCGCGGTAACTGGCGACTGCCGCTTCATGGTTGTCTCGCGCCTGCTGGGCCACGGCTCTCCGCCTTCCGCCATCGAGAACCGTTTCAAATGCAGAACCACCAACGGACCACAGTGCGCTTGGTCCGGTGAACAACGTCCCGATGGAGGTACTTTCCAGGCCCCCTGCTGCTGAGAGAGAGATCTGCGGATAGTACGCCGACACCGCAATACCGATCTGCGCATTGGCAGAGGCTACTCTACGCTCTGCGGCTGCGATATCTGGCCGCCGCTCCAGAAGCTCCGAGGGCACACCCAACGGAATCTGCGGTGGCGATGCCGTAAGGGGCGCCGGAGCAATCGAGAAGGTAGAGGCCGTCTGGCCGGTCAAGACGGCGATGGCGTGCTCAAACTGCGCCCTTGCTACGCCGGTCTCAATGTCCTGTGCGCGCGTGGTCTCGAGTTGCGTCTCCGCTTGCGCAACATCCACATCAGAGGCGACGCCACCGTGATAGCGGGCTTGTGTCAGTTGCAATGCCTTTTCAAAGTCGCCAACCGTCGCATCGAGCAGCTGTTTCTGAAGGTCGAGACCGCACAGGGAGAAGTAGTCGAACGCAAGCTCTGAATGCAGACTCAGGCTTACATTTTCGAGATCGCCTGCGCTTGCCTGTGCGTTTTCGCGGCTCGATTCAATGGTTCGCCGGACCTGTCCCCAGAGATCGACTTCGTAGGAGAGCTCTGCCGGAAGAACTATATCGCTGTATTGACTTTTGGTTGTCGGAACTACGTTGGGCCTGTTTTGCGAAAGCTGAATTCGCGAACCGGATGGTTGCACTGCAACGGTGGGAAACAGCTGTGAACGCGCCTGTCGGACTAGATCGCGGGCGCTCATATACTCCTGGTACGAAACCTTTAGATTTTGATTGGAGACTGCAATGGTTTCTTCAAGTGAATTGAGTTGCGGGTCGCCATAGATCTCCCACCATTTACCCTTTGGCAGTTGATCCCGTGGATTCGCCTGACTCCAATTGGAGGGAGTCTCCTTGAAGGCTGGCGGTGGTGGCGGCACTGTTGGCTGGACGTACTTTGGGCCGACTGTGCAGCCATTCAGCAACAGAATGCTACCGGCTACGGTCAGTAGCACTGCTTTGGTGACGGTATTGCGACGATATGTACCCTGCCAACTCACTTCTCGCCACCTTGACCAGCGGCTGCCGGCGCCTGTTGTTTCCCTGTCAGAACGTTGAGACGTTCTCCATCAATGATCGAATCCGGCGGATTGGAGATGATCCGCTCTTGTCCCGTCAGCCCGGTTGTAATCTCGGCAAAATCACCGAAGTCGCGGCCTAACGTGACTGGTTCCAGTTGGGCTGTGTTGTCGCTCTTGGCGACCACAACCCTCAAGCCTTCCTGGCGAAATAAAAGTGCACTCACGGGAATTGTCAGTGTGGGTATAGCGTCCTTCAGCTTCAGGTGAACCTCGGTATAGGCGCCTGGAAGCAGCTCTCCCTTGGAGTTGTCGACGTCCACTTCTACGTTCAGGGTTCGAGCAGTAGGGTCAATCGATCTCGACGTGCGCACGAGTTTTCCCTGGAAGCGTCGACCAGGGAACTCCGCAAACGTCAGGTCCGCCGTAAGCCCGGGGGTAGCCGCCTGCGAGTAAATTTGCGGCACGCTAATGAAGACCCTCAGGTCGTTGATGGCGGCGATCTGAAATAAGGAGCGCGCCTGTCCGCCAGCGGCTCCCGAGTCGATGAGCTGCCCTATGTCGGTGTTGCGGGCGGTCACCACACCGTCGAACGGTGCATACACCTTTTCGAAGGCGACGAGTTGTTTGAGCCTGTCGACATTTGCCTGGGCCGACTTTACTGCTGTGTTCTTGGAGGCAAGATCGCTGACTGCATTGTCAGTCTCCTGTTGCGAGACGGCATCCTGCTTGATCAGATCGGAGAAGCGATCTGCTGTGATCTGCGAGAGGTGAAGGTTTGCTGTCGCGGTTCCAAGATCGGCCTGCGCCTGGGATAGCTGCTGGTCTACCTCAGGCGATTCGATCTCTGCCAGCAACTGACCCTGTTTGACGTGCGATCCGATGTCGAAGTACCAGCGTTTGAGGTATCCATTTGTCCTGGCGTAGATCGGGGCATCGACAAAGGCTTGAATGTTTCCCGGCAGGATGATCTCCTGAGAAGGAGCACCTCGTTTGGGCTGAACGACCAGAACGGTTGGAGCAGCCAATTCGTTGGTCTCCGCAGCCAGGGCCTTGCGCGACCGGAGCCTTGGAATGATGCCCGAGAGGACAAGCAGACCCACCACGACCACGGCCATCAGAAGGATTCCTGCACTTCGAACCACGGAGCGTTTTCGAGGCGTTGCTTGTGTAGAGGTTACTGCATCGCTCGTCATGATCTTCCTCCCTGCATGTGCGGCTGGTACGCCGGCACAAATTAGTCGTCTAAATTAACTGTCTTTCGTTCGTCTTTGGCATGGACCAGACTGAAGAATGTCGGCACGAAAAACAGTGTGGATAAAGTCGCAAGTAACAATCCGCCTATGACTGCGCGTCCAAGGGGTGCGTTTTGTTCGCCACCCTCGCCGAGCCCTAGCGCCATCGGCACCATGCCGATGATCATTGCCAGGGCGGTCATCAGGACCGGTCGAAAACGGGTGAATCCAGCCGCTAAAGCGGCTTCCGTTGCAGTCATTGCGCCCTGCATCTGCTCCTTAGCGAAGCTAACGACGAGAATGCTGTTTGCCGTGGCCACGCCCATGCACATGATTGATCCGGTCAGGGCAGGAACGCTGAGTGTTGTATGAGTCAGGAAGAGGAACCATACGATTCCCGCTAAAGCTGCCGGCAGCGCCGCGATGATGATGAAAGGGTCCATCCAGGATTGGAAGTTGACGACAATCAGTAGATAAACGAGCACGATTGAAAAGAACAGACCGCCCAGTAGACCGATGAAGGAGGCGTTCATGGTCTGCACCTGACCGCGAACAATTACCCGCGTTCCACGTGGCAGATCTTTTTTAGTGTCAGCCAGAATCCGGTTGATGTCCTTCGAGACGCCGCCTAGATCGCGTCCCTGGACCGATCCATAGATATCGATCACCGATTGCACGTTGTAGTGCGACACGGTTGCCGATTCCTGCCCAGGACGAATCGAGGCAAGGCTGTCCAGTATCTGTGGCGGCGTTCCGGCGGAACTGGTGATAGGAAGATTGCCCAGACCCTGCAAGGTGTCGGTCTGATACTGCGGCGTCTGCGTGGCGATGTTATAGCTCACACCGTTCTGCGGATTTAGCCAGAATGTCGGCGCCGTCTGAAAGCTGCCGCTCAATGCCACCAGCAGATTGCTTGCGACGTCGCGCGCCGTATAGCCGGCTTGTTGCGATTTGGTCCGATCGATATCGACCTGTAACTTGGGAGCATTGAAGGCTTGCTGAATCCTCAAGTCGGTTGTACCTGGAATGTATTTGATCTGGTTCAGGAGTTTGTCGGCATATCGGCGATTTCCCCCGATGTTCTGGCCAACGATCTGAATGTCAACTGGCGCCGGCAAGCCAAAATTTAGAATCTGGCTGACGATATCGGCCGGCAGAAAATAAAAGGTTACTCCGGGAAATTCCTGTGCCAGTTTTGCGCGCAGCGCGTGAACGTACTCCTCCGTGGGTTTGTGCTTCTCTGCAAGCGAAACCTGGATGTCCGCATCGGCTGGCCCGATTGCAGCCGAGTTGCTGTACGAGAGATTAATACCCGAGTAGGGGAGGCCGATATTATCCAGAATATTCGCCACTTCACTCTTCGGAATCTCTCTGCGAATGCTGTTTTCTATGAGATCGCAGAGTCGTGCTGTCTCCTCGATTCGGGTGCCGGTCTGCGCGCGGACGTGCAGTTTGAACTGTCCGCCATCGACCGCGGGAAAGAAGTCTTGTCCAAGCCAAGGGAACAACGCGAAGGATGCGAGACACGCTGCGAAGAAGCAGATGGTAAAGACGACCGGATGTGCCACCGTGTGCTTGAGGAGGTTGTGATATCCGTTTCTCAGCTTTTCAAAGCTGTATTCGAAGGCTAGTTGAAGACGTACTAAGGCATTACGGCTCTTCTTTTTGTTCTCTTCTGCATGCTCGTCATGTGCCTTAAGCAGATACTTGGCCATCGTTGGAACGATAGTTCGTGAAAGCAGGTAGGAAGCGAGCATGGCAAAGACCACGGCTTCAGCTAGGGGAACGAAGAGATATCTTGCAACCCCACTGAGGAAGAACATCGGCACAAACACGATGCAGATGCTCAGTGTGGAAACGAAGGCGGGCACGGCGATCTGAGCTGCTCCATCCAGGATTGCCTGTTCGATCTCCTTACCTTGTTCCAGATTGCGGTTAATGTTTTCGATCTCGACGGTCGCATCATCGACGAGAATACCGACCGCCAGCGCCAGCCCGCCCAGCGTCATAATGTTAATCGTCTCGCCCAACGCGCTCAGTGTGATGATGGAGCACAGAATCGATAGGGGGATGGATACCGCAATGATGATCGTGCTCCGCCAGCTGCCTAGGAAGATCAGGATCATAATGGCAGTCAAGCATGCAGCTATGATCGCCTCTCGCACGACACCATTGATTGAGGCTCGCACGAAGATAGATTGGTCGCCAATGGGAGTGATGCGCAGCGATTCTGGCAATGTTGCTGCGACCTGTGGCAGCAGCCCGCGAATACCTTCGACGATATCCAACGTCGAGGTTTCGCCCGATTTCAATACCGTCATCAACGATCCACGCTGCCCATCGGACCGGACGATATTGGTCTGCGGCGGAAAGCCATCCCGAACATGGGCGACATCCCGGACAAAGATGGGAGTACCGTTGATCACCTTGATTGGCGCATTATTCAGTTCGTCAACTTTGTCAGGGCTGCCGTTGACCTCGACGTTGTATTCGAACTGCCCCATCTTGGTTGTGCCCGATGGCAGGATCAGGTTTTGATTGCCTATTGCGTTCGTTACATCGGACGGCGCCAATCCCTTCGCCTGCAACGCCTGGGTATTGAGGTCCACCTGGACCTGGCGTTGTTTGCCGCCATACGAGTATGGGATCGCGGCGCCTTCTATGGTGATTAGCTGCGGGCGAAGAAAGTTTTGGCCGAGGTCATTGAGTTCCTGTTCGGAAAGACCCTGCCCGGATAAGGCGAGTTGGAGAATGGGAACGCTGGATGCGTTATATGCGATGACCAGTGGCGGAGTCGTGCCCGGCGGCAACTGCCGCAGTTGTGTCTGCGAAACCGCCGTAACCTGAGCGATCGCCGTACCGATGTCCACATGAGGTTGAAAGAAGATTTTGACTACAGCCGTGCCATTCAGCGATTGCGACTCAACGTGCTCGATGTTGTTGACCGTAGTGCTCAGGGTACGTTCTGTGATGGTTACGATTCGGCCGGCCATCTGGTCGGCAGAAAGCCCGGCATACTGCCAGACGATGCTCACCACCGGAATGTTGATGTTGGGGAAGATGTCGGTCGGAGTTCGCAGGATCGTCACTGGACCCAGGATCAGCAGCAGAATGGACAAGACGACGAAGGTGTAGGGGCGTCGTAAGGCTAAACGAACAATCCACATAAGACTTCCTTGCGGTCAAAACACTCATTCGAGTCGGGTTCGTAATTGTTCTGCAAAACCGGGGTGAACGCCCGATCTGCGCGCGCGATGTCGGCAACACAGGGAGACGCCCCTGCGGTGGCGATGCCTGAGGATTATCGATAATCGATAATTCGCTTTTTGTTAGACGTCCCACCCCATCCTGAAGATTCATTAAACGGAATCGTTCCACCACTGCCGATACAGTTCTCTCATGGAGTGAACGCACAAAGCCGCGCACTCTTTAGAATCCGATACCGAAAGCGATGCCAATTCCGGTGCGGTTCAGATTGACGCTCTCGAATCCGGCCATGTCTTCGAACGACTTTGCTTGTCTGACCCACTCGTCAAAGTTCGCATGGAAGACCGGGACCCGTTCTCCGATCGACGCACCCAGCGCATGGTTCTTTTCCCACAGGACGACGAGGCGGTTTGGATCGCGATAGGGAAGCTGTCGCAGCAAGACGGCGTCGATGACGCTGAAGACCGCAGTATTCGCACCGATGCCGAGCGCTAAGATCGCGATGACCAGCGCCGAAAATACTGGGGCATTTCGCAGAACACGGATGGCGAGTTTTAGGTGCTGCGCGAAAAGGCGCACTCGAAAAGCGTCAGTCATCGACATGCTCACAGAGAGCGGCTGGAGGATATACGCGGACAAACAGTGGACCATGGACGGGGACCGGACAACTCTTGTTTCGCGTCATGGGACTGTCACGGGGATAGGGACCGCGTTTTGAGCTTCGGGAGACCCGTGAGGGGATGCAATAATGCGGGGATGAGCGAACAGGGTTCTTGGTTGGATCGGCGGGGTTTTCTTGGCGTGTGCTCCATGATGGGGCTGGGGCAGACCTTATTACCGGGTGCATTGTTCACACTGGCAACGCAGGCGAAGGCACAAAGCTCTCCGATCGTCGGTGGTGGCGAGGTGAAGGCCAACACGGACGCCATGGCGAAGATTACACCGGAGATGATTGACGCAGCAGCGGTGATTGCCGGGATCAGCGTGACGGACGACCAGAAGAAGATGATGCTCGAAGGCCTGGAACAATTGCGGAAATCCTACACGGCGATTCGGAATTTGAAGATGCCGAACAGTGTCGCTCCAGCGTTTGTGTTCGACCCGGTGCCAGGCGATATGGTGTTGGATACGCTAAAAAAGCCGCTGATGATGAGTGCGGCACCGGACGTGAAGGCACTCGCTGCGGCTGCGTCGGCGGGGCTTGCCGGAGAGTCGGACGCGCTGGCGTTTGCTTCAGTGCGAGAACTGGCAGAGCTGGTGAAGACGCGAAAGGTGACTTCGGTTGCACTGACGAAGATGTATCTGGCACGGCTGAAGAAGTACGATCCACAGTTGCATTTTGTAATTTCGCTGACGGAAGAGCGGGCGATGGAAAATGCAGCCGCAGCGGATAACGAGATTGCCGCCGGAAAGTATCGCGGGCCGTTACATGGAATCCCCTGGGGCGGGAAGGACTTGTTGGCGGTCAAAGGATATAAGACGACCTGGGGCGCGGGTGGATTCGAGGAGCAGAAGTTTGACTATGACGCTACAGTGGTGACGCGACTGGATGAGGCTGGGGCGATTTTAGTGGCCAAGTTGTCAATGGGGGCTCTGGCGCAGGGCGATTTGTGGTTCGGCGCGCGGACGCGGAATCCGTGGAACAAGCGGCAGGGATCAAGCGGGTCTTCGGCGGGAAGTGCGAGTGCGGTAGCGGCCGGATGCGTAGGATTTGCCTTGGGGACAGAAACACTGGGGTCCATCTCTTCGCCTTCTACACGGTGCGGGTGTACGGGGTTGCGGCCTACGTTTGGTTTTGTGCCGAAGACCGGCGCGATGGCGTTGAGTTGGACGATGGATAAGATTGGGCCGATCTGCCGGGCGGTGGAAGACTGCGCGCTGGTGCTTTCAGCCATCTACGGACAAGACGGGCATGATCTTTCGGTACAGCCTGCGGTGTTTAACTGGGATGCAAACTTCAACTGGAAGACGCTGCGTGTGGGATACATCAAAAGTGCGTTCGATGCGCCGACGTTGCCTAAAGAAGCATCGGAGGTGCAGAAACATAACTTCGAGCGGCGGGTCTATGACACGAAGTATGCAGCGACGGCGCTTGATGAGCTGCGCAATATGGGAGTGAAGCTGATTCCCGTGGAGATACCGGATTTTCCTTTTGGGGCGATCGTTCCGGTGCTGGAGGCGGAGGGTGCGGCGGCCTTTGATGATTTGACCAGAAGCGGACGGGATAAATTGCTCACGGGACAACTGCCCTTTGACTGGCCGAATCAGTTCCGCGTTGCGCGGTTTTACTCCGCGGTGGACTATGTCCAGGCAATGCGGGCGCGGACACTGGCGATTGCCGAGATGGCGAAGCTGTTCGCTCAGGTAGATGTGATTGTGACGCCCTCCCAGGGCAACCAGCTGCAGGCGACGAATTTGACCGGGCATCCAGCGGTGATTGTGCCGAATGGAATTCGCGGTGATGGCGCGCCGAAGAGTGAGAGTGAGGAGGATGGCGCATTGACGAATGCGGGCGGACCAGGGACGCCGGTTAGCCTGACATTTCTCGGAGGATTGTATTCGGATGCGCGGCTTGTGGCCTTTGCCAAGGCGTATCAGGATGCGACGAGTTTTCACCTGCAGCATCCGAAACTGGGCTGAGCGATGCCGATATGAATGTGTTAGTGGAGGCGCGGGGATTGGTGAAGGAGTACGGCGCGGGGCATCGCGTGGTGGATGATGTTTCGTTTGGGATTTGCCGCGGAGAGACGCTGGGGCTGGTGGGGGAGTCGGGTTCGGGCAAGAGCACGGTCGCGCGGATGCTGCTGCGATTGGTGGAGCCTACAGCGGGTGAGGTGAGATACGAGGGACGCGATTTGCTGGCTGCGAGTTCGCAGGAGATGCGGGGCATGCGGCGGCGCATGCAGATTGTGTTCCAGGATCCCTATGCGGCACTGAATCCGAGGATGCGAGTGTGCGAGATTCTCGCGGAGCCGTTTGCGATTCACCACGAGAGGCCAGTGGAGGGTCTTGCCGCGAGGCTGGCGGAGATGCTACGAACGGTCGGGATGGAGGAGTCGGCGTTGCAACGCTTTCCGCACGAGTTCAGCGGGGGACAGCGGCAAAGGATCAATATTGCGCGGGCCCTCGCCTTACGGCCGGAGTTTCTGGTCTTGGACGAACCGGTGAGCGCACTCGACGTCTCGGTGGGAGCGCAGGTGGTGAATCTCCTGCGGGGGTTGCAGCGAGAGTATGGGCTGACGTATCTGTTTATCTCGCATTCCATGCCGCTGGTGCGGTATCTGTGCGACCGAGTAGCAGTGATGCAAAAAGGTCGGCTGGTGGAGTTCGGGGACTGTGAACAGGTTTGCGATGCGCCGCATGAGGAATACACACGGAAATTGATTGCCGCAACTCCGGAGATGCCGGTTTCGGCGTGAGAAGGTTTGCCCTAGGTGTTGGTTAGCATGGAAAAGAGGCTGCCTTTTGACAGTGGCTACAATAGAAGATGGATGATCTCGAGTTTTAGCACGCATTGGCACTACATCTGGCTCGTCGTCGCCTCCTTTATCGCGGGCGTGATGAATGCAATGGCAGGCGGCGGGTCGTTTATCTCCTTTCCCGCGATGCTGTCGATCGGGGTTGCGCCGATCCAGGCAAACGCTACGAACACGGTTGCGCTGTGGCCGGGACAGCTGACTTCGGTGGCTGCGCTGCGAGGAGACTTGCGGCGCGATCTGCTGCCGGTTGTTTGTGCGGCTTCGGTCCTGGGTGGCGTGAGTGGAGCGGTGGTGCTGCTGAACACGCGGCAGGTTACGTTTTTGCATATCGTGCCGTGGCTGCTCCTGGTCGCTTCCCTGCTGTTTTGGATCAGCGGGCCCGTGTCGCGGTGGCTGCGAGAGCGATCGGCTGAGCCGCATGTGGTCAAAGCGCCAGCGCTGTTGCCTCTGTTCTTTGTGTTGCTGCCAGTATGTTTCTATATTGGCTATTTTGGCGCCGGAGCAGGCTTCCTCATTATGAGCGCGCTGGCGCTGTTCGGCGTAGAAGAGATTCATACACTGAACTCACTGAAGGTTTTGGCGGCCTGTTTATCCAACTTTTGCGCTGTAGTGACGTTTGTGTTGAGTGGAGCTGTGATCTGGCATTACTGCCTGATTTCGATGGTATTTGCCGCAGTGGGTGGCTATGTGGGGGCTCAGTATGCACGGCGAATGAACGGGGATGTGCTGCGAACGATCGTCGTGATTACAGGATGCCTAATGGCAGCCTACTTTTTCTGGAAGAATGGTTGATGGGTGAACAGGGAGTGCAGCTATGAGTCATGAGGGGATTCGGATCGTAAATGCCGAGCAGGCTCGACGTGAGGATATGGAGCACGAGCAGAAGCCTTCGGACGCGGTGACTCCGAAGAAAGTTCGGGTGAAGAAGACCGAGGGGACGGGTGTCGAGATCGACTGGAAGGATGGACACCAGAGCATGTGGAACTTCGCGTGGCTGCGGAATGCGTGTCCCTGCGCGACGTGCCATGAGGAACGGGAGAAAACGGGTAGGCTGCCAGGAGTGGCGAAGCCGAAAGAGCAGACGCTGCTGAAGATGTATGAGCCTCCGGTGCGGCCGCTTGAGGTGACTCCGGTGGGCAAGTATGCGCTCAAGTTCAAGTGGAGCGATGGGCACGAAAGTGGGATTTATTCGTGGGAGTATCTGCGACGGGTGTGCCAGTGCGAGATGTGCGTCAGGCAATAGGTTTCGTCGACGAGCGGTGTAAGATGGGCGGAATCCCAGGAGGACGCTTATGAACAGACCCATTCACTTTGAGATTCCCGCAGAGAAGCCGGAGCGCGCCATCAAATTCTACGAGAAGGTATTTGGGTGGAAGTTTGAGCGGTGGAACGGGCCGATGGAGTACTGGAACATCTCGACGGGTGATAGCCAGCCTGGAATCAACGGTGGCCTTATGACACGGCGGGATCCGGCGCAGCCATGGGTTAATACGATGGATGTCGCGAATCTGAATGAGACGATCAAGGTGATTGAAGGCGCGGGCGGTTTGTGCGTAGTGCCGAAGATGCCGATATCAGGGGTGGGATGGCTCGCCTACTTCAAAGATACCGAGGGACACATCTTTGGAGCGATGCAAGCTGACACCGAGGCGAAATAAGACTTGCGAACCTAAGTTGCGATGCTCGGGACGAGTTGCGCGAGTGCGTCCTGCACGGTGTTGACAACGAGGAGCAGTTCGCGGCTCTTTGGTTTGAGCATGCCTTCGTCGACGCAGTGATCGAGGAAGATTAGGAGCTTGTCGTAGAAGCCGTGGATGTTTAGCAAAAGGATGGGCTTCGCGTGGATCTTAAGGGTGTGCCAGGCGAGGACTTCGAAGAGTTCCTCAAAGGTACCGAATCCACCGGGCAGTGCGATGAAGGCATCCGCTTTTTCTCCGATGAGCGCCTTGCGGGTGTGCATGGTGCTCGTGATGTGGAGCTCGGTGATGCCATGATGGGCGACTTCAAGATCGACGAGGACCTCGGGAATGACGCCAATGACTTTGCCGTCGGCAGCGAGCGCGGCTTCTGCCACTGCCTTCATGAGGCCGACGTTTGATCCTCCGTAGATCAGGCCGATGTTGCGGATGGCGAGACCGCGGCCCAGTTCTTCGGCGGCGGCTCGGTAGGTGGGATTGGCCCCGTTCGCGGAGGCGCAGAAGACAGCAACATTGCGAATCATAGAGACGAGAATATCAAGTGCTGCAAGAGAAGAGGGAGGCCGACCGTAGCTTCGTAGGCAGGCGATCAGCCTCAAGGAATGGGCAGTACTGAGTTCATACCGCACGTTTTTGGCCAGAACTTAGCGAATGATGATCGTAGCGCCATTGTGATCGCTGATCACCTCTTCGATGAGCGAGCCTGCCGGATGATTTGGCGTAGTGCTGTTGGCGACGATCCGCGTACCAACTTCCAGGTTCAAGGTGACCGGCTTTCCCGGATCGAGTGTCATCACCTTATCGCCCACCTTGACTTCCATTGCAGAACCGGAGTCGTTGCGAAGACTGAGCTTGACTGTAGTCGACTTCGTTTTGGCAAACATGGCGTGAACAGGAGACGAGATGGTCGCAGGAGCGGCATAGACCGCTGGAGCTGCAAGGAGAGAGGTAGCGACAACTGCGACAGTGAGACGATTGAAACCCTTCATAGTTAGCTCCCGATATTTCTAAATTCGACGGGAGTTTTCTGCCATGGTTCAGAAAGCTCGTCGTGAAAAGAGGTACGCATGTTGTTCGCGGATAGTTCCGAAGAAAATGAATTTGAAATTTGATTTGTTGCGTGAGAGTTAATCGAATCAACACCTGTCCATGAGCGAACAGCTTGTTCACAAGTGGACATCAAATATTGGGCCTTTTCGATGGCTTTTGGGATCACTGACCGCGCGCAGACAGATAGAGCTTAAAATAGAGGTGGAGGCGTGTGTGAGTTGAGTCAACTTCTAAAAAATATGAATCCGCAACAACAGGAGGGAATCCAATCGGTCGATGGACCGGTCCTTTTGCTGGCTGGTGCAGGATCGGGCAAGACGCGGGTGATTACGCATCGCATTGCCTATCTCATTCAGGAGAGAGGTGTGCCCGCTGATTCGATCCTGGCGGTGACGTTTACGAATAAAGCTGCCAAGGAGATGGCCGAACGAGTCGATAAGATTCTGGGACATACTTCACTGGCAAAGCCGACCCTGGCGACGTTTCATAGTTTCTGTGTGCGCGTGTTGCGCCGTGATATCGAGGCGCTGCGCGTGGGTGGAGTCGGGCTGACGCGGACCTTTGCTATTTACGATGAAACCGATCAGCAGGCAGTGGTGAAGCAGGCGTTGAAGCGGCTGGCGATCGATGATAAGGCGCTGAAGCCGAGGGTGGCGCTGGGAAGAATCTCATGGGCGAAGAATCATATGATCGACCCACAGGAGTATTTCCTGGCGAGCACGAACCCGTTGGAGGAAAAGATTGCGCACATCTTTGAGATTTATAAAAAGGAGCTCTTTAAGGCGAACGCGCTCGACTTCGACGATCTTTTGCTGGAGACGGTTCGACTGCTCAAGTCTTCGAGCGAAACGCGAGAAAGGTACAATCGCCGCTACAAATATATTCTGATCGACGAGTACCAGGACACCAACCGGCCGCAGTACGAATTGATGAGGCTGTTGGCGGGGTCCACTGGAAATGTTTGTGTGGTCGGCGACGAGGATCAGTCGATTTATAGCTGGCGTGGCGCGGACATCAAAAACATTCTCGAGTTTGAGAAGGACTTCCCCGGAACCAGGACGATTCGGCTGGAGCAGAACTACCGCTCGACGCAGATGATTCTCGAAGGCGCAAGCGCGGTGGTGGCGCACAACACGCAACGCAAAGGCAAAAACCTTTGGACGGCGCGCGAGGGTGGTTCGCTGATTGGTTATTATGAGGCGCCCGATGGGGAGAATGAGGCACTATTTATTGCGGATCGCGTGCAGAAGTATCTGCGAGAAGCGGGTGCGCAGGAGGATACACCGCGGTGTGCCGTGCTGTACCGGACTAACTCGCAATCGCGGCTGGTGGAAGAGGCACTGCGGCGGTATCAGATTCAATACCACATGGTTGGGGGATTCTCGTTCTATGACCGCGCTGAGGTGAAGGACATTCTGAGTTATCTGAAGCTTGTGCAGAATGTGCACGACTCGGTTGCACTAAGTAGAGTGGTGAACTCGCCGCCGCGCGGAATCGGCAAGACGACGATGGAGACGCTGGAACGGATGGCTCTGTCGAGCGGCATGAGTACCTGGGATGCCATGGGCAGGGCGATTGAGGATAAGTTGCTGCCGCCACGCACGCTGATGGCGCTGGGTAGTTTCAGGCGTTTGATTGAGGATGCGAGAGCGATGCTCGGCCCCGGGTTTGCGGAGAAGTTGGCTGGAGACACTGCCGGAGATGGGAACACTTCCCTGCCCTCGGGTATCGCTGAGGATGTTTCGTTCGAGTTTGGGAGAGAAAGCGAAGAGGAGATCGCGATAGATCAAGTGGGAACGGAGGATACAGGAGCGAATACTTCGTTCGATACAAGCTTCAACTTCGGATTTGACTTTGGACCCAGTGAAGAGATCTCCACGATTGCGCCTGTCAATGCTACTGACTCCGATGCCTCGCATGGGATCGATGTGGCAAACTTCAATCCGTTTGCGCCGGTGGTATTGAAGAAGTCTGCCGGCACAACGATGAAAAGAGCCGCCGAGATCAAAATGGAGGACGAGAAACCTGCGTTTCGTAAGCCTGGGGACCCCGCGACGCTGCCGGAGCTGATCAAGTTTTTGAATGATCGCAGCGGCTATATCCGCGCACTCGAAGAAGAGGCGACGCCGGAGTCTTTTTCGCGGATTGAGAATTTAAAGGAACTTGCAAATGCCGCACAGGATGCACAGGAGCGCGGAGAAACGTTGCATGAGTTCCTGGACCACGCGGCGCTGGTCAGCGATGCGGACAGCTATAGCGAGGAAGCGAGGGTCACGCTGATGACGCTACATGCGGCTAAGGGGTTGGAGTTTCCGCTGGTATTTCTGGCCGGGATGGAGGAGGGTCTGTTTCCACACTCGCGCACATTGACCGACCCCACCGGTCTCGAAGAAGAGCGGCGGCTCTGCTATGTCGGGATGACACGCGCGATGGACACACTTGTAATGACGCGGGCACGCTACCGGAGGAGATATGGAAACGACATGCCGGAAGCGAGCATCGCGTCTCGCTTTCTGGAGGAAGTGCCTACGCAGCTGGTGGAGGATTTGGGGAGTCCGCCGGGGAGACCACAGTTTTCCGGGTCGGAATACCGTTCCAGCTACGGCGGAGCGTATGCGACACCTTATCCGAAGGCTAACCGCTTTGGTCGTTCCAACGCAGAGGAGACGGAGCGGCATTATAGCTACGAGGACGAGGACCAGAGTGGCGAGCAGGGAGCGAAGGCTGCGGCTCGAGCCACTGGAGGCCGCCGGTTTGAGCAGAGCGGGAAGACCACAGCGCCCGGGCGGTCGATAGACAACATCGCTAGCTTCTTTGCAGCGCGAGGACAAAAGATATCGAGGCCCAAACTGGAGGTTGAAACGCCGACGGGCAAGACAGGATTGAAGCAGGGGTCGCGGGTTCGACATCCGAAGTATGGCGAAGGAACTGTCTTTCGTCGCGAAGGCGATGGGGATGATGCAAAGATTACAGTACAATTTCAACAGCACGGCGTGAAGAAGCTGGTGGAGAAGTTTGCCCAGTTAGAGCGCCTTTGAGTTCTGAAAATCGTACCTATAGAAAGATTGGCAAGATACATGGCAAATACCAAGAGCATCACCGATAAAGAGGAGCGCAAGAAAGTAAAGCGCGCAGCACGGAAGAAGACAGCACCGAAGGGCCCACGCACCGGTGCTCGCGGCGAGAACAAAGCCAAGGTGAAGAAAGCCTCGCGCGGCCAGAGCAAGCGGTAAGCATTCTGCTGAGCGGAGTCGCTGCATTTGCAGCGCTCCGGACTCTGCATCGCGGCAGTCTTGCTCAAATTTCTGAAACACCATTGCAGTTGAACCGCCCCGCACCAATTCTTCTGTAAGCAGGAGCGAGCGCGCTGGCCAGGCAAATCTTTGCGACAAAGTCGATCGACAAGCTGATCTCTGAATCGGAGAGGCCGGAGCACGCGTTGAAAAAGACGCTGGGGCCAGTGTCGTTGACCGCTCTGGGAATCGGCGCGGTGATCGGCTCTGGCATTTTCACCGTGATCGGCACGGCGATCGGTGGCAATCCTGCGAAGATCGCGGACTGGAAAGGTTCGCCGATCATCGACCTCATCGTTGGGTGGCTACATCACAACGGCGGTGCGGTAGCAGGGCGTCCTGGCGCCGGGCCGGCGCTGGCCTTGTCGCTGGTTCTGGTGGCCATTGTCTGCGCGTTGACGGGACTCTGCTATGCGGAGCTGGCGTCGATGATCCCGATTGCCGGGTCGGCGTACACGTACACCTACGCGACGCTCGGCGAGTTGATTGCCTGGGTCATCGGTTGGGACCTGATCCTCGAGTACGCCTTCAGCAATATGAGCGTTAGCGTGGGCTTTGCGGCTCATCTGGTGGCGTTGATGGAGTGGATCGGCATACCGCTGTCGCCGAAGTGGTTGTCGCCGGCTTACCTTCCGCTTGGCCTGCAGGATCTGCAGGGCAGAGACATTTATTCAGCTGGTTGGCATGCTGGATTCAACATTCCCGCGTTCCTCATCGTGCTTCTCCTGACAGTCGTGCTGGTACGTGGCATCCGCGAATCGGCGCGAACCAACAACATCATGGTGCTGGTGAAAATTGCAGCCATCCTGCTGTTCGTCTTCTTTGGCTTGAGTTTTATTCATCCGGCCAACTACGCGCCGTTCTCGCCGAATGGATGGTCCGGGGTGCTGGCCGGCGGCTCGATCATCTTCTTTACCTATATCGGCTTCGATTCGGTTTCGACGGCGAGCGAGGAGTGCAAGCAACCGAGGCGCGATGTGCCGATCGGAATTCTTGCGACATTGTTGATCTGCACGCTGCTGTACATCGGGGTTGCCGTGGTGCTGACGGGCATGGTGCCGTGGCTGACGGTTGCGGGAGATGCGGCTCCGGTGGTCAATGCTCTGAAGCGGGTGGCTTTGACGCCTGGGGGGCAGCGGCTGCATTGGGTGCAACTGGCGGTGCTCATTGGCGCGCTGGTGGGGATGATTTCGTCGATCCTGGTGTTTCAGCTGGGTCAGGCGCGGGTCTGGTTCGCCATGTCGCGGGATCGGTTGCTGCCGGACGTCTTCAGCAGGGTGCATCCGCGGTTTCGGACACCGGCGTTCGCGACGTGGGTCGCAGGCGTGCTTGTCGCGATTCCTGCTGGGCTCTTTGATGTAGGAACCTTCGCCGAGATGTCGAACATCGGCACACTGTTCGCATTTGTGCTCGTTTCTATCGGCGTCATAGTTCTGCGTTACCGTGAGCCGGAGCGGCGTCGTGGCTTCCGGGTGCCGTTTGGGCCAGTGGTTCCTATCCTGTCGGTGGTCTTCTGCATTCTGTTAATGGCGGGCTTGCCGGCGATTACGTGGGTGCGGTTCTTTGTCTGGCTGGTGATTGGATTGGGGGTTTATTTCTTCTACAGCCGCAAGCGGAGTGAGTTTTTCTCGCCCGAAGCCTAGGATAGATAGATGGCACGAAGGCAGACGAAACAGGATTCCGAGATCGATGTGGTCGATTGGCTGCGCAGGCTGCCGAAAGTCGAGTTGCATCTGCACCTCGAAGGGACGATTCAGCCGGAGACATTGCTGGAGTTGAGTCGCCGGCACGATGCGGAGCCTCTGACTGCCGAGTCCGCGAAGAATCTCTACATTTACGAAAATTTCCTCGGTTTTATGGACTCCTTCAAGGCGGTTTCGGCGCGTTTGAAGGGGCCGGACGACTATGAACTGATTGCCTACAACATGATTCGCGACCTGGCGGCGCAGGGGGTGGTGCATGCCGAGGTGTATGTCTCCTTCGGGATTATCTACTACTGGAAGCAGGTTGAGGTTGAGCCGTACGTCGAGGCGATCGAGCGTGGGCGGATGCGGGGCGAGAGGGACTTTGGAACGACGGTCTACTGGCTGATCGATGCGGTGCGGCACTTTGGCGCCGATGAGGCTGCCAAGGTGTTTCGCAAGGCGGCGGAGCTGCGGGCGGTGTATCCGAGCATTGTGGGGATCGGGATCGGCGGCGACGAGACGCGGGGGAGTGCGGATCTCTTTCGCGAGTCGTATGCGGAGGCCAGGGCGGCGGGGCTGCGGCTGACGGCGCATGCGGGCGAGACGACCGGGCCGGAGAGCATCTGGTCGGCCATCAACATTGGAGCAGAACGGGTGGGCCATGCCCTCTCGGCGCGGCACGACGGAGAGTTGCTGGATGTGCTGGCGCAGAAGCAGATTCCGCTGGAACTGAATGTGACGAGCAATATCCGGACGGGTTGCTGCAAGAGCTTCGACGAGCATCCGGTGAAGATGTACTTCGAGTCGGGGCTGATGGTGACGATCAACTCGGACGACCCGCCGATGTTTGGCAGCAATCTACTGGAGGAGTATGTGCTGGTGCAGGATCGGTTTGAGTTTTCGCTGGAGCAGATGCGGGAACTTGCGGCGAACTCCGTGGAGGCAAGCTTCTTGCCTCCGGAGCGGAAGCTCGATCTTCTCCGGCAGGTCGAGCAGTATGGGTATTGAGTTCCAAAATGGAACTCCGCCAAAAAATAAAGTTGGAAATTGTGGCATGTTTTTTGGTCAGCAAAACTGACCGTCAAATCACCATCTTTCACCAGCATTTCACCACGAAAAATCCATCAAAATACCACGCAGAAACACCACATTTTCGTAAAACCCCCTGCAAAAAGACCTATCCCGGTCTCCGAAAAAATTATCTGCCGTTCGGTGCCGGGACCATGACGGCGTTGGGGTCGACTTTGGGGATGCCGAAGTGGCCGCTCAGGTGGACGAGGTCCAGGGGGCGGAGCTCACAGGCTATCTGGATGACGCTCATGTCGCGGGGGGAGCGGGTTAGGACGGTGATGCCGGTGATGTCGGGACCGGAGAAGCGGAGCCAGAGGTCGGTGACGGTGGAGTGGGGCTGGGCGGTGTTGGCCGGGGTCTGGTTGGCGTTGACGAGATGCTTCCAGCCGGCGGCGTGGTAGTTGGCGATGATAGAGGCCATGGTCTCAGGGATGTAGAAGGCTGGGCGGGGGTAGCGGTAGTTGTCCACCAAAATGCCGGTGAGGGCGGCGGGGGCGCGGTTGGCGTCCACGCCATTTGATTCCAGAAGATTCTGGGCGACCTGGAGTTCGCTGCGGTCGAAGCTGAAAGAGGTGTGGGTGGCGGGCTGGTCGGCGAGGTTCATCAGCGCACCCTGGAGGTCGGCTGGGCTGCCGGCGGGGGGCTGGGCGTAGGCCAAGACAAAGGTGGCGGAGAGGAGCGCGGGGAGCAGGAGTTTGGGGAGACGAGTGGTCATAACTTGGCCTCTTTCCTCTTAGACACGGATTTTAGGCCAGAGTTGGCGTGAAGGGAAAAAAATGGGTGGGGTATGGAGATGGGAAAGCCGCGTCTTTGCTCAAAAAGCCGGACGAATGCTCGAGCGTTTACGGCGTCGTTGCCGTGCCACTCAAAAGACAAAGGATTTGAGGCGCGGGGCGGGCGATGAAAATACTTTAGTTGCTTCCACGTAAGACACGAAGGAGCAGGCCAAAGCTGCCTGCTTCGTACAGGATCGAGACGCCTATTGCTATCAGAACCAGCGGAGCCACACGACGACCGTAGCGACGGATCGGCTTGCCGACGATGGGGTGATGGACCATCCAGTGTGCAAAAAAGCACCATAGACCAGTCATCACGGCGAAGATGACGGCAAACATACCGATTTCCAATGGGGATCGGATAGCAAACGCGGGCATGTAGATGGCAATATTATCTGCGCCGCTTGCGAGCGTGAAGAAAGCTACGGTCGAGATCCGCGTGTGCCGGCCTGTCTCGGGATGTTCCAGCCTGCTCTCTGTCGCGTCGCGATTCCGATAGACATCGAACAACCTCTTCGCTCCTACACCTATCGCAACGATGCCGAGGAGACCGATGTAAGCACGAGAGATGACCAGCGCAAGGAGCGAGCCTAATAGAGCCAGTGCGAACAAAGCGGCGATTCCGGCATATTGACCGGTTACGATGTCTCTCGGTCGAAACTTTGGATCGGCAAAGAATCCAACAAGCACAAAGATGTCGTCCACGTTTGTCGAAGCGAAGAGCGCAATGGCCAAGCCAAGTAATCCCAATGAAGGCCTCGGGGAGTGGCGACTTTCCTACTGGATTGGGCGGGGGGCGAAGTAGCCTTTTTGTGCGCGGACGTGGTAACGGGGGTCGGTGGCCTGGAGGTAGATGGTGCGGAAGGAGCCGTCCATCCGCAAGTTTGCCGGGCGGTAGACCAGGTGGTACTGGCTGCGGAGCTCCTCTTCGATGTTGCGGAAGCCGATGGCTACGTCCTCAAGCTTGATGGGATAGAAGGGTTGGCCGCCGGTGGCCTCGGAGATTTGTTTGAGGACTTCGTCACCCTTGTCTTTGCTGGGGCTGATGTTGGTGCTGATGGTGTAGACGATGGTGTCGGCGCGCTGGCACATCTTGATGGCGTCGGACTCCTGAACGCGGCTGTAGTTGTCGTCGCCGTCAGAGACGAGGATGAGGGCACGGCGTACGGCGCCGGTCTCCTGGAGGGTGAGCATCTGATCTTTGCAGGTTTTGTAGAGGGCGTCGAAGAGAGCGGTGCCGCCACCGGGGCGGAGTTTGCGGATGCCCTGGTTGAGGAGATCGACGTTGTTGGTGAAGTCCTGGGCGAGGTCGGTCTGGATGTCGAAGCCTTCGACGAAGGCGCGGTCGTCGCGGTGGAGGATCTGGAGGAGGAACTCGATGGCGGAGTCCTGCTCGAACTGGAATCGCTGGCGGATGGAGCTCGAAGTGTCGAGCATGATGCCGACGCGCAGGGGGAGATTGGTCTGCTGAGTGAAGCGCAGGACGGCGAGGGGAGGACGGCCATCGTCGAGGAGGCCGAAGTTTTCGCGCTTGAGGCCGGTGATGAACTTGCCCCTCTTGTCGGTGACGGTGAAGATGAGATTAACTTCGTTGACCTGGACCTTGATGGTCTCGGTTGGCTGATCCTGATTGGGCAGGGACGCTGCGGGCTGCTGCGGGCCAGACGTTGTGGGTGCGAGCGCTGCGGGTGTCTGCTGCGGAGCGCTCGTTTGGGGAGCGCTCGTCTGAGGAGCGGCGACCTGGGCAGCAGGCGGTTGCGTTGCATTCGCTGCGGGCGTTTGCGCGGCGGGGGGCTGCGCTGGAGCACTTATTGGAGAAGCGGGCGGCTGCGGCTTGGCCGACTGCGGGACTGGCGCGTCGGGGACAGCGGAGGCCGGGAGCGTTGCGCTGGTTTGAGCGCAGAGAGGCCCGACAGCGAGCAGGCAGATCAGAAAAAGGGAGCTACTGAGTCCCAAGGCACGGTTGGTTCGGTTAAGCACGATCACTTCGGTCATTCTACCGGAATCGCGGGCGAATCCGTGCGAATTGCTTGGAGGAATGACTCCAGTTCGACAGGCAGGGGGGCGTGGGTGTCGAGCGGCTTGCGAGTCTGAGGGTGAGTGAAGGAGAGGCGAGCGGCGTGGAGGAAGGTGCGGGTGAGCTGGAGGTCGGGTGCGAGGTTGGGGATGAGGTGCGGGGCGCCGTAGAGGGTGTCGCCGACGACGGGGTGGCCGAGGGATTGGGCGTGGACGCGGATCTGGTGGGTGCGGCCGGTCTCGATACGGACTTCGACGAGGGTGAAGGGGCCATAGGGAGTGCTAAGACGTTCGAGTACGTGGAAGTGTGAGACGGCGGAGCGTCCGTCTGCTCGGCGGGTGGTCATGCGGGTGCGGCGGATGAGGTCGCGGGCGATAGGCAGGGTGACGGTGGTGTCATCTTTTTTGAGGTGGCCGTGGAGGAGGGCTATGTAGGTTTTGGCGACGTGGCGCTGGGAGAACATCTCGCCGAGTTTGCGGTGGGTGCTGTCGTCTTTGGCGACGAGGATGAGGCCGCTGGTCTGCTTGTCGAGGCGATGGACGATGCCGGGGCGGAGGTCGCCGCCTACATCGGAGAGTTTGGCGAAGTGGAAGAGGAGGGCGTTGACGAGGGTGCCTTGGTTGCGGGTGTCGGGTTCTTCAGAGGCTGCGAGTGGGGCGGTGCCGGCTCCGACGTGGACCATCATGCCGGCAGGCTTGTTGATGATGGCGAGGTGCTGGTCTTCGTAGAGGATTTCGAGGGGGATGTCTTCGGGGATGGCGTGGAGAGGGGCGGGTTGCGGGGTGCCTTCGATCTCGATGGATTCGCCGCCGTGGAGTTTTTGTTTGGGCTTGGCGGTGTGGCCGTCGACGCGAACCTGGCCGGCCTCGATGAGGAGCTGGACTCGGGCTCGGCTGATGTCGGGGAGGGCCTGGGCGAGGTACTGGTCGAGGCGGAGGTTGGCGGCGGCTGGATCGGCAAGGAAGGTGCGGATGCTGGTGGCGTTGGTAGCGTCGGTATCTTCTTTGAGGTCGTCGAAGTCGATAACGGGGACGGGGGGCGGCATGGTCTCGTCGACGCCTCGAGTGGCGCGGTACTCGGGTTTTACGGTGTGGCGGCGCTGGCCCTTGGGGAGCATGTTCTTAGACGGCATGGGTGACCAGCTTTCGGGGTTGTAGGAGGAAGATGAGGCCAGAGGCGGCGATCATGCCGAGAGCGATCCACTGGATGGGGTCGAGGAGGCTGGAGTCGGGGAGCGGCTGGCGGAAGAAGGTCAGGAGGAATTGAACGGCGCCACAGGTGGCGAGGGCGAGGGCGAGGGTGTCGCCGGGATGCTGGCGGCGCGGGAGTGCGCGAAGAAGGACGACGGTGAGGAGAGACGCTGTGATGGCGGCGTAGAGGGCGACGGGGTGGAGGCGGATGGCGCTGGGCGGGATGGGCAGGCCCCAGGGAAGGGTGGTGGGGAGGCCGGCGTCGGTGCCTTCGGCGAAGTGGCCGAGGGCGAGGAGGGCCCAGGTGAGGGTGGCGCAGGGGGACCAGGCGTCCAGGGTGTCGAGGAGCGGGAGATGGTGGAGGCGGAGGTAGACCGCTGTCGCGATAACGGTGAGGAGGATGCCGCCGGCGGTGAGGGACGGCACCATGAGCAGGAGGATGGGGTAGGCGAGGAAGTCGTGGAGGTTGGCGGCGATCAGCAGAAGACGGGAGAGCGCGAAGGCGGAGAGGAGGGTGAAGAGGCCGGCGTTCCAGAGCTTGTCGGGGAGGATGCCTACGATGGCGGCGATGCGGAGGCTTAGGGTTAGGGCGGCCATGAGTCCCACGGCAGCGAGGACGCCAAAGGTTGGAAGCAGGAGATGACCGGAGTGGACGAGGTAGGGATGCATGGACGAGCAATGAGCTCTGGGCTGTGAGCTTTGAGGTTAAGAACGGTTCGCGGCTCGCTGATGAGGAAACAAGAAGACCGACCCACGGGGCCGTACATCGATGCGCTGGTGAACCCGTCCTAAGACGGCGGGACCTAACCGTGGTTCTTTAGGCGTTCCTGACTGGAGGACTGCACACCGAACCATGTCTACGAGTCGGGCCCCTGTTCAATGAATGTTGGTTCAACCAGCGTTGTTCTAGTACCTGCTTAGCAGGCCGGCTTTCTTAAGTTGGATGCTAAACGTGGTGGTCCGGCTTTGCAAGTTGTGGGCGGAAGTGGGTTACATCGTTTGCGTCAGATTTTGGGTCGCTGGAGATTGAATTTGCGGCTATGGTTTCTCGGGCCAGTCCTTGTCGGGACTGCGGGGTTGGGGCTGATTGGGGGTGAGATTTTCGGGGGTGATGTCGGCGAAGATGAAGTTCTCGGGCGGGACGGGGCTTCCGGAGAGGCGACGCAGGAGGGCTAGTTGGCCGGCGTGGGTCATGGCGTCAGAGAACGGGCCCTGGAGCAGGATTTCGGGGGTGATGTTGTGGAGTTCTGTCCCGAGTTCGATGTGTTTGGCGACGTCGGTGAGAATCTCGTGGAAGTGCGCGATGGCGGCGGAGAACTCTGGCAGAATCGGCGGTTGATAATCGCCGCCGAGGAAGTAGGTGCGGGAGTAGCCGAGGACGCTGTCCATGTGGCGGATGAGTTCGTGCGGGGTGCGGACCTGCGGCGCGGCGCGGAATTCGGCGAATTCGGGGGGCGCGTGGCGGAGGGCTTTTTGAGTGCGGTAGGCCAGGGCTGCGAGGAAGTGCCGGAGGAGGGTTCGCTTTTCGTCCATGAGGTTTTTCGCTTCTTTCTTCAGGGAAGAGATGCCGTCTGTACCTGAGGAGCGGCCAGCAGGGAGCGAACTTTGCCTTTGATATCGCCTTCGGTGCCGGTGGCTCGCAACTGGATGGTGCCGTTGCCATCGATCACGACGTAGGTAGGGATGGCGGACACGTGGAAAAGGTCGGACATGGAGTGGTCGGTGTCACGCACCTGCACGCCGATCATGCGGTTCTTTGCCATATAGCTCTTCCACTTGTCCTCGTCGCTGTCGTCGCTGACACCGATGAGGACAAAGCGGCTCTTGTCTACGGATTCGGCGAGGGACTGGATGTAGTCGACGTCGCTGACGCAAGCTGGACACCAGGTGGCCCAGAAGTCGATAAGGACGACCTTGCCGGCGAACGAGTCGAGCGAGACTTTTTGGTGCCATCGGGTTTCGTGACGGAGAACGATGGCGCGGGTTCGCCGCGGGCGAGACTGACATCTGTGGCGAAGTTTTTGGCGCGGAGGCAGTCGGCGGCGGTGGCTGAGGGATTGGTTGAGCAGGCGGCAAACTCGCTCCTAGCTTCGGAGTCCTTCTTGAGCAGCGCGAGGATGCGGCCGTCGAGAAGATGGATGGCAGCATTGGAGGGGTCGTCGGTGGCGGCCCGCTTGAGGACATGGTCGGCCTGGGCGAGCAGCGAGTCGCTGTGTTTCTGTTGGTTTTCTTCCAGTAGCGCGATGGCCTGGAGGTATTCGGCTTTGGCCTTCTCTGCAGAAGTAGCTGCCTGTGCGGCCCAGGAGCCTGCGGAGGCGGCGGCATCTTTGGGAGCTTCCATCTTGAGCTGGAGGTTGGCGACGGCGGCGAAGCAGTCAGCGCACTTGCCTTTGGCGAGCTTGAGCGCCTTGCGGTCGATGTCGAGCGCGGTTCCATACTCGCGACGGTCTTCGGCTTTTTTGCCTTCGTCGAGAGCGGCGCGTACGGCTGGATCGATCGGTGCTAGAGAGAAGAGAGGGGGGCAGAGAGAGGCAAACAGGAGGAAGAGCAGGGCCTTTTTCATACGTGGCCATCTTACAGTCCCGGGTGTTTCTGTCCAGAAAGAAAGTGCGTGGGTCAGCCGACTTTGCGGTCCTCGAGGACTTCGTCGAGCATGTGGGCGAGGGTGGAGGCGCGGCTGCGGGTGGAGTGCTGCGAGTTTTGGAGAGTGCCGGCGAGGTTGGCGATCTGGTCGTGGCGCTGGCGGGCGGTGCAGAGTTCGTCGGCGATGTTGAGGGCGGCGAGGACGGCGACGCGCAGGCTGTCGACGGTGTTGCCGACGGCGGCGACGGCGCGCATCTTTGCGTCGACGATGGCGGCGAGGCGCTCGATGTAGGCGGGGTCGGTGCCGCGGAGATTGTAGATCTGGTCGTAGATGTCTACAGCAACGGCCTGGCTCTGGGTGGGCTGGGGGGGCGTTTGAGGTGGGGCTTCGAGAGTCTGGGCTCTGTCGAGAGTGTCAGGCATCGGGTCTCCTTTACGTTGGATTAGAGGAGCTCGTCCATCTGCTGGAGCATTTTTTCGACACGGAGGCGGACCTGGTCGCGCTCTTTGTTGAGGGTGCTGAGCTCGGTTTCGACCGCCTGCTGGTTGCTTTGATAGATGGCGAGTTGCTCGCGCAGGGAGGCGACCTCGGCCTCGGCGGCGGCGCGGGCTTCGCGTTCGCGCTTGACGATTTCGACGGCGCGGAGGACCTTTTGTTCGAGCGCCTGGAATTCGTCGGCGCTAATACCAGAGCTGATGGTGGAGGAACTCATATTTATATGAGTATAGACTCGGCGGACATGGTTTCGCCTGAGGGAAACCGAGGTGGGAATCTATCTGGATGCGGGTTTTTCTGGATTAAATGCTGGCGATGGTGGAAGTTGCGATTTTGTTGGGGGTTGTGAGTTTTTGGTGTGGTTTTTTTGTGGTGAATTTGTGGTGGATTGATGGTGGATCGTGGTGAGTTTGTGGATGCTTGTGTGGTGGTGAAAAAATGCGCCACCTTTATTTTAGATTTATTTTTCTCCTCCGGCGCGGAGGGTTCCTCCGAGTTTGGTGAGCGTGTCGATGAGGGCGGTGGACCAAGTCGTGAGTTCGTCATCGCGGAGGGTGCGGTCGTGGGATTGGAAGACGGTGCGGAGGAGAAGGGAGTAGACGCCGGGGTATTTTTTCGAGTCGCGCCAGACTTCTATTGGCTTGAGGCTTTGGAGTTCGGGGATGGCGAGGGCGTGGATGGCGGCGGCGATGGTGTGCCATTGCGTTGCGTCGGGGAAGACGAAGGAGAAGTCGCGCTCAACGGCCTGGAAGCGGGAGAGATCGTGGGCGGTGACCTTTTTGAGCGGGAGCTCGTAGAGTTTTGCCAGGTCGAGCTGGGCGAGGTAGACGGGTTGGCGGAGTTTGCGGGCGTCGCGCTGGGTGTATGCTAGTTCGCCGAAGTGGGCTATGGGTTGGTTGTTGACCAGAGCGGTGGCGGCGCGGCCGGGTTCTAGCCAGGCTGGGGCTTCGGTAGTGAATGTGATGGCCGCTGGTCCGCCGGGTGGGGTGAAGAGGGAGAGGACGGATTCGATGGCGCCCTTGAGCTCGAAGAAGAGGGGGGATTGGGCGGTGTACCTGTCGGTTGTGGTGGGGTGGCCGGTCAGGCCGAGGGAGAGCTGAGGGGATTCGTGGACGGAGTCGATGATGGCGCTGTCGGGGAGGATGGTGCCGGTGAAGATCTGGCCTTGTTCGAAGAGACGGACGTCTTTTACGTCGCGATTGAGGTTGTGAGCGAGCATGTTCAGCATGCCGGGGATGAGGGCGGGGCGTAGGAGGCTGGCCTCTTCGGAGAGAGGGTTTTCCATTGGGACGGTTCCCTGCCCTCCTTCCTGAAAGAGGGCGGCGTCATGATGGCTGGCGAAGGTGCTGGAGATGGATTCGCTGTAGCCGAGAGCGAGGAGGCGGGTGCGGATGGCGGCTTCTTTTGCGGCGGTTGGGTGGGCGAGGACGGGGAGTGGTGTGGGGAGGGTGTTGGCGAAGCGGTTGTAGCCGTAGACGCGGGCTACTTCTTCGATGAGGTCGATCTCGCGCTCGAGGTCTAGACGCCAGGAGGGGAGTTGGACCGAAAAGGTGGTGTCTTCGGGGTGGTCCGAACCTTCTACATCCCACCCTTCGCGATGAGACTGCGAATGATGGGGCACCCTCCCTTCCGCTAATCCCAGAGGCGGATCGTGCTCCGCACGATGGCCCACCTTAGCGCCCAAAGGCGGGCGCGAAGATGGGGCACCCGATTCTGTGGCGATTCGACTTGGGTTTTGTGTGCTTGTGAGGGTGCAGCCGAGGGCGGTTAAGTATTGGTGGATGAGGGCGGGGGTCAGGGCGGAGTTAGTGGGGGTGTCTTCGAGGGTGGCGCCGAGGTGGCGCTGGACTTGCTGGACGGAGAGCTTGATGGGTGGGCGCGATGCGGTGTGGGCCGCGATGTGGGGGATGACGACGTCGACGAGTGCGCCTTCGGCGTGGCCTCCGTGCTGGAGGATGAGGTTCGAGACGAGGGCGTTGGCGATGGGGGCGGCGTTGAAGTCGGCGCCGCGCTCGAAGCGGTGGGAGGCGTCGGTGTGGAGGCCGTGTCGGCGCCCGGAGCGGCGGATGCTGACGGGGTCGAACCAGGCGGCTTCGATGAGGATGTTTTTGGTTTCTGGGGTGATCATGGTGTCCCAGCCGCCCATGACTCCGGCGAGGCCGAGAGCTTTTTTCTGATCGGCGATTACGAGGTCGTCGGGCTCGAGGATGCGGTCTGTGCCGTCGATGAGTTTTAGTTTTTCGCCTTTGTGCGCGAGGCGGACGATGATGCCGCCATCGAGTTTGTCGAGGTCGAAGGCGTGGGTGGGATGGCCCATGCCGAGGAGGACGAAGTTAGACGCGTCGACGGCGTTGAAGATTTGTTTCTGGCCGAGGAGGTTGAAGTATTCGGCGATCTGGCCGGTGCTGGGGGCGATGGAGACGTTGCGAAGGACCTGGGCGGTGAAGCGGCCGCATAGGGCGGGGGCTTCGATGGTGACTGGGAAGGCCGGCGCAGTTGAGTTTTGTGGCGCTTCAGGCGAAATGCGGGGGTTCTTCGCTCCGCTCAGAATGACAGACGCTTGAGGGGACTCAAGCAGGGGCGAGAGGGGGAGGTTGTAGATGGTGGCGGCTTCGCGGGCGATGCCGTAATGGTTCATGGCGTCAACACGGTTGGTGGTGATGTCCATCTCGAAGAGGTGCCCGTTGTGGTGGCCGAGGGAGTGGACGCCTTCGACGGCGATGCCGCGGAGGGTGAGGTCGTCGGCGAGCTGCCGATCGGTGACAGGGAGGGTGGGCAGATAGTGGCGGAGCCAGTTTGTGAGGATGTTCATGGACGGTTTCTAGTCTAAATGTTCAACCAGGGTTGGGGCTCTGACTGAGATTGTGCGTATCTCGGTAATGTCGGGATTGCGAAAGGGATGCGATGGAGCGCGGCTTCGGCAAAGGCTGAGAGATTGTGCTTGTGCTTGTCCCCCAAGTTGGTCTATAGTCTGCGCCACTCCCCGTCACTGCGGGCCTGCGTGGCTGGGCAAATCCACTTCATCGATACAAGCGCCTTTAGGAGGCACACATGCGCTTTGCTGCGCTGACTGTTGATGCTCCTTTCGCCACCACACTTACCGGAGGTACTACGCACATGAAATTCAAATTTCTACTCCGTACCATCGCTTTCAGTCTTCTTTTCTGCCTTCCCACGCTCACCGCGCACTCACAGTCACGACTGATTGCAAGCGGCGGCACAACTACTCCGCAGGCGGCACCGCTGGGATCGAATGCCAATGGGCAACTTGAAATCGATGCGGCTATGAGCGGCGATGCGGACTCCGGCAACGATGCAGTCGGATTTACGAAATTGAATCGCAAGATTGGACGCGGGCACCACGGTCACGGCGATCGCTCAGGGGACCGGCATGAACGGGAAGACCATGATGCAGTGAAGGCTACCTTCGACGGACTCAACTTCCATGATCAGCGCTTTGCCAACAATGGAAATCAGTTCTCAGTCGAGCCACCGGACCAAGGTCTTTGCGCAGGGAATGGATTCGTCCTCGAGACAGTGAACGACGTAATGCGCGTCTTCGATATGAAGGGCAATCCGCTCATCGGCGTTGTCGACCTGAACACGTTCTATGGATATCCTGCTGCGGTGAATCGTGCCGGCCACCCGGTAACGTTTGGCCCTTCCATTACGGATCCAAGTTGCTACTTCGACAGTGACTCACAGCGTTGGTTTCATATTGCTCTGACTCTTGATCGCGCAACACCGACCAGTCAAGCCTTGAGCGGTAAGAATCACCTGGATCTCGCTGTGAGCAAGACACCCAACCCACTAGGCGCGTGGACGATCTATCGCATTCCCGTGCAGGACGACGGAACCCAGGGAACGCCGAACCACGGGTGCATCCTGGACCCCAAGAAAAACACCACGGGCCCTTGCCTGGGCGACTATCCACATATAGGCGCAGACAGCAATGGCATCTATCTCACTACGAACGAATTCAGTTTATTCGGGCCCGGCTTCTTCGGTGCGCAGATCTATGCGATTTCCAAAGATGCTCTTGCCGCAGGGGCTGCCAGTATTCCAGTCTTTCAATACAACACCGGTGACGTGAACTTTGTATCAGCTACCGGTCTTCCCGGATTTACGGTCATTCCAGCAATTTCCCCCGGCACAAGCGAAGATGAGGGCGGTGGTACGGAGTATTTTCTCAGTTCAACGGCTGTCTTCTCCGACAGCGGGGTCGATTCGCAGGTGCAGTTGTGGGCGTTGACAGACACTCGCAACCTCTCGCACCAGAAAGCTCCAATTTTCCTCAACAACGCGGTTCCGACGGAGGCTTACGGCATCCCGGACTTCGCAAGACAGCCTGGAGTTGGAACCAATGGTGTTGGCAAGAAGCCGGGCGGTGGAAATATCGACTGGCCTCAAGGACAATGCCTCAACGATCCGACGTGCGCTCCGTTCCTCATTGGAGTCGCCGATCCGTTCACGGAAGTGATCAGTCCTCTGGCCGGCGATGATTCCCGAATGACGCAAGTCTATTTCGCCGATGGGAAAGTTTGGGGCTCTCTCGGGACCGGGATTTCCTTCGATGGAACGACTTTTGGGTCAGACGGTATCGCTTATTTCATCATCAAACCGAAGACGACTGATAAGGCAGTGAGCGGGAAGGTCGCCAACCAAGGTTACGTCGCTTCGCCCAAAGCAGATATCACCTATCCCACTTTTGGCGTTACCGCTGATGGCAAGGCGATTCTTTCGTTTACCTTGACAGGTCCGAATGACTTTCCGAGCCTTGGCTACGTCCACCTCAACCAGGCGCACGGCGCAGGGGATATCCACATCGCCGCTCACGGAATCGGCGCGCAGGATGGCTTCACCGGCTACAAGGCACAGGACGGAAATCCGCCCGATCCTCGGTGGGGTGATTACGGGTACACTGCGGTTGTTGGCAACGACATCTTTGCCGCTCAAGAGTATATCGGGCAAAGCTGCAGCCTAACGCAATATCGGCTGTCTTCTCCGTTTGGCAGCTGCAACTCCACTCGGGGTGCTCTAGGAAACTGGGGAACCCATGTCATTCGACTCTCGACTGACGGAGACGATGATTAATTCTTCTTGCGGTCCTCACCGGAAGGCTCTCATTCGAGAGCCTTCCTTTTTTGAGTTCGATGTAATTGCGATCGGTGCAGAGAAGCCCGATCGGCTGGGGTCTGCGGACGTCTTCGCTGTTCTTTTTTTTATCGGCTGAAGCGGTGGTGCGGAGCCGTCGTTGCGAATTTGGCGAACATTTTTCCTGCAGAGTGCGTACTGCGGCAGGTGTGCCAATTCAGGAGAGGTGGACGTTCATGAAGAAGATTTCTGCTTTGCTGTCGTTGGTTTTGCTGTCGGGTGCGTTGGGTTCGGCTAATGCTCAGGCGGTTCCGGCGCTTGACAGTATCAAGAGCCAGGAGGAGCTTACGCAGGCGATTACAGCGCTGGATAAGCAACTATTCGATGCTTACAACACATGCAATATCGAGAAGCTGGGAACGCTGGTTACCGATGATCTGGAGTTTTACCATGACAAGACTGGGCTGGCGGTTGGGAAGCAGGTCTTTCTGGACGCGATCAAAAAGAACATCTGCGGAAAGGTGACTCGGGAGCTGGTGCAGGGGTCGCTGGAGGTGTATCCGCTGCATGGATACGGCGCGGTGGAGATTGGGTTGCATCGCTTCCGCCATCCGGGAGACAGTGACGTGGGCGAGGCGAAGTTCGTTCAACTGTGGCAGTACAAGGATGGGGCGTGGAAGATTTCGCGGGTGATCAGCTATGACCATGGTGCGGTGAAGTGATGACCGGACCGGTTCGTCCGGAAGAGGTGAGGAATGCCTTTGGGCGAGGGTTGGGTTATTCTCGTGGGGCGGAGGGCTCGCCGCTAATTCATGATTTCAATCTGATTACGAGGGACGGCTATGCTTCGTTTGCTTCTGCACTGGATTCTGAATGCCCTGGCTCTGCTGGTTGTTTCGCATTTCGTGCAAGGGTTTGAAGTAAGTAATGTCGTGTCCGCTTTCATTGCGGTGGTGGTGATTGGGTTGTTGAACGCGACGCTAGGGTTGTTTCTGAAGATCATTACGCTGCCGCTGGGGATTTTGACGTTTGGGCTGTTCTTTCTGGTGATCAATGCGGTGATTCTGTTGTTTTCGAGCAAGCTGGTGCCGGGGTTTGCGGTGACGACGTTCACGGCTGCGTTTCTTGGAGCGCTGGCGCTGGCTATGCTGCATCTGTTGTTCGGGTTCTTTGGGAGAGCGGTAAAGGCGCAGTCTTAGCTGGATGTCCTACGGTACGGCGCGGGCTCTACGATGCGAGGCAAGCGTGACTAACCCTTTGAACTATCCGACGTTGATCCTGGTGTTCTCATTTCTTTTGCTCTGGTTCTCCGCCTGGGTGTCCGCGAAGATCAGCCAGCGGCGGCATGACCTTTCCGAGGAGATGCGACCGGACTTCAATGTGATTCTTGCGGCCTCGCTGACGCTGCTTGGGCTGATCATCGGGTTCAGCTTTTCGATGGCGACAGCTCGCTACGATATGCGCAAGACGTATGAGGAGGCAGAGGCCAACGCCATTGGGACTGAGTATGTCCGGGCAGATCTGCTGGGACCGGCGGAGGCGGCGCAGGTGAAACAGCTGCTGCGGCAGTACACGGAACTGCGGATACGGGCTTACAGGGTACCGGCTTACGAGAGACACTACCATGATGAGGTGACACGGATCGACGGGCAGACGGCGCAGATTCAAAATCAGCTCTGGGTTGCGGCTTCGCAGCCGGCGATGGCCCAGCCTACGCCAGTGCGGGCGCTGGCGGTTGCGGGGATGAACGATGTGCTGAACTCGCAGGGTTATACGCAGGCTGCGTGGTGGAACCGGATTCCGGTGGGGGCGTGGTGCTTGATGTTCGGGATTGCGATGTTCTGCAATGTGCTGCTGGGGTATGGAGCGCACAAGGTGGACGTAAGGCTGTTTATGGTGTTGCCTCTGGTCGTGGCGATTTCGTTCTTTCTGATTGCAGATATCGAGAGTCCGCGGGGTGGGATCATTCGAGTGCGTCCGCAGAATCTGGAGAGTTTGCAGGCGGGGTTCGGCGGGCAGCAGTGATGGCGGTTCCTATATAGTTTTGCACATGGCCGGGCCGGGCCGTTGCAGTTGTGTCTTGGGGAGATGCCCATGTGGTGGGAGCCCAGAGGCGAATCGGAAGCATCGCTGGCAGGAGCAATCAGGCGGCTGCAGGGATGGTATCGAGACTAGATAGCGCGGGAGCAGCCGGTTGCGTGGGGAGTTGGGTCGGCCTGGTCTTTCCTGACGAAGCGGCTTGAGCCATTTGTCCTGCTGAATCGTGAGATGTTCGGCGGTGAGAGGCTCGACGAAGCGTTAAGCACTCCTTCTCCTCTTCCGATCGATCTTTTCCAGATTCAAGCCCTCGTCAATGCAGCGCGCGGTCAATTTAGCCCATTGCAGCAATTGCCTCAATTTGGGGGCCAGTTGCAGCTTCACGCAATGGCTGTCGGCCGGCCGCGTCCCTCGTCGGGGAGTCTGCTGACGGAGCGGTACCTGGCCCTTACGGACCCGATAATCTGCAACCAGACAGGAGAACAGGGGACGGCGGCGGTGAAGGTAGTGGATGCGACTACGGGAGAGGTGGGGTTGTTGACTGCCGGCCATGTCTTTCCAAGGGGAAAGGGCTCGCGGGTGGATCGCAGTCGAAGGACGTTCTGGCGGGGGCACCGAAGGGAAGAACTTGGATACGTGTCGCACCATATCGCGCCAACGGACCGGACGGCCACGTGGGATGCTGCGGTCATTCGGCTTGCCAACCCATCGTCCTTTCAGTGGGCCAACGCGGTGGTGAACACACTTCAAGCATTTAGGGAACCGGTCCCCGTGGTGGCATATGGCGCAACGAGCGGCGAGGTCAGGCAAGCCGCCCTGCTGCAGGGCGCACTCGTAGAAGGAGGGGCGGGCGAGGTCCACTGGAAGAACTGCTGGATGGTCGCCCCCTCAGGGGTACTTGCCAGCGGAGACTCCGGGGCCGCTGTCTTTGCGCGAACGGGTGAATTTATGGGACTGTATGTCGGCTGTTCCCGCTTCGCCGACACAGGAACAGTCATGGCGCATTATGTGCAGGACGCCTTTTCGCTCGGCAAGGAAGTGTTGAGCGGGTGGCAGGTTCATTTTTGAAAGGAGCCAATATGAATCCGATGGCGGTGATTTCCCTGGTTCTAGTAGCGGTGGGTGTTTTTTTGATCATCCTCGGGGCCTGGATGTCGTTGAAGGATTGGAAGGCAAAGCGTGAGGGCAAGATCGAAGGAAAGCCGGAGAGCCTGGAGAAGGTCCTGACTGCTTTCACTAAATTGCTGGAGGCACTGAAGTACTATCCGCCGGGTCAGCGGCTGATTGTCTTCGGAATTGTCGTGTTGATCATCGCGGGTCTGTTTGGCGGTGCCTGTGGACTACAACACTAGGCGAACTGCTCGAGGAAGCGCATGTCTCCGGAGTAGAAGTGGCCGATGTCGGAGATGCCGTATTGCATCATGGCGATGCGTTCTACGCCCATGCCGAAGGCGAAGCCGGTGATCTTTTCGGGATTGTAGGCGTCGTCGGAGGGATTGATCTTGCGGCGCTCTTCCGTGACTGCGGCGAAGACGGCGGGGTCGACCATGCCGCAGCCGAGGAGTTCGATCCAGCCGGAGTGTTTGCACTTGCGGCAGCCCTTGCCGCCGCAGAAGATGCAGGAGATTTGCACGTCGGCGGAGGGTTCGGTGAAGGGGAAGAAGCTGGGGAAGAAACGGGTTTTGACGTCGGAGCCGAAGAGGGCCTTCATGGCGTGGTCGAGCGTGCCCTTGAGGTCGGAGAAGGTGATGTTGGTGTCGACACAGAGGCCTTCGACCTGATGGAAGATGGGGGAGTGGGTGGCGTCGGCGGCGTCGTTGCGGTGGACCTTGCCGGGGATGACGATGCGGATGGGCGGGGCCTGCTCGATCATGGTGCGGATCTGGACCGGGCTAGTGTGGGTGCGCATGAGGAGGCGATTGCGGCTGGGCTTTGCCGACTGATGGGCAACGAGGAGAGTGTCCTGGGTGTCGCGGGCGGGGTGGTCGGGGGGGAAGTTGAGGGCTTCGAAGTTGTAGAAGTCGCTCTCGACCTGGGGGCCGAGGTTGGTGGAGTAGCCGAGATGGTGGAAGACGGAGACGATCTCGTGCATGGTTTTGAGGAGCGGGTGGGGGATGCCGGGGGCTCGGGTGGCGCCGGGGAGAGTGACGTCGATTCCCTGCTCTGCTGATTTTTTGGGAGCGGCGGCTGGGGCTTCGAGGGCGGCTTCGATCTGTTGCTTGAGCTGGTTGAAGCGGATGCCGAGGGGTTTGCGGGCTTCGGGTGGGGCGGATTTTAACCAGGCTTCGCTGATGAGTTTCAGGCGGCCTTGCTTGCGACCTAGCCAGTGGAGGCGGAAGGCTTCGACGTCCTGCAGGGAGACGGTTTCGCTGCGGACTTCGTCGGCGAGGGTGGCGAAGGCAGCGTCGAGAGAGGGTTCGTCGAATGTGAGGAGTTGGGGGATGGCTTCGTTCATAGCTTATTTGTGTACTTTTGCGAGTTTACAGGTTTGCGGGTAGGGATAAAATCAGCACCGGCGGGAGCGCGACCGTTGGACGTGAAGGAGGTCGGGTAGAGAAGCAGGTTTCTCCACTTCGCCTTCGACTACGCTCAGGGTTCGGTCGAAATGACAGTTTTGTGGGTGGTCAGAAGAGAACAGGGGCTGCTTGACGATGCTGTGGATGGTTGGAGGAGCGCAGGGCGGCGTCAGGTTGTGGCAAACAGGTGACGGGCGATGCGCCTGGCGGTAAATTTTGCGCCATAGGCGAAGCGGCAGAGGGGTCCAAAGCTCGCGGCTGCAGCCAGGCCTACGAGATAGAGGCCGGGGACGGAGGACTCGAAGTTGGTGTTGAGGACGGGGGTACCTTCGACTGTGTGCATCTGTGCCAGCAGGTCGACGTCGAGGAAGTCCAAGCATTTCAAATCCACGTTGTATCCGGTCGCTGCGATGATGTGGTCGACGTGGAGCTCTTTTGAGGTGCCATCGCGCTCGGTGAGAAGCAGGCGGACACCGTTTTCGTTTTTGCGGACCTCTTTGAGGCCGGTACCGAGGTGCATAGTCACGTGGCCGATTACCTTGCTCTTCGCGAACCAGCCTGGGGCGGGACCGTTGACGCGCTGAACGGCACGCATGCGGAATTTTGCCGGCAAGGCGTGGAAGACCAACGGCAGATCGGTGCAGAGACGGGCGGGCCAGCCCTGGCCGAGGCCGGAACGAGGCCAGAGGATGCGATGGGCGATCGGGCGAGGCTCGGGAGCTGGCGGATCGTGGAAGTGGATGGCGTCGCGACGGGCGATCATGTGGACGTTCGCGCCGGCCTCCTGAAGGAGACCTGCGAGGTCGGCCGCGGAGGCGCCGGCGCCGATGACCGCGACGGTGCGCCCACTGAACTTGCCTACTCCGGTGTGCTGCGAGCTGTGGGAGACGAGTTCCTGCGGCAGATTGGCGAAGATGGGAGGGACATGGCCGAAGTAGGTGATGCCGACGGCGATGATGACGCGGCGGGCGGTGACTAGTTCCCCGGTTTGCGTGGTCAGAGTGAAGCCCCCGGGCGAGCGACGTAGCGAGGAGATGTCAATCTGTTCGAGATCGGGGACGAAGCGTCTTTGAAACTCCATTCCGTAGGCAATGAAGGTCTCGAGCGAGACGGGATCGATGACATCGGAGTAGGGCAGGCCTTGCTCCTGGCAGAAATGGGCGAGGGTGAAGGTGGAACCGGGGTCGTAGAGGCTGGAGGCGAAGCCGAAGGATTTGAGTAGGGTTCCGGCGGCCATGTGATTTCGCCAGCTCGACATGGGTGTGCCGAAGATACGAAAGGTCACGTTGCAAGCCCGCAGATGGGCCGCGATCGAGAGTCCGTAGGGACCGGCTCCGATGACCGCAACATCGATCTGTTGGCGTGACATAGATCCCCTCTCGAATGCCGAAAGTTTAGCGCTGCATGCGATCGAATTACCGTTCGAGCATGGAGTCGCATCGACTTAGGCACTGTCTGATGACCCTTTACCGACAGAATCCGATAAAAGGACCATTGCGAGTTACTAGTATTAGGGACCACTTAAGTTCATCCTCTAATACTTTAGTGGGACCGCTTCTCGCACTTAAGGGGCTTACGATCTGCACGTGGACGATTTGATCGGCCAGAGCGCGTTATTGGTCTCTTCGATCCGGTGGCCGCTGACCGCCAAGCTCGCGCTTGCTTTTTTGCATCATCGCTGCAGACTGCAGGTGGTGTGTCCGCCAGACCATCCTTTTACCTACGTGAGTGGAATTAGCAAGATTTACCGCTATAGCGGTATCAATTCTCTGCGGTCTCTCTACGAGGCAATCACTTTGGCCAGGCCGGATTTCATCGTCCCGTGCGACGATGGCGTGGTTTGGCAGCTGCATGAACTTCACCGGACGAAGCCGGAGCTTCGCACGCTGATCGAGCGCTCGCTCGGCTCGGCTTCGGGTTATGAGATTGTTGCGAGCCGGGCAGGCTTGATGCAGATCGCAGAGGAGCTGCGCATCAGGGTGCCGCAGACGAAGGAGATCAACGACGCAACGGATCTACGAGCCTGGTTTTCCGTGCCGGGTAAATCCGGTGTCCTAAAACTTGACTGGACTTGCGGCGGTAAAGGGGTGCAGATCACGCATTCTTTAGTGGAGGCAGAGAGTGCGCTGGCAGCAATGCGGCGACCTGCGAATGTGATGACGGCCCTGGGTCGCTGGCTGCTGATCCATGACGCGCTGGCATTTTGGAAGTGGAAGCACCAGAGGCAACCGGCGCTCACGATGCAGCAGTTCATCGTGGGCAGACCGGCGAATACGATGCTGGCGTGCCGCGACGGGATGGTGCTGGGGATGGTGACGGTCGAGGTCCTGTGTGCGCAGAGCTCCACGGGAACGGCGCTTGCGGTGCGGCTGATCGAAAATGAGGAGATTCGAACCGCTGCGGAACTGTTGGCAGAACGGCTGCAGCTTTCGGGTTTCCACGGATTGGATTTCATGATCGAGGACGCGACGGGTGACGCGTATCTGATCGAGTTGAATCCGCGTTGCACTCAATTGGGCCATTTGCAGATTGCGATGCAGGGAGACCTGGTGGGAGCACTTTGTGGTGCTACCGGGGGCTGTCGTTCGCAGCAGAATGAAAGCCCAATCACGGAGGAGATAATTGCGTTCTTCCCAGAGGCACTTTTTTCGAAGCCGGAGTGCCCCTTCCTGGCGACGTCGTATGTGGATGTGCCGTGGGAGGAGCCAGGACTGGTGATTGAGCTGATGCGCCGGGACTGGCGTGACCGAGGGCTGCTTGCGAGGATGTACCGCGCGATACGACCTCCGAAGCAGCGTGCGGTGGCCTTCGACACAATAGCCGACCCGGCGCCGCTTAGGGTGGAAGAAACAGCCGGGACTCCGCTGCAAGCCAAGGTCGGTCCTCTCTGGTCGAGACAGTGATTTCCTGGGTCGACTGCCAAGTCTGCCTAGTCCTGTTCGCCGAAGACTGCGGCGTAGGTTTTTCCGTAGGGGTAGAAGCGATCGGTTTCGCCGCGCTGCCAGGCGGCTCGGTGTTCGGCGTCGGTGATGTCCCAGTCGGAGCGGCACTTTTTGGTGACGGCGCGGAGGTCCTGGCGGAGATCTTCGAGAGTGGGACGTCCCCAGAACCAGTAGCCGTTGTAGACCTTGAAGACGACGAGGCCGGGTTCGAGGACGATGGTGTGGGGGATCATCGGGTTGTGCGTGGGGTCGGTGTATTCGGCGATGTCCAGATCTTTCTGGACGCGGCGGCCTGCGTCGGAGAGAAATGTCCAGTGAGCGCCGACACCGGATCGGAATTCGTTGGTTTCGGCGATGTTGTCGGTGCTGATGGTCACGAGGCGGCTGTAGCCTACTTCCATCTCGCGATGAAGTTGCACGAGGAGTTCGGACTGGCGGCGGTCTTTGGGGCAGAAGCCTCCGCGGCTGAGTACCAGCACCATAGGGTCCGTTCCCTGCAGGTCGGAGAGCTTGCGGCGGGTTGCTTTGTGATCGCTTAGTTCGTAGTCGGGGAAGGTGGCTCCGGGGACGATGTCTACACGCATAGGCTTGATCTCCTGTCTTCATGATGCGCTACCGCACGGAAGAGATTGGGGTAGAGAAGCAGATTTCTCCACTTTGCTATGCTTCGGTCAAAATGACGAATGTATTGGCAGTGAAGAGAAACCGCAATTATGAAGTTGGGCTAGAGGGCGGAGAGGACAATGGCTACGACTACGAGGCCGAGGAGGAGGCTGCGGCGGTCGGTGATGGCGTAGACGACGGGGTCTTCGTCGAGCTGGCCGCGGGAGGCCTGCAGCCAGAGACGGCTGATCCAGAGCAATAAGACAGGAACCAGGAGCCAGAGGCGGTTGGTGTGGTGGTAAAGCTGGGCGGCGTCGAGGTTTGAGATGTAGAGGGTGAGGACGACGACGGAGGCATAGCCGCTGGCGGAGCCGAAGCTGCGGAGTTGTTCGATGTCGGCGATGTGGTAGCCGCGGCCGCCGATGGAGACGCCGCCACGCTCGCGCAGATTTTCGAGCTCGGCGAAGCGTTTGACGAAGGCGAGGGAGAGAAAGAAGAAGATGCTGAACCCGGCTAGCCAGGTAGAGACGGTTATTCCCGTTGCAGCCGAGCCAGCGAGGATCCGGATGGTGTAGAGGCCGGACAGGACGATAACGTCGACCAAGACGACACGCTTGAAGCGAAGTGAATAGGCAAGCGTGCTGACGAGATAGATGCCGAGCCAGACGAGGAAACGATAGGGCTCGAGGAGGGAGAAGTTGGGCGAGAGGGCGTCGATGACGTGGGGGACGAGCATCGCCAGGGTGAGAGAGGCGGCGAGGAAGAGGACAACGACGACGACACCAGCGAGAGCGGAGAGGTCGCCTGAGGCAAAGGGGCGGAGGCGCTTGCGCGGGTGCTGGCGGTCGGCTTCTAGGTCGAGGAGATCGTTGACGATGTAGGTTGCGGAGGCACTAAGTCCAAAGCTGAGGAAGGCCAGGGCCGCTCCGGCGAGCAGGCCGGGAGCCCAGGCGTGAGCGAGGAGCAGGGGAAGGAAGATAAGGACGTTTTTCGCCCACTGATGGAGGCGGATGGCCTTAAGCCAGGCTTTGAGTGGGGATATGCGCTCGTCGAAGGTGCGGACCGGGATGATGTGGGCTTTACGGAGGGCGGCGCGCAGGGCGGGGGTGGGGTTGGCGACCATGGGCTCCTGACAGTGCTGGAGGAGGGGGAGGTCGGGGAGCGCGTTGCCGATGTAGGAGAAGTTGTCGCCGAAGCGGGATTGAAAGGCGGCCAGCTTGTTTTTGCCGGCGAGGTTGAGCTGGCCGTCGGAGGCGAGGACGCCGGTGAAGATGCCGAGGTGGGCGGCGATGCGGTTGGCGGTGTCGCCGTCGGCGGCGGTGGCGAGGTAGAGGGGGCGGCCGGTGGCGCCCTGTTGTTCAAGGTATTGCAGGAGTTCGCGGTTGTAGGGGAGATGGACGACATCGAGCCGTATCGTGTTGGCAAGGTGGCGTTTGAGGGCCGCTCTTCCTTGAACGAGCCAGCCCGGGATATTGATGAGCGCGCGGGGTTGATGGCGGGCGACGGCGAGGGCGGAATCGTGAAGGGTGTCAGATTTGACAAGGGTTCCATCGAGGTCGACGCAGAGCGCCGGCAGGGTGGCAATGTCGGGTGCAGGGGGCGGGATGGGCAAAAGTGTCCTTCCTTACGTCTAAACCAATGACTGGAAAAAGATAGCCTCGAACGGAGCAGTACGCACGACGGACCGCGACGGGCGAGCTGCTTAGGCGATCAACGTCATTATCAAGTATTCTGGAAGTATCTAACACCGTTATCACAAGATCGACATCCCTGAATTTCCGAAAGAGAACAGAGAGCGCACCCTATGTTGTCAGCGCAGATGAATGAAAAGGACTCGAGTGTTGAGCCGCCGGCACATGAGCCGAAGCTAAAAGTACCCTCTTCCAGTTTTGAGCCCGAGGGACCGAAGGGTTCGGCGGCGCGGAAGTGGATTGTGCTGCTGGTGATCTTAGCGGTAGTGGGCGCAGCGGTGTGGAAGATTCGCCGCAATGCGAAGGAGCAGGACTCGGTTCAGCAGATTATGGCGGCGCAGGCTGACCGGCCGACTCCGGTGCAGGTGTCGGCGGTGCAGCAGAAGACGATGCCGATTTTTCTGACGGCGCTGGGGACGGTGACTGCGTATAACACGGTGACGATCAAGAGCCGCGTGGATGGGCAGCTGATGCAGGTTCCGGTGCGCGAGGGTCAGGCGGTGCAGCAGGGACAGATGCTGGCGGAGATCGATCCGAAGCCGTATCAGGCGGCGCTGGAACAGGCGCAGGGGCAGTTGGTGAAGGATCAGGCGACCGCGGTGAATGCTCGGGCTGAGGCGGAGCGGTATCAGGCGTTGCTGCAGGCGGGCGTGGTTTCGAAGGAGAGCCAGCAGGCACAGGCTTCGACGGCGGGACAGGCGGAGGGTTCCCTGGCCGCGGACCAGGCGGCTATTCAGGCGGCAAAGGTGAACCTTGGGTACACGAAGATTTTGTCGCCGATCAAAGGCGTGGTCGGGCTGCGGCAGGTTGATCCGGGCAATATAGTTCATGCTTCGGACACCAATGGCTTGCTGGTGGTAACGCAGCTGCAGCCGATCTCGGTGATCTTTACGCTGCCGGAGGATCAGTTGCCTGAGGTGTTGAGGAGGACGCGTGGAGGAAGCAGGCTGGCAGTGGAGGCGTTCGATCGCGCAGCACAGACACATCTGGCGAGCGGAAGCCTGCTGACGGTGGACAACCAGATCGACACGACGACGGGCACGGTGAAGGCGAAGGCGGTGTTTGACAATCGCGATGGAGCTTTGTTTCCGAACCAGTTTGTGAATATTCGCCTAATTTTGCAGGAGAAGCAGAATGCGATCGTGATTCCTGCGGCGGCGTTGCAGACGGGGACTCAGGGGAACTTCGTTTATTTGCTGAAGGAGGGGCAGCCTCCGGCGAATCTGGTGGAGAAGAAAAATACGGATATGCCGCTGCCGCAGCTGGCAGAGAATCAGTCGAACTACTACGTTGAAGCGCAGACGGTGAATGTGGAGCTGACCGAAGGGGCGCAGGTGATTTTGAATGGCGGCGTGAAGGCGGGCGACCAGATTGTGGTGGACGGGCAGGAGAAGCTGAAGAATGGGAGCAAGGTTTTTCCTAGGACGGCGCCGGTGAAAACGGTAGGGGCGACGGCTGAGGTCAATGGTGTGGGTGAGAGGGCGGGGCAGACGTCGTGAGTTCCACGATAAGTCCATCGAGGCCATTTATTCTTCGGCCAGTGGCCACCTCGCTTCTGATGGTGGCCATTTTGCTTGCGGGCTTTGTTGCGTATGTGCAGCTGCCGGTGTCGGCGCTGCCGCAGGTGGACTATCCGACGATTCAGGTGCAGACGTTTTATCCCGGGGCGAGCCCGGAGGTGATGGCGTCGTCGGTGACCGCTCCGCTGGAACGGCAGTTTGGACAGATACCAGGGCTGAGTCAGATGACGTCGACGAGCTCTGGCGGGGGCAGCGTGATTACGCTGCAGTTCTCGCTGGAGGAGTCGATCGACGTGGCGCAGCAGGATGTGCAGGCTGCGATCAACGCGGCGTACAGCTATCTGCCGAAGGATCTGCCGAACCCGCCGGTGTATAGCAAGGTGAATCCGGCGGATGCGCCGATTATGACACTGTCGCTGACGAGCGATACGCTTCCGCTGCAGAAGGTGGAGGATCTCGCGGACACGGTGATCGCGCAGAAGATCTCGCAGCTCTCGGGCGTGGGACTGGTGTCGATCAATGGCGGACAGAAGCCGGCAGTGCGGATTCAGGCGAATCCTACGGCGCTGGCAAATTATGGGCTGAGTCTTGAGGATATTCGCGCGGCGGTGGGCACGGCGAATGTGGACCAGGCGAAGGGCAATCTGAATGGAGCGACGCAGTCGTACACGATTGGCGCGAATGATCAGATTCCCACGAGCGATGGCTATGACAAGGTGATCATCGCTTACCGGAATGGGTCGCCGGTGAGGCTGTCGGACGTCGCGGACGCGGTGGATAGCGCGGAGAACCTGTTTCAGGCGGCTTGGATGGGGACCTCGGCACGCGCTGCGGGCGACGGACAGCCGGCGAGGCCGGCGACGCTCCAACCGGCGGTGATTGTGAACATCCAGCGACAGCCGGGGGCGAACATCATCGGCGTGGTGGATGAGGTGCAGAAGATATTGCCGCAGCTGCGGTCGTCGATGCCGGCGACGGTGAAGCTGGAGATCCTGACAGACCGGACGAATACGATTCGTGCGTCGGTGAAGGACGTGAAGTTTTCGCTGGTTCTGACGATTGGGCTGGTCGTCCTTGTGATCTTTCTGTTCCTTCGGTCGTTTGCGGCGACGGTAATTCCTTCGGTCGCGGTACCGCTTTCGATTGTGGGCACGTTTGGCGTGATGTATCTGCTGGGGTACAGCCTGAACAACCTTTCGCTGATGGCGCTGACGATTTCGACGGGTTTTGTGGTGGACGATGCGATCGTGATGATCGAGAACATCTCACGGTATCTGGAGCAGGGAGATTCGCCGCTCGAGGCGGCGTTGAAGGGTTCGGAGCAGATTGGGTTCACGATTGTTTCGCTGACGGTGAGCCTAATCGCGGTGCTGATTCCGCTGCTGTTCATGGGCGATATTGTGGGGCGGCTCTTTCGTGAATTTGCTGTAACTCTGGCGGTTACAATTCTTGTGTCGGCTCTGGTGTCGCTGACGCTGACGCCGATGATGTCTGCGAAACTGTTGAAGCATACGCCGGACAGCGAACAGACTACGTTCTACCGGAAGAGCGAAGAGTTTTTTGACTATGTGATTACGAAGTACGCCGTGGGAGTACGGTTTGTGCTGCGGCACCAGACGATGACGCTGCTGGTGACGCTGGGCACATTTCTCCTGACCGTGTATCTGTTCCTGATTGTGCCTAAGGGATTCTTCCCGGTGCAGGATACCGGCGTGCTGCTGGGCATTACTGAGGGTCCACAGACGATAAGCTTTAGTGCGATGAGTGCGCGGCAGCAGGCGCTGGCGCGGGTTATTTTGCAGGACAAGGATGTGGAGAGTGTTTCGTCGTTCATCGGAATCGATGGGACGAATTCGACGTTGAACAGTGGGCGAATCCAGATCAATTTGAAGGACCGTGAACTTCGCAAGTCTTCGGCGCTGGAGGTGATTCAACGGCTGGAGCCGCAGGTGGCGAAGGTGGATGGGATTCAGTGCTTTCTGCAGCCGCTACAGGATCTGACGGTGGAAGACCGGGTGAGCCGGACCCAGTACCAGTACTCGCTGGAGGACGCGAATACTGAGGAGTTGGCGCTGTGGACCGACAAGTTGGTCGCGAAGCTGAAGACGATTCCGATTTTGAGCGATGTGGCGAGTGACGAGCAGTTGGGAGGGCTTGAAGCGAGTTTGGTGATCGACCGTGATACGGCTTCGCGGCTGGGGATTACGCCGCAGAATATCGACGACACGCTGGATGACGCATTTGCGCAGCGGCAAGTGTCGACGATTTTCACACAGCAGAATCAATATCACGTTGTGCTTGAGGTGGCTCCGAAGTTTCAGCGCAATCCTGCTTCACTCGGCAATATTTATGTGAAGAGTTCGAATGGGTCGCAGGTGCCGCTGTCGGCGTTTACGCACTTTGAGGAGAAGCAGACGCCGCTGGTGATCAGCCATCAGGGTCAGTTCCCCGCTGTCACGATCTCCTTCAATCTTGCGCCGGGTAAGTCTATCGGCGATGCGGTAACAGCAGTGAACAAAGCGAAGGCAGAGCTGAATATGCCGCCGAGCGTGAATGCTGAGTTCCAGGGTTCGGCGCGGGCGTTTGAGGCATCGCTTGAGAACGAGCCGCTGTTGATTCTGGCGGCACTGATCGTGGTCTACATTGTGCTTGGGGTATTGTACGAGAGCTACATTCACCCGATCACGATTCTGTCGACGCTACCTTCAGCCGGTGTGGGGGCGATCCTGGCGCTGCTGTTGTTTCATGTGGATTTGAGTGTGATTGCGCTGATCGGAATTATTCTGCTGATCGGCATTGTGAAGAAGAACGCCATTATGATGATCGACTTTGCGCTGGAGGCGGAGCGCGAGCAGGGGATGTCGCCGACGGAGGCGATCTATCAGGCTTGTCTGCTGCGGTTTCGGCCGATCATGATGACGACGATGGCAGCGCTGCTGGGCGGGTTGCCGCTTGCGCTGGGCACGGGCACGGGAAGCGAGTTGCGACGGCCGCTGGGCATCACGATTGTGGGCGGATTGATTGTGTCGCAGGTGTTGACCTTGTTTACGACGCCGGTGGTTTATCTGTTCTTCGACCGGCTTGCACGCAAGTCGAGGCATGTTGACGTGGAGTCGCGTCCGCATGTTTTTTCGGCAGATTGAAAAGTACAAGGAGTAGGGGTTAGGAGCAGGGAGTAGAAGACAGCTATGCATTTTTCAGCTCCATTTATTCGGCGACCGGTCGCGACATTTCTGATGTCGGCGGCGGTGATTCTGGCGGGCGCGGTGGCGTATACGCTGCTGCCGGTGGCCAGTCTGCCGCAGGTGGAGTTCCCTGTCATCTCAGTGGGTGCGAGTTTGCCGGGGGCGGACCCGGAGACGATGGCTTCTTCGGTGGCGACGCCGCTGGAGCGGCAGTTTTCGAAGATCGCCGGGATTAATGAGATGACGTCTTACTCGTCGACGGGGTCGACGGGGATTGTGCTGCAGTTCGACCTGTCGCGGGATATCAATGGGGCGGCGCGGGACGTGCAGGCGGCGATCAATGCAGCCCGGAGCCAGTTGCCGGCGAACCTGCCGAGCAATCCGGGGTACTACAAGGTGAATCCGGGTGACTCGCCGATTATGATTCTGGCGCTGACGTCGGAGACGATGAACATTCCGCAGTTGTACGACGCATGCGACAGCATTCTGGCGCAGAAGATCGCACAGGTGCAGGGTGTGGGCCAGACGTGGTGTGGAGGAAGCGCGAAACCCGGGGTGCGGATTGAGGCGAATCCGATGCAGCTGGCGCACTATGGGATCGGGTTGGAGGCCTTGCGCGCGGCGATCGGCACAGTGAACGTGAACCAGCCGAAGGGATATCTGCAGGACGATGAGCGACGTTGGAGCGTCAGCGCCACAGATCAGTTGTTTGGGGCGGCGGCATATGCTCCGCTGATTGTGGCGACGGATCGTGGGCCGGTGAGTTCGGCGGCGGCACGTTCGGGGCTGCCTGCCTCGGTGGCCAGTGCGTTGACGAATACTCCGACGGTGAATACAGGAAGTGCTTCGGCGGCGTCAACGGGGGTGGCGGGCGGTGGCTCGAGAGCGACGCCGGCACCAAATGCGGGGACTGGTGCGGGGCATGGGATTGTGCGGATACGGGATGTGGCGAAAGTTGTCGACAGCGTCGAGAACGTTCAGGCGGCGGGTGTCTTCAACGGCAAGCCGGCGATCGTTGTGCTTGTGTTCAAGACTTCGACGGCGAATGTCATCGAGACAGTGGATAACGTAAAGAAGATGCTGCCGATGCTGCAGGCATCGATACCACCAGCCATTCAAGTACACGTGGCAATGGACAGAACCACGACGATTCGCGCTTCAGTGAGGGATGTGACGCGAACGCTGGTGATCTCGATCATGCTGGTGATCATGGTGGTGTTTCTGTTTTTGCGCGAGGTGCGATCGACGCTGATTCCTACCGTCGCCGTGCCGTTGAGCCTCTTAGGCACGTTCGCCGTGATGTATCTGTTGGGGTATACGCTGGATAACTTGTCGCTGATGGCGTTGACGATCTCGACGGGATTCGTGGTGGATGACGCGATTGTGGTGATCGAGAACATCAGCAGGCATCTGGAGGATGGGATGTCGCCGTTTGAGGCGGCGATGCTGGGGTCGAAGGAGATTGGATTTACGGTGCTGTCGATGAGCACGTCGCTGATTGCGGTGTTCATTCCGATCCTGCTGATGGGCGGGATTGTGGGCAGGCTGTTTCGGGAGTTTGCGGTGACGCTCTCGGTGGCGATCATGGTGTCGCTGGTGGTTTCGCTGACGACGACGCCGATGCTGAGTGCGAAGTTTCTGCAGGCACATAACAGGCGGCGGCATGGGTGGTTTTATCGTCTGGGAGAGCGTGGACTGAAGTGGCTGGCGGCTGAGTATGAGCGTGGGTTGAGATGGGTGCTGCAGCACCAGGGCCTCGTGCTCACGATTACGGTGTTGACCTTCTTTCTGAATGTTTATCTGTACATTCTGGTGCCAAAGGGATTCTTCCCGGAACAAGACACAGGGCGCATTGGCGGGCAGGTGCAGGGGCAGCAGGATGTTTCGTTTCCAGAGATGAAGAAGAAGGTGCTGGCGCTGGCGGAAATCGTCGGAAAAGACCCTGCGGTTCAGGACGTGACAGCGTTTGCAGGCGGCCGCGGCAACGCGAATGCGGGATTCATGTTTATGTCATTGAAGCCGGACGCGGAGCGGCACAAGACGGGCGATACGGCGCAGGTGATTGTGAACCGTCTGCGGCCGCAGGTGAGCAATACTCCGGGCGCGACCCTTTATCTGCAGGCATTTCAGGATCTGCGAATCGGTGGGCGGAATTCGGCGACGGAGTATCAATACACGCTAACCGCCGACAACCTGAAGGAACTGAATGAATGGGGTTCGAAGCTGAAGGACGCGATGGACAAGCTGCCGCAGATCAAAGATGTTGCGACGGATCAGCAGCAGCTGGGTCTGCGGGGGCAGTTGGTGATCGACCGGGCTACGGCGAGCCGGCTTGGGGTTTCGCCTCTGACCATTGATGCGACGTTGTCGGATGCGTTTGCGCAGACACAGGTATCGACGACATATATGCCGTTGAACCAGTATCACGTGGTGATGGAGGTTGCGCCCGAGTTCCAGCAGGACCCCGATGCGTTGAAGAATATTTATGTGAAGAGCACGACGGGGGCGATGGTTCCGCTGTCGGCGGTGACGCACTTTGAGACGCAACGGATTCCGCTCGCGGTGAACCACCAGGCGCAGTCTCCGGCGACGACGCTGTCGTTCAATCTTGCTCCGGGGGCTTCCTTGAGTGATGCGACCCAGGCGATTCAGCAGGCGCGGGTGGACATCGGGATGCCGTCGACGATTCATGGCGGGTTTGCCGGGTCGGCGCAGGCGTTCAAGGATTCGCTTTCGAGTGAGCCGTGGCTGATTCTGCTGGCGCTGATTGCGGTGTATATCGTGCTGGGGATTTTGTATGAGAGCTTTATTCATCCTCTGACGATTCTGTCGACGCTGCCCTCGGCGGGGGTGGGCGCGATCGTGGCGCTGCTCTTGTTCAAAGTAGATCTGAGCGTGATCGCGATGATCGGGATTATTTTGCTGATCGGCATTGTGAAGAAGAACGCGATCATGATGATCGACTTTGCGCTGGTGGCGGAGCGGCAGCATGGGAAGACACCGCAAGAGGCGATCTACGAGGCGTGCGTGCTGCGGTTTCGGCCGATCATGATGACGACGATGGCGGCGTTGCTGGGTGGGTTGCCGTTGGCGTTGGGGCATGGGGCCGGGGCGGAGATGCGGCGGCCGCTGGGGATCACGATTGTGGGTGGTCTGATTGTGTCGCAAGCGCTTACGTTGTTTACCACGCCGGTGGTTTATTTGTTCTTTGATCGGGTGCGTGGCAGGTTTGCCCGTGCGGCGTTGCGGCGGAAGGCGGGGCGGAGTTTGGGGCAGGTGGTGGCTGGAGATTAGAGTTTCTCATTCTCATCCCTTGATATAAGACGTGAAAGTCTTGTGGCCGGACGAGAAAGCATACCCTAAGGGCTAAAGCCCGTTTCGTGCGCGTAGGAGGCCCAAGGCTGAAGCCTTGGGGTACCTAGATACCGGAACATTGCGAACGCAGCCGCCGGGACAATTGCAAAGCAAAGGCTCGCGGGGTTGAAGGCTTACATTCCACCTATCGGAAGGTACGCAATGGATGGGCGCCTGTTCCATTTTTGGCTGGACAAAGAAAACAGGCAACGACTGGAGTTCGGTCGTTGCCTGCGATGGACTCTATGAGCGAACGTTAGACGAGGGCGGGCTCGGGGATGAGGACGTCGCTGGAGCGGCGGCGTTCGAGCGGGCTACCAGGAGTCTTGCCAACCTGTGTGTGGGGGAAGTAGGAGTTTTCGAAGTACTGCGCGAGCATGCGGTGTGTGTTGAAGAAGCTGCCGTTGATGGCGATACAGTGCTGCTGCATGCGCGACCAGGCATGGGGGTTGGCGTACATGGGGGCGATGGAGTGCTCGAGCTTTTCGTAAAGGTGGGCGGCCTCGGCGGCTTCGTTTTCGCCGTTTCCGATGGCCCAGCCAGTGGTGTTTTCGGCGCAGCCTTCGATCCACCAGCCGTCGAGGATGGAGAGCGAGGGGACGCCGTTCAGCGCGGCCTTCATGCCGGAGGTGCCGGAGGCCTCGTACGGGCGGCGAGGAGTATTAACCCAGACGTCGACCCCCTGGGTGAGGAGAGCGCCTAGTTCCCAGTCGTAGTTTTCGATGTAGTAGATCTTGAGGGCCGAGGAGTTGAGCTTGGCGGCAGCGGCGTAAACGTCACGGATGAGGCCTTTGCCGGCGTTGTCGGCGGGATGGGCCTTGCCGGCGTAGAGGATTTGGAGGCCGCCGATTTTTTCGGCGATGGCGACCAGGCGGCCTGGGTCCTGGAGGAGAAGACTGGCGCGCTTGTACGTGGCGACGCGGCGAGCGAAGCCGAGGGTGAGAACGTTGGGGTTGAAGTGGAGGCCAGTACGTTTGGCGATGGTGGCGAAGAGACGAAGCTTGCCCTTGTTGTGAGCGGCGGCGATGCGGGCGGGCTCGATGCCGTAGACGGAGCGGAGGTATTGGTTGTCGGTGCGCCAGTTCGGGATCTCGCCGTCAAGCAGGTCCTGAAATTGCGGGGAGAGCCACGTGGCGGCGTGGACGCCGTTGGTGATGGAGTAGACCTTGTAGCCAGGGAACATCTGCTGCGAGACCTTGCCGTGCTGCATGGCGACGCCATTGACGAAGCGCGAGAAGCGCAGGGCGATGTAGGTCATATTCATGAGGCCGTTGTGGAGGCAGCCGAACTGGTCGATGGCGGCGGCGCGATCGTGGCCGAGGACCTGATACATCTGGTCGATACCGAACTGGTCGTGGCCGGCAGGAACGGGTGTGTGGGTGGTGAAGACGCACTGTTGGCGAACAAAGTCGAGGTCGGCTTCGGTCGCGTCCCTGAGAGGCTTGCCGGCGAGGTGATCTTCGAGCAGGCCGATGGCCAGGAGGGCGGCGTGGCCCTCATTCATGTGATAGACCGTGGGCTTACAGACGAGGGCATTGAGCAGGGCGACGCCGCCGAGGCCGAGGACCGTTTCCTGACAGAGGCGGTAGTAGGTGTCACCGCCGTAGAGATGGTCGGTGAGACGGCGATCCCATGGGTCGTTGCCTTCGACGTCGGTGTCGAGCAGGAAGACAGGGATGATGTGGCCGGTGATGCCGACGACGTCGAAGCGCCACGCACGGACGAGGATCTGCCGGCCTTGCATGGTCAAGGCGATGAGCTGATTGGCGCTGGGAAGCGTTGTCTCGGGTGACCAGGGGACGTCGCTCTCGGTCTGCTGTCCGACATCGGAGAGTTTCTGGCGGAAGTAGCCGCGGCGATGGACGAGGGAGATCGCGACCATAGGGGCGGAGGTGTCGGCTGCGGAACGAAGGGTATCGCCAGCGAGCATGCCCAGGCCACCGGAGTAAGTTGGCAGCGCGGGGGAGAGGGCGATCTCCATTGAGAAATAAGCGACGGTTCGGTTGGCAAGATCGGGGGTTGACGGGGTGAGAGTGGAGGCGAGAGTCATGCGGTGATTGGTCCTTTTCTCATCCGAGCCAATGCTGCTTGAAGAGCGTGATGTCGAAACGATGCTGGAACTCCCTATCGGCTGAGGAGATGCATTGCGTGCAAGCCGGGGATGAGAGGCGATACAGCATCGAATGCTGATGATTTTAGCAAACCGTTTAAACGATTTAGATGGAACGAATGGTATCCGCGTTGATTCTATCGGGGGATTGACCCTGCAGTTGCAACCGCTGCGGCTTCAAGGCGTTGGGATATCTGGTCCAACCAAAGGAGATGTTCCGGTTTCATCAGGACCGACCGGAGACAGGTCACTGTGGTTTGCGGGTCGATTTGGGGGAAGTTTTTCCAGGAATTTTGTGGAAAAAAGCGCACTGGGAGCTTTGCGAGGGCGAGGTGTAGGTCCCGTCTGGCGGCCTCGTCGAAGATGAGCTGGGCGAGGGTGGAGGAGGCTTCAGGGGTGGCCGCGCGGACGGCCCAGAAGACAATGTCCAGTTGAGGAGGAGATGCCGGGGTGATGAATTGCGGAGATTCTTTGAGGCGCTGGTGGAGTTTGATGGCGGCGGCGTGGCCGGCTTCGAGGCCTTGCGCGAAGGCGCCACCAGGAACATAAGGGAGCAGTTGTTGAGTGGCCCAGAGAGCTACCGCGGAGGCGCCAGCGCGAGAGCACTCGAGGGAGATCTCACCGAGGTGGAGATCCTTCGAGGAGAAGTAGGTGTAGGGGGAGTCGTGTTTGTAGAGGCGGCCGACGGCGGGGTCGCGGAAGAGGATGCAGCCACAGCCGTAGGGCTGGAGACCATGCTTGTGCGGGTCGATGACGATGGAGTCGGCGTGCGGGATGGCGTCGAAGGCGGCTCGGGTTTCGGGGGAGAGGTTTGCAGTCAGGGTGAAGTAGCCACCGTAGGCGGCATCGACGTGGATGCGGAATTTGTATTTTTTCTGGAGGGTGACGATCTGGTCGAGCGGATCGACGGAGCCGATGGCGGTTGTGCCTAATGTAACTACTACTGTTCCAATTACACCGGTTGCCAGGATTGCTTCGAGGACGGGGAGATCCATGCGGCCGTGCTCGTCGGAGGGAATCGAGATGAAAGGAAGACCGAGAACGCTGCTGATACGGCTGTGGGTGTAGTGGGCTTGATCGGAGGCGGCAATCGCTTTGGGGGTTCCGTCTTCTGTATAGGTCAACTGGCCGGCGATCCAGAGGCCTTCGAGGTTGGCGAAGGTTCCTCCACTACTGAGATGCCCGAGATGCCCCCCATTCTCTTCCGTCCAATGGAACATCTTCGCAAGTTCGGCGATGGCTTCGATTTCCATGGCCGAGCTGGAGCGGCCGCCGTCGAGCGCATGGTTGTTGGGATTGACCGACATGGCCAACGCGTAGGCGGCGCGGGCGATGGGATGGGGCGGCTTCAACATCTGGCCAGCGTACAAAGGGTGTGCGTAGGGATAGTTGTCGTGGAGGCGGGTTGCAACCTTCTGCAGGATGGCGGAGGCCGCTTCGCCGAGAGGAACTGCTGGGGTAGGGGGGAGATGCGCGAAGCCTTCGTCCAGACTGCGTTGGGATTCGGCGAGGAGTTTGAGGAATTCGTCTGACATGGTTGCTTTAGAACGCCGACAGCGTCTTGAAGCCGAACTTCATCATAAGCCCGAGAACGGCGGCAAGGATAACGGCGAGGGTGGTCCACGGCGCTGCGGTGCGCAGGCGCTTCCTCATAATTTCGATGAGGACGATAAGGACGTAGAGAGCGAACATCAGCAGAAGGCCATCCGCGACAAAGATGCGGGTGACGCCGGGTGTGGCGATGAGAACATGTTCGAAGTGGAAGGGTGGGAAGAGAGAGCCGGCGCCGAAGACGATGAGAAAGAGGAGGAATTGGAGAATCGTGAGGATGACTTTCTGCATGGGTGGCTCTCGAGATGAGTTTAGCGCGGCCCGTGGGAATGCGGCAGTAGTTTTGCAGCTACGTTTGCCTCAGGGGAGGCTGGACTCGAATAGATCATAGCGATGTTCGAGCTGCCACTGCTCTGCTGCCTTTTCGCTGGATTGCAAGAAACTGAGGCACTTTGGCGTTGGGTTGGCCGCGCCTAACGGCTGGCCAGCACAAGCTGGGACTGTCCTGGTGAAAACGTCTGGTTGCTGCCAGAGGCTGGCGCCAGGAAGGAAGCTGTGCTCGAGGCTGGTGCGAGCCGAAGTTTTGAGGTCGAGGTAGGAGAGATTGAATTCTATAGCGGCGCGCGTGTACTCGTGAGTGAGGTCGATGCGGGATACGCCTTCATCGTCAGTGGAGAGAGCAATGGGGACACCCGCCGCAAGATAGGTGGGGAGCGGATGCCACGGCGCGTTGACGCCGAGGATGACATCGTTTGAGGTGAGATTAATCTCGACCATGATGTGACGGGCAGCCATCTCCTTTAATAGAGCCTGCGCCCCGTTCTCGTACATGACATCGACGCCGTGACCGATGCGTTCGGCGTGCCCAAGATCAACAGCTTCGCGGATGTGGAAGCGGAGACCGTCGGGAGGCACGAGACCGGGAGCGAGTTCGCCGGCGTGGAGGCTGATGTGTACCGTAGGATAAACGCTGTGGAGATAGTCGAGCATAAGCATTTGCCGGTGATACTCCGACATGGACATGTAGGAGTCTTCCGGCATGACGAAGTTGAGGCCTACGACGCGCGGGTCCTTCGACGCGACTTCGAATGCGAGAAGGGTTTGGGCGAAGACTTGTTGCGGAGGAAATGCCCGAAGGACCTGGTAAAGGAAACGAATCTTCACGGAGCAGGTGGTGCGGGCGCTGGGCTGGCCGCAGTTTTCAATTTTGTTGCGGGCGTCGAGTGCGTCATCCAACTCTCCGCGATCGATGGCGACTTCATCGCGAAGGCCAGCGGCTAGAAGGGTGTCGCGCAGATGGCTGAGGTCCTGGCGGGTGGTCCCGGTGGCGTCTCCGGCACGGTTCTGGACGGGATCGGCAGGCGTAGAGGGCCAGTCGATACGTGAAGCAATTTTAGCGACATCACTGAAGACTGGAGTTTCCATGATTTCGAGATACTGCTCGTTCTGGGCAGCGGCGCGGGTCGCGAGTTCGTCGAGCCATTCGCCGGTATGGGATTTATCGATGCCACCGAAACGGCTGAAGGTGGCGAAGAACTGGTCGTGGCCACTAATGCCGGCGCTGGGCACGAAGCTGCGCATAGAGAAGGAGTCGACGAGCGCATCGTAGAGCTTCTGATCCTTGAACGCGTTCTCGGCCCGGACGTTGCCTTCGCCACAGACGGGCTGCGGCGGGAGGCTCCTGGTGGTGGCGGCAGGTTTGAAGAAGCTCATCGTGGCGGGGTTGACGCAGAGGAGATCAGCAGCGGCGTCCTCAATGAAGGTTTCGGCATACACGGCACCGGCGAGGTGCGTGTGAAGGTCGGCACCTTTGGGCATGCGGGCGAGGAAATTGGTGAGTTCGAGTGGGCTCTGTTTCGCGGCGTTGAAGGCACGGATGGCGCGCTGCTCGTGTGGGGTCGCGGGTGGGGCAGACGTTTTTGCCGCATTTTGGGGAGTGGCTCGAGCAGCGAGGATCGGCGCAGTCTGCGCGAGCGCGATGCTGGAGAAACTGAGCATGAGAGAGGCAAGTGCGGAGATCTGGATGCGATGCAATGTGGGTGTCCTTGCAGTGCGAGGGATGAGAAAGGATAGCGCGAGAGGGGTGAGTTGGCGGTACGGCGTGAGATTGCTATACTTGAGATGCTTTTGCGTTGCCGGTTGCCCGCCGGCAGCAAGCTCTCCTGAAAAGGCCGGGGCAACAGATGGAAATATACGCGCGGTGGTTCTTGGCGATCCCCGACAATGAGCGTTATGCCAAGGCCAGATAGCTCAGTGGTAGAGCGCGGCCCTGAAAAGGCCGGCGTCGGCGGTTCGATCCCGTCTCTGGCCACCATTTATAATCAATAACTTAGCGGAAAAGTACCATCGTAGTCCTCCGACTCCATTTTTACTCCTTTCCTATAAGTGTTTGAAAATACTGAATCAACGATGTTCCCGTATTGTTCCCGTCAGCAAAAACCCACTTTCAGATCAGTTCTTCGTGATATGTGAGTCAACCCGGTCGCACAGTCCATCGCGCCCTGATAGTGGCGGCTGACCGGGGCGACAACCGATCAGCACGCTTGGTTACGATTCTCATCAGCCAGAACGACGGCACCGTTCTAAACGAAAAACGATCGTCTCCATGTTCGAGAGAGGAGCCACTCTCTCAAATGATGGCAACCGATTTGGTTACGGATCCTACGGCGTCCGCGATGAAGTCAGTGGCAGGTCTCCGCGTTTAGATTCCCGGCAATAAACAGATCGTCTGGACTTGAGAACCGAAGTAGTCGAGACCTGATTCTGTGTCTCTTTTTGCCGGTAGCGGCTTTTCCGGTAGCGGCGGCTCAATGGGTACCGCTTGACAGGGTTCTCCGGGAGAGGCCGCACTCGTGCCTCGCATCGCAGGGAAGACAGCGAAGGGGCCGGAGACAGGCTACCGGGCCACTAATCGGCCGTCGAGCTCGATAAGTGTATTCGCAGCGGGATCGTCAAGGAATTCAACGTGACCGACTCTGCGGGCTTTGAGCACCGTGATGAAATAGACGAATCGGAGGCCATTGCCTTGCCAAGCATTGGGACTCGCATCGCGACCAGAGACGATCTCCCGCGCCTGACGGAGATTTATAACCACTATGTTCTCAATACCCCCATCACGTTCGATATAAAGCCCTGGGCCGTTGAGCAGCGAATTTCATGGTTCGAGCAATTCGACACGACTGGGCGATACCGACTTCTGGTCGCCGAACAAGACAACCTCGTTGTCGGTTATGCCGGCACTAGTTTCGTCACAAAGCCGCATATGACACCACTGTAGAAACCACCATCTACTGCGCACCGGAGTTTATCGGCAAAGGATTGGGCACGCGACTATACGCCGACCTTTTTGCAACGTTGTCCGGAGAAGACATTCATCGCATCGTCGCCGGATACGTGCCGCCAAACCCAATTTCGGCAGCACTGCACGAACGCTTCGGATTCAAAATAGTTGGAGTTTTTTCCGAGAACGGCTTTAAGTTCAACCGTTATTGGGATGTCTGCTGGATGGAACGCCCTTTGAAAATGCCCTAGCACTTACCGGAAGATTACGGCCACTGCCGGCTTTCGAGGACAATCCCATTTAGGGGAGAATTGTTCTAACTGGCCTTCCGACTTTCCTGTAGGTTGATTGCCGGCTGCGGCGGATGGCCGAGGTAAGTCGCGTTGCGTCGTTCCAGCGTCGTGTGGGCGCACTGCATCACGACCTCACGAAAAATCGTCATCGCTGCGGTATCGTTGATTTCCATCGCGGCTAGGCCGAGTTGCAACTCGGGCAAAACTTCCTTGAATCTGACAGCAACGACACCCGGGAATGTGCACGCGGCCATCGACTCTGTGGTAATTGCTAGCCCTTCTCCCGCGGCAACGTACGCAAACTGTACGGAACAGGACTGCGGAGACTCAACGATGCGGGGAGTAATCCCAAATGGCGCTAGAAGCTGATGGAGAAATGACTGATGAAAACGACAGTCTTTAGGACGCGACGCGATAATGCTGGTACGGCACAAGTGTTGCACAGAGATGCTGCGTTCGTCTGCCAGTTCGCCCTGCCGCGACACCATCGCTACCAGCGTCTCTTTGCAGATCGGATCAAAGCGCAGCCCTTTGATCGGAAGCGCACCCACCATCAGCAGAGCATCTACCTTTCCTTCCGGCAGCCGCGTCATCTGCTGCTCAGTCGTGAGCTCAGTGACCTCCAATTCGAAATCCGGGTACTCTGCCGCTAACGTACGGATCACGGCCGGCAGAAGGACGAACTGGCCCACTGGCCCGCAAGCCACACGTAGCCGTAGTCGGGTATGAAGACCACTGAGGCACTCGTGCGCCGCATCCACCGTATCCATGATGCTCTGAGCGTATTTGCGAAACACAGATCCTGCGTCAGTCAAGCGAACCTGTTGGCGATCACGTTCAAACAGTTTGACTCCAAACGCCTCTTCAAGCGAGTTGATCTGAAACGTGATTGTCGGTTGAGTCATGTACAACGCACGCGCCGTCTTCCCATAGTTCAGAAGATCGGATAGCGTCAGAAAACACTGTAGCTGCCTGATTCTAAAGTCCAAGTAGGGCCTCGGTGTCGTGCTGAAACCTATGCGCTGCTACGGGCTGTCAAAGCAAGAAACAGAAATATGAAGTTGTGTCGGTAAGCCAGTGTTTGCGCCAATTAAACGGACAATTTACGTCGGTGTAATGACATCTTCGAGGCTCCTGCCAGCTTTGTCAACGAAAACTACACAGCATCCCTTTCTCCTGGTTTTTTTCTATCACGGCCAAGAATCTTTCGATTAGACAGCAGCCTGGAATCCAAATAGGCTGCAATCATTCAACCAAAAAAGCATTTTGAACCACATGAACCATGCAGTTGATTGGTTATTTGTTGAAGGAGACACTCTTCTTCCTCTGCGGCTCCATCTTCAAGTAAAGCCTCTTATTGCCGTTTATCCAGCGCCTAATCGCCTGGTCTTCGACGGCACTAGCCACCCTTCCGACTTAGAGCATTTGCACAATACAAGAGCCACGACTAACCCCATCCAGCATCGTGAGGTTTTCAAAATGAAGACTACTCGTCGACTCTTTACTGTTTTCCTTCTCTCGGTCACTTTCCTTACGGCCACCGTATTATTCGCTCAGCAAACCGGCATTACAGGGCGAGTCGTAGACTCTCAGGGTGCCGTCATCTCTGACGCTGCCGTAGAAATCAAACAAGTTGGAGCGGCATCGTTCCACACAAAGACGAATGCTGCCGGAACCTATCTCATCCCATCGCTTGCTGCCGGCGACTACATTGTTATCGTGATGGCGCCGGGATTCAGTACCGTTGAAACCAAGGTTTCCATGCTTGTCGGCCAGACCCCTGAAATAGATGTCATCTTGCCGATCAAGGGCGTCAGCGACGCGGTGATAGTACGGGCCGACGAAAACGCCGTCGATACGACTTCATCGACCGTCGCCGGCAACATCACCCCGGATGATGTCAAAAGCCTTCCGATCAACGGCCGCAACTACATGGAACTCGCCACGCTTGTGCCCGGTGTACGCGTCAACGCCATAACCAACGACACGCCGCTTGGCGGAGAAAACTCCGGCAAGTTCCAGATCAACCTCGACGGTCTTCAGGTCACCCAGAATACCGCAGACGCCAGCTTTGGGCAGCCTCGCTTCTCTCCGGACGCAATCAGTCAATTTCAGATCATTACGAATCGGTTCGACGCGACCGTCGGACGCTCTTCCGGGGTGGTAGTAAACGTCCAGTCCAAGAGCGGCAGCAACGATATACATGGCTCGCTGTTCGGATACTTCCGTAACGATGTGTTCAACGCGGCTGACCCAGTGGCGAAGGTGGTCACGCCACTGTCCGATCAGCAGTTCGGAGGCACCTTTGGCGGTCCGATCCGCAGAGACAAGCTGTGGTATTTCGGCTCCTATGAGGGCGAACACCAGTCCAGCGGTATCACCGACTCACCGCTGCTTCCGGGTAGTGCCAGCAACCTTGTCTTTCCACAGACCATCACGGTCAACGAGTATCTGGGCCGCGTCGACTTCCTGGCAACCGGCAAGGACCACATCTTTGGTCGCATCAACGGCTTTACTTTCAAGAATAACTACACCCTTGCCGCAGGCACTACGGATCCGAGTTCCGCCTACTACGCCACACGCGATAACTACACCATCCTCGGAGACTGGAACCGTGCCATCAGCTCGAAAATGGTGAACGATTTACACGTAGACTTCAGTCACTTCCAGTGGCAGAACCTTCCGGCCTATGCTTCGCAGGCGATCACATTCGGCACTGTCACGGTAGGTGCGCCCTATAATTACCCGCAAATCTTCTACCAGAATGTCCAGGAATATCGCGACGACCTCTTTTATCTCACCGGGAAACATAGCCTGAAGTTTGGCGCTGAAATCCTTCACGATTCGAATACAGGTCTCTTCCAGCAGAATCAGGCCGGCACAGCCAGTGCCTGCGCTTCGATCGTTGCCAAGACCGTCAATGGCGTGTTTTACACCGCTGCCCAGGTTGCCGCCGACCTGTTCCCCAAAGGCACTACGAACGTAGCGTCGTGGAACTACACCAACACCAACGATCCCACTCAGACCAGCATCAATTCCCTTTGCGCTCTCGGCACCTTCACTCAGGGTTCCGGCAACTTCAACGTCAATATTCCCCGTACCCAGATAGGATTTTGGGCACAGGACGACTATAAGATACTGGCTCGGCTTACGATCAATCTAGGCCTGCGGTACGACAACGATCTCGGTATCTTCGATACGAACCTGAAGCTGAACAACGGTCTTCTGACGCCGCAGAGTAACGACAATCATCAGTTCGCGCCGCGTGTTGGCTTTGTCTACGATATTGCCGGGAATGGCAAGACCGTGTTCCGCGGCGGAGCGGGAATGTTCTTCTCGGACGTCGCCGCTAACCAAACCATTGATGGACAGATCTTCAACGGCGTTACCTCGCTGCAGAATTCGGTTACTGGCACTTCTACCTCGAACTTGAACCTTCTCAACCCGTTTCCTCCTTCCATCACGACCCCTAGACAGGCAGTCCAACCGCTTGGGCCTAATATCTCCACTCCGTATGCTTTGCAAATTTCGGCTGGGATTCAGCGCGAGCTTCCTTTGAAGCACTGTGATCACTGCGGATTATGTTCACACTCGCCTCTACCATGACTGGATCCGCCTCAATTCCAATCTGATTCAGAACCCGGCCAATCCGGAGTTCAACTACAGTCCAAGCACCAAGCACGCAGCCGGACAGGGGACGACATGCCCCACCGTGGGTGTAACCCAGGACTCTACTCCATATACCTCCAACAGCTTCAACGTCTGCGCACAGGCATTTACCAATATCAACCAGTTCTTTACTCCAAACGATGCGGGCTCCATCTATGACGCTCTTCAGCTGGGCCTCCGTCATTCGCTTCAGTATGGTTTCACCAGCGGCGTCGCCTATACGTACTCGAGATTGAAAGACTCGACCGAGTCGCCTTTCTACTACCCCAACAAGCCTTTCGTAAACGGCATCCACGACGAGTGGGCCAATGGCCTCGACGACCAGCGCCACACCCTCACAGTCACCGGCGACTACGCCATCAAATACGGACTTGTCCCTCTCCGGGCTCTTTCACTATGGCTCAGGCAATGCATTCGCTACTGCTGTCGGATCAACGCAACCCACCGGGTACGCCCCGAGCACCAACCGTACCTTCGCACTCAATACCATTCCAATCGCATCTGGAACGGCTTGCCCCGCGGGCAGCACATGCATCACGGTCTATAACAATCCCGCCAACAACTACCTCGATACTGCCACAGGATACTACCTCACCAAACGCGACGCACTTTATGGACGCAACGTCTATCGGATGGACACGCGTCTGCAGGAAGCGCACAAGTTTAGCGATCGGTTCCGTGGAGTGATTGCGATAGAAGCATTCAACGTCTTCAATCATTCCAACTTCGGCAATTACAACGCCACCGTCACCGCGGCGAACTACGGGACACCGGCAGCAACTACTTCTCCCGCAACGGGGATCCCTGTCGAGTGGCGTCCGCGTTCGTTGCAAATCTTGGGAAGGTTGGAATTCTAGGTCACGGCCGTAATCTGAATACATGAATCCATCACAAGAGCGCGCAATGCTATCGCAGTGCGCGTCCAACCGAGGGGCAAATGCACCAGGCAGCAAGCCGTTTTAGCGCAATCCGCGTCTCCGTCTTCTTGCTCTTTTTCGCGTTAGCCGCGCCTGCCAAGGCCGCCACAGACAAAGCAAAAACCATCACCATCTCCGAAGGCACAGATGTCTTCGTCACCCTCTCCCCCGACCACAAGACGATCATCGCCGACCTGCAGGGTCTCCTCTACAGCCTGCCTGCCAGTGGCGGGCAGGCAAAGCAGATCACCACGCCATACCAGGAGGCCTCGCATCCCGACTGGTCCGCCAAAGGTGATCTCATTGCAATCCAGTCCTATGCTGGCGGTACGTTCCACATTTGGACCATGCGCCCCGACGGCTCCGGCCTGAAGCAGATTACCAGTGGCCATGGCGACGACCGCGAGCCCCGCATCTCCCCCGATGGCACCACGATCGCGTTTGCATCCGACCGCGCCTTCAAAGGCAGCTACGATATTTGGACCGTCAATATCGCCACGGGCGCATTGAAGCAGATCACCTCCGCAGAAGCGGATGAGTTCGGTCCCACTTGGTCTCCCGATTGCACGAAGATCGCCTTCGTCAGTGGAACGGGCATCACAGGCAAAACCATCGAGTCAATCGACCTCGCCACCGGTCATCAGACAACTCTCGTCTCTAGCATCGCCGACGGCCGCGTCGAAGCCCCCAGCTACTCCCCTGATGGCAAGTCTCTAGCATACGTCCAGTTCCACGGCGTCGGAATGTTCATGAATACCGCCCAACTCCTTATCACTGGCGCGACAACATATGCCGGTAAAGCAACCGATACGTTTCCGTTTCCTGCGACCTGGATCTCCAACTCTGAGCTCCTATACACCGGCGACGGCCACATCCTCCACACCAATTTATCCGCCGGGTCCGAGACCCCCATACCCTTCAGCGCTTCCATCAAATCCATTCGTCCGCACTATACGCACAAGGTGTACGACTTCGACAGCACCAGCTCCCATCAGGTCAAAGGGATTTACGCGCCAGCACTCTCTCCTGATGGTAAGCAGGTAGCCTTCGTTGCTCTCAATCAGCTCTACCTGATGAACATCGGCAGCGCGCCCGTGGCTCTCACTCATGACACCTTCTACAAGCAAGGTCCCGCCTGGGCTCCCGACGCCAAAACACTCGCTTATGTCTCAGACCGCGATGGCACGGAGAATATCTACCTTCACGATCTATCGTCTGCGGACACCAGCGCCGACAAGCGGGTTTCCCCAAGCAGATCCGCACAGATCATGCCGGCCTGGTCACCCGATTGCAAATTCATTGCTTTTCAGGATCAGACCGGCGCCACCCTCGTGGTTGAAGTGGCCACCGGTACCATCAAGCCGCTGGCCCCACCGACATTCTTTCCAGGCCGCCCTGCCTTCTCCGCGAACGGCAAAACCGTAGCCATCGCCACCATCAAGCCGTACACTAAACGATTTCGCGAGGGCATAAGCTCCATCCTCACGGTCGACATGACAACAGGAAAGACCGAATTCTTTTCACCGGCTCCCTACGAGTCCATCACCACTCGCACAGAGGATGGCCCGATCTACTCTCCTGACGGACAAGAAATGGCTTTCGTCATGGACGATCTCCTCTACACCATGCCTGTCGACCCAGATGGGCACCCTTCCGGTGCGGCAGTCCTACTCAACGATGAGACGACCGATGCTCCCACCTACAGCGCCGACTCCTCCAAGGTCCTCTATCTCAACGACGGCAAACTGAGGCTCATCGATCGCTCCTCGAAAGCTATCTCGACCGTACCGGTCGAGCTGACATTCACCGACGCAAAGCCAAAACAAAAGCTCCTCATCCACGCCGCACGATTTTGGAAGGGCTCGGGACCCGATGAGCAAAAAGACGTCGACATTATTATTACTGACAACCGAATCACAAGCGTCACTCCGCATAGCGCCTCATCACCTGCCGGAGTCACCCGCACCATCGAAGCCGGTGACTCGACCGTCATGCCCGGTCTGTGGGAAAACCATGCCCACACGGACTCCGACAACTCCATCTACTACGGCGATCGGTTTGGTCGTCTGTGGCTCGTATACGGCATTACTGAAATTCGGGCTATAGCAGACAATGCCTATCGCTCTCTCTCGCACCGCGAAGCTTACAACGCCGGGGCCGCAGTTGGTCCACGGCTATTCACCACCGGAGAGGCCGTCGACGGCGAACGCGTCTACTATCCGATGATGATCCCCACCACAAGTGAAGCTCAGCTCCACCGAGAGTTCCACCGACTCCAGGCATTGGACTTCGATTTTCTGAAGCTGTACGTGCGCCTGCCATACACCTGGGCCGATCAGGGAATTCAATTCGCCCACTCGCAGATGGGTGTTGAAACCGCCTCGCACTATCTTCTTCCAGCGGTCTCCCTCGGTGAAGACGGCATGAGTCACCTTAGTGCCACAGCCCGCACTGGCTGGGCCTACTCTCGATCGCTTACCGGCGTCAGCTACTCCGATGTTCGAACGCTCCTCGTGCAATCCGGAATGTGGACCATCTCCACCACCTTCAGCCAGGCGCAATACGCTGAAGACCCGGGGCTGGCGACAGATCCCCGCCGTGCCATCTCTCCCCCCTGGGAGAACGCCCGGCTCAATCTCGCCCTCACTACCGCTCAAAAGACCGACACTACCTCAGCCTTAGCCCACCTCAAGGAGGAAGAGGCTACCGTCTCAGCCGTTCTCGACGCTGGCGGCATCATTCTCGCGGGAACGGACTCTCCACTGGATCTCCCCGCCACCAGCCTTCACCTGAACTTGCGCGCACAGGTAAAGTATGGTCGCGCTCCGTGGCAGGCACTCGAAACCGCAACCATTCTGCCAGCGAAGGCTTACGGTCTGACCAAGGATCTCGGTACACTCGAGCCCAGCCATCTGGCTGACCTGATCATCGTCTCAGGCGATCCTCTTAAGGACATCGACGACGCGGCCAAGATCGAATGTGTCATGAAAAACGGTCAGCTTCAATCGGTAGCAACTGTCTTGATGCCTTTTGCCAAGAGCACAATTGGTGCCGCGATCTGTCCAGCACCGTAGTGAATGCTCTGAACTTCGCTTCAATCATCCTCGGTTCCGATGGCTCCGACTCTCGAAGAGGGATGAAAGGCCAACGCACTGGTCAAACACTTCGGGCTGAGAAACCTCCCGGTTTCGGAGTTCCGGACGGTTGATGGGCAACCTCAAACAACAACCGATCGATGCCGCGAGGACCATCTTTTATCATATACCTGTGGTGGCTTGGAACCGTCCGTGGCGCAACCGCCCTTACCCTCGCAGCTGTTTTTGGCCTTGCAGCGTAAGCGTCCTATCTTCCCCTCTGGCATGACCATGGGTATGGGCCCCAGTATGTGGTCATGGTTGATGCAGCTGGAGCGGGAGGGGAACGTCGCATTCGCAGGTGGCGTTCAGTGTCGGAGAAGCGCCGGATTGTGGAGTTGACATTGGAGCCCGGTGCGAGTGTGGCGTTGGTGGCGCGTGCCAACGGGGTGAACGCCAACCAGGTGTTCAAGTGGCGCCGCGCACTGGAGAGGGGTGAACTGGTCGAGCCCGGTGAGGCATCGACAGCGCTGCTGCCGGTTACATTGTCGGCTTCGTGCGAGACGGCCATCGAGACACGAGAGGCCAGTGCGAAGGAACAGCCGATGGCAGGCGGCGCGATCCACATCGAGTTTCCAGGCGTGGCGACGATCAGCGTCGAGAGCGGTGCCGATCCAGCACTGTTGCGTTCGATCCTGGAGAGCCTGCGCAAGTGATCGAGCTTCGCACGGGGACGAGGATATGGATCGCCGCCGGGGTGACGGATATGCGACGTGGGTTTCAGGGCCTGAGTGCACAGGTACAGACGGTGCTTGAGCAGCAGCCGTTCTCCGGCCACATGTTCGTCTTTCGCGGGCGCAGAGGCGATATGATCAAGCTGCTCTGGTTCGATGGCGACGGTCTGTGCCTGTTTGCCAAGCGGTTGGAGCGAGGACGATTCATCTGGCCGCAGGCTACGGAAGGGACCGTGTGCCTGACGCGGGCGCAGCTTTCGATGCTTCTGGAAGGCATCGATTGGCGCAGGCCCGAGAGGACCTGGACGCCTGAGATCGCGGTTTGATTGACCAGCGAGATTCCTCCGTATTCATGCACATTTTGTGGTGCATTCTGATCGCGCCGATGGCATACTGCGTCCATGGATGCCGCTCCGTTGCCGGATCTCGACGCGCTTGATCGAGAGGCACTGCTGGCGCTGCTCCTTGCGCATCAAGAGGAACTTCGATCCCTTGCCGCTTCTCATGAAGACGAGCTTCGATCGCTTCAGGCTGAGCTTGAGTCCCATCGCCAGACACTCTCCCAGCAAGATGAGGAACTGCGTTCCAGCAGCGAGCAGATCGAGCATCTGAAGCTGGTCATCGAGAAGCTGAAGCGCAGGATGTTTGGCGTCAAGAGCGAGAAGATCATTCTTCAGCTCGAACAGCTTGAACTCCATCTGGAAGAGTTGGAGTCCTCGCAAGCCGAGATGGAAGCCGCTGTGGAACGCGTGACCCCGGCAGAGGAACTGAAGGCAAAATCCCGGCGCAAGCCGCTGCCTGAACATCTCCCGCGCGAGGTATTCACGCATCTTCTTCACCGCGACTGCTGTCCCGATTGCGGCGGCCAGTTGCGCCAGTTCGGCGAAGATGTCGCCGAGCAACTGGAGTACGTCCCCGACAGCTTCAAGGTCATTCGCCACGTGCGCCCGAAGTTCGCCTGCAACGGGTGTGACCGCGTAGTGGAAGCGCCTGCGCCGTCGCGTCCGATCGAGCGCGGTCTTGCCGGACCCGGGCTGCTGGCCCACGTGCTGGTCTCGAAGTTCGCCGATCACTTGCCGCTCTATCGCCAGTCGGAGATCTACGCCCGCCAGGGTGTTGCGATCGAGCGCTCCACGCTGGCCGGTTGGGTGGGCGCTGCGAGTGATTTGCTCTCTCCGCTGGTGGACGCGATCCAGAAGCACGTGCTCGCAGGGGACAAGCTTCACGCCGACGACACGCCGATGCCAGTACTTGCGCCCGGCAGTGGCAAGACCAGGACGGCACGCCTCTGGACGTACGTCCGCGACGACAGGTCTGCCGGTGAAGATACCGCTCCGGCCGTCTGGTTTGTGTACTCGGAGGATCGTAAGGGCGAGCATCCACGGCACCATCTGAAGAACTTCAAGGGCGGCCTTCAGGCAGACGCCTATGCCGGGTTTCATCATCTGTACGGCGATGGCGCCATCTATGAGGTCGCCTGCTGGGCGCACGCACGGCGCAAGTTCCATGAGATCCACGCCATCCACGCCTCACCCACAACCACCGAGGCACTGGCGAGGATCGGAGCTCTCTACGGGATCGAAGACGAGATCCGCGGCAAGCCTGCGGATCTGCGATTGAACATCCGCCAGGCGCGGGCCCGGCCACTGCTTGACGACTTGCGCAATTGGATGGAGAAGTCCCTCCGCTCCCTGTCAAAAAAGAGCGAAACCGCCGGTGCGATCCGATACGCGCTCTCGCGCTGGCGTGCCCTTACGCGCTACACCGACGATGGACGGCTGGAGATCGACAACAGCGCGGCCGAACGGGCACTGCGTGCCGTCGCGCTTGGACGGAAGAACTATTTATTCGTTGGATCCGATTGCGGCGGCGAGCGGGCCGCTGCCATCTACAGCCTCATCGGATCGGCCAAACTGAACGGCCTCGATCCGGAACTCTACCTCCGCACTGTCCTGGCCCAGATCGCCGACCACCCTGTCAGCCGCATAAACGAACTCCTGCCTTGGAATCTCGTCACCTCTCTTAAGACCCACTCCGCTCAGGCCGCTTAGCCACACTCATTAGGTGTCCACCAAAAATAAGTGGACACTTCAAGAGAAGACACACCCGATCACGTCAAGTGGGGGACTCCGCACGCTTACCTCGTTGCCATTGTCACCGGATTTGCAACCGCCGGTTCCCTTGCACTCGTTCTTGCCCTTACAGGAGTGCTTGTCCTTGTCGGCTTGGTTAAGGCTGGCCGCAGATGCGACCTGACCCAGGTTGGGAGAGCTGATCGAAGCGCTGCGGCCGGCGGCATGCAGCGTTACGGTGGATCCGCTGAGCAAGCCGCTTACGGCAGCGCTCAGCATTATTGCATTTCATTGAATTCTCCAGGATTGAAATGCTCCTGGTATTCAGTACCGACTCTGGCCTGTGCCACGTTTGAGTCGTTGCCAGGAGATTGGTGACAAACAATGACGACTTTTTTCGCGGGTATCTTCATCCTCAACTAGAAATCGCACCTTTATAAGAAGAGAGTGACTTTTCAAGCGGGCGGGCAGGTAATCCAACGCTTTTTGTGGCGAATGTAATTTTTCCACGAAGCCGTATCAGACCCGCAGCAGCAGATATACAACCACACTCATAATCGGACAAGACTAGTGATAACCCTCAATCAATCCGCGTGCTCTGACTTGACAAACATTCAGGACAAGGAATGGATCATTACCAATGGAATTGGGGGTATGCCTCCTCGACCGTCGCGGGCATGAATACCCGGCGACATCACGGCCTCCTGGTTGCGGCAACCACCCCACCAGTGGGCCGGATGGTGATGCTCTCCAAGCTTGAGGATGCACTTGTCATTGGCGGAGAGCGAGTGGAAGTTTCTACCAACATGTACGGGGGAGGCGTTGTTCATCCTAAAGGCCATCAACATCTTGAGACGGTTTTTGCTCGATCCCTTCCCGGTCCTTACCTATTCGGACCCTCGCTTCACGCTCACAAAATCCATCTTCATGGTGCGCGGTGAGAACACTGTGGTGATCGAATACTCTTTGACTTCGCGAGACGAAGCGCAGGAGATTTCCTTAGAGCTGCGCCCGCTGATTGCGTGCAGGGATTACCATGCGACGACTCATGAGAATGGTGCACTCAACGATTCGCTGTTAGAGACACCGGGATGTGTCCAGGTAAAGCCTTATTTTGATCTGCCCGGCCTGTATCTATCTCACGACGCGGACAGAGTTGTGCGCGATGGACATTGGTA
>CAWIRK010000002.1:0-562681 GCA_963838555.1 uncultured Acidobacteriaceae bacterium | reverse complement strand
CGAAGCCGCACACTTCTCCTTAGCGGAATCCTTAGCAGGAGCCGCAACCGCAGCAGCCGTCACATCCACCGCCCACAGATGCGTCATCCGCTCATCTCCATCGATGACCGTGTACTCCCCATACCGCTCCACACGATCCTTCTGCGCCTTCGACAGCGGATCCTTCGTCGTGAACGCAATCGTCTTCGAATCCGACCCCCACTCAAATCCATCCACGCCATCCTCAAGCTTCGTCACCTGCCGCGCCTCACCCCCCGTCGGATCGATCAAATAAATCTGCCGCGAATCCGCCTTCGTCTCCGCAACCTGACCCGGCCGATCCGACACAAACGCAACCCACCGCCCATCCGGCGACCACTTCGCCCCCGAGCTCGACTTAACCTCCGCCGTCAACAGATGCGTATTCCACGCACGATCCGCAATCCAGAGATCGCGCTCAAACGCGTTATCCTTCCAGTTCGTCCGCGAAACCTCATACACCACCCGCTGCCCATCCGGAGACAACGCCGCACCCGAAACCGACTGCACCTCCAGCGCCTGATCAATGCTCGGCACTCGAGCAATCGCCGGAGCTGAAGCAAACCTCGCCGGCAACAGAAGCGCAAAACCGAAAAAACAAGACACACCAGCAAAAGAAAATTTTGCCTTGGACAAATTGGTAGGAGTCATACGCGACAGTGTCGCACACCATTCCCATACCAGGCCCAAACCCCCGAGCACCTGCCATCGCCTTTGCCTTTCTCGTTGCCATCCCCCAAACCGATCCGCTGTTCGCCCGCAGCGCCAAGAGGCTCCAAACGCCAAACCGCTGATTAAACCATCGTTACCATGAAGACAAATTTTCTTTCCCCAAATTCAGCCCAAAAATCGAATGTCAAGCCCTAAAACCACCGAACCCCATAAAAACAAACAAGATAGAGTTGGCACGTTAGTTCCCCCCAATCCGATATAATTAAAACAGTGGAAAGAAAATAAAGCCCCGGCCAAAAGCCGGGGCTAAATGGTTTATTGGCAAGATTCTGGACGCAAACCCTTTATTTGGAATATTTTACAGACCAAGGCCACCGCTAAAACGCAGAAAAGAAAAGGGTTACGCGGGCAATATGGGGGGGGGACCCACCGGTCAAGCCGCAGGCTCGCCCTCAAAGTAGAGATACTTCCGCCACGCCGCATCCGCACTGCCGATCATCCGCATAATATGCCGCGAGGTGTGCAGCGAAAAAGGCCGAGGCTCACGCTGCAGCTTCATGTCCGTCAACTCGTGCAGCAGCTGATTTCCCTTGCGCCGGTTGCAGTTATGGCAACAGGCAACCAGGTTCTCCCAAGTCGAAAGCCCGCCGCGCGAACGAGGAACGACATGGTCAAGCGTCAACTCACCAGCCGTAAGAACCACGCTGCAGTACTGGCACGAGTTCCGATCCCGCAACAAAATGTTCTTCCGGCTCAGCGCCCGCGTCTGATGAGGAATCCTGCGGTACTCGAGCAAACGAATCACACTCCATCGCAATCCGCATCCGCGCAGCATGCAGAACCGCACCCTGCTCCTCCTCAGTCCGCGCTACGCACTTCAACACCAGCACCAACGCCCGCCACGCACCGCAGATACTGATCGGCTCATACGACGCATTCAACACCAGCACCGGAGTCTGCATCGCAGGCTGCCGAAACACCCCGACCCGCACATCCACTTCCGCAACCACGCGACCAGACCCATGACCCCCGCCGTGCACAGCCCCATGCCCCATGTGTCGTCTTCCCCTAAGCCCCTGCTTCCGCATCTTCCCCGATTGCATCTCCAAACCCCCCAGTTCAGCAACTGTTAGCACTGCGCGCCAAGCCTCTCCACTCAAACCAATCCGTCGCTAACCAGCGTCCCCAAACTGCAGTGCTCGACGACTCGCCCCACGAAGCCACCATCTCCGGCTGCGCCCGCGACACAGTCGCGACCCAGACCTTGCTAGCTCCAGCCTCTCGAAGCACCCGCGAACAAGCCCGCGCCGTCGCTCCAGTCGTATAAATGTCGTCCACCAGCAGGATCTCGCGGCCGACAAGCGTCCCTTTATCGGTGACATCAAAGGCCCCCTGCAGGTTCCGCCGCCGTCCCTTAGGGGTCAGCTCAAACTGGCTGCGCGTGTCCTTCACCCTGCGGATGACGTTATGGGCCGCCTGCAGCTTCCACTCCGGCCTGCTCCGCTTCAACTCCACAAGAGCAGCATCGGACAATAGGACCGCCTGGTTATAGCCTCGCTCCCGCTCCTTCGAGGCGAACAGCGGCACAGCGACTACCAGCAGGTCGCGACCAGCCTCGCCCTCGAGCATCTCGATCGCCCGCGCCAACATCCTGCCGAGCGGCCTCGCGACCGCCCGCATCCGCTCATATTTCAGCAGATGCACCATCTCACGCAGCTCGTCCTCATACACCGCATGAGCGACCGCCCGCTCAAACTCCGGCGGGCCCATCCGGCAAGGCGAACACAACAACCCTGCGCCGGAAACTGCCCGGCGAACCGAACGCCCTCCATATCCAGCGCCTCGCCCACAGCGCGAACACAGCGTCAACGACTGCCCTTCGACGCCGGCAATACACTCGTCACAAACAGGGAGAGAGATCAGCTCGCAGCAGCGGCCCACCACAGGCCCTGCAATCGGACGGATAAAACGTACTTACCAAGTCGTCCAATACCGCCCGAACCACCCGTCCCGGCCCCCTCACCCAACGAGACATCGCACGTCCCCCACCACCCCACCAGGCCGCGCACCGGGTGGCCCCCCGGCATCAAACCCGAGCGCATTGTCATTCAAGCATTCGCTGAAGACTCACCTCACTCGCCGGCGCTCCAGGTCACTCGGACCGCGCCATGCCTGCAGTATAAGCCTTCCGCCGCTATCGCCGTCAAACAATTCTGCACCACGGGTGATGCGCCTTGTGCTACACCTGAGCAATGCTGAAAGCCGTCACATGGTGCGCCAAATGCCTGTTTCTCTACTTCCTCGTCGTGGTCGTGGCGATCCGCTTTTCCTGGATCTTCACCACTCCCGTCTTGGCCTTGGCCACCAAAATGCACTGGACCCAACTGACTCGAGTCGCCTTCGTCCTCAGTTACTTCCTCCCCATCTTCGCCGCCGCCGGATTTCTAATCGGCCTGATCCCCTTCGGCAAACTCGGCAAGGCCCTCGGCGATCTCTTCCGCTCCTTCTTTCCCTCTGCCGCCGCCAAACTCGCACCGGACTCCGACCCCAGCCCGACATAGCGCCGCCCATCCTATGGGCATGGCTGCCAGTCACCCTCGCCTTCCTCACCCGCTTTGTAACCTGGCAGTCACGAAACTCGAGCGTTCTCGATCCACACCGATCGCCCGGCCGCATCGAACGTTTCTTCGGGCCGATTTATGCGCAAACATCAGGCCTGCTCGATGACAAGTGGATAACCGACCGATTCCTCTTCACCGGGCCCATGCTCTTTCTCATGGCCTGCGCCATCGCCGTTCTGCTCCGGCACCGCCTTAGCGCCTCGCGTAAACCTCCCGTGAAAACGGAAGCGGAAGACCAATCCCTTTGAACTCCATCCCTATACTGGCTTGGGGTTATCACTTGTGCCAAGACGAAGTGCAGGTTTGATGATGTATCGGCGCCAGCCGCGAAGTCTGGAGGTTTTCCTGGTCCACCCAGGCGGTCCATTCTTTGCAAAAAAAGACCACGGGAGCTGGACCATCCCGAAAGGCGAATACCTTGATGGCGAACTTCCCCTGGAGGCCGCCAAACGTGAATTCCAAGAGGAAACCGGCTTTTCCGTACCCGAGACCTTTCTCGATCTGGGCTGGATCAAGCAGGCAGGCGGAAAGATCGTCTCAGCATGGGCTTTCGAGGGCGATTGCGACCCGTCAGAAATGATCAGCAATACCTGTGAGGCGGAGTGGCCACCTCGCTCAGGACGGCTAATCGAAATCCCTGAAGCGGACCGCGGCGCATGGTTCTCCATCGAAGAAGCGAAAGAGCATATCAAGGCGACGCAGATTCCTCTTATCGATCGGCTCGTGAAGGCCCTCGATTCTGCGAATTAAGCAGAGCCTATTGACGCGGTCATTCAAGTCCTCAGTAACTGAGGTCTGGTATGGACAATCTTGCCGATCAGTTCACCGAAGAGCGTATTCGCCCAGGCGAACCAGGCTCGAGTGAATCGGCGAGGATCGTCCTTGTGGAAGCTCTCGTGCATGTAACCGGAGTCTGCTGACGAGCGTTGCAGCATCCGAATCGTGCGAACGATTTCAGAATCGGAGTTACTAGTGAGCGCAAAGATGATCTGCGACATCGGCCAGATCATGTCAGGCCCAATATGCGGCCCGCCAATGCCCTCGCCCGCTTTTCCTTTGTAGAACCAAGGATTCCTCTCGCTCCACACAAAGCTCCGCGTCCGGGTATACAACGCCGCATCAGGCGAACTCTCCAGATACGGAAGCCCGAGCAGGCTCGGCACATTCGCATCATCCATCAACACATGGCCGCCGAAGCCGTCCACTTCATACGCCCAGATCGAGCCCGCGGGCGTGTCGACGATCGCGTACCGGAGGAGCGCCGCCTCCACTTCCTTCGCAAGCGTACGCGCCTCCGCAGCCATGGCGTTATCGATCAAAATAGTTGCAGCCATCTCGCCCAGCTGCCGCAGAGAAGTGACGGCAAACAGATTCGACGGCACCAGGAACGAGAAGATGCACGCGTCATCCGACGGCCGAAAACACGAAGCGATCAAACCAACAGGCTTCACCGGATTGCCGATGCCATTCACCAGCGAGTCAGTAGGGTTCTCTGCGCTTCGTTGGAAACGGTACGGACCCGGTCCATCCTTGCGTTGCTGGACACGCATCGTCTGCAACACGAGCTGCAGTGCCTTCTTCCAACGTGCGTCGAACGGCGAAGTATCGCCGGTGGCCTTCCAATAGCCATGCGCGAGACGAATCGGATAACACAGCGAGTCCAACTCGTATTTTCTCTCTCCCACGCCGAGCTTCATCTCTGTCTTGTCCTTCAAGCTCCACTCCAACGGCGGTGCATTGAGGTCGGCCATGAAAGAGTTCGCGTAGGGATCAATGAGAAGGCATCGCGTCTGGCGCCGGATCACGCCTTCCAAAAGCCTCCGCAAAGCCGCATCCTTGGCAGCAAGTGGAAGGTATGGCCATACCTGCGCTGAAGAATCCCGCAACCACATCGCCGGAATGTCTCCCGTGATGACCGCAGTATCCGGCTTGCCCTCAAACTCACCCACCTCGACCGTCGTGTCGAGCGTGTTCGGGAAGCAGTTCGTAAACATCGCCGCCAGTTCCGGGTCTGCAATTTGTCTACTCGTCTCTAGAATGAAAGCTTCGACCGCCACGCTCTGAAACTTGCGAGCCGACGGTTCAGGACGCTTCGACGGAAACAGTGACTTCTGATCAGTTGCCAATCCTGGCACCACAGAAGAAGCGGCAAACGCCGCAAAGGAAACACAGCCATTCTTGAGAACGTTCCGCCTTGTGATCGCACCGTCAGAAATCAAGCTTTTCTCCCGTCGCCTGCCAATCGCATCTTCACACACAGCACATGCCCTTGGCATGGCCCATCCTCGCACTCTAATCCAGAACTCTCTATTCCCGATCAAGGCTATCTTCGGAAGCATCCGACTTTTCAGAATCAAACACCGATTGCCCCGAAGTGAATCGACGCACACCGCGCCCCCGCTGATACACTCCCATCCAAGCTGAAACAAGCTCGAGCAAGCGGGAGACGCGTCATCATGGCAACATCAACACCCCCCAGGCCCACCTTCAAACCCTTCGTCCCCACCACGGAGACTCGCCCTGAGCTCTCCGCCCGCGCCCTCATCCTCGGCTCCATCTTTGGCGTCCTCTTCGGAGCCGTCACCGTCTACGTCGGCCTCCGCGCCGGCCTCACCGTCGCCGCCTCCATCCCTATCTCGGTCCTTTCCATTTCCATCCTCCGCGCCTTCGGCAAAGCCAGCATCCTCGAAAACAACATCGTCCAGAGCACCGGCAACGCCGGCCAGTCCATCGCCTCTGGCGTCATCTTTACCCTACCCGCACTCATCTTCTTAGGCTTCGACCTCGAGTCATCAAGAATCTTCGCGCTTGCGCTCTTCGGCGGCTGGCTCGGCGTTCTCTTCATGATTCCCCTCCGCCGCCAGCTCATCGTCGAGGAACACGACACCCTCGTCTATCCCGAGGGCACCGCCTGCGCCGACGTCCTCATCGCCGGCGAACGCGGCGGCAGCTTCGCCTCCCGTGTCTTCCTCGGCCTCGGTCTAGGCGGCGTCTACACCCTCTTTCAGAACGAAAACCTGTTCGCCCTCTGGCCCGCAACTCCCAACCGCGACTTCGACCTCGGCCCCCAGCATCTGCTCAAAGGCGCCGCCATCCGAGCTGACTGCACGCCCGAATACCTCGGCGTTGGCTACATCATCGGCATCCGCGTTGCCGCCATCATGCTTGCCGGCGGCGTCTTCTCCTGGCTCGTCCTCATGCCCGCGATCTACTTCTTCGGCTCGCACCTCTCTACTCCGCTCTACCCCGGCACCGTCCTCATCACCCAAATGTCCCCCTCCGATCTCTGGCGCACCTACGTTCGTCCCATGGGAGCAGGCGGCGTCGCGGCGGCTGGACTTATTACTCTCCTTCGCACCCTCCCCACCATCGTCGGCGCACTGACGCAGGGCTTCAAAAAAACCGGCAGCGGCAAATCCGCATCCGTCCAGCCCTCACGCATTGAGCACGACCTTCCCCCCATCGTCGTGTTCGGAGGGTCCATTCTCCTCGTCCTTCTGATGTTCCTCTTTCTTCAGTTCAAACCCATCCCTGGAGCCCAGGTCGGCGCGCTCGCTAACTTCGCGGCCGCTCTCCTGGTCGTCGTCTTCGGCTTCCTCTTCGTCACTGTCTCCGCCCGAATCGTCGGAATCGTCGGCAGCTCCGCGTCACCCGTCTCCGGCATGACCATCGCGACGCTGATGGCAACCGCCGCCATCTTCCTCGTCAAAGGCTGGACTGCCCCTGCCTTCGGGGCCCTCGCCATCACCATCGGCGGAGTCGTCTGCATCGCCGCCTCCAACGCCGGCGACACGTCGCAAGACCTAAAGACTGGCTATCTCATCGGAGCTACTCCCTGGAAGCAGCAGATCGCCATCATGATCGGCGTCATTGTCTCCATCTTCTCCATCGGGGCCACGCTCAACGCCATGAACAAAGGCCTCGAAACCTTCCAGCGCCTCCCAAAACCCATCGTCTTCTCGCTCGGCCATCTCCCAGACGGCGTTCAGAACAATGGCAACTTCACCGGCAGCGACCGGATCACTCTCGCCTCACGCTCAACCGACAATCCACCGAAAGAAGAGATCAACAACGCGAAACAGTACATCCTTCTTAACGCTATCGGTTCCACCACCCTCGATGACGGAAAATACCTTTACAATCCGGCCACTGGCGAAATCGAAGTCCAGTGGATCCAGGGCATTGGCAGCGAAAAGGCCGCAGCACCCCAAGGCCGCCTCATGGCGACCGTCATTAATGGAATCCTCAGCCGCAAGTTGCCTTGGGCGCTCGTGCTTCTCGGAGTCGCCATCGTGATTGTCGTCGAATTGCTCGGGGTTCGCTCCCTTACGTTCGCGGTGGGAGCTTATCTCAGCATCGCCACCACGCTCGCCATCTTTGTCGGCGGAGTCATGCGCTGGCTGGTGGACTATGTGATGCGTCGCCACGCGGCGCGGCAGGCCCGGATTGAGCATGACGCTTCCTTGGCGCTATGGCACTCGGATCGCGAATCGTGGCTTGCCCAGCACCCCGGCTTCGACCCCACCGACCCAACCCACGCCGATTCCACCGGCCGGCCCATCTTCAACGCCATCACTGCTCGCGACGCCACCATCGAATCCGAAGTCTCGCCCGGCAGCCTCTACGCCTCAGGCCTCATCGCCGCCGGCGGTATCGTCGGACTCCTCGGCGTCTGCGTCAAACTCTACGAAGCCGCCACCAACCGCTCCATTCCGCGTTTCAGCGATCACAACCCGCTGCACAACGACCTCGTCAGCATCGTCATGTTCGCCCTTCTCGCCTTCTCCCTTTACTACTTCGCCAGAAAACCCCTAAAGACCGAGGGATAACCAACATGAGCAACGTCCTCGTAGTGTTCCAAGCCGACACCCAGCACACGGAGCAAATGGCGCTCGCAGTCGGCGTGGGCGCGGTGGAGGCGGAGGCGAACATCCGGTTGCGCCGGCTCGCAGCCCCGGGCGCGCCTGAGGTAGCGCACAAAGGCTACGGAAAGCTGCAGGCAAAAGATTTGATCTGGGCCAATTCGGTCGTCATAGGACTCGAATCATCGGCTCCACGAACGGAGGAGCTAGGCGAGTTCCTTTCGCTCCTAAGTGAGATCAATCAGGGTGAACTGAAGGGCAAGCAGGCATGGACGTTCAACCCGCAAGGCTCTTCAGACAGGTCCGAAGCGCAGATTTTGATTGAATCGGCTTTACGGGCTGCTGACGTAATGTTGCTTTCAAGTGAGATCCTGAGGGTAGAGAACACTGAGGACCTCATCAACCGAATGAAAGAAGCTGGGCGAGTTATTGCTAATAAACCTGCGGAATCAGCGGTTTAAGGCAGAGAAGGCGACCTCGGCTCTCGATCGCTGGCCGCTGGAGAGTCTTTTTTGAATCTTATTTCGATGTCGAGATATCTTATACCGTAGGAACTGGGAGGCGCCGCGAGTGAGAAAAGACAAAAACAACATTTCAGCTCCGCGGCTCTGGCTGGTTCTGGCTCGCGCCTATGGCTCAATCGTGAACTACATCGAAGGCTCAATCATTGCGCAAGGCCTCGGCCTTAGCGACTTTATGGTTCTCGAAGTTCTGCTTCATAAAGGTCCGCTGACCATCTCCGCAATCGGCGAGAAGGTATTACTGGCCAGCGCGTCGATGACCTCGGCGATCGACCGGCTGGAGAAGCGTGGCCTGGTGCGGCGTAAAACCTGCGACTCAGACCGGCGGATTCGATTTGTGGAACTTACCGATTGCGGTAAAGCGTTCATCGAAGAGATCTACGCCCGTCACGAGAAGGATTTGGAGGCGGTCATCGGTGAGCTTAGTGAAGAAGAACGACGAGTGATCTACGACGGGCTGAAAAAGATCGGGCTCGCGGCAAAAGTCGCCGTACCGACGCAAAAGGACGATACGGAATCACCGCACGACGCTTCAGCCTGAGCGTTCGGCTGGAGTAAGAAAGGAAAGGAAGCAGTATGCTGACAGTTCGCAAAAGCAACGAAAGAGGCCACGCAAACCATGGCTGGCTCGATTCGCACCACACATTTTCATTTGCCAATTACCACGACCCAGAACACATGGGCTATCGTTCACTGCGCGTCATCAATGAGGACCGCGTAGCCGAAGGACGCGGCTTCGGAGCCCACGCTCACCGTGACATGGAGATCCTCAGCTACGTTCTGAAGGGCAAACTGGCCCACAAGGACAGCATGGGACACGTCGAGGTGCTGGGTCCGAACGAGATTCAGAAGATGTCTGCCGGCAGCGGCGTCGTGCACAGCGAGTTCAACGGCTCCGAAACCGAGCCAGTCCACTTCATGCAGATTTGGATCGAGCCAAAGAGCCGCGGCACAACCCCTAGCTATGAACAGTTGAAGTTTGACGCTGCTGAGAAGTTGGATCGCTTCAAACTCCTGGCCTCGGCAACACCCGTCGAAGGAGCAGCAACCATCAACCAGGATGCAACTGTCTCGGTCGCCGAACTGACTCCGGGCAAACAGTTGACCTATCCGCTCGGCGGCAAGCGCCATGCATGGTTGCATGTCATCGATGGCAACGTGACGGTGAATGGCAAGCCCCTACAAACTGGCGACGCAGTGGCCGTCGACAAGGAAGAAAAGCTCGACGTAGTTGCGCAAGGTTCAGCTAATAGCGAAATATTATTGTTCGACCTCGCATAAGCACGTCACAAGTCCCGGAACGAATGCAACGGTGACCGGCACATAAAGATTCGGCCGGTCGCCACAACCAAGGATCTTTCACACGAAGTCTTTCTTCAAGGAGACCATCAAAATGAACCGACGCATCTTTACTGCCGCTCTCTCTGCCCTGCTCCTCACCGGAGTCAGCGCGTTTGCCCAGAACCCAACCTGGACCATCGATAAGAACCACGCCCAGACCAATTTTCAGATACGCCACATGGGAGTCAGCAATGTTCGTGGCTCCATCAGCGGTGTCACCGGCACCATCGTGTGGGATGAGAAGGACCCAAGCAAGTCGAGCGTCGAGGCCACGATTGATACAAACACCGTGAACACGAATAACTCGACACGCGACACTGACCTGAAGTCCGACAAGTATTTCAATGTCGCCAAGTATCCAACCATGACCTTCAAGTCCACTTCGGTGAGCCGCGTCAATGGCAAGCTGCAGGTCGTCGGGGACCTGACCCTGGCGGGTGTGACCAAGAGCGTTACCCTGGATGTGGACGGACCCACTCCTCCGCAAAAGGGAATGGGCGGCAAGATGGTTATCGGCCTCTCTGCCACCGGCATGGTGAAGCGGAGCGACTTCAACTTCGCGCCCAAAATGCCCACTATGGCTCTAGGAGACGAGGTTCAGATCACCATCGACGTCGAAGCCAATCACTAAGAGGATTCATGATCGCTCTGCCCTTCGTAACTACTGCGGAGGGCAGGTTTTTTTGCGTGACGCGGATGCATGGGCTAGCTGAGTTTTTCCCGGCTCAACTCTTCGTTGCGCTTTTCTATCTCCGCAGAAGCCTCCGGCTTCAGGCCACGAAGAATCTCAAGCAGTTTGGCCGGATCGAACGATTCGAGTTGATAGTCGGCTTCTGGGCAACCGGTGAAGCCCGGGGTTGCAATCACGACAATTGGCATCTTCGGCTGAAGCCGCTTGACCTCCCGAGCCACCTCCGAAGAGGAGACGTCGTCCAGCCCTCCATCGAGCACAATGCCGCTGACGGCAGGAAACCGGTTGAAGACCTCCAGGGCCTCTTTGCCGCTATAGGCAGTAAGAACGTTGAACTTGGCAGTTTCGATCACGAGTTTGCGGGTCGAAATACTGCCTGGAAACTCCCGGTCGATCACAAGAAAGCATGGCCTGTTCATGGAGAGCATTAGACACTAAATGGCTGAAGCCAAGCTTAAGCCGCACCGGAAGGCCGTATCCGCAAACTCGTCAAGTTGAGGTCTAATTGCCGTTCGTGCGCTGGATGCGATCCTTGTTCTCACGAACCAGGGCCAGGAAATCCTGCACAATCGGACCCTCATTCTCCGGATTCCACGCCACTGCGAGGCCCATATAGAGGCTCTGCGGAACCAGGGGAGAGATGACGACACCTGACGGCCGGAGGTAGCGCACCCCGGAGGGAACCAGGGCAACGCCTTCGCCGGATTCAACCAACGTGAGCACTCCGGACCAGGTCGCGGACGTGTTGACGATGTTCGGGGAAAATCCAGCTGCAGAACAAAGTGCGACGATGCCGTCAAAGAGCGCGGGCGTCAAATGGCGATCGCACAAGACGAATCGCTCCGCGATCAAGGCGTCGATCGAAACGGGTCTTCCCGCTAGAGGATGGTCGCGAGGCAGTACAACAACAACCGGGTCGCGGTAGAGAAGCTCCGCCCGCAAACTGCGATCGAATGGGGGTTCAAGCGGACGTGCAAACGCAACGTCAATCTTGCCGGCCATCAGCGCGTCCATCTGCTCCGGCGTTCGCATCTCATAAAGTGAGAGTTTGATGTCGGGGTGAAGCTTGCGGTAGTCGCGAATAATGCGCGCAAAAAAACCTCCCGCACCCCACAGGAAAAAGCCGATACTGAGAGAGCCTACTTGTCCGAGAAGCGAGCGGTTGGTGATTTCGACGGCGCGGTCGGCAGCGAGAAGGGTCTTACGCGCCTCTGCTAGAAAAAGCTGGCCATGTGGCGTCAGTCGCGTTCGGCCCGACGTGCGGTTGAGCAAAGCGCCGCCGATTTCACGCTCCAGGTCGGCGATCTGCTCGCTGATGGCAGATTGCGACACATGGAGCTGGCGGCCGGCTTCGCTGAAGCTCCCATGGTCAGCGACGGCGCAAAAGTAGCGTAAGTGCCTCAGCTCCATCAGTTGTGCTCCGCTGTCAGTATATCGGTTTTTCCGATTGACTATCGCGGAAATACCGGTGAAACATTCAGGCAATGGGAAATGTCTTACTCTATACAGAGAATCCCAGCAGAAGAGGCCTCGTCGAATGTGGATCGTAAAAGTAGCCCTGAGCCGACCGTACACGTTCATCGTGCTGGCAATCCTCATTCTGATCGCAGCGCCTGTGGTGATCCTCCGCACCCCGACCGACATCTTTCCAAATATCAACATTCCTGTCATCTCGATCGCGTGGCAATATACCGGCCTGAACCCCGAAGAGCTCGAAGGTCGATTGACGACGCCATATGAAAAGGTGTTGACTACGCTGGTCGACAACATCGAGCACACCGAATCGACCACCATTGCGGGACAAGTCATCATCAAGGTCTACCTGCAACCGGGGGCCAGCCTCGACACCGCCAACGCGCAGGTCTCTTCCGCATCGCAGTTCATTTTGAGGAGCCTGCCGCCGGGCATCCTGCCGCCGCAGATCATCGACTTCAGCGCGTCAACCGTTCCGATTCTTCAGATCGGGCTCTCGGGTAAAGGCTTGTCCGAGCAGCAGCTGAACGATCTCGGCCTGAATTTCATCCGGCCGCAACTGATCACAGTTCCAGGCGCTGTTGTTCCCAACGTCTACGGCGGCAAGCAACGATCCATCATGCTGAACCTCGACCCGAAGCTATTGCAGGCGAAGGGGCTTTCACCGGCCGATGTTTTGAGTGCGATGGCGGCGCAAAATGTCGTCCTGCCCGGTGGTACAGCTAAAATCGGCCAGGATGAGTACGACATCCGTATCAATTCCTCTCCCGTCACGCTTGCAGGAATCAGCAACCTGCCGTTGCGCCAGGTCAACGGGACGACGATCTATCTCCACGATGTCGCTACAGTAAGCGACGGGAGCATTCCACAGACCAACATCGTGCGGCAGGACGGCCATCGCGGTGTTCTCGTCACGGTTCTGAAGTCCGGCAACGCCTCGACGCTGTCTGTCGTCGGCGGCATCCGCGCCTTATTGCCCCGTATCGCCTCGACTGTGTCGCCAGATCTCCGGATGAAGCCGATCGGCGACCAATCCATCTTCGTTCGAGCGTCGATCAACGGAGTCGTTCGTGAAGCGGTGATCGCCGCGATGCTGACCGGCCTGATGATCCTACTGTTTCTCGGCAGTTGGCGCAGCACGATCATCATTGCCGTCTCCATTCCGCTGTCGATCCTCACCTCGGTGATCGTGCTGGGGCTGATGGGACAGACGATTAACATCATGACGCTCGGTGGGCTTGCACTGGCCGTCGGCATCCTGGTCGACGACGCGACCGTGACGATTGAAAATATCGAACGCTATCTCGAAGACGGCCATTTGCTGCACGATGCGATCCTCGAAGGCGCGGCGCAGATATCGGTGCCGGCCCTGGTCTCGACACTCTGCATCTGCATCGTGTTTCTGCCGATGTTCTTCCTGAGCGGCGTCTCCCGCTATCTTTTTGTGCCGCTGGCCGAATCAGTCGTCTTCGCCATGTTGGCCTCGTACGTTCTTTCGCGAACGCTGGTGCCAACCCTGGCGATGTATCTCTTGAAGAGACACGACCACAACGCGATCCCTTCGAACAATATATTCGCACGCTTTCAGCGCGGATTCGAGCGCCGGTTTGAGCAGGTCCGGACCAGTTACGTAGGTATGTTGCGGCGGGCCGTGCGCAGCCGAATGATCTTCGTTCCCGCCTTCCTGCTGGTCGGAACCTGCGCATTTCTGCTGGTGCCCTTTCTCGGCCAGAACTTCTTTCCGAGCAGCGACACTGGCTCATTCATCCTGCACCTGCGCGCCAAGAGCGGCACCCGCATTGAAGAGACAGCCAGGCTCTGCGATCTGATCGAACAGAACATTCGCAAGATAGTGCCGGCCGATCAGGTGGACAACATCCTCGACAACATCGGCCTGCCCTACAGCACACTGAACATGCAGCACGCCACCTCCGGGTTGATCGGAGCGGGCGACGCCGATATTCTCGTCTCGCTAAGAGAAAACCATCGCCCCACCGCAGAGTACATCGCCGCACTTCGTCAGAGCCTGCCGCGCGACTTTCCGGGAGTCACCTTCTATTTTCTGCCGTCCGACATTGTGACCCAGATTCTCAACTTCGGCCTGCCGGCGCCGATCGATGTGCAATTCGAGGGCTCCGACATCGCCGACTATCGCAAAGTCGCCGACACGGTGCTCGGCCAGCTTCGGCATGTGCCTGGCCTCGTCGACCTGCGTATCCAACAACCGGACGATTATCCTGTGCTCACCGTCGACGTAGATCGCACCAAAGCCGCACAGGGCGGCTACACCTTGCGCGATGTCGGAGGCAGCCTGCAAAACCTGCTGAGCGGAAGCTCGCAGCTTACTCCCATGTTCTTCCTCAACTACAGGAACGGCGTCAACTACAACATGGTCGCTGAGGCCCCGCAGTACGATATCCAGTCACTGAATGATCTGCAAAACGTGCCGCTGTCGTCTCCCAACAGCAAGCAGCCGGAGATTCTGGCCGATGTGGCCAATATCAGCCGAACCATGGAGATGCAGACCGTCAATCACTACAACATCCGCCGCACACTGGATATCTACGGTGCGGTGCAGGGTCGCGACCTCGGTTCGGTGAGTAAACAGATCGACAGAATCGTGGCGGCAAACGAAAAATCGCTGCCGCGTGGCACCTTCGTACGCGTCCGCGGACAGATTGAGACGATGAGGAGTTCGTACCTTGGCCTGCTCTTCGGTCTGGCCTTCGCCATCGTGTTGGTCTACCTGCTCATCGTTGTGAACTTCCAGTCGTGGCTCGATCCCTTCATCATCATTACGGCTCTCCCCGCGGCCCTGGCAGGTATCGTGCTCTTTCTCTTCACGACGCGAACCACACTGAGCGTGCCCGCGTTGATGGGTGCGATCATGTGTATGGGGGTTGCCACGGCAAACAGTATTCTCGTTGTGTCGTTCGCGAAGGAGCGTCTGCTGGATCACGGAGACGCCGTCATGGCCGCAGTCGAAGCCGGAGCAATACGCTTCCGACCAGTCTGCATGACGGCACTTGCCATGATCATCGGCATGGTCCCCATGGCGCTCGGCGCCGGTGAAGGCGGAGAACAAAACGCTCCGCTGGGACGCGCCGTGATCGGTGGCCTGCTGTTGGCGACAACGGCAACGCTGATATTTGTGCCTGCAGTCTTCGCACTATTGCACGGCCGGCGCAAACAACAGCACCCTTCGGAAAAATCCGCCGATCGTCACATCACGGCAAGGGCCTAGAGGATTCAAATGAGTAACGAAGGAGCACGAATGACGACGAGCACGGCCGAGAAGAATGCAACGGAGACCCATCCCTCCGGTCAGTACCCTGCCGAGCCGCTAATCACGCCGGAAGAGCCCAGACTCACCCGAGGTACGTGGATTGGTATGGTTGTCGTCGCAGCCATTGTGGCGGGCGTTGTCGTCTTCGGACTGATGGCCCGGCGAGGGTCCGAACATTCCCTTGCGAAAGAGACTGCTGCTTCGGCCATTCCATCCGTGAATGTCGTCTATCCCACGCCTTCCACCCTGTCGGCGGAGATTGCATTGCCCGGCAACACCCAGGCGTTCATGGATACGCCCATCTACTCCCGGACAAACGGTTACCTGAAGAACTGGTACTTCGACATCGGCGCCCACGTGCGCAAGGGTCAGTTGATGGCCCAGATCGAAACCCCCGAGGTGGACCAGCAACTGCAGGTGGCGCAGGCGGATCTCAAGAGCGCACAGGCAAATCTCGACCTCGCCAACACAACCTCTGGCCGATATCAGAATCTGTTGAAGACAAACTCCGTCTCGAAGCAGGAGACCGATGTTGCGGTGAGCGACGCCGCGGCCAAGAGGGCGGCGGTTGATGCCTCGATGGCGAATGTACGCCGCCTCGAGCAGTTGCAATCGTTCGAGAAAGTCTACGCACCCTTTGACGGCATCGTTACCGCGCGTAATACCGACGTGGGGCGACTCATCTCGGCTGGCCAGAACACAACTCCGCAGGAGCTGTTCCATCTGGCGGCTATCGGAAAGATCAGGGTTTACGTCGCCGTACCGGAGGCCTACGCCGCTGCCATCAAGGTGGGAGACAAGGCAACTCTGACGGTCGAAGAGTATGCCGGCAGATCGTTTGAAGGCACGATCGCACGCCACTCGAATGCTATCGATCAGGCCTCCCGCACTCTCAACGTGGAGGTCGATGTGGACAATCCGAAGGGTGAGTTGCTTCCCGGCGCTTATGTTTTTGTTCACATCAAGGTCCCGGAACACGCGGCCAACCTGATGATTCCGTCGAACACTCTCCTGTTCCGCTCCGAGGGCTTGCGCGTCGGCGTAGTCCGCGATAATCGCGTACAACTTGTCCCGGTTAAGATTGGCCGAGACGCAGGCGCGACTGTGGAAATAGCCTCTGGTCTGACTTCGAATGACGCTGTGATCCTCGATCCGTCAGACTCCCTCGCCAGCGGGCAGGAGGTCCAGATTGCAAACCGCGTCAACCAACCCGCGACGGCAACGAAAGCGGGGCGGAAGTGACTGAATATCGCGCAGCCCTGGCCAGTGCTGCTGTGTTCCTATTGAGCGGTTGCATGGTTGGGCCGAAGTACGTGAAGCCCTCCGTCCCCATGGCCCCCGCGTATAAAGAAACAACCCCGGACGCCTACAGGGAGAACACCAACTGGCAAGTGGCCCAGCCCGCAGACGCGGCCTCCCGCGGCGAATGGTGGAAGATCTTTGGCGACGCCGAGCTGAATACGCTCGAGCCGCAGGTCGCCGCGAACAATCAAGATCTCAAAGCTGCAGATGCACGGTTCCGCGAGGCGCGAGCGATTATCCGCTTCAACCACGCCGCGCTGTATCCGACCGTCGGAGTCGCGCCCTTCGCTGGAGGACTGCGCGAATCGTCCAATCGTCCCTACTTCAATGCAAGCAATTCAAAAGGCAACGGCGTCGGCGACATACAGCTTCCCGTCGACATGAACTATGAGATCGATGTCTGGGGTCGGGTTCGCCGATCCGTAAGCGCCGCGCGAGAAGAAGCCCAGGCAAGCGCAGGTGACCGTCAAACAGTCTTGCTGAGCCTTCAGGCCGAACTCGCCTTCGACTACTTCGAAGCCCGTAGCGCGGACGCCCAGGAAAAGCTACTGAACGATACCGTCAAATACTACGAAGAGGCCTACCGCATCACGAACAATCGCTTCGAAGGTGGGGTCGCTCCGAAGTCGGACGTTGACCAGGCGAAGACGCAGCTCGAGGCAGCCAAAGTGCAGGCGCACGATATCACCCTGCGACGCGGGCAGTTCGAACACGCCATTGCCGTCCTTCTCGGTGTACCGCCTGCGTCATTCACGCTCAACGATGCACCCCTCAATGCGCGTCCGCCGGTCATTCCCCCGGGCCTGCCCTCCGAGCTCCTGGAACGACGTCCCGACATCGCCGCAGCGGAGCGTCGTGTCGCTGAGGCGAACGACCGCGTCGGCATCGCCCGCGCCGCTTTCTATCCAACGATTTCGCTCAATGGAACAATCGGCCTGGAAGCAACGTCTTTCGCCAACCTGTTTAATCCTGCAAGTCTCGTCTGGTCGCTCGGCCCCACACTGTCGCAGACGATCTTCGATGCCGGCCGCAGAGCCGCCGTCTCCGAGCAGGCCAACGCCCGTTACGACGAGACCGTCGCGGACTACCGGCAGACGACGCTGACCGCATTTCAGCAGGTGGAAGACAACCTGATCGCCCTCCGCGTTCTCCAGCAGGAGGCCGAAAACCAACGCCAGGCCACGCTGGCCGCCCAGTCCGCCGAGCAAATATTCAACAACCGCTACGTCGGCGGCCTCGACACGTATCTGCAGGTCGTAACGGCGCAAACCACCGCGCTGAACAACGAGCGCAACGACATCGACATCATGCGTCGTCAGATGGACGCCAGCGTTCTTCTCATCAAGGCGCTCGGCGGCGGCTGGAACGTCACCGACCTCCCGAAGCTCTAGAAGCTGAGTCCTTATCGACCCGACATATTCAGGGGCAAGTAGAAAGAAAAGACCGATCCCTGCGAAGGCTGGCTGGTCACATCGATTGAGCCGCCATGCGCTTCCACGATCGCCTTGGCGATGGCCAACCCCATACCAGTGCCCTGCACACGATAACGCTGCCCCTGCCCACGGTAGAACTTGTCGAAAATCATCATCCGCTCGAAGTCATCAACGCCCGCTCCACGATCCGCAACACTGGTAACAAGCTGCCCCTTGGCAACTTCGGCGCTGACGAAGATCGGACTTCCCTCCGCAGAATACTTCGCCGCATTCTCCAGCAGATGTTGCAACACCTTCGCGATCCGCTCAAGGTCCATCTGCACCAACGGCAACGAGTCAGGCAGGCGAAGCTCCACTGGGTGCGTTTTGAGCGGTCCTTGCACCGCCTCGAGAGCCAGATCAACGGCTTCACGCATGGAATGCAGCCGCAGGTCGAGTTTGATGTCGTTCGCATCCAGCTCCGCCATCTCCACCGCCTGGCCGACGAGGCGATCCAACCGCGCAGCCTCCTCTTCAATGACTTCCATCATCTCCTCGCTCTGCTCCTTGTCGAGACGAGGATCGCTTCGCAGACTAGTAATCGCAGCCGTGATCGACGTCAATGGAGTTCGCAGCTCATGCGCCACCGAGTCGAGGAGCGCATTGCGTAGGCGTTCACTCTCGCGCGAGGCCTCCACCCGCGTCAGCGTCTCCACTGCACCAGCGCGCTCAATTGCAATCGCAGCGAGGCCGCACACAGCGTCAAGCGCCTCAGGCGACGTTCCCTCCCCGGTGATTCCCACGGCACCGATCGGACGCGTCCCAAGAAGGATCGGAACCATGGTGACCCCACGCTCCTCATCCCGGCGATGGTCGCGTGTAAACGCCGCGTCCCGAAGCTCGGCCGCTGTGACATCCATGTAGTTCGGGCTGGAGCGATAGACGCGGTCTCTTTTGCGCAGATAAACCGCAGCCCCCGCAAGGTTGAAAGTTGTGGCAATCATCTGCGGCAAAACATTAAGCAGGTCGATGACGTTGCCCGTCACCAGCATCTGCTGACTGAACTCGTACAACCGCTCTGCCTCGCGCTGGCGCCGTCGCGAGATCTTCGCCTCCCGGCGCGCCCGTTCCGCAAGTTGGCTGGCAAAGATACCGGTCACCAGAAAAGCAAGCAGCGCGACCCAGTTGCGGGGATCTCCAACCGTGAAAGTGAGTATCGGTGGAAGAAAGAAAAAGTTAAACACCGCCGCAGACAGAATCGACAGATAAATCGAGTGGCGCAGCCCCCAGTTCGCGGCCACCAGAAGTATGCCAACCATGAACGTCATCGCCACTGTCGTCTCGTTGACATGCAGCCAGCGGAAGTAGACAGCTACAATGACAGCGGCAGTAGCCGTCGACACACTGTAGCGAACGATACTGCGTATCACCTTACGCTGCACGAATCTATCTTATCCTTATGGGCGCACGCGACATCTCGAACCCCGCAGCAAAGAGTCCCGAAGAATGGCTGGACAAGGTCGCGCCGGAAAAGACGCGCGGCACCTTCAAACTCTTCCTCGGCTACGCACCCGGCGTCGGCAAGACCTACAACATGTTGAGTGAGGCGATCCGGCGACGCCAGCGCGGCGAGGACATCGTCATCGGCGTCGTAGAGACCCACGGCCGCCCCCGCACCGCAGAGTTGGCCGAACAACTCGAAAAAATACCTCGAAAGAAAATTGACTATAAGGGCGTCGCCTTTGAGGAGATGGATGTCGACGGCATCCTCGCGCGAAAACCGCAGATCGTTCTGATCGACGAGCTCGCCCATACCAATATCGAAGGCAGCAAACACCGGAAGCGTTATGAGGACGTGCTCGACGTCCTCGCAGCCAACATCGATGTTCTCGCTACCATGAACGTGCAACACATTGAGAGCGTCGCCCCCACCGTGCAGAGCGTAACCGGCATTCAGATTCGCGAGACCGTGCCAGACTGGATGGTGCAGCGCGCCGACGAGATTGTCATGGCCGACCTCACGCCCGAGGCGCTTCAGACCCGCATGCGCCGCGGCGATGTCTACGGTGTGGACCGCGCCGAAAAGGCCCTCGCCAACTTCTTTCGCCGCGGCAACCTCATTGCACTCCGCGAACTCGCCCTGCAGCACGTGACCAAGGCCGTCGACCGCACACTGACCGCCTACATGGACGCAAAACACATTGATGCCCACTGGGCAGTCCGCGAACGCGTCGCGGTCTGCATCAGTTCCAACAGTTCCTCACAAATGCTCATCGCACGCGGCGCCCGCGTAGCCGAAGGAGTCGGCGGCGAACTCTTCGTCCTCCACGTCGATACCGGCGAGGATCTCTCCGAGGAGGAGAAAAAAGATCTTGCCGCCAACATGCAGTTCGCCCGCAACCTCAACGCCGAAGTCCTCACCATCAAAGGCAAGAGCGTCGCCCACACTGCGGCAAGCTTCGTTCGCGAGAAACGCATCACCCACGTCGTCTTCGGCCGCACCGCAGTCCACGGCTTCCGCAAATACCTCTATTACTGGGCAATTCAACATTTCTTGAAAGAGTCACCCAACGTCGACGTCCACATCGTCACACAGCACTCGGAGCACGAATGAAGGCCAACGAACACGATCAACCGTCGAAAATCCTCATCGTCGATGACGAACCGCAGATCACCCGCGTTCTGCGCACCGCCCTTTCCACGCAGGGATATTCGTTGCAGATCGCCGCCAACGGCGTCGAAGGCATGGAAGCCATTCACACATGGAAGCCCGATCTCGTCATCACCGACGTCTCCATGCCGCAGATGAACGGCGTTGAGTTGTGTCGCGAGATCCGAGCCATCTCGAAGATTCCCATCATCGTTCTCTCCGTCCGCAATCAGGATCTGATGAAAATTGAAGCGCTCGACGCAGGAGCCGACGACTACGTCACCAAGCCCTTCAGTATTCAGGAGCTGCAGGCCCGCGTCCGCGCGCAACTACGCCGCAGCGCTGCAGCCAATACCGAAACCCCACAAATCATCAAAGGCGGCGACTTCCTGATCGACATCCCCCAGCACCGTGTCGTCGTTCGCGGCCAGGAGACACATCTGACCCCGAAGCAGTTCGATCTTCTGGTTTACATGGCCCAGCACCCCGGACAGGTACTCACACACCGCGCGCTGCTGCATGCCGTATGGGGTACCAACGCCGACCAACCCGAATACCTGCGCGTCACCATCGGCCAGCTGCGCAAAAAAATCGAGCTCTCCGAGGAACCAGCCTACATCGTCACCGAACCGTGGATAGGCTACCGCTTCCGTCCGACCGGCAACGACGACTTCTCTGCTTAGCTAATTCCAAGTGCTCATAAACCCTTTCAGTCCCATTTCACAGGCAGAAGTATATTTCCAATTGACATATTGCCTCTGCTAGCATGGCCCCCTATGGACCCCGTCAACTCTATACGTCGTGAATTCCTCCGATTCGGTGGCCTGGGACTGGCCGCAGCCGCCACCACCGCCGTGCCCGCAGCCTACGCCGCACAGCGTTCCTCGAACGCTTCAGAATCGCAGGGCATCTTCGACATACGCACTTACGGCGCCGTGGGTGACGGCAAGGCGGTCGACTCTCCCGCCATCAACAAGGCCATCGAAGCCGCGGCAGCCGCAGGCGGCGGCACGGTTCTCTTCCCTCCTGGAACTTGGCTCAGCTTCTCCATTCGTCTTAAGAGTCACGTAGCACTCCACCTTTCGCAAGGCGCAACCATTCTCGCTGCAGACTCGCCGTTGCCCGGCGCAACCACCGGCTATAACGGTGGCACCTACGACGCGGCCGAACCCAACACTGCATGGGACGCCTACCAGGACTACGGTCACAATCACTGGCACAACTCCCTCATCTGGGGCGAGGGCATAAACGACGTCTCGATCACCGGCCCCGGCCTCATCTTCGGCAAAGGCCTCAGTTATGGTGCTGGCCCCGGCCGTCCTGCCGGAGCTCGACCGTCCAACGCACCTCGAAGCCCCATTGAAGGCGCCGCAGTCGTCCGTCCGCCTCGCGGCAACTACACCATGTTCCAGGCCGAGCAACCCGGCGTAGGCAACAAAGCCATCGCCCTAAAAAACTGCCGCAACGTCCTCTTCCGCGACTTCTCCATCCTCAAGGGCGGCCACTTCGGCCTTCTCCTCACCGGCGTCGACAACCTCACCATCGACAATCTCACCATCGACACCGACCGCGACGGCATCGACATCGACTGCTGCAAGAACGTCCGCGTCTCCAACTGCTTTGTCAACTCTCCCTGGGACGACGCCATCTGCCCCAAATCCAGCTACGCCCTTGGCTACAACCGGCCCACCGAAAACCTGACCATCACCAACTGCTATGTCGCCGGCTCCTACGAGCTCGGCACCATGCTCGACGGCACCTACAAGAAATTCCCGCCCGACGTCCCCCGTCTCGCCCGTAACGGCCGCATCAAGTGCGGCACCGAATCCAACGGCGGCTTCAAAAACATCACCATCTCCAACTGCGTCTTCGAAGGCTGCATGGGCCTCGCGCTCGAAAGCGAAGACGGAGCACTCTGCGAAGACATCGCCATCTCCAACATCACCATGCGCGACGTCGTCAGTGCCCCGCTCTTCTGGCGTCTCGGGTGCGCGCCTCCGTGGCCCCAAAGAAACCACGAAGGTAGGCACCCTCCAGCGCATCGTCGTCAACAATCTCGTCAGCTACAACACCGCCCCGCACATCTCCTCCATCCTCAGCGGCATCCCCGACCACGCTATCCGCGACGTCAAGATCTCGAACGTCTACATCCAGCACGGGGGTGGCGGTACAGCCGACGACGCCAAGATCGTCATGCCTGAAAATGCCGACAAGTATCCCGACCCAGGCATGTTCGGCCCCACGACACCGTCACAGGGTTTCTTCCTGCGCCACCTCACCAACCTCGAAATGAGTCACGTCGAGATTCAACCCGCAACACCCGACCAGCGCCCCAGCTTTTACCTGGAAGACGTCAACCGAGTCGACTTCATCGCCGTCACCGCACCCACCACGCCACCCGCCTTCGCACTGAACAAGGTCACCGATCTGCGCATCCTGATGAGCCGCGCAGCGAAAGATACCCAACTCGACAACGTCGATCACAAGATCATCTAACGCACCACCACAACCCTCGTCTCATAAGGCTTCAGCTCCAATTGAATCTTCACCGCACCCTTCATGCTGGTCGCCGTGGCAGCGTCAATCGTCCCACTCTGCGGATCCCATACCTCCGCTCGCCGCCCCTCGCTTCGCAACGTCATCGCATGTGAAGAGGCCTCCGACCCTTCATTGAAAAATAAGTAAACGTCGGCATCCTTCAGCCGGCGACGCATCGTATGCAACGCAGTATCCCGCTTATCCAACGCCACATCAGGCGATGACACTGCCGCGCTGACAGCTCGCGCGATCACATCCGGAACAACCTGCGCGGCAGGAGTGGATGATGGCGGCTGAGCCGGAGGCGTCGGTGTCGCTTGCAATTCCCCAGCGACCACGGACGCCCAGGCAAAGTCCGCGGCAGTAGCCGCTCGCGCATCCAGAATCGTCCTCGCCGAAATCAGCGAAGGCGTACTGCCCAGAAACAAGACATGCCCACCGCCATTCGCAAATGCATGCAACCGGTCGAGCGCCGCCTGCGAAAGCAGAGACGTATTGGGCAGAATCACCGTCCCATAGCGATTCCCACTCGCCGTCTCCAGCGTTCCACGCCCGGCGATCAAGTCCTTCGCCAGAGCATCATCATTGACAAGGTCAAAATCAATCTGCCGCTCCGACAGCATTCGTTCCGTAGAAACAAACGCAGTGTCCGCCGCAGCATCGCCCATCCACATCGAACTCGACGGAAGATAGAGTGCCACCGAGGCCGCCGGCCGCCCCATCGTCATCAGGTACGACATGCGCCGCACATAATCGAGAAGCGCCGGATACGCTGGATCATCCATATAGGAAGAGTGATGCGCCCTCTCCGTACTGCTCGCGGGAAAGTACATCGTCTCCACCAGATTCACGCCCCGCACAAACTGCTCGTTCAGAATGTACCGCGCCATGTCCACATCCGGAGCCGGCCGGTACGCAGCGAAGCTCTCCGTAAACGCTCGCGGATGTCCGTACACATGCGAAGCCGACGCAGCCAGACGAGGAAAGTCCGAGATCGTATCCTTCCAGATCTGGTGCCAGATCGAGTCGATGCCCGGCACCTGCACATATTGCATATCGCGCAGGAAATCGCCCTCCGACCGAGTCAGATCCATCTCCATCTCTTCGTAATTCAGATGGACCTGATACTCCAGATGGTTCGCCGCGCACCACTCACCCTGCGTTTTGAAAAACCCATCGCGGAACATCTGCGAGAACACGTCGTAATAGTCAGCCTTCGCCCGCGCCTGCGCATCGGTCAGCTTCGTGCCTCGCGGTTGCAGAAACGCCGCCACGTAAGGCCGTACGTCATAACCTTTGATCTCCCGAAACCTTTCAAAGAACTTCGGTGTCCATGGCAAGCCGGCGATCGAATAATCCGGCTCATCGCCGCGAAACCCCATAATGGTCTTGCCAAACTCATCCCCGACCGCCTTCTTATACTGCTCATGCGTGAACGCAAGATATTGCGCGGTCGCCGCCGGATCGAGATAGTCCTCCAGAGACTGCGATGCATCCTTTACCCGGTTCTTATTCGTATCCGACCGCGTCGGCGAAGTCTTGAACTGATGCTCCACCACCATGACCGTCCAATGCCCCGGTGGAGCAGTCCACGCCACCACATGATCGGCAACAGGAACAGCCACGGTCGAGCCATCGTCCGCATTGATCGCCGTCACCGCAACCGTCGCAGGCCCCACCGCCGCCTTCACTGTTTCACCTGAGTTAGCCGGAATCCTCTGCGCCACCACCAGAGCCTGCATCCGCATCTCCGGCTTCAACTCAGTAAACTTCCCGCCAGCAAAGCCGCTAGGATACCCCGCATCGTCGACGATCCACACCCGCATGTTGCGCTTCTTAACCTCTTCGACAAACACGCGAAAGAATGAAAAATATTCCGGCGACAGATAAGCAAACGGCATGTCATACCCCGCCTGCACCGTCACCGCCTGATACCCGAGCGTCTTCATCCGGTCGAGATCGCGCCGGATCACCACCTCATCCACCGCTCCATTCAACCCGTAGTAAGGTTCGGGCCCGTACTCAGGCGGCGGCGTCTTCCAGATTTGCGCGACCTCTGACGCCGTAGGCATCTGAATCTTCTGCCACGGCTGTTGTGCCACCACACCCACACAACAAATAGCAACCAGCACAGTCACAATTGCTTTCATCGATAACTCCCGATCCGCCCCGGCAGCGCAGACCCCTTGATCCGCCAAAGTTCCGCCCAGACAGCGTTATACAGCGGCGAACCCACACTTGGAAACTATTTCCTCATAGAAATCCCGTTGAACTCCCAGCAACCCACCCAAAAAGGAGTCCCGCATCTCTCCCACCCAATCTGATTGTGCAGAATCCCAGTCCATGATTTCATCGGGTCTATAGTTAATGCCGCAGGATAACGCCGCCGCCCCGGCGTCATGGGAGCCCGCATGACCTATCAAGTCTCACGCAACGGACAGATGTACGGTCCCTACACCCTCGAAGATCTCCAGCGCTACGTCGCCTCCGGAAACATTCTTCCCACCGACATGGCCAAGAGCGAAGACATGCCCGACTGGCTCCCCGTCGCCCAGATCCTCGGCACCGCAGGAACCGCCGGCACCCCAGGTTACACAGGCACCCCAGGCGCCGCGATCCCAACCCCGGCCTACGCAGCGCCCTCAACCTACCCGCAGCCTCCCGGCATCGACTACCCCGACCCACCCAATCTGAACTGGGGGCTCGAGCTCCTCCTGGGCCTCCTCACCTGCCGCGTCTTCGTGTTTGTCTGGAATCTAATCATCGCGTCCTGGGCAAACCGCGTCCAGCCGGCCAGCAAAGCTCTCATGTGGTACATCGCTGCCACGGTGCTCTTCGTGCTCGAGCTCGGCAGTTCGTGGACTTTCGTCATCTCTCTCTCCCACCACATTCATCCGCATCACAGTGTCCTCGGCAACCTGATCGCGATCGCCGCCTGGGTCGTACGTCTCATCGCCCGCTTCACCCTGCGCGATACGCTGGAACAGCACTTCAATGGCCCGGAGCCGCTCGGCCTCCGCCTCAACGCCGTGATGACCTTCTTCTTCGGAGGCATCTACTTCCAGTACAAACTCAACGAGATCAATCAAATGAAACAAGCGCTCCGCTACCGGAATGCCACACGATGATCCCTCCCCCGCGCAGCCGCACCGCCGACATTCTGCGCGCGGCCCTGCCCCCGGCAATCATTGCACTCGCCGCAATCCTGCTCCTGCGCTTTCCCCCCGCACAGTACAGCTTCTATCCGCAATGCCCCATCTATGAGCTTTTTCATCTTCAATGTCCAGGATGCGGAGCCACGCGAGCCGTCGCTGCCTTGCTCCACGGACACTTCATCGAAGCGATGAACCTCAACGCGCTCATCATCTCGCTGCTACCCTTCGCCGTAGCCTACGGCATCGTCTGTTACAGACGATGCCTGCAGCGTAAACCCCTTCACTGGCCCCAACCGCGACCCACCGTCATATACGCGGCGTTTGCCGTGACAGCGGTCTTCACGATATTCCGCAATCTTCCGCTTCACTCATCCTAGGCAGACGCAGAACGGCCCCAGCGCAAACCGGGGCCGTGATCTCTCCACAGAGAGACTGTCGTTTCGGCTAAAAATTAAGCTTCGACGGCAACTGGCTCAGACGAAACAGGTGTTGCGGTACCACCCTTCAGGTCGGTGCCGCCGGGCTTGCGAATATCGATGCCGCCCTTGAAGAACGCGCCATCTTCAATCGAGATGCGCGCCGCGATCACATCGCCGGTCAGCGAGCCTTCGCTGCGAATATCCACGCGATCGCTCGCCTGGCAGTTGCCGCGAACCTTCCCCAGCACAACAATCTCGCGCGCTACGATGTTTGCCGCCACTTGCCCATTGCGGCCAACCGTCACGCGATTGCCCGGCAGATTGATCGCGCCTTCCACCTTGCCGTCGATGTAAAGTGATTCCGAGCCCGTCAACTCTCCCTTAACAATTAGTGATTTGCCGATGGTCGCCTGCTCTCCTGTCGGCACAGCAGCCGCAGCGTTTCCAGCGCCGACCGTCGCAGGCCGCGTCGGGCTCGCGTCGAAGTTCGTCACAGGCGCCGAGGGACGCACCGGTTCAGGAGTTGAGGGGGTATTGCTTCCAGTCTGATTCGGTTTCCACATATCTAGTCATATCCTTTCGTACTGCTCAAATGATCCCGCCGCGGTCGATTTGCACGCGCTACCACGACGGCAGCACGCATTCTTTCCACGATACTACTCTGTGCGAGCCCGCAAAATGGCCCTGATTCCCACAGTTTTCGTACCTTTTTCAATACCTCCGTACATCTTTCGTGTCACGTTGAAGTTTCTTCCGCCCACTATCCCATTTCTTCCACCCCAAAAGTGTTAAGCCGTACCTCAACGTATCGCACAGAGAACACAGCGCATCCGTTAGCATGACAGCAACTGAATTCTCCTTAGCGAGCCTTTTCTCTTGAGTTTGACTCCGCGTCCGCACCGCCCCGCACTTCGCCTCCGCCGTCTTCTCCTAGCGATCTTTTTTCTGGCGTTCGCCACAGTTTTTTCCTCGCACCCGCTCTTTGCCGCAGTGCCAAAGGTCCACACCGTCACCCTAGGCCCATTCCGCAGAGTGCCCTACACGCAGCCCGACGCAACCCCCGACACAAAAGCCGACGAGACCTCCACCCTCAAAGTCCGCCCCCTCTTCGTCGACGACCGCCAGAAAGAATGGACCACCGGCGAAATCCACGACATCACCGACCGCACCTTCACCGTCCGCCGCGCCCTTCGCCTCAACGACGCACTGCCCACTGACGCCGCGCCTCACTGGGTCTGGCAACCCGGCCCGTGGCTCTCCGTCGACCGTGTAACCGGCCACATCACCGCGCTCCACCTGCCGGACTTTGACTCTGCCGTCTCCGACGTAGTCTGGTTCCGCGACTACGCTGCCTACTGCGGCACCGTCACCACCGCGAAGGGCGGCCTCTTCGCCATCGTCGCCCAACTCGGCGCGCGCCGCCCCGTCGTCCTGAAGCAGATCGGTCCATGGCCGCAAAGCAACCACTTCATTCCCGTCTGCCAGCCCGCCCAATGGCAACGTCTGCCCATGCGCGTCACCTTGAAACCAACCGGCGGCGAACCCACCACCTACGACGTCGTCGGCACCGCATCCCTCATCGAAGAGGGCGATAACTCCGACGAGAACTAGTCCACGCGACCTCCGCGCATTCTTCAAAAATTCCCGGAAATTTGATTTAGCATCAACCTCGATTCGCATTGCGAAAAAGCATTGCGCCGCGCACTTCGCTGTGCCGGATTTCTTGCTGCTCGCCATGCAGGAGTTTTGATTTGCTCAATCTGTTCCAGGGAATGAAACCTGTGAAGCGAGCCACGGCACTGCGCGATGCGCTCGCAGGCGTCATCTTCGCCGCAATGGACATCCCGCAGGTGCTCGGCTATACCCGCATCGCCGGCATGCCCGTCGTCACCGGCCTCTACGCACTCCTGCTGCCGCTTCTCGCATTCGCCACCTTCGGCTCATCGCGATACCTCGTCGTTGCCGCCGACTCCGCCACCGCCGCCATTCTTCGCAGTGGAATTAACGGCATGGCGCCATCCGCCAGCTCACGCTATGTTGCGTTGGCAAGTCTGGTCGCGCTCCTCACTGCCGGATTTCTGCTGCTCGCACGCCTGTTCAAGCTCGGCTTCATCGCCGACTTTCTCCCCCAGACCGTGCTCATCGGATTTCTCACCGGTGTCGGCTTCCAGGTCGGCATCTCCGTCCTCGGACAGATGCTCGGTATCCCGACCGATGCCCACAAACCCCTCATCCAGCTCTACGAGGTCGGTCGCGCTCTTCCTCACATCCATCCGCAGACGCTGCTCGTCACCGCCATCTGCCTCGCAACCATATTGCTTCTTCGTCGATTCGCCCCTAGGGTGCCCGGTTCGTTATTAGTGATCGTTGCCGCAACCACCGCCAGCGCAATATGGGACTTCGCCGGACACGGCATCTCCGTCATCGGACCGGTCGCCGGCGGTCTGCCGCGTCTCTCCTTCCCTGATGTCCACTGGCAGGACGTCCCTCCGCTAATCTCGGTCGCCGCATCCTGCACCGTCATGATTCTCACCCAGAGCGCTGCGACCTCACGCATCTACGCAGGCCGCCATCGCCAGCGACTCAATGACGATCAGGATCTGGTCGGCCTCTCTGCCGCGAACGCTGCCGCCGCTTTCAGCGGCACCTTCGTCGTCAACGGCAGCCCCACCCAAACCGCAATGCTCGAGAGCTGCGGCACCCGAAGCCAGTTCGCCCAGGTCACCACGGCAGCAGTCGTCGCGCTTGTCCTGCTCTTTCTCACCAGGCCGATCCAATACCTTCCCCACTGTGTGCTCGGCGCTCTCGTCTTTCTCGTCGCACTCCGCCTCATCGACCTGCGCGGTCTGCAGGCAATCCTCCCCGAAAGCCGCCCGGAATACGCGCTCGCGCTGACCACGACCCTCTTTGTTGTTCTCGCTGGAGTCGAACAGGGCATCGTGCTCGCCATGGTGATGTCGCTTCTCCGAATCGTCCATCACAGCTACCACCCGCGCAGCGGCGTCATGATCCCCGAAGCAGATGGAGCTTGGAAGCTCATCCCCCCGGTCACCGGTTCGTTCACCAGACCCGGCCTCGTTCTCTATCGCTTTGGAGCTGCGCTCTTCTACGCAAACGCCAGCCGCTTCGCCGACGAGATCTCCACCCTCGTCGGCCCCTCACCAACCTCCGTGCGCTGGCTCATCGTAGACGCAGAAGCGATCACCAACGTGGACTACACCGCCGCACGAGTCGTTCAGGAGATAAAAAAAAATCTAACCGATGCGGGAGTCGTGTTCGGCTTCGCCCGTGTGCCCTGGAACACCCGAGCTGACTTAGACCGTCACCACCTCACCGAAGTCATTGGTCCCTCCCTCATCTTCAACCGCCTCCACGACGCCGTCGACGCCTACGAGAGTCAAAAATCTCTACCCCAGACTTCATCCCCGTCAGACACCGAAAAACTCCACACGGATCTGAGCGGATGACACGCAGCTGGTCATTGTGACACTCAAGAAACTGCCACAATAGCTCCTCCCAAGCCACGCCAAAACCATAGAGTTCCTCCTGTAGTCACACGGAGGAAATCCATGAGTCACTTGGTACCAACAATCCTGCTCTTCCTGTTTGCGTCACCGTCACACTCCCAGGCACCCTCCCTGCCAGACGCACCAGACGCCCAACTTCATCCCCAAGGGGCGCCCTCAGTCCCTTCCACACCACCCACCATGCCAGATCCCCATTGGCTCAACGTCGAGCAACTCCCACCAAGCCAAACTATCTCCGTTCTCGAACGCGGCCGCACCTATCCCACATCCTGCAACATCGATCTGGCCAACGACTCCACCCTGACCTGCATCCAGGCAGTACCCTACTCTTCGCCTCGACGTCTCATCTTTCCCAAAAGCAATATCACCGCCGTCTTCACAGAAGAGATAAAGTTCGGCCCCAGCCTCACCACCGCCCTCGTCGGACTAGGCATCGGCGCTGGACTGGGCGCCGGAGTCTGCAACGAAGCTTCCGCCCGTACAATTCTCGCTTGTTCTCTTCTCGGCGCAGGCGTAGGCGGGGGAGTCGCACTCACCCCGTCGCGTATTCCTCATCCTCCGCGCATTCGCCGCCGCCTGATCTACCGCGCCCCCTGAAACACCTGGAGATGGCCCTCACCCGGGCAAACCTTCTCCTGCGCCTAGGTAGTGGCAGTACCCGAGATATAAGCCTCAAGATGACGAATCGTCATCTCCTGTTCCGAAATCACCCAGTTCACCAGGTCGCCGATCGAAACCATTCCCAGCACAGCACCGTTCTCCACCACCGGAAGATGCCGAATCCGGTTGTTCGTAATGATGCGCATGCACTCGCCCACGGAATGCTGCCGCGTCACCGAGATCACCGGACTGCTCATGATCTCCGAGACATGCGTCTCCTTCGACAACCGCCCCTGCAGGATCACCTTCCGCGCATAGTCGCGTTCCGAAATGATTCCCAGCAGCACCGGGCCCTCCATCACCAGCAGAGCCCCAATCTTCTTCTCCGCCATCAACTCAATGGCCTGATACACGGAGGCATCCGGGCGCACGGACGCGATCTGCCCGTCTTTCTGCCTCAAAACCATGCCAATCGTCGTCGCAAAATCAGTCATCAGTCACCTCGGGAATCGAATACTACCTCCGCTGGACAACAACGTGCAACGTCGAAAAAACACGCCCCGGCCCGCTAGCAGTATCATCAATTTATGCAGACCTTCGACGCCCTCCTCCGCGAAGCTGAAACTGCCCACGGCCATCTCTGCGCCGGCCAGATCCTCGGCGTCCGCCTGGCCATGCTAGGCTGCGAGCGCCTCGGAATCGACGACCCTAAAAGCCTCGTCAATCCAAAAGACCGCAAACGCCTCGTCACCTTCATCGAAATCGACCGCTGCGCCACCGACGCCATCGCCGTCGTCACCGGCTGCCGCCTCGGCAAGCGCGCCATCAAATTCCGCGACTGGGGCAAGATGGCCGCCACCTTCGTCGATTTGGCCTCGCCTCTTCCGCCGCAAGGCGATACCCCAGTCTATAAAGCCATCCGCATCGCCGCCCTCGAATCCTCCAAGCAGCGTGCCCGCGACCTCTACCCCGCCATCGAAAACAAGAATCAGCAGCAGATGCTCGCCTACCGCGAACTCCCCATCGCAGAACTCTTCAGCGAAGAATGGGTCGCAGTTCCCATTCACCCCCGCGAAATGCCCGGCTACAAATCCACCCGCATCACCTGTGAACTCTGCGGCGAAGGCATCAACTACGACCGCGAGATCCGTCGCGAAGGCAGAATCCTCTGCGAAGCCTGCGCCGCCCCCGAAGCCCGCTACTACCAACCCCTTACGCACTAAAGGGTGCCCCATGATACCCGAAGGGTGTCGTGGGGTTATTCACCACACACCGCACAATCCGGTCCGCGATAACCAACAGCAAGGCCGGCGCGGAAACCTCTCCGCAACCGGCCCACTGAACCCCTCAAATCTCTACGTCAAAACTACCGGCGATCCCAATCGCGGTGGTCGTCGCGGTCGTGCCGATCATGATCGCGGTGCGCATACGCGTAGCGGTTATAAGCCTGTTGCCGCACCCAGGCCTCATGCTGTAGCCGCGCCTGCTCCCGGCAATACGCCTCATATCGCTGCCGAGCATAGTAGTCCCCAGGAGCGACATAACCATAGGCTGGCGAGCCAAACTGCACCCCTACGGCAAACTGCTGCGCCTCCGCCTTCGCCGGTGCGGCCAGTGCAATAGCACCCGCCAGTAAACCAACCGTTACGCCCTTTGTAACCATCGACTTTACGCTCGTGAGTTTCATAACAACCTCCTACGTACACCTCACTGAACACCCATTCACCCAGTCGGTTGCGCGCAACTTTACCTCTGGAGTAGTGTCGCCGTAAGGCTCTCCCAAGCATCTCTACCGGAAAGGTGAAGTCATGCCGCAACCCGTGACCGTCTTTCTCCGGCAGGCCTTGATGCTCAAGGCAGCCATCGCAGACTGCCTCCAAAAACCCTCGCCCAAGCGCGTCCATCTTTTGCGCTCGACCACAAGGCGCATTGAAGCCACACTCGAACTGCTCACTCTCTCCGCCGATATCTCCGGCATTAACAAGCAAGCCGAACCTCTCCAGCGCTCTCTCCGCAAACTACGCCGCGCAGCAGGCGCCGTGCGCGACGCCGACGTCCAATCCGATCTCCTGGCCGCCTACAATGGCACCCCCGACGCCAAGCGTCTCGCCGAGGACCTCAGCGGCGTCAGAGAAAAATCCGAGTGCAAACTCCTCAAACGGCTCGAACAGGAGCAGAAGAAAATCGAACTCAGGCTCAACAATCTCGAAACTATCCTCAGCCCCGCGCTCGATCTCAATCTCAGCGGCGCAAAGCTCATCACCGTCACCAAAATCTGGTTCTCCGAAAACATCCGCGGCCTCGACCCGCAACACGACCAGGACCTTCACACTCTCCGGAAAGCCTCCAAGACCGCACGCTACCTCGCCGAGACCGGCGTCGACAGCTCCAAAGCCGCCGCCAACCTCGCCGTCCGCTACGAGGCAGCTCAGAAATCTCTCGGCGAATGGCACGATCACTTTCTCCTTCTCCACCATGCCCACACCCACCTCCCACCCAACAGCCAAACCATCGAGCAGATTCAGGAAGATACCGAGCGCCTCCACCAGTGCGCCGACGCAGCCGCCAGCCATCTGCTGGCAAGAGCGTAACCATCGGGTGCCCCATGATCCCGAAGGACGAAGGCCGCAGGGTATCGTGGGACTAGTCACTTCCAACCTGCAACGAAACCAACAGGCAACCCAAGCCTCCGCCCCAATGGTGTAAACTGAACCCCAACATGACGGTCTCCCGCCAACTCGCGACCTTGCACCTCATGCCGACGCGCTGTTGTTGTAACTAGTCCCATCTGCGCCCTACCTCTTCTCTAAAAATTTCATAGCATCCGCCTCCACACGTTTTTCCGTGTGCACCGCGTATCCCTTAAGGAGACTCCACACCATGTCTACCCCCTCCACTCGTACCTCCTTCAGTCTATCCACCGACACCTGGGCCATCCTCCTGGCCGCCGCTCTCGGCCTCATCATCCGCTTCGGCCTGCTCAAATCCATCGCCTGGTAAACCACGCCCCGGGTGCCCCATGATCCCCGAAGGGAATCGTGGGGATGGTCACTAGCAGCCGCAACCCACCGCAAGGAGAACCCATGGCCACCTCCACCAATCTCCCTGACCTCCGCACCGAATACCCACCCCATCCCCCGGGCCGCAACCCCGCCGAACCATCCACGCTCCTCGGCCTCCTCCCCGGCATCGCCCTCCTCTTCGTCGTAGGCTACGCCGGCAAGTTCGTCGAGCACTTCCTCAACACCTGGACCAAAGCCCGCCACATCACCCTCCCCAACATCGAGTACGTCCTCTGGGCCATCCTCTTCGGCATCATCATCGCCAACACCGTCGGCGTCCCGCGCATCTTCCGCGCCGGCGTGGCCACCTACGATTTCTGGCTAAAGGTCGGCATCATCCTGCTCGGCGCACGCTTCATCCTCGGCGACGTCCTCAAACTGGGCGGCATCTCCCTCCTCTTAGTCTTCATAGCTTTCGCGTTTTCTCTTACCTTCATGACCTGGTTGGGCCGCACCTTCAACCTCGGTCCCAAGCTCACCACCCTCCTCGCCGTCGGTTCCAGCGTCTGCGGAGTCTCCGCCATCATCGCCACTCAGGGGGCCATCGACGCCGACGAGGAAGACTCCTCCACCGCCATCGCCGCCATCCTCGCCCTCGGCGCGCTCTCGCTCTTCACCTTCCCGCTCATCGGCCACACGCTCCACATGAGCGACCACGCCTACGGCATCTGGGCCGGCCTCGCCGTCGACAACACCGCCGAAGCCACCGCCGCCGGTGCCCTCTACTCCGACGCCGCCGGCAAATTCGCCGTCCTCGCCAAGACCTGTCGCAACGCCCTCATCGGCTTCGTCGTCCTCGGCTACGCCATCCTCTGGGTGCGCAAAGGTCTCGCCAGCCGCGCCGCCACCAAACAACTCGACAACAAGGCCGCATTCCTCTGGCAAAAATTCCCGAAGTTTGTCCTCGGCTTCCTCGTCATCTCACTTCTAGCCACCTTAGGCGCGTCGTCAAACCCGCACCTCGCCACATTAGGCTTCACCAAACCCCAACTTCTCGCGCTAGGAAACCTCAGCCGCTGGGCCTTCCTCCTCACCTTCGCCGGAGTAGGCCTACGCACCAACCTCAAGGACCTCTTCAAACAAGGAGCCCGCCCCTTCATCGTAGGAGCCGTAGGCGAAGTAGCCATAGCCGCCATCACCTTACTTCTGGTCCTGGGAGCCGATCACATCTACCACCTGTAACTGCTCCAGAGCCACCACCAAATCAGGGTGCCCCATCTTCGCGCAGTTTTACCGCGCTAAGGTGGGCATTCGTGCGAAGCACGAACCCCAGTCCCCACCCCCGCAACTGCCCTCCTCGAAACCCAGAGATCATTACCACCCGTCCCTTACCTAACTCCCCCGCTTCATCGTTCCCTGCTGTTTTTTGCGAAAACCTCAGCAATATCGGATGTCAAGCCCCCAAACCTCCCGAAAACCCTCCAACCCGCACATAAGAAATCAAATATAAATCTCCAAAAGTTGGCATTTTAGTTTTACCTAATTTGCTATCCTTGATATATAGATCAAAAACAAACATCCCGGATATGTTCCAGAACTAAGTGATTGATATAAGAGAATTTGGACGCAACCCCTTTATTTGGAATATTTTACAGACAGAGACATCCTGTAAGATGCTGAATTGAAAGATTTTATGCGCGGGCAATAGGGGGAGGGGGTCCCCATGAAACTGGCTGCGGCAGGCAATCCAGATGTTGCCCACCTGAGTCCCGTCACCCATCGAGCCGTTCGCCTATGATAGCCTCCAGCAAGGGGTGCAGTAAGCTGTCGCCCGAACTTGCCGATGCCCGTGATACACCCCAGACTTAGCGCCTCCCTCCTCCTTACCGCCATCCTCCTGCTTGCAACGAACCGCCTCTGCTCTGCTCAAAGCAGCCCGCCTCAGCACGAGATGGCCGACGCCTCAACGCCCGCCTCCCTCCCAGACTCCCCCGAGCCGCACAACAACCCGAACCCCATCCCCGGCCCCGCACTGCCGCCAAAACCCGCCCCAATCACCTTCCTCGGCACCCCAAAACGGATCCTTCTCGATCAAAAAGCCATCTGGACCAGCCCATTCCACATGAAGCCCGCGGATGCGTTTTGGCTGCTCCCGTTGGCCGCGGTCACCGGGACGATGATCGGCAGCGACCAGCACACAATGAACTCGCTGATCAACATCAACGCCAACGATCAACACACCTTCACCCAGATCTCGAACGGAGGCGTCGCCGCGCTAGGCGCTCTGCCCGCGGGAATGTACCTTTGGAGCCTGAACGGAGACGCCCCGCAGGCCAAAGAGACCGGCCTCCTGAGCGGCGAAGCTCTCATCGACAGCCTGGCCGTCAGCGAAGCCATCCAGCTTGTCACCCTTCGAGATCGCCCTGACGTCAATCACGCGAAGGGAAGCTTCTTCAGCTCCAGCCCGCTCAACGGCTCCTTCCCCTCGAATCACGCCGCCGCCGCCTGGGCCATGGCCTCCGTTGTCGGCGACGAGTATCCCGGCTGGCTCACACGTACCGTTGTCTACGGATTGGCCACTAGCGTAAGCGTCAGCCGCGTCCTCGCCGAGCAGCACTTCCCCTCCGATGTCCTGGTAGGCAGTGCCGCTGGCTGGCTCATAGGTCATTACGTCTACCGAGCCCACCACAACTACACCCTGAACCCCTTCGACACCAAACCCCTTCCCCATGACTACGGCACCTTCCGTCCTCCCGCTCCCCCATCCACCCCCAACCCCGCTCCCTCTGTAACCCCCCAGACCGTCACAAATCTCTCATCCACTTCCGTCTCCCAACCCGCTCCCAACGTTCACCCCCCAGCCCCCAAGCCGCTGCCCGAAGAGACCGACCCAGACACCATAGGATCCACCAACGTTCCCATGGATAGTTGGATATACCCGGCCCTGGAGAGACTCGGGGCAATGGGCTTCATCCCAGGTCAGAGCTCCGCTATCCGCCCCTGGACCCGTCAGGAATGCCTGCGTCAACTTCGCCTGGCAGAAAATTTGGCGGAAATGAAGGGTGCCTATGGTCCGAGCCTGCTCGCGCAAGCTCGTCTTCTAATTACCGATCTTCAAACCGAACTCGAAGCGCCTGAATACCACGAATCGTTGAGCGTAGAGTCTGTCTACGCACGATATGGGACAATCGCCGGTCCCGCTCTGGCCGACAGCTTCCACTTCGGCCAGACGTGGTGGAACGACTACGGTCGTCCGCTCGGGCGAGGCAGCAGCGCGATCGCCGGCTTCTCCTTCCGAGCCCACGACGGACGCTGGTTCTTCTTCGACAGGCAAGAGTTCCAACACAGTCCCGGTAATCCCGCCGAGACCCCTGCCATGAACCAGCTCTTCAACGTGATCGATCGATCGCAGCCAGATACCGATCCTATGATCAGACCGATACCGGGAAAAGCAGCGTTCGAACACGTGGGTGCTATGGAACTGTACGGCGGAATCGCCTTCGCGGGCAACTCGCTGTCCCTTGGCAAACAGGCGATCTATTGGGGACCCACAACCATGGGGCCCCTGGCCTTCTCCAGCAACGCAGAGCCGACCTATAACCTGCGCTTTGTTTCTACCCGCCCTCACCCGTTCCCACTCGTCCCATCTCTCGGAACCTATCGCTTCGACATCGTGCTGGGAAAGCTTTCCGGACATAACTACCCTGAACGCCCCTGGTACAACGGTCAAAAAGCGGACTTCAACTTCGGGGAAAATCTCGAAATAAGTTTTACTCGCTGGTCGATCTTCTGGGGTGTCGGGCACCCCATCACATTCCACAGCTTTAAAGACAATGTCTTTAGTTTCAACTCGACCGGAAGCGGTGGTTGTGGCGGCTGCATCGGGTATGGCGATCGTCAGGATCCCGGCGATCGCAAGAGCAACTTCGACTTCGTATATCGACTGCCTTTTCTGCGTCGCCTCGTTACGCTCTATGCGGACGCATACTCCGATGATGACCCAAGTCCCATCGCCGCGCCCCGTCGTGCCGTATGGAACCCTGGTATCTATTTTGCGCGGCTCCCCTTCCTGTCCCACATGGACCTGCGCGTAGAAGCCGTCAGTTCAGAGGGCTTAATTGAAGACTTCGGCCCATATCACTTCTTCACGAATAGCCAATACCTCGACGGAAATACAAACAAAAGTTTCATGGTTGGAAACGCAATTGGCCGAGACTCCCGCGCAATTGAGGGTCGCACCAGTTATTGGTTTTCTGCCCGCACCCGAGTCGAGGCAGGCTATCGCCAGAACAAAACCGGCACGCTCTTCCTGCCCGGCGGCGGCACGATCACAGATGGCTTCATAAATGCCTCCTATGCCTTCAATAGCCACTGGCGAGCGCAACTCTTCACACAATACGAGCGTTTCCTCATACCCTCGTACATGAACGGGTCACAACATAACGCAAGCGGTTGGCTACAACTCACCTGGGAGCCAAGCTTTCACCTTCAGCGCTAGTGACAGTTCTAGGCCGGTATCCCGGGGATGCGACAGGACCTTATATCGCTGCCCATGATATGGTACGGATTTTTCTGGGATGTGGTGTCTTGCATGCGTTATTGGCAATACGCACGCTCTCAAACGTTTAGCCGCGATCGTCGCATTTAAATCCAGGAGTGCAAGTGCCATCTTTCTATCTCTCGGGTGGGTTGATAGACAGATGGACCGCTCTTTGTTCGTGGAATATTTTATGAATTCTTACGAATCATGGTGGGTCAGTTCCCTTCTTAGGGCGTGTTCACACTACTGCAAGGTTCGTCTGTTAAACTCAAGGCACGACGGAAATCACAGAAGAGCAGTATGAGCGGATCAAGGATGCGTTGCCGGTGCAGCGTGGGAATGTGCGTTTGAGCAACTTGCAAGTGCTGAACGCGGTGCTGTATGTAGCTGAGCAAGGCTGCAAATGGCGCGGTCTGCCGAAACGTTTCGGGCGCTGGCACACGATCTACACGCGGATGAATCGGTGGTCCAAGAACGGCGTTCTCGATCAGGTATTCGAGAAGTTGCAGTCCGAGCAGATCGTGCGGATCAGGATCGAGGCGTTCGCGCTCGACTCGACCTCGATCAAGGTGCATCCGGACGGGACGGGCGCTCTAAGAAAACGGACCTCAAGCCATCGGCAAGTCGCGCGGCGGATGGAACACCAGGTTCATCTGGTTGCCGCGAATGCTCGAACGGCCATAACCTTCGCCCTGTCGCCCGGCCATGCGCACGATGCTCCCGAAGGTCGGGCCCTGCTGGCGGAACTGGGGCCTATGCCGGAAGGCTTGCCGTTGTTGATGGATCGCACCTACGAGGGCGACGAAACCAGGCAAGTGGTACTCAGCCAGGCATGATCCCGGTGGTTCCGCCAAAGCTCAACCGCATCGAGCCTTGGGAATACGACCGCGCCCTTACTTTGAGATTCCAAACTGCGGACTTCTACCGAGATACCCGCGAATTCGTCTCGTCACCGAATCAAATTTAACTTCGCCTAAAAGATAGCCAACCACGCAATATAGATAAAACATTGGGTACTTATAAAACCCAAGTTTTCCGTATCCCTTGCACAGTTTCACAAATTCTCGCAGAGGCAATGTCAGCTGATCTTTTATATATGGATAGAAATAGTTAGCATAATCCCGAGTCACATCCTCTGCAATATCCAAGCCAGTGGTTTGCTCAAAACCTTTGATAATGGATAATGCTCCGCCCACCATGTTGAGACGCGCCTGTGGTGTATAGCCACCCGGAATGTATTTTCCCTTTTCCGTGTCGCTATTGCCAAACTCAGGGACTTCCGTATCTCTACACAGAACCAACACCCTGGGCGTCGCAACTGCATTCTTCTCGGAGAGGACGGAAGCCGTCAGGTGCATCTGGTAATAAAGTGTTCCATCGAACTTGCTTGTCGCGGCGGCATATGCGGAATCACGATGCACGATATAACCTGAAATAACCCCAGACCTCCGAAAGCAGATGGTGATGGCTTCTCTGCCGGCTTCAAATACACGCTCATTGGCAAAGTACCTTACCTCCTGATTCACCTTCTCCGGAACATCGTCGAACCAAGCGTAACTCTTCAGTACTAGTCCTACATTCTGGTGACGCTGAAGAATCCCGGCAGCGTTTTCCAGTGCACCGGGACACATCAGATCGTCGTTGCCCATAAAGAAGCAGTATTCGCCCGTGGCCTTTTCAACCAGGTTGCGAATATTCGCGTCGTAGCCAAGATTCACCTCGTTTTCATAGTAGTGCATCACACCCGGAAAGCGATCAGCATAACCTTGAACAATCATGGCAATCTCTCGGCGCTCCCGAGATTTATCTTCACAAATGACAATATTAAAGTCTTTGTAGCCTTGGATAAAAATCGAATCTAGAAGTTGCCCTAGAAAACTCGCTCGATTGTAGGCAGGAATGCAAATAGAAAATTTCTGGCGCTTGTTGCTCATATTCCTTCCCAACAATTGGAGAAATGGTTGAAGTGCTGAAAGTGGCTCTGTAGGGATTCCAAATTGACCCAATTTTCCTTCCTGGAGGTATTCCGGTACCGCTTCAGGTTGCGCACTGCGGCGTCTCCCAGTTCTTGGGAACCTTCTAGGCCTTCATTGCGGGCAAAGTTCCCAAAGTATATCTAAGAAAGACACGCACAACTCCAATAAATCCACCGAGGACAAGCGCTAACAAAGTAAGGAGAGTTCGTGGCGGTCCTGCCTTCGAATCCGGTACGACAGCATAGTCCACCACCTGCACCAGCGGAGCAGAATGCGCCTCGTCCAGCTTAGCCGATTCGTACTGACGCATCAGTAACTCGTAAAGTGCTTCGTGGTATTTCATGTTCCTTGCCTTACGCACATAGGTCAGTGTCAACGCTGGCACCTTCGCCTTCGACGCAGGAATCTGCACATCACCTGGGCCGCCCTTCATGCCCGAGATTTCCAGCTTGGCCAGTTGCACTTTCAACCCCTCAATCTGGGATTTGATGCGGATTACGTCGGGGTTCTCGTTCGTTGCTGCTTGACTCATCGCCGCTAACTGGACTTCGAGGCTCGCGATCTGTGCCTCCGTTTGGGCAATCGTCTGAATTTGAAGTTGTGCCTGCCCGCTGGGCTGGATGAAACCATTCTGCTCCTGGGCCATTTCTACTTCAGCTTCCGCCAACAGATCCTTTTCCTTTTCCAGTTGCTGTTCGAAGAAAAGACGCCTTTGACCCGCTTCAGTAAACGCAATCCTATCGTTCTGCTTATGCAGCGCAGCCAGATAGGCGTTGGCCAGGTTCGCGGCAAGTCTCGGATCATTCTCTTTGACAGTGATGACAATGATCGAATCTTTTCCGGGAGCTATTTTCGTATGAGCCTTCAAAACATTTTCTGTCTGACTCAGCTTCTTGGTCTGGTATATCTTCGCCAGATCAAACTGCTGAATCAAATCGTCGGCAACTGTACGACTTTCAAGTACTCCGACATAAATGAGGCTGGGATCCTTCAATCCGCCTAAAGCGCTTCCAGCCATGCCCAAAGCTCCGAGTTGACCCAATAAGGCGGAGGCCCCGGTAGACATGGAATTGGGTGGCAAAAAACTCGCTATCCCCGCATAGTAGGGTTTCATGATGAGGAGCACAATCGCAGTCAGAACCGCCGGCACGAGTGAAAACCTTAGAATTACAAACTTGTTTTGCAGCAGTACCCTGATAAGTTCCGCCAGATCTAGTTCAGATTCCCGCCGAACCTCCGGTGATTCGCTCGGTAGCGCCCCCTCCTTTGAGGGTCTGGGGTGGGAGGAAATTTCGGAATGATTCAAGACTGTCTCTTGCGGCATAACCTAATCTTTCTAGAACACAGTATTACCAGCTGCTACCGCAATTCCCAACTGACCTACGATTTGCGCGATGCTAACGATCGTGCGAAGGGTATTGCCCTTCGTAAGATTTAACGGAATGACCACTGTGTCGCCAGGGTATATATGTAACGAATCGAAGCTGTTTCCGCGCAGAGAAGAACTGTATTGCTTGCTGAGAACGGAACCGCTTGCCCGGATCACGTATGCCCTGCTCGTGTCGGCGTCGCGATTAGCTCCGCCAGCCAGCCGAATATAGCTTCCGACACGTCGGCTTGGATCATACACAAACGAGTTTTGATTGTAGACTGCTCCGTCAACGCTCACCGTAGATGGTACGCGTGGCACGATGAATCTGTCTCCGTCCTCCAGAGGTAGGTCGGGAAGCTGTGACACATCGTGGCTATCGGGAGACAATTCCAGCACGATTCGGCCGGTGGCTCGCACTTGGCGGAGACTGCCGACAACACTCTGGCTCTGCGCCTGCGATGCAGCTGCAGCCGCTGAGTCTTGGGCACTGATCGACCTGCCCGCACTATTCGTTGCGTTGGCACTCAACTGAAGGGTGATCTGATCGATATATTCATTCAACCGCTGCTGCTGAACTCGGCGTGTCGACTCGCGTGTAAACTCCGAACCGTACAGATAGGCTTCCGGACTTAGACCGCCGGCACGTTGCACCAGTTGCCGCAAGGTCTCGCCGGGTAACACGCTGTAAACGCCGGAGGAAATGAACTCTCCCTCCAGCCGGACAAGTCGAGTCTGCTGTGCTTGAGGTACGCGAATATCCGCTTTAGAGAAGATAGTGATCACGTCCCCGGGCAGCAAGGCGAGATTCTGCGACGCATCGTCTTCCAATACCACCTTCCCCAGATTGAATGGCAATAACGACGTGGTCAGGTTTTCTTTGTTCTGCCGCTCAACCACAGCGTAAGTCCAATCGATATCGGGCTCGGTCAACTTAACTTCGTTGCGCGGCTTGAATTGGCCCGCAGAAGAAGTGCCGGCGTCTATACCCAGTCCGGCACTCGTCGCGCTCTGGTTCGACCGGTTCGGGCCGGAATTAGTCTGCTGAGAGGCGGTCGACTGAAAGCCGCTTGGCTGAAAACCGTTGGTCTCTTGATTCGTCGCGTATGTCACGTTCGTTTGCGGTGGCGTGTACCGATCATTGATCCCACTCGCGGAAGTCTCAGATTCCGGAATTTTCCCACAATCCAACCCGCCATCCGTTGATCCCTCGCCCGTTGGACGAGAACCTGACTCGCCACTTCCGAACACCAGGCCTATCAGATTTGGATTTCTTGTGGAAGAGTACCGCCAGTTTGGATTTTCCCCCTCCTCGCCGTATGGAATGCCATAACGCAAATCGGGAATACCAAAGGGCGTCACCGGGAGGCAGGTCGGAATATAGGTCAACCCTGGCTGGCCCAACTGGCTCCGCTTCAACCAATAATCACGGGTAATGAGCGCGTCTTTATTGGGCAACAGATCTCGGACACGCATCCCGGCCTTCCAGGTGTAACGGCCAGGATTGGCTACATTTCCACGAAGAGTGACCGCATCTTTGTATTGGCTGACGACTGCGATCACTTCCAGCAGATCACCGTCATGAAGCAATATAGCTTTTCCCTGCGCATCGAGCGATATTTGGGTCATACTGCGCATCCGACGCTCGTCCACACGTTCCAATCGAGCAGTCTGCTCGGAGGCGACGTTCGTCATCCCTGCCGCTAGCTCCAGGAGCTCACCAATAGTCGTGCTCTCAGCCGATTTCAATTCGTAGATCGCTGGACCGTTGACACTGCCCGCCACAGCGACCTGCGGTCCCACTGGCGGAATGTAGATCACGTCGCCCGGCAACAACTGCACATCCTTCGATTTATCACCGCGCACCAGCAGATCGTACAAGTCGAAATCTACGATGACACTGCCGGAACGCTTCAACTGGATATGCCGCATACTCCCTTGCGGAGTTGGACCGCCCGTTGCGAAGAGTGCATTGGTCAACGTACTCAGAGAGCTGATGGTGTAGCTTCCCGGTCGCCGGGCCTGTCCGACGACAAATACCTGAATGGAACGCAACTGACCCAGGTTGACGTTCAGGTCGAAGTTGCGAAAGACCCGGCCCATCTGTGCCTTGAGATAATCCTGCATCTGCGCAAACTTCAGACCGGCAACGTGTAGCGTGCCAACCTGCGGAATATAGAGGCCGCCGGCCCGATCAACAGTGAAGCGACCGTTGAGTGTAACCTGGCCCCACGCCTGGATGAGCAACTCGTCTCCGGGTCCAATCACATAGTCGGGTGTTACAGGAACAAGGTTCAGCGGAGCAAAGGTGGAGGGAGGGTTACGAAATAATTTCGCGCCATAGATCGGCAGCGTCTTGCCGAGCGAATTGGCGATCATCAGTTGGAATTCGGTTGGCGGCTCGAGCGGAAGAGGAGGTTGCAGATTCTCATTCCGGAGACGCTGTTGATCGGTCTGGTTGCCATTCTGCTGACTGGTCGTATTATTCTGATTTCCCAGTTGGCCAGGAAAGGAGGTTAACGGATTTCCATACTGCTGATTGCTCAGCGGCGTCTGAGGATAATTTTGGCCAGCAGTCGACTGGCAAGATGGATCGTTCGGGTTACAAGACTGTTGCGATTGCCCCGAAAGCGGCTGACCGAACTGATCGAATTGAGCGAATGACGTAAACGTCCCGAACACGGTGAACAGCAACGCAAATCCAAACTTCCATACTCGGGCGGAACTACCAAACTGCATCTGCTCTAAACCTCGCAACTGTCTGTACCCTTCGACCGCTCATCAGGAAAAGCGACCTGCCCCAAAAGCGAACTGCTGTGCAATCCACCCTCGCCTGGCGGCCGAAATCATTGACATGGCTGTTCCTAGCATACCCGAATGCATTCTGGTCTCGATAGCGAAATAGCTGTGACGACACTCGTAGCAGTCGCTCAACGGTTGCTTTGCGCTCGTCTACCCAAAACACTCAAGTCGTCTTTTGCCCTTTCTCCACTGCTTGCGCCACCCGCAGCATCGTCGCCTCATCGAAGTGCATGCCCAGCACCTGCACCCCAATGGGCAATCCATCCTTCGTCGTCCCGCACGGTACCGAAGCCCCGCAGATCCCCGCCAGGCTCGCAGCCACCGAATAGATGTCCTCTAAGTACATCTGCACTGGATCGTCTGTCTTCTCGCCCAGCTTAAATGCGGGGGTTGGTGTCACTGGCGCCACCAACACATCCACCTCGGCAAACGTCGCAAGAAAATCTTGCGTCAAGAGCGTTCTTACCTGCTGCGCCTTGCGATAGTAGGCGTCGTAGTACCCCGCACTCAACGCGTAAGTGCCCAGCAGAATTCGCCGCTTCACCTCGGCTCCAAACCCTTCATCGCGGGTCTTCCGGTACATCTCAGAGAGCGTCTTCGCCTCCTCCGACCTCAACCCAAACCTCACGCCGTCGAACCTCGACAGGTTAGACGAGGCTTCTGCTGTGGCGATCACATAGTAAGTTGGAATCGCGTATTTGGTGTGCGGTAAACTGACCTCCTTCACCACACACCCCACCATCTTCAGACCAGCAATTACACCATCAATTGCACCGCGAATCTCCGGGTCCAAACCCTCGCCAAAATACTCTTTAGGAACCCCGATTCGTAGCCCCTCTACCGGCTTCTCCAGCCCGCCAACATAGTCCTCTACCGGACGATCGGAAGAGGTGGCATCCATAACATCTTTGCCGGCAATCACTTGCATTACGGTTGCCGCGTCCTTCACATTCTTCGTCAACGGTCCTACCCGGTCCAGTGAAGAAGCAAATGCAATCAGCCCATATCGGCTGACACGTCCATATGTGGGCAGCACGCCAACCACCCCACAAAAAGCCGCCGGCTGTCGAATCGACCCTCCGGTATCGGTGCCCAGTGTCGCCACCGCAAAATCGGCCGCCACCGCTGCTGCCGAGCCACCGCTGGATCCTCCCGGAACGCGGTCCAAAGCCTTTGGATTCATCACGGGACCGAACGCCGAGTTTTCATTGGAAGAGCCCATCGCAAACTCGTCGCAGTTCAACTTCCCCAGCAAAACCGCTCCAGCCGCTTCCAGCCTTGTCACAGCCGTGGCGTCGTAGGGAGGCTTATAGTCCTTTAGAATAAGCGACCCAGCCGTAGCCGGAGTTCCCCGCATCACAAGAACATCTTTGATACCCACCGGAACTCCGGCCAACGCTGGCAGAGCCTCCGCATTTGCGACTATCCGATCGATCTTCGCCGCTTGGGCCATCGCTCGTTCTCGACTCATCGCCAGGAAACTATTGATTTCAACATCTTGGGATTCAATCCGCGCATAGTGCGACTCCGCCAACGCTGTAGCGGTAATCTCACCTGCAGCAATTGCTGCTCGCGTCCTGTCAATTGTCAAACCCTCTACTTCCATTGCCTTTACGCTCACTGTTCCTCTATTGAGATGCTCTTATTTCCCTCTATCGCACAGCGCTTCGAACTATCGCTCAATCACTTTTGGAACCTTAAAAAACCGTCCATCGCTCTCCGGCGCTTCATCCATCACTGCACCACGATCCAGTGAGGCCCGCACTTCATCCTCCCTCAAAGAAATCCCGGTAGTATCCACAACACCACCAAGCGTCGCACCCACCTGCGCCATCGCTGGAATCCCATTCGTATCCAGTTCGTTCAACTGGGCGATGTGCCCCAGAATTGCATTCAGATCATGCTGCATCCGCGGCTCCTCCTCTGCGGTCAGCTCCAGATTCGCCAACTCCGCGACACGACGCACATCTTCTACCGTGACATCAGTCTGTTCCCTCATCGTCTGTTATTTACCTCTTCATTTCAAAGTGTATCTCGCTTACCCTGACTCCTGCGGTACGCGCCAACTCTCCCGCAAGCTGTACTCGCATACTCATCAACTGGTGCAGCCAGGCCCTATTTTCCACTTGCACTCGTAATACGCCGCCGTTATAGCCCACAACGGTTCCCCGCTCTGCCATCGTCTTACCACAGGCTACTGGCCATGCCGCGGCTAGTCTGTCCTCATCACGTAAGGACTTCAAGCTCTGACCAAGCGACTTCTTTAATAACTCCCGAATTCCTTCCATCACTGAACCTCACAAAACGGTCTCGTCAACTTCACAAAATTCAAACCTTGGAACGTTCACCATCTAAAAGTAGAATCTCTGGGCCATTCGGCTACCCTAAACAGGCTCCTAGGCGTCAGTATCAGGGGATAACCTAGCCCCGTAGGTCGAACCCTTCTTCTTCGATGGATAGCAAGGGACAGTTTGAAGATAATAGTTTGCGCCAAGGGAAATATTGTGTAGTTACGAAGTAACATGCTGCAAGCATGCAGCTCATCCGGACGCCTAGAGCGCCCCACAGCGAAAAAATCTTAACCTTTGAAGATAGAGCAGCGACATATTCGCTCGAACGGCCTCTCCTGTATCCCGAACCAACACTGATCCATGGAGGGCCGCACTTCACAAACCTTTGCTAAAACGCGCCATCCTGATTCACTACGGAGGCAAACGTCCTCAACAAGATCAGAAAGTCTTTGGTCAGCGACCAGCGCTCAACATATTCGCAGTCCAAAGCCACCCGTTCAGCATAACTGAGTTCGCTACGTCCCGAGACCTGCCAGAGTCCCGTCAAGCCCGGCTTCACTCTGCAATAGCACTCGAAGCAGTCTCCATATTTCTCTACTTCCGCCGCCACAATCGGCCGCGGCCCAACCAGACTCATCTGTCCCATCAACACATTCCAAAGTTGTGGCAGCTCATCCAAACTGTACCGCCGCAGAAAACCGCCGAGTGGTGTGATTCGGGGATCCTTACGCAATTTATGGGTCTCGTTCCACTCCGTGTGCGCATTGGGATGTTGCGCCAGGTAGTCCTCGAGCACCTCAGCCGAATTCACGCACATCGTTCGAAACTTCCACATGGAGAAGAACGCACCGCTTTTACGAATTCGCCGATGGGAATAGAAGATCGGACCGGGCGAACTCAACATCACCACAGCCGACACCAACCCCAAGATCGGCAACATGACCGGCGTCGAAATCAGCACTAAAAAGATGTCACAGCAACGTTTAATCGTTCTGTAACGGAAGAACTCTGACGGAGCGGTGTTTGCGCGTTGAGATCTTACCAGCGAGCGGCCTACCGACTCTGTGTACGAATAAGAACCTTCAATAGCCGCTGTCCGCGACTCGGGAGATTGATATTCAGCCTGCATTCGAATCCTGTTATCTGTGCGACTCGTACGCATGCAGTATTCCGCATTACGTCAGCCGTACTGGTTATTCACGCATACACTTGTATCGCGGTCACCAACTCTACTCGTCTTCGCGACCCAACTGGGACGCGTAAACGACCGCGCTTCGAATCTCCATCTACCTGTTTGTGCTGGATTTGTATCCAGTCATTTTTCTTGACTAGCATATGCCAGTCGACAACTGGGAAAATGTAGCGCATTTAACCAACTTCATCATTCTACTCGTTGAAGCTCCGTGAACTGAAGAATCTCCTAAAATTCGCCCTTTATTTTGCCCCTTTTGGAATTCTCCCTTGTGCCGCTCTCTTTGACACAAACTTCGACCGTTAGACTGATGTCATGCAAGTTTTGAATACAGCTCTAGTTGACGTTAAACTCATTCAACCCCAACGTTTCGGAGATAGTCGCGGTTGGTTCGCAGAAGTATTCAATCAGTCAACATTTTCCGCCGTCGGCCTTCCTGAACAGTTCGTTCAGGACAACCAATCTTTTTCCGTCAAGGGCGTGCTCCGTGGCCTCCATTACCAGCTTGGCCGGCCGCAGGGCAAACTCGTCCGAGTCCTTTCAGGCCATATCTGGGATGTCGCCGTCGATCTTCGCCGCAACTCCCCCGACTTCGGCAAATGGGCGGGCTTTCACCTCAAAACTCAGTCCGCGGAAGACGATCTCCAGCTCCTATGGATCCCCGAAGGCTTCGCCCACGGCTTCCTCGTCCTCTCCAACACCGCCGAAGTCCTTTACAAGACGACGGACCTTTACTACCCTGCCGGCGAACGCACTATCCTATGGAACGATCCCACCCTTAACATCACCTGGCCCGTCGATGCTCTCGACGGCATATCTCCTTCCGTCAGCCCTAAGGACGCGCGCGGCGCGCTCTTCGCTGAAGCCGAGCTGCCACCAACCTAAGTATCAAAAAACCAGATGCAAAACCCTTTAGCAGGGTTCTGCGATCGAGCGCACAACCCATGAGGGCCTTCATGACAAGTCTCGCCCTATGATATGTGCTAGCCCCGTTGCACTAGCCACCGCTCCACTTCTTCCAGCGACTCTACCGCCAAATACTCGCCGCCGCATCCGGCGGCTTCGGTTCCGCTAATCAGAAAAGCCTGCCGCAACCCAGCCGCATTGGCGGCCCCCACATCCGAGCAGCGATCCCCGACAAGAACGCTTTCACTCAGCTCCAGCCCAAACTCCCGCGCCCCGCGCCGCAACATCCCTGTCCCTGGTTTCCGGTCCTCATGGTCCAGCTTGTACTTGCCCACCCCGTGTTCGGGATGAAAGGGACAGTAATACACCGCATCCAACTCCACGCCCATTGCGCGCAACTCTCCGCGGATAAACTCCATCAGGGTCTCGAAGTCCGCCTCAGAATAATATCCCCGCGCGATTCCAGCTTGATTCGTCACCACAATCAGCCGGTAACCCAACCGAGTCGCCGTTCGGCAAAGAGAAAATATCCCGTTAACAAATCGCACCTCGTCGGCCCGATGCAGATATCCCACCTCCTCATTCACTACCCCATCCCGATCCAGAAATAAAGCCCGCGTCCTCATAGCTCCGCTAGAACTTCTCGCAGGGAATCCCGCCAGTCCATCATCTTCCATCCGAACCTCTCCATCAGTCTGGTGCAGTCCATTCGAGAGTTCGCCGGCCGCTTCGCTGAAGTGGGATACTCAGCGGTCGTAATTGCCTCAATCTGCGCTAACCGAGCATTCGGCTCTCTCTCCTTCTGCAACCGCACCGCTTCTGCCGCAAAGCCATACCACGTCGTCTCCCCTCCACCAGCTGCGTGATATATCCCGCCGAGATCCGCCAGCAAAGTCGCAAATTCCAAACCTCGCGCGCTTGCCTCAAGCTGGCCGATCACCTCCGCTGTCATCCTCGCCAGATCACGGCTCCACGTTGGCGTTCCGTGCTGATCCGCCACCACGCGCAAAGTCTCCCTTTCCCGCGCCATCTTCAGGATTGTCAGCAAAAAGTTTTTCCCTCGCGAGCCATAGATCCAGCTCGACCGAAAGATAATCTGCCCCGCGCCGCTCTCCGCTAACGCCTTCTCTCCAGCTAGCTTGCTCGCCCCGTAGACACTTACTGGTCTCGTAATATCCGTCTCCAGGTAAGGGGCACTTCCAGAACCGTCAAAAACATAGTCTGTTGAAAAGTGAATCACTCCGGCACCAATCGCCTGGGCCTCCTGTCCAATCATCCCCACGGCTTCAGCATTGATCGCGTAAGCCAACTCTGGCTCACTCTCCGCCTTATCCACTGCCGTATAGGCCCCTGGATTTACAATCCACCGCGGTCGCACCGCACGAATCGTTTGCCGTACCGAGTTCGCATTTGCCAGGTTCATCTCAGCCCGCGCCGGAGCGACCACCTCGCCCAGCGGCTTCAACGTCTCCAGTAACTCCCCGCCCACCTGCCCAGTGGCTCCTGTCAACAGTATTCGTCTACCCGCTGGCAGAGCATTTCGCTCCATCAATACACCGTCTCTTCCAGAATCCGCAGCAGATATTGGCCATAGGTGCTCTTCGCAATTCTCGCAGCCAGCGTCCGCAGCTGAGCAGCATCAATATAGCCCAGGCGATACACAATCTCTTCAGGACAAGCCACCTTCAGTCCCTGCCGTTTCTCCAGCGTGTGGATGAACATCGACGCCTCCAGCAGAGAGTCATGTGTCCCTGTGTCAAGCCATGCCGTCCCGCGCCCCAGCAATTGCGTCCGTAGTTGCCCCCGCTCCAGATACCACCGGTTCACATCCGTTATCTCTAACTCGCCGCGTGGAGACGGCTTCAAGCCCTCAGCTACACTCACCACCTGTGCATCATAAAAATAAATCCCCGTTACCGCGTAGCGCGACTTCGGCTTCGACGGCTTCTCTTCAATCGAAACGGCCCTCCGTTCGGCATCGAACTCGACCACTCCGTATCGTTCCGGATCCAGCACAGGGTAGGCGAACACCGTTGCTCCATGCTCTCCGGCTGCCGCCTTACGCAGTGTCTTCGCGAAATCCTGTCCATAGAAAATGTTGTCACCCAAGACCAGACAACAACCCTCGCCGGCCAGAAACTCCTTGCCGATCAGAAACGCCTGCGCCAATCCATCCGGCGACGGCTGGACCGCATACTGGAGCTTGATGCCCCACTGTTCCCCATCGCCCAGCAATTGCTTGAAGCGTGGCGTATCCTCGGGCGTTGAGATAACCAGAATCTCGCGAATCCCGGCCAGCAGCAGCGCCGACAACGGATAATAGACCATTGGCTTGTCATACACCGGCAACAGCTGCTTCGATACCGACTGGGTAACCGGATGCAATCGGGTCCCCGAGCCTCCTGCCAAAATGATCCCCTTCAACGCGACTCCCCTCCCGCGACCATGGTCGTGCGCTCCTCAACAGCGTCACCCGGACCTCTCGACTCGCGCTCGCCGTAGTTCTGGATCACCCATTGCTGATAAGCTCCGCTCGTCACTCCCTCCACCCAAGCCGCATTCGCTAGATACCACTCAACCGTCTTTCTCAAGCCAGACTCAAAACTTTCCTGCGCACGCCAGCCAAGCTCCCTCTCGAGCTTCCGTGCATCGATCGCATACCGCCGGTCGTGTCCTGGCCGGTCCGTCACGTACTTCACCAGTTGCAGATGCGGCTTGAAATTCGATTCCGGTACCAACTCATCCAGCAACGCACACACCGTAGTCACCACTTCGAGATTGCTACGCTGGTTTCCGCCGCCAATGTTATACGTCTCACCCACACGCCCCCGCTCGAGGACCGTCCGCAGCGCTCGACAGTGATCCACCACGTATAACCAGTCCCTCACTTGCTGCCCATCTCCATACACTGGAAGCACCTTGCCCTGAAGCGCATTCGCAATCATCAGGGGAATCAACTTCTCCGGAAATTGATACTGCCCATAGTTATTCGAGCAGTTCGTAATGATCGCCGGCAACCCATACGTATGTACCCACGCACGCACCAAGTGATCAGAGGAAGCCTTCGATGCCGCATACGGACTGTTCGGCGCATACGGCGTCTCCTCATGAAATGCGGGAGCCTCTGGCGCCAACGTACCGTAGACCTCATCAGTCGAAACATGTAGAAATCGAAACCCTGTCCGCTCCTCGTTCGCAAGCGAATCGTAATACCCCCGAGCCGCCTGCAGCAGAGAGAACGTCCCATCGATATTCGTTCGCAGAAAAGCCTCCGGTCCCAAAATGGAGCGGTCAACATGACTCTCCGCCGCGAAATGAACGACTGCCCTAGGCCGGTGCTCCCGCAGCAACCGACCCACTAATTGAACATCACAAATATCGCCTCGGACGAATGTGTACGCCGGATTCGTCGTCACAGACGCAAGATTTGCTGGATTTCCCGCATACGTCAGCTTATCCAGATTGACAACCGCTCCATCGTCCGCCCCGAGCCAGTTCAGCACAAAATTAGAGCCAATGAATCCGGCGCCGCCGGTTACTAAAATGGAATCAACTCCCCTGCTCGCAACCTTTTCCGTTCTTTGATTAGATCCCATTCGTCAACTAACTCCTCAAATTAGCTACAGACCTGTATTCTACGAGGGACAGAACAGAACGGGAACTCTTAGGACAACGAAAAAGGAGCCATTCTGAACAGAAGAAGGAGCTTCCGCAAAAAGCAGAATTAGAGTCTCTCGCGCGAACAGCGGGACGATTTCCTGCTGGGCTTTTCCGTCGGCCGGTTACTGATTGTAGTTTGGCTCTTCTTCTTCTTCCATGCCGTAGCGGCGGAGGAGGTTCGGCAGGTTCTGCGAGAAGGCGGCGCGCGGCATTACGGTATCACAACCCGCTTCGACAGCCTTGGCCTTCAGATCCCCCTGGAGATGAGACAGGAAACCAACGATAGAGGTACTGCGCTTCAGCTTGGCCTTGAGCTTGGGAATTAACGTAAGGGGCTTGGCGTTCGCGTTGTTGAGGTCGAAGACAATGAGGCCTGGACGATCCTCTTCCTCGCCCGCTGTCAGCGAGGCAACGGCGTCCTTCTCGTTCTTGACGAAGGCCACTTTGACTCCGAGCTTGCGTGCCGTCTCCTGAATCTTCGCGATGAAGAAAAGATCTTCAATGAAGAAGAAAATTTTGGTGGGCGCATCGGCTGGGATCGGAATAGCACGGCCCTGCGAGTAGTCGATGGGCTGGGAGTCGCTCTGATAACGTGCGCCACCGTGACCGTTGCTGCGACCCTGATAGTTGCCGTTGTGAGAGTCAATTGTGGAGGGCGGCGTGTCGGCGAAGTTTCCGTTGACGGCGCGATAGCTGTGATCCATGGGGCCGACGAAGCTGCGCGGACCACGTTGCTGCTGCTTGCCGCCTTTGCGCTTGAAGCCGCCGCTGTTGTTGCCCGGCTGATGGGTATCGCGGTCGCGGTATCCACCGCCGTTGTTGCTATAGCCGCCACCGTTGCTTCCGCTGGCGACGTTGCCGGGATTCTCCTGCGAGCGCTGGCGGTCACGGTCGCGAAACTTCTTCTTCCAGCGTTTGCCGCCACCACCGGAGGAGTTGTTCTGCTGGCCGAGACCGGCCTGGAAGCTCTGTGGCTGTAATGCCTGAGAAACGGCTGGGCCTGCTGAACCCTGAATGGACGGGATGGGCTGATCACCGCCAGATTGCGCGTTTTGGGGGGCGTCGGAAGAGCCTTTATTCTTGCGCTTACGGCGACGTCGGCGGCTGCTTTTAGACTGCCCCATGCCATGCTGCACGTTCTGCGGTGTATATTGCGCCTCTCCGTCCTGCTGGCCGGGTGACATTGTCGAACCCTGGTGGGACTCCACCTCGGGTACATTCTGCTCTGAAGTCATGCTTCCACTTCCTATTGCTCTAGATCGCAATTAGCGGTTCACTCTCCCACGGCGCAATGGGTTTTTCGTCCCCGTGGAAACCACGGGGGCTGAACCAAACCGGTATTGCAGCGTCGGATGAAACGGTCTCAAGTTGTACTCGAACGGACGTCTTCTAATGCTATTGGCTGCGATCGAACCAGTAATCTACCGGCTACGCGCAGCCCGGAACGCCCTGACAGCGGCGGCCCTTTAGTTTTCACCCTCTACCTGTTTGCGACAGAGTCCGATAAGTTCGGTCACTGTAATCCTGTGCCTTTTGCCGCCAAATATACCTAACAAGGAGTTTTCTGGCAGCCACACAGCGATCGGCACCCACAGCCGGTTCACAAGGCAATTCTTAGGGTACGCGCAAAGAGAGCGATTGGCAAGAACTCTCTTCTACGACTTCCCGGTTACTTAGGATGAGATGCTTCTTGGACCGGAAAGGCCGCTTTGATTGAGACGAAGGGCCGCTCCGGTTGAAAGCGGCCCTTCTGTCTTGATGGCCAGTCACTGGCCTCCTGAAAACCTTCCGATGAGGGAAGTAGAACTCCGGGCTGGCTACACCATCGCTAGGATGCAGCATCTTTCGAGCCGGGGGAATACTGACGACACACTCCGGAACTCTGCCAGCGTGCTGTCCTTTGGTGAAGAGCAATCCAATCGCCAAATGATTTGGCGTTTTCCGGGCCAAATTCCGCTACTTACGGGATGAGGGTTTAAAAAACAGGAGACTTTCGGGGGAATGCTCCGTAATTTGGGAGGTGTGGCGTCTGGATTGACCCTTGGCGGTCGGGGTCCTATAATTTGATGTGTTCCCGGCAGCTCTCTCTCGCTTTGCTGCCGATTTGCTGGTATGGGAATCGGGCGGATCGAGCTATATGGTGGGCGTGCCCTGTGAGGCGTGCGTCCGTCAAAGGATATGCAGGGAACGGCTGAGAAGGCACGCGACGGTGCGCCTAAGGCCGGATGATCAGGACAATCCCCGAAGGAGTACCACACACCGCATGAATCGTACTGTTGCACTTGTCACCGCCCTTGCCGCGGGAATGACGTCCGCTGCTGGAGTGGCCCAGACTGCTGGTTCACCACCACCGGCCACCGCACCCTCTACTGCTCCCGCGACTGCGCTTGCTGCAGCACGCGCTCCGGTTGCTCTCCAGGTCGTTCCGGCGAAGATTGCGGTGATCGAATATGAACAGGCCACTGCTGCGACGAACGAAGGGCAGCGCGCTCTTCAGGCGCTGCAGAAGAAGTATGAGCCACAGAAGAACCAGCTGCAGGCTTTGCAGACCGAGATCGAGTCGCTAAGCAAGCAGTTGCAGAATGCGCCGGCGACGATGACCGATGAAGAGAAGGCCTCGCGGGCAAGGACGATCGACACGAAGCAGAAGCAACTGCAGCGCGATGGCGATGACGCCACGGCTGCCTTCAATGCCGAAATGCAGGAGACACTGGGCGCGGTTGCGAAGAAGCTTGGTCCGGTTGTGATCAAGTACGTACAGGATAACGGCTACACCATGCTCCTGGATAACACCGGCCAGCAGGGCGGACTTTCGGTGCTTTGGACGCAGCCGGGCACGACCGACATCTCTCAGGCTGTAGTGGATGCCTACAACGCTTCGTCGGGAGTTGCGGCGCCTGCTGTGCCCTCAGCGCCATCGGCGACGCGTCCGCGTCCATCGACGACAACACCTGCGAAACCCCCAGCGCCTAAGCAGTAATACTGCACGAATTGGCTATATTTTCTGGCTGCAGTGAATGATTTGCATGCAAGCCTCCTATGCCTGAGGAATCGCATAAGCAAAGCTGGCGCAAAAACGAATCAATTTTAGTTGTAACGATCTCTTGAAGGAGTACCACACACCGTATGAATCGCACTCTTGTTCTTGTCTCTGCGCTTGGCGCGGGACTGATGACTACAGCCGGGACAGCCCAGACACCTGCGGCCGCTCCGGCTCCCCTTGCAACTGAGGCCGCTGCACCGACACCAGTAACGCCGCAAGCCATTCCGGCCAAGATTGCGCTGATTGCTTTCGAGCAGGCCGTCTTCGCGACGAATGAAGGCCAGAAGGCTGTGCAGGACATTCAAGCGAAGTACAAGCCGAAGAAGGACCAGATCGACACTCTCTCGCATGAGGTTGATTCGTTGAAGAAGCAGCTACAGAGCGCACCGGCTACACTGTCCGACGCAGATCGTGCGGCCAAGATGAAAGAGATCGATGCCAAAGAGAAGCGCCTGAACCATGACGCAGAGGACGCGCAAACTGCTTACAACACCGATTTGCAGGAAGCCTATGGCAAGGTCGCTGCAAAAGTCTCAACGACGCTGAAGAAGTACGTCAGCGACAATGGCTATACGTTGCTGCTCGATGTCAGCAGTCAGCAAAGCAACGTAATGTGGGCGAATCAGAGCACCGATGTGACGCAGGCTGTAGTGACGGCGTACAACACCTCGTCCGGCGTTGCTCCGCCGGTGCCGGCTGCGCCGTCTGCAGCAGCGCCTGCAGCGGCTCGTCCTCGTCCTTCAACGGCAGCTCCAAAGCCAGCCGCACCGAAGCAGTAGCTTTCGATCACGCGATTTTCTCCGTACAGGTGAAGAAGAGGCTCTTGGGCCTCTTCTTCACCTGTACGGTCGATTGACGCACGATCGGCGCTGAGCTGTGGAAAAACTTGTGGATCGCGAATCGGGCAGTGGGCGCGGAGGCGGCCGATCGCTGGTTTGTCTTTAGTGGCACGACCAGATCGAACTGGCATAAGTATTTGCAAAATAACAATTTAGTTTGGAAAGACGAGCGTTTTACTCCTTCTTTCCCGTTGGTTGTCAGCAAGTATAGCTGTTTCAAGGGTTTCCACAGATCAGCGTTACTACGACGTTACAATTCGCGGTCTGAACAATAAAACTTGTGGGATAGGCGTCTGAGAGATGGTAGCCGAAGAACTTCTTCTCGATGCGTATTCGAGGTCAGGCAAACGGCATCTTCGCGTGTGGCAAAACTTAAGCTGACTATTCCTCGCCTACCTTGAGGACCGCGAGGAAGGCCTCCTGCGGGATGTCGACCTTGCCGATCCGCTTCATCCGTTTCTTGCCTTCCTTCTGCTTTTCGAGGAGTTTACGCTTGCGGCTGATGTCGCCGCCGTAACATTTTGCAATTACGTTTTTGCGGATGGCGGTGACCGTTTCGCGAGCGATGATTTTGCTCCCGATGGCGGCCTGAATGGCGACCTCGAACATCTGGCGCGGGATGAGTTCACGCATCTTGGAGACGAGGGCCTTGCCGCGGTCGTAGGCGAAGTCGCGATGCACAATAATGGAGAGCGCATCGACGGGATCACCACCGATGAGGATGTCCATTTTAACCATGGGAGAGATCCAGGTGCCTGCGAGGACGTAATCGAGTGAGGCGTAACCTCGGGAGACGGATTTGAGGCGGTCGTAGAAGTCCAGAACGATCTCATTGAGAGGCAGTTCGTAGGTGAGCATGACGCGGGTCTCGCTCACGTATTCGAAGTTCTTCTGGCGGCCGCGCTTGTCTTCGACGAGCTTGAGAATGCCGCCGACGTACTCTTCGTTGGTGAGGATCTTGGCGATGATGACTGGTTCTTCGACGCTCTCGATCTCGGAGGGGTCGGGCCAGCGTGATGGATTGTCTACCTCGATAACGGAGCCGTCGGTGAGTGTGATCTTGTAGCGGACGCCGGGCGCGGTGGTGATGAGGTCGAGTCCGTACTCGCGCTCGAGGCGCTCCTGAATGATTTCGAGATGGAGCAGACCGAGGAAGCCGCAACGGAAGCCGAAGCCTAGGGCGACGGAGGACTCGGGTTCGAAAGAGAAAGATGCGTCGTTGAGGCGAAGCTTCTCGAGGGCGTCGCGGAGCATGGCGTGCTCGTGCGAGTCGACGGTGTAGAGGCCGGCGAAGACCATGCTCTTGATGTCCTCGAAGCCTGGGAGAGGCTCGGCGCAGGGGTTCTCGACGGAGGTGATGGTGTCGCCGACCTTGGTGTCGGCTACATTCTTGATTGTTGCCACGAAGAAGCCTACTTCGCCGGCAGACAGTTCGGTGAGTTCGACGGGCTTAGGGGTCATGACACCCATGCTTTCAACGTCGAAGACTTTGCCATTGGACATGACTTTGATCTTCATTCCTTTGCGAAGTTTGCCGTTGATGATACGGGCGAGGACGATGACGCCTCTATAGGGATCGAACCAGCTGTCGAAGATGAGGGCCTGAAGGGGGGCTTCGGGATCGCCTTCGGGCGGCGGCAGCAGCGTGACGACGGCTTCAAGGATCTCGGCTACATTAAGACCGGTCTTGGCGCTGACGGCGATGGCGTCGTCGGCAGGTAGGCCTACGGATTTTTCGATCATCTCCTTGGTGCGCTCGATGTCCGCGCTGGGGAGATCGATTTTGTTGATGATGGGGATGATCTCGAGGCCGTTTGAGATGGCGAGATAGGCATTGGCGAGGGTTTGCGCTTCGACACCCTGCGACGCATCGACGACGAGGAGCGCACCTTCGCAAGACGCGAGGGAGCGTGAGACTTCATAGGAGAAGTCGACGTGGCCGGGGGTGTCAATGAGGTTTAGCTGGTAGGTGTCGCCGTCGTGCGCCTTGTACATCATGCGGACGGTGTGCGCCTTGATGGTGATGCCGCGCTCCCGCTCGAGATCCATGGCGTCGAGCACCTGGGCCTGCATTTCGCGCGCGGTCAGCGAACCGGTGAGTTCGAGGAGCCGATCGGATAGGGTGGACTTGCCGTGGTCGATATGCGCGATGATCGCGAAGTTGCGGATGTGACTGGGATCCATTTTGTAGCTGGGTGGCCTCAGTATTCATGTTAACACCGGGTGCGATGACAAAGCGGTGGGCGGCGGCAAGCCTCGAACCGAAAATAAGCATCCAAGTCGAGACCGGCACTCTAATCGCTCTTGCCTCGCGAAGCTATCAGGACGAGAACAGAAGATGTTTCGATTCGATATCGCCCTTTTGATTCTGTTGCTACCGTGTGCGGTTTGGCGTAGGGCCTCAATGTTATGGCTGCCGGGGATGAGAGCGAGAACATTGAGACGATCGCGTGGAGTGATCCGCCTGATTCTCCAGGCGCCTTCGAAGCTTATCGAGGCTCCAAGAATCGAGGACCCCAGAACGCGCGAAGCGGGATGACTTTCCTTTCGCAAGTGATCGTCTGCAATCGCGTGCGCCAGCTTCGCGGTCACAGGAGACCGAGCCCTATCACTGGTAGGGGTTGCTGCTGCAGTCCTTCCCGTTCGACGGGCTGTCGAATGCGACTCGAATCATAACGGCTGACCAGGACGATCGGCATCTGCTGCTGAACAAGCCGTACTGGTCGGATTACTGGGCTTCCACTTCTCCGCCGTTGCGGCGCTTTCCGGAGATGTCCGCTTCGCGAAGCACCTGGCATTTCGGGTGACGCTGGAACAGATGCTGATTCGATACAAGAACCCGATTCGCGATCCGGATGGAATCGGCATGGCTCCTCGACTTTCAGGATGACCAATAGAGGGCGGAGCGGGTTGCGATCGTACTCCCGCCGTGGTGGACGGCGGAGGTACTCGTATGCCGATCACTGCGAACGATTGTGTGATAGCGCATTAATCGGTTGCGCGTCTTACAATGAGCAGGGACGATGGCTCAATTACCTTTAGAGAAGAGCGTGCGGCGGTGGGCACTGGTGGTGAGTTGTGCACCGCTGGTCATGCTGGCTGGTTGTCCGCAGGAAAAGGCGGCCGGACCAGGCAAGGCGCCGGCACAAGCGACCGCTCCTGCAATCGTAGCAGCGGGAAGTAGTGGAAGTGCCGGGCAGACTGGCCAAACAGTCGTGCCCCCGACGGTGGTTGCCGATGCTGCGAAGGTTGCCAAGGTGCAGCAACTCATCAACAACGCAGAGGCAGCGTATCGTAGCGGCGTGGATAACTATCGTGCGGGGCATCTGGATGCGGCGCGTCAGGACTTCGACTCTGCCGTAGATTTGATGCTGACCAGCGGGTTGGATTTGAAGACGGACCCGCAGCTGGCTGATGAGTTCGATCATCTGCTGAATGCGGTGAACTCTTTGGAGATGGCGGCCCTGAAACAGGGCAATGGGTTCTCACCGGTGCTCGAGGCCGCTCCGCTGGATGCTGCGAATGAGGTTACGTTTCCGGCGAACGCTGAGTTGACGGCGAAGGTGACAGCTGAGTTGAAGACGACGCAGTCCGATTTTCCTCTTGTGGTGAATGACTACGTGGCTGGATTCATCAGCTACTTCTCGAATTCTCCTGCTGGTCATGCACATCTGCTCCGCTCATTGGAGCGCGCTGGAAAGTATAGGGAGATGATTTCGAAAAACCTGCGCGATCAAGGTGTGCCACAGGATTTGATTTATCTTGCGGTCGCGGAGTCGGGATTTCAGCCCCAAGCATTGAATGCGCGCTCGGGTGCCGGAGGCATGTGGCAGTTTATGCCGACGGGCGCGTACGGCCTTGCGCGCAATGGTTGGTTCGATGAACGGTTCGACCCGCAGAAATCTTCGCTCGCGTATGCGAAGTATATGAAGACGCTCTACAGCCAGTTTGGCGATTGGTATCTCGCCATGGCGGCTTACGACTGGGGTCCGGGCAACGTGCAGCGTGCGGTAATGCGGACGGGCTACGCGGACTTCTGGGAGTTGTACCGGCGCAACGTCCTTCCGGGAGAGACGAAGAATTATGTGCCGGGCATCATTGCGGCGATCATCATGGCGAAGAACCCTGAGCAATACGGACTGGACAAAATTGTTCCCGATGCGCCCGTGATATCCGATACGGTGACGGTCGACTATGCAATCGACCTTCGCCTGGTGGCCGACGTAACCAACTCATCGTTACTGGAGATCGTTTCACTGAATCCCAGCCTCTTGCGGATGACGACCCCCCGCGATATGTCGTTCGACTTACACATTCCGGTCGGCACTCTTGATGTCTTTGCTACGCGCATCAAAGAGATTCCCGAGGACAAGCGCGCCAGCTGGCGTTTTCATGTTGTCCGTAGCGGCGAAACCCTGAATGGTATCGCAGCTGCTATGCATGCTCATCCGAGTGATGTTGCCAGGACAAACGGATTGAAAGTGGATGATGGCGTAGATACGGGAGATGAGATCATCGTTCCTGTCGCAGGCGCAGTGGCGAGCGCGGGTCCGCAGCGATATGCGGTGCGTCGGGGTGACACGCTGATTACGGTTGCCGATCGGTTCGGGGTCTCTGTAGAAGACCTGCGGCAATGGAATCATTTGTCTTCGACCGTCGTGAAGCCGGGAAGTTCGCTCGCGATCGCAGAACCTGTGAAGCTTGCACCGGTTACGCATGTACGTAGCAAGGCGTCGCGAAGCAAGAAGAGCTCTCATGTTGCGGCAGTCCCTGTTCTTGCGGATTCTTCCCACGCCGACACCAAACATACACTTTCAAAGTCCACTTCTTCTTCAACGGCAGCGAAGAAAAGTCTGGCGACACCGAAGCAAAAATCGACATCTAAAACGAAATGAAAAGCTGTCCGACAAGCTACCCCATGAAAAAGATTGCTTGCCTTCAGTGGCGCTTGGATGCATCCTGTTGCTAGAATCTCGTGCCAGGATGTAACGATGTTTTTCTCTTGCGTCGTGCCGTAGGACAGAATCAAAGAGCGTGCGAAGTACAAAGCAGTGAGGGGAAATGACGATGATGTTCGATGACACGATCAAGCTTTACGCAGCCGCAGCAGATGATGACCTCTACAGCGATGAAGCCGAAGACGACCACGACGACCTGCGGCAACGTTTCGGAGACGATGAGGAAGAAGTAGAGGTCACGATGACCTCGGACGACGATGAAGAGCTTGAAGACGAGGATGGAACGCTGCAAGGAACTCATGCTGAGGATGCCACGATCTTCACGTTGCCTCCGTCGCCGGTGACAAGCTATGAGCCTCCGACCAAGCCCTCTGAGTTGCCGGTGAAGAGTGAGGCTTCGAGGAGCGTTCCGAAACGGATCAAGTCAGCAGCTAAGAAGGTGGTCGCTCCCGCAAAGAAGGCTGCACCGGCGAAGACAGTCGCACCAACGAAATCGGGAGAGAAGAAGGCTAAGCCCGCAAGCAAGCCCGCCGCGAAGAAGGCAGCTGCTAAAAAGATTGTCGGGGGGGAAAATTTGGTGGGGAAGAGGGGTTCCGCCACATTGAAATCTGCCGCGAAGAAGGTCAGTGCTCGTCGCGGTGGTAAGGCCACTCCTAAAAAAGTAGCCGCAAAAAAGGTCGCTCCTAAGAAAGTGGCCGTAAAAAAGAGCACTAAAAAATTAACGAAGAGAGGTATTACCTTGGCAACTAAGAAAGCAGCAAAAAAGGCAGTGAAGAAGGCCGTCAAGAAGGCAATCGTGAAGAAAGCCATCAAGAGGGCAATCGTGAAGAAGGCAATCAAGCGGGCTATTGTCAAGAAGGCAATCGCCAAGAGAATAGCGAAGTCCTAAGCATTAACGGTACCCAGGCAAGCAAATAGGCCCGGACTCCTCAATTGAGAGCCCGGGCCTTTTTGCGTCTGCTGGTATGGAATTACTTTTTGTTGGCGGCGATTTCGGCCAGGACGTCCGTGCTGTGGACGTTGGGATCAACCTTTTCCCAGACCTTGACGACCTTGCCCGAGGGGGAGATGAGGAAGGTATCGCGGGCGGCGAATTTCATGTCTCCGTGGGTCATGAGGGGGACGCCGTAGGCGTCGACGACCTTGTGGTCGGGGTCGGCGAGGAGCTTGAAGCTGAAGGTGTCTTTCGAGCACCATGCTTTGTGGCCTTCGACGGTGTCGAGGCTGACGCCGAGGACGACTGCGTTCAAGGCGTCGTACTTGGCCATGTCACGCTGGAAGTTGTGGGCCTCGATGGTGCAGCCCTGGGTCTGGTCCTTGGGGTAGAAGTAGAGGACGACCCACTTGCCCTTGTAGTCGGAGAGGCTGACGGGCTTGTCTTCCTGCGAGGGCAGGGTGAAGTTGGGCGCGGTGGCACCAGCCTGTACGATATCTGCCGCGGCTGCTGCATGGGCTTTAATGCCGTAGCCGCACGCTGAAACTACGCCGACGATTACTGCGATCCAAACTGCTTTGCGCATGTTTTTTTCCTTTGGGTGAATCTTCTAGGTAGACGTGGACAGGGCCGCTTTCGACGCGGAGCCCGCAGGTGCCGCGTTGCAATTTTACCCCTGAGTCCTATGGCCTTTCGAGGCCGTGACAATATCTTTACATCGCGACAGGTCTAGCCGGCGACGATGGCGATGCCGGCCTGATCGGCTGCGGCAATGATGGCCGCCGGATCGAAGAGGAGCGTCTTCCCTGCTTCGATGGAGAGGCAGGTTGCACCTGCGGCCTGCATCGCGCTGATGGTGCCTACGCCGATGACGGGAACGTCGAAGCGCATGTCCTGATTGGGTTTGGCTACTTTGACGACAGTGAGGGAGCGGCGAAGGGTGGTGGGAAGCTGGGTGGGGGTATTCGTCACGTGGTCGAGGGTACGGAAGAGGTCGCCGGCGCGGGCGATGGTCGCGTCGGTGCCCTCCATGGCTTCGACGGCGACGCAGGCCTGGGCCGCGATGACTACGGTCTGGCCGAGGTCGTAGGCCGCGATGGCTCGAGCGACGGTGCGGCCGTAGGCGATGTCCTTGTCTTCTTCTTCGTCGGACGGGCGGGCGGTGAGGACCCCGGGCTTAGCGAGGAGAGGCTCGAGATATTGGGTGGATGAGATGAGTTCGATGCCTTCGTCGTTGAGGACTTTCGCGACGGCGCCGAGGAGCATGTCGGTGTTACGGGTGCGGAGGTTGAGGAGGAGCTTGGCGAGGCGCCAGTCGGGACGAATGCTGGAGAAGATCTGCTTGTGCTTGACCTGGCCGGCCATAACGGCGCGGTTAACGCCTTCTTTTTGAAAGGTTTCAATGAGACGGGAGAGCTCGCCGAGGGAGAGCCAGTGGACGTGAATGTCTGGGTCGGCGGCGGCGCGGGCGTCAATCTCGGGGTCGGTCTCTTCGTTGATGGCGGCAACGACGACGGTGAGGTTGTGGGCGCGTGCGGCGTCGAGTAAGAGGAAGGGGAAGCGGCCGTTGCCGGCGATCAGGCCTAATTTTTGCATTTTGCTTACTTTAGCTTACGTCGGTGGAAGTCTGAATCTGGGTGATTCGTGGCGAGAAACTTAACACGGACAAAAAGGATTGGACAAATCAAGGCGGATTTCCAGCTGCGGCGGTTTCTTATGTGGTCTTCCGGGAGCTGCTTAAAGTCAAGCGCATTGGTTGTGCCAGTTGGCTGTGGAAAAAAGTGATCTTCGGGGTTTGTGGTGAGTTGTGGTGCTTTGTGGTGGATTTTTGGTTTTATTGGGATTGTTTCCGGTTTGTATTGGCGTTTCGCGGTTTCTCGGAGTCAATTTTTGTGCGCAAAGCGTGGATAGATTGTGGTGAATTTGTGGCTGTATGTGGACACAAGATGGTGATTGGGGGTCGATGCGTTTTGGCTACGGCTTGATCCTGGCATCCCACCCTTCGCCAAAGACGCGAAGGATGGGGCACCCGAGCTCTTGTGGCTGTTTGAGAAATGGGAGGCTGGGGCACCCTGCGTTGAGTTCACTGGGGCCGGTGTCTGGCCTGGAAGTCTCCTCCGCGTCGGAACGGGTCATTTCCCCATAGCTGGTTTTCAAAAAGAGTTGGCTCGACCGGCCCTCTTGTCTAGTTGCCGAAAACCCGCCCGACTCTTCGGGAAGTTCGCGAGAGCCACTCGTAATCCACCCATAAAAGCCGCATGATCGGCGTGAGAAGTTTAGCTAGATAGGTATCGCATGTACCCACTGTTCGGCTTGCAGAACTACGTCACCGGGATACTGGTGTCCTTTCCCGAAGTGAAAGGAACACGAGCGTGGATCGTGGTACCACGCTGGAGTTGGGATTCGATTGAAAGGGTTCCATTCAGGAGTTTCAGACGCTCCGCCATGCTGATGAGGCCAAGCCCTCGGCTCGCCTTTGCCGCATCGATGTCAAAGCCAGCGCCGGAGTCGCTAACCGTGAGATGAATTTCATCCGGCGTTCCCCACAATTCAACTTTGAAGTGCCGTACCCCACTGTGTTTTGCCGAATTGTTCAGGGCTTCTTGCAGAACCCGGAAGAAGCAAAGTGAAATGTCGGGCGATAAAGTGACTGGCAAATCATGGATTTTGCAGTCAATCTCCACTTTCTGCTGCTCGCCGAACTCTCTGCAGAAGCCTCTTATGGCCGCAACAATGCCCAGGTATTGCAGTCTTGACGAGTGCAACTCGTGAGACAGGGATTGAATATCGGCGGCTATCCCGGAGGTCTGTTTCTGTAGTTCTCCTATATGGCTAGCGAGTTCCGACGAATGGGGAGGGCTTTGTTGGAGTCGTGCCATCTTAATGGCCAATATTGCGAGACGTTGACCGATGTCATCATGAAGCTCTCTGGCGATCCGGGTACGTTCCTGCTCCTGTGCCTCAATCAACTTGCGGCTCACACTCGCGAGCGCCGCTTCCGTCAGTTTTCGCTCCGTGATGTTCGACACCATTCCGATCATTCGCAGCAGCTTTCCTTGCTCGTCGAAGAAGCCTCTAGCTCTCTTCTCCAACCAAACAACGGGTCCGTCGGGGCGCAGCACGCGATAGCTAACCTGCGAAGTCGAGTTCTGTGGAGTGAGCTGGTCGACTGAACCGATAAACAGGGCGCGGTCGTCTGGATGAATGCTGGCTAATATTTGCTGACGAGTAAGCTCTTTCTCCTGATAGCTGTAACCGAGGACATTCACGTATTCGTCGGATCGTACGACCTTATCGGTTTGAACATCCCACTCGTACGCATACATGTTTGCGGCTTGAGCTGCCAAACGAAAACGTTCTTCGCTCTCGCGAAGCGCCTCTTCGGATCGCTTGCGCTCCGTGATGTCCTCCACAAAGGCAAAGACCAGCGGGGATCCTCCATCCCCGTTTCTCAACAGAGATACATTCAGACGTCCCCAAAACTGACCTCCATGTTTTCTCACATAGCGTTTTTCCAGCGAGTACTTGTCGATGAGGCCTGCACGGAGCTGTTGAAAGAGAGCCCAATCGTCTTGGGAATCTTCGGGATTAGCAAACTGGGAACAACTCATGCCGCACAGTTCGTCCTCCCGGTATCCCAGCATGGAGCAAAGCGCTGGGTTGGCAAGCAAGAGCTTCCCTTCGAGATCTTCCACTGCGATTCCAAGTGACGCTTGCTCAAAAAGGTAGTGGAAGAGCTCTTTAGCTTGTGCTGGTAACACTTGCGAGGACATGACGAGCCTTTCTCCGACGGACACCTAGCGCCTTACGCCACAAAACTGAATTGTTGCCGATAATTGGCGGATTTGAAAGCTTATTAAATCCTAATCTGTAAAAACAACAAAGATTCCGCATTTGACTCGCGTCCGCACGCAGGTCCGAATTGCTAAATCGCGATGTTCTGTGTAGGCAGTTATATCCGTGACGCGATACTCCGGCTCCTCTGCCCATATGCGGCGCGCGTTCTCATGCAAATAGAACTCTCCCGGTGCACATTTGCCGCGACGCGTCCAGAACCGCAAAAGTGCTGCCATAGAGTCGCGCTTCTCATTAGGTGCAACTTTCAGATTTCGCAACAAAGGCTTTGGTGAATTGATCAGTGAAGTTAGCCAAAACGGGGTATCGGCAACTTCCGCGCCGGCAGCTTTGAGCGATGGTGGGTACGAAGAAAGGACGCTCGCGGTTTTGGAGTACAAGCGGAGTCAGTCAGCTGACAAATTGGACGACTCGCGCAAGAACCCATCGGCGACGATGAGCTCGCGCTGGGCGTCGCCAGAATGCGTTCCCGGACCGTTAATCATTCCGCCGAGAAGCCAGCGGCCGTTCAGAGGCGTGATGGTAGTCAGTTGGTTATGGCGTGCACCGCCGACGTAACCGAGGTTCTGGGCCAGCGAACCGTCACTGTTTAATAATGCCAAGAGTGGCTGCGCAGCTTCGGAGATACTCTCGCCGGATGGGTTCTGTACGTAGCCGGTGGTACCCAGTGCCAGATAGCGCCCGCTGGGCAGTGCTGCAACATCAAACAATACGTCACCTCGGTCGACGTCGATCACACTGTAGGGACCGGGAGAGCCATCGCGACCAACAAATGCAGTGAACGCGTTCCAACCCGATCCGTCGGATCGCACCTCGGAGAGAACTCTTCCCAGCAAGATGAATCCGCGCGGCGTCGCGCGAAGCCCATGGAGTTCGCCACGATCGTGAGTGTCGATCGCAGTGCTTCCCAAACGGCGGCCGTCGGCGCCCGCCACACGGGTGAGCAGGACACCGATCGATGCCGCAATCGGTTCGTTGAAATATTCTGTGTGCGCCCGGAAGGTGAAGTTGAGAAACGGCGCATCGACGACGCCGATGGCGAGCGTAGCGTCGGAATCGATATCCACAAAAATGCTGAGATGATTCTCGAGTTGGCGGAAGACGTCGAAGCTGCCGCTCGTGATGCCTAAGCCGAATATCGAAGCACCTGGCTCGATCAGCCTGCGCCAGGCTTGCCGATATGCGCCGCTCATGTCAGGGTCCAGACGATAGGCAACGATCGCGTTGCGTCCGGTGCGCAACACCACAGCCAGGCTTTCACCCAGGGGGGCCAAGCGGGCGGCGTCATGCATCAGCGCAGGCTGAAGAGCATTGTCATCCTTGATGCCTCCGGCATAGTTGAAGAATGGATCGGCTGGGGCGGCGGGGTCGAGAAACGGTTGGTCACTGCGAATCGATCCATTGGAACCGAGCCGCACGATTCGGACTTCCCGTGCTGTGGTGAGAATTGCAGAGATATCGCCGGACGGATGCACCGCGAAGTCAACGAGCGACCATCCCGCCGGCGGCATGTAGGAACTTATGAGACGGCCGTCACTTTGCAGGACCGCCAGGGTGCGCTGTGGTCCGTCCTCAAAGATGGAGTTAAGTCGCTCCTCAAGCAGGATGATCGCGTTATTTGCTGTGCGCGCCTTTGTCACTGTCATCCCAGAGACGGAGAGGTCTACCGGTGGTGTCTCTTTAGGCGGCCTGGCGCTATCGCCGCAACCAATTGGAAGCGCAACAGCCAAGCAGAGTAACGCATGGAGAACGCTTGACGTCCACGGGACCTTCGCTACATTGAAGCAAGATCTCATCTTTCGGAACTCATGATCCTCAAGGCTGGGGCGAGAAAAGAGTAAGCGCGAACTCCTGGCGTTGGACTTCGCTCTCTGGTTGGACACAGCTGCGCTGCTACGGAAAATAGATTAAGCCAAAAAGTAGTTGCGACTTGTCACGCGTTTGTAATCGCTGCGTTATTTTTATTCATTGGTCCATTCGAAAAAAGAACCAGTTGAGCAGAATGACCCATAGCGAAAAACAGTAATCCACCGCAGATGATCAGCGCAGCGACTGTACGCGGTCGGGCCAACATGTGGCCGGTCCGAGGGTGACCGCGGCGACTGTTTATTCGGCGACCAACGATAAGTGACGAGATGGAGATGGAGGGCACGCGGCGGTTTTCATCTGATATGTTGTTAGGCGACAGTTCTGGGTCTGATAGGGAGATCGCACGACAGTGTTAGCGCAAGATCTTATCGATCGGCTGGCGGAACACAAAGCCCTGAGCTCGGCGCCTCTGATTGAGTTGGAGTGGCTTGTAGCACACGGGTCCATTCGAAATCTGACCGCTGGAGAAGTGTTGAGTACAAAGGGCCGCCCGGTGGAGGCCCTTCACATCCTTCTTTCCGGCCGAACGGCTTTGTTCGTCGATCGTGGCGCCGGACCGAGCAAGTTCGTTGAGTGGCACGAGGGTGATGTTGGCGGTATGTTGCCGTATTCGCGGATGGTAACTCCGCCAGGAGATGTGATTGCCCTGGAACCGGTGGAGATTCTCTCGATTCCCTGCGCCCATTTCAGGGCGATGACGCGAGAGTGTTTCGAGGTCACTTCGATCCTGGTGCATACCATGATTGACCGTGCCCGGCTTTTTACCTCGGGCGAGCTGCAAAACGAAAAGATGATCTCGCTGGGTAAACTCTCGGCGGGTTTGGCCCACGAACTGAATAACCCAGCCTCCGCGATTGAGCGTTGCGCGGCGATGCTGGAGGACCGTCTGGAAGACTCTGAAGAGGCTATGCGCGATCTGGCGGCGGCGACGCTGAACGATGTACAAATTGCGGCCGTGGACGCGGCCCGTGTGTCCTGCATGGCGAAACAGGGCCATGGAGTGCGGTCTCCTTTGGAACAGTGTGATCGCGAAGAGAAGATTGCAGCGTGGCTTGCCAAGCACGGACTGGATACGGCGAGCGCACCGATGCTCGCAGACACCGAGGTGACATTTGAGGCACTGGACCTGCTTGCTGCCGCAGTTGAGCGACCGGCATTGAATGCGGTGATACGGGGGGCAGCGGCCGGTTGTGCCGTGCGGAACCTGACTTCGAAGATTCAGGATGCTGCGATGCGCATCTCCGGTCTGGTGACCGCTGTTAAGGGATTTACCCATATGGACCAGGCGAACGTGGCCGAGCCGGTAGATCTGGGCCCAAGCCTGGGCAACACGGTGGCGGTGCTTCGGTCGAAGGCGCATGAGAAGTCTGTGGCGGTGACGCTGGAGTTGGAGGCCGGACTGCCAAAGGTTCGCGGCTTTGCCGGCGAATTGAACCAGATATGGGGAAACCTGATCGAAAATGCATTGGACTCCGTGGTGAATGGAGGCCGCGTGCAGGTGTTTGCGAATCGAGAGAACCAAAGCGTCGTGGTGAGAATCCTCGATGACGGGGCTGGGATTCCAGATGCGATTCGCGACCGAATCTTTGATCCTTTCTTCACAACCAAGCCGATGGGACAAGGAACCGGCCTCGGGCTTGATATCGCGCGGCGGCTGGTGCGGCATAACGACGGTGCTATCGAGTTCGAATCGCAACCCGGCCGGACGGAGTTTCGAGTGACGCTGCCGATCACGGAGATTTACGCGAACTGAGTTTTTGCTATGACGCATTCGGGAGAACTGCAGCCGATTCTCTAGGAATCGTAGCCGGGTCCCCGGGACGACCCGCACTCTTTCCAGAGCCTTTCCCAATTCCACATGCTGGAGGTCACCTTGGGGGGCAAGGGGAATCCGAGTTGATGCGTCAGCAGACACACCTGCCCGCGATGATGGGCTTCGTGAGCGAGCATGTAGGACAGCATCTCCACGCCAACCGGCCAAGGCTGAGCCCAGCCGTCTCTGCGAAAATTTTGGACGCGGCCCCCAGGACCGCCGAGCGCTTCAGCGAGCATCTCGGTGCAGCGAGTGGCACTCTCGGCCAATCGGGCACAGGCCTGCTGCGGCGTGCAGTGCGCGCGGTTGAGTTGCAGTGGAACCTTCAGATGCGGAGCAGTGAGCCTGACCCACTTGGTACGGACGTTGTGCATGTGCGTGAAGATCGCTGCAATGGTGCGGACGTTGCCGGGTGGCCTGGCTTTCCAGACGGCAGGATCAAGATGCCCGATGAGAACCTGATTCATGCGATCGTTGGCGGCGAAGATGCGGACTGCGGCCTGATCGAGTTGAGGGCGAACCTTGTGTTGACGCGTGGTCACGGCTCCCTACTCCTTGACCAATGGTACGTCCGGATTGCGTATCGTACGGGCGGGATTTTTTTGGCGAGATGTTTGTCTTCCGGTGGTTTGCTGCCGGAAGGGCAGGCGACCGCCCCGGGGAGGAAGTCTCTGGTAAGCGGGAGCCAGAGTGAATCGAATCGCTACTTCTGAGCGGGCGTTTCGGTTTCCTTCAGGTATGCGGGAGCGAGAGTGTTTTTGCTCTTAGCGACGGGCAGAAGAGATGGATAGAACTGGACGAAGGTGGTGTCTACCGCCGCGTGGGATTCATGACAGCTGTAGCAGGCGGCTGTGGTTGGAATCATTTTGGCGGTTTTGGCTTCACCGAAGCCGAAGAAGGCCCACTTGCCGGGGAAGCGCTTTTCGTCTTTGACGTGCGCTTCAAAGCCCATGATCTCTCCCTGGAAGTTGCCTTTCTGGTTGATCGAACCCTTGCCCTCAGCGCGGCGAGCTTCGATGACGAGGATGGTTTTGTCGGGCCATGTGCCGGTGGCTACAAAGGCTTTGTAGGCCTCCGGATTGACGAAGACGTTGTCGAACATGTGGTGGTCCATCTGCATGGCGGCCGGACTGTAGCTCATGTCGAACCCGGAGGTGAGGTAGACCCACTCGCGATAGTGCTCGGGGAACTTGAGTTGGGCGTCGACGGTGTACTCGATCCTGGAATCGGACTCGGTCTTGGTTGCGAAAAAATCAGTCCAGGAGACGAGGAAGATCCCAAGGAGCAGGACGGTTTGGGCAGTGGTGATCATGGGAAGAGTATGCTCCGGAGACGGGAAACGGGATAGACCGGTTACTGCACGGTTCCGGCGATTGACTGCATTGCTGGTCTTTTTGGCAGAGCCGTAGAATACGATCTCGGTATGGATACGATCTCCACGCGCGCGCAGTTCCATCGATGGATATGGATTGGGTCGATCTGGCTCGGCTTCGGGCTGGTCGATGCGGTTCAGACGGTGTTTGTAATGCGTGGGGAGGGCATGCACCACGCGTGGGTGAGACTGTTCTGGACTTGTGTGGCTGGGTGGATACCGTGGGCTTTGGCGACACCGTTGGTGCTGCGGCTGGCGCGGCGGTTTCCTCCGGTGACGTTACGGCCAGTGTCGACGTGGCTGGCGCATCTTGCGGCGTGTGCCATGGTGGGGCTGACCTTCGCCGCGTGGGTAGCGTGGATGGATTTGGCCGTTAACCCGTATGCGAGACATTCGTGGACAGGGACTTTCGCGGGGCTTTGGATCGACAAGTTTTTGAACGGGATCCTGTCATTTCTGGTGCTGTATGCGGCGATTGTTGCGGTGAGTTATGTGTTGGACTCGCGAGAGCGGCTGGCGAAGCAACAGACCGAAACCTCGCGATTGAATGAGCTCCTCTCGAAGGCGCAGCTGGATGCTCTGCGGCGTCAGATTGAGCCGCACTTTCTGTTCAATTCACTGAACGCGGTTGCGGGACTGGTGCGCGAGGGGCGAAACGATGCCGCGGTGGGGATGATTGCCGGGCTGAGTGATTTTCTGCGGCGAGTGCTGCAGGGGTCTACGGAACAACAGGTGCCGCTGGGAGAGGAGATGGCGTTCGCCCAGAAGTATCTTGACATTCAGAAGGTGCGGTTTGCGGAGCGACTGCAGTTAAGTGTGGATGTGCCGCGGGAGCTGTATCCGGCGCAGGTGCCGAGCCTGATTTTGCAGCCGATGGTGGAGAACGCAGTGAAACATGGCATTGCGAAACGGGCGCAGGGTGGGGCGATTCGGATTGTGGCGACTCGGAGCGATGGAGTGCTGACGCTTAGCGTTTGCAATGATGGGCCGAGTTTGCCTGTGGGCTGGGAGATGGCTCGCTCGGGGATTGGGATGTCGAATGTGCGCACTCGTCTGCAGAGCCTGTATGGGGACGCTTTCGAGTTGAGTATGCGGAATCAGGATGCGGGTGGGGTGGAGGTGTCGGTTTCTTTGCCGTTCGCGGTTGCTGCGGCGGGCGGGAAGGGTTAGGATTGTCCGGTCCCGGCAGGATACGGGCGCTGGTGGTGGACGATGAGCCTCTGGCTCGGAGCAATCTGACTGTGTTGCTGCGACGTGATCCTGAGATTGAGCTGGTGCGGGAGTGCGGATCGGGTGTGGAGGCGCTGGCGGAGATCCGCGGATCGAAGCCGGATCTGGTGTTCCTCGATGTGCAGATGCCGGAGTGCGATGGGTTTGATGTGCTGGAGATGCTGGGAGGAGAGCTGCCGCCGGCGGTTGTGTTCGTTACGGCTTACGATCAGTATGCGCTGCGGGCGTTCGAGGCTGGGGCACTCGATTATCTCTTGAAGCCGTTTGATAATGCTCGATTTGATCGTGCGCTGGGGCGAGCCAAGGAGCGGATTGCGCATGACAGAAATCCGCGGCCGGTGACGGAGAGGTTTGCGGTGAAGAGCGCGGGACGGGTTTCATTTCTGAAGGACTTCGGAGATTGATTGGATCGAGGCTGCGGATTATTACTCATGCCTGCATGTGGGGGCGCGGACGCATCTGCTGCGGCGCAGTATGGCGGAGTTGGATGAGGAGCTGGATCAGAGTGTCTTTTGCCGGATTCACCGTTCGACGATCGTCAGGCTTGACCGGGTGCGGGGGCTGAAGCTGAACGAGAGTGGCGAGTATGATGTGCTGCTCGAGGATGGAACGAAGCTGCGGTTGAGCCGGCGCTATCGCAAGCAGCTGCAGGCCCGGCTGAGCGTGCGGAGTGCGGCTGCCGCTCTGTAGATGGCTTGGTTGTCCCTCGATGAGGGGTGGCGATCTCAGGCCTTGGGACGGACGGCCATGCCAAAGTCGTGCTCGACGCGGTTGTACCAGGTGTCGTCGTCGGCTGCGTTCAGGTCGACCCATTCTTCATCGGTCATCGACTTGCGCCAGCCGAGAAGGGGCAGCGCATCGGGTCCGACGGGATGGCGCAGTTGCCAGGTTCCGCTATCGATTATTTCGAGGACTTTGTCCGCGACGAGGGATGGTTGAGCCGGGTGTTTGAGTGACGCGGCAAATAGATGGGCAAAGCGTTCTCTGCTGAGCGTACGGGGATCCGTTGAGACGGCTCTTCCAACTGTCTCGCCATGGGGGTGTCGATGATGCCGGGTTCGACGATAGCGACGCGGACGTTGAATGTCTTCATCTCTCCTGCGAGGACTTCGCTGAGCGCCTCTAAGGCGAACTTGGACGCAGTGTACGGGGCCAAGGGCGATTGGCGATGTGTCCGGCGACCGAGGCGATGTTGATGATGCAACCGCTCCTGCGCCGACGCATGGATGGCACCAGCGTCTGGATGCAACGGATGACGCCAAAGTAATTTGTCTCCATGACGGCGCGAAAGTCGGAGAGAGGGAGTTCTTCGACGGACCCGTCGCGTGCTACTCCAGCGTTGTTGACCAGTACGTCGATGTGGCCGGCGTCCTTCTGGATGTTTGCGATTGCTGTTTGGACGGAGGTGTCCGAGTCCACGTCCATCACGGAGATTTTGATGGGGAGTTTCTCTTGCGCGGTCCTTTGGGCGAGTTCCGGGGCTCGAGATGGGTCGCGCATGGTGGCGTAGACGGTATGGCCAGCGCGGCCCAAAGCTAGTGCTGTAGCCAGGCCGAGCCCGGTGCTGGTTCCGGTGATGAGTACAGATGCCATGGTGTTTCCCTTTCGTCTTTGGGAGGAGGGGAGAAGTGTAGCACCGCTTCTATCGGGGCGATGTCACCGAGGTGAACTATTTTTCCTTTTGTGCGGCGAGGTGGATGGTCTGGCCGGTCTGGGCGGAGTGGCGGGCGGCGTCGAGGATGCGAACTACGGTGACGTTAGTGTCGAGTGAGTTGAGGTCATGTTGCGGTTTCAGCATGCCACGCAGGACGGCGGTGAGGTAGTTGAGCGAGTTGTCGTTGGGTGAGGCAAGCGTTGGGGCGGTTTCGGTGTGTTCGGACGGCTTCGCCGGTAAGGCGTTCGCGGAGCTTTGCGCCGGGGTTGTGGTCTTCGTAGAGGGTGTCGACGTAGCCGGTGGCACCGTAGATCTCCATGTCCTTGCGGGAGAAGGGCCAGTTCCATGAGCCCTGAATGATGGCCTGGGCGTGTGGGTAGGTGAGGACGATGGTGCTGTCGTCGTCGACGTTCGGGTAGGTCTGGGGCTTGATGTGGAGGGTGACGGCGGTGACGGTGAGGGGGAGTTCGCCGTGCATGATCCAGGTGGCGAGGTCGACGCCGTAGCAGCCGAAGTCGAAGAGCGCGCCGCCGCCGTTTTGTTTGGGGTCGGTGAGCCAGGAGAGGAACTCGGGGCCTACGTGGATCTCTGCGGGGCCTTGATGGCCGTCGTGAACTACGAGTTTGCGGAGGTCGCCGATTTTGCCTTCGGCGAGGATGTTGGCGGCGGCGGTGTTGGAGTTGTACCAGGTGGTCTCGTAGTTGGTGAGGACGGGGATGTTGTACTTCTGCGCGAGTGCCTGGATGGCGAGGGCGTCTTCTACCGTGGTGGCGAGAGGTTTTTCGACCATGACGGCGATGTGGAGCGGGGCGGCCTGCTCGATGGCGGCGCGGTGACCGGCGATGGAGGTGTAGACGAGGATGGCCTGCGGGTGGGTGGTTTGGAGCATCTCGGCTTCGGTGGGGAAGAAGAGAGTGGCGGGGAGGTGGGTGCGGTCGATGTAGTGCTGGCGAAGGGCGGCGTCGGGGTCGGAGATGCCGACGAGCTGGATCTCTGGGTGCGCGGGGAGGTTGTGGAGGAAGCCCTGGACGTGGCCGTGAACGAGGCCGACGATGGCTACTCGGATGGGGGCGGCGGTCTGGGCGGGGGCGTTACGAGTGAGGACGAGGGTCGCGAGGAGAGATGTGGAGAGGAGGAGTTTTGAGAAGGTCATAAGCTCGTAGATTCCTTATGATTGATAACACTACTTGATGATGCCGCGCTGGCTGTTGGCGATGAAGTCGGCGAGGTAGGCTACGTGTTCGCCTGCGTTGCCGGAGGCGATGGTCTCGCGGATGGCGGCGAGGGCGTCGCTGGTGTTGCGCTTCGAGGCGAGGAGGGTGCGGTAGGCGGTGCGGAGTTCTTTGAGTTGCTGGGGGGTGAAGCCGCGGCGCTCGAGGCCTACTTTGTTGAGGCCGTAGGCGTGATTGTTGCGCTCGATGGAGGTGAGGGAGTAGGGCAAGACGTCCTGCGTGATCGTGGTGCCTCCACCGATGTAGGCGTGGCGGCCGATGCGGCAGAACTGGTGGACGGGGCAGAGAGCGCCGACTACGGCGTAGTCTTCGACGATGACGTGGCCGGCGAGGGTGGCGGAGTTGGCGAGGATGCAGCTGTTGCCTATCTGCGAGTCGTGGCCGATGTGGGTATAGGCCATGATGAGGCAGTCATTTCCCAGGCGGGTAATTCCCCCGCCCCCTGCAGTCCCTCTTGAGATGGTGACGTACTCGCGGATGGAGTTGTGGTTGCCGATTTCGAGGCGGGTGGGTTCGCCGGCGTACTTGAGGTCTTGCGGAGCGATGCCGAGACAGGCGAAGGAGAAGATGTGGTTGTTGCGGCCTATGGTGAGGTGGCCGTCGAGAACTACGTGTGAGACGAGGTTGCAGTTTTCGCCGAGGATGACGTTGGGACCGATGGTGCACCAGGGGCCGATGGTGCAGGATGCAGGGATCTGTGCGGCTGGGTCAATGATCGCTGTGGGGTGGATGCTCACTCGGCTGTCTCGACCTTGGGTTGGATCTTTGGGGCTACGCGAGGGACGACCTGGCACATGACGGTGGCATCGCAGACGAGTTTGCCGTCGACGGTGATGTTGCCGCCCATCTTGACGGCTCGGCTGCGCCAGTTGAGGACGGTGACTTCGATGCGGAGCTGGTCGCCGGGAGTGACAGGGCGGCGGAAGCGGGCGTTTTCGATGCTGGTGAAGAGCATAAGTTTGGAGTCGCGATCGGGGATCTCGCTGAGAAGGAGAGCGCCGCCGGCCTGGGCGATGGCTTCGACCATGAGGACCCCGGGCATGATGGGATAGTCGGGGAAGTGGCCCTGGAAATGGGGCTCGTTGAATGTGACGTTTTTAATGGCGACGATGCGCTGCTTGCGCTCCATTTCGACGACGCGATCGATGAGAAGGAAGGGGTAGCGATGGGGCAGGAGGGACATGATCTCGAGGATGTCCATTGTGGTGGGCGCCGCTGGCTGTTCGTCGGGGGTTGTGATCGGGCGTGGTCTCGCTCATGGCAAGGATGAGTATAAACGCCTGTCGCTTATGGAGCGCTGTGGCCTGTGCACTGCAGCACGCCGAGATAGACGCTCCAGGGACCGACTGCATCGCGATACTGGTGGGCCATCACGCGGGAGAGTTGATGCAGGTGAGTGAGGTCGTGAACAGCCCATGTCGCGAGAAGCTGCGATAACGTTACGGTTCCAAAGGCTGGGTGTGTTCCTCGCCGGCTTAGGTCTTCCTGCTGGAGATTGATTGCCTGGAGCGTGGTCAGGTTCTCTTTTCGGAGGCGGGCGAACTCGTCAAGGAGCTGCTCCAGCGACTTGCCTTGAGATTCTCTCGACTGCGCGAAGCGATCGAAGGGATCGAATGGGCGGGTTTCGCCGTGTTCCAGTAGGATTCGTAGTCGCGGCATCCAGTCGGTCCGCTCCCCGGCGACCAGGTGTCCGACAATATCGAATGCGTTCCAGGTGTCTTTTCCTTCGTTGGAGTGCGCCCAGATGTTGGGCATGCCACGCAACAGCGCATCCAGGGTTGCGGGGGTGCGGGAGAGGAGGGCGATGGCCTCCGCCGGGTCGAATTTCGTAGGGCTTGTCATGCCTACATAGATACATCTCTGGCGGCCTGGACTCAAGCGACCCTATCGTGGCTTCAGTTTCGCTCAGGGAAGGACCTTCAAAGCAACAAGCAACGGCAAAAGCGAACGCAAAGGAACGCAGAGGGAAACGCCAAGTCCGCGGCAAACCATCTGCTCGACGAGGGATGGAGTGCCTGGCGAATATGCAGGTTGTTGCGGTGTTTGCTTTGATACACTGCGCGGCATGCCATTCAAGCTTGCCTTTATGACGGTGGGAATACTGCGTGAACCAGTGGGCCATGCGCAAGTACAAGGGTTTGTGGACCGCATTGGCGACGTGTATGGAGCGGCCGAGGCCAGTGATGGATTTCACGATCGCTCGATTCGAGATGTGGGGACGTGGCTGCATTCGTGGGGACGGGTTGAGCTTCCCGATTGCTTTCCGGCGCCTCCAGAGGAGACGCAGATTGCGATGACGCTGAGCCTGTGGAAGGACCTGGAGTCGGTTGCAGCGTTTACGTACCACGGGCCGCATGGTGAGGCGCTGACGAAGAGGAGAGAGTGGTTTGAAAAATACAATCTCCCGGTCTACGTGGCTTGGTGGGTGGCGGCGGATCATCCGATTGAATGGAAGGAGGGAAACGCGCGGCTGGAACATCTGCATAGGAATGGGCCTACGGGGTTTGCGTTTAATTTTGCCCGGCCGTTTGATGCGGATGAAAATGCTTGTTTGCTGGATCGTGAGGCAGTGAAGGCCAAAGCTGCTATGAACGCGCAGGTGCAGGCTTCTTCCTAGCGGATTGCCGTTGTGTTTTGCATTCGGGCGGCCAGTGGTGGAGGAAGCTTCACGCTTGCAGGACTGTTCCGACTCTTCCTCGCTCAAGTCGAGCTAACCCCAAAGCATTGCCTCATACGGGTGTCTCAGCCGTTCTCGATATCATGGATCGGGTACCTCATCCTCAGAGGTGACACACGTGAAGCTAACTGTGGCCACGTTTTGGATGTGTCTTTTATTCACTCTTCGCTCTCTGGCATCGAACGTCGGATTCCAGCAGATAGAGATTTCGGATTCGTCCGACAAGCTGATCAAGACTGGAATCTGGTATCCGAGCGATTCAGGGATTTCTGAACAGTCACTTGGGCTCTTTCGGCAAGAGGTTGCAATCGATGGCCAAATTGCAGGAACCAGACTGCCGGTCGTATTTCTCTCTCACGGCACCGGCGGGTCCCTTGCCAGTCACTTCGACACGGCCCTCGCACTTGCGCGTGCCGGCTTTATTGTCATTGCCTTAACGCATACCGGCGATAATTCTCAGGATCAAAGTTACGCAGGGAACCGCATCGATCTTGTGGATCGGCCTCGTCAGCTGGAGCGCGTCATCAATTTTGCTCTCAACGAGTGGAAGGACCGCGCGTATATTGACGCAGCAAGAATGGGAGTGTTTGGGTTTTCTCTGGGTGGATTCACGGCGCTGGTTGAGATTGGGGGCGTTCCAGATCTTAAGCGTATGGCTCGACTTTGCAGAGAGCGCCCCACGGCGCCCGAGTGCAGCTTCATCAGGGACCGACACGGAGACCAGTTGGTTCCGACTTCCGATACCCCGATCTGGACGCACGACGCTCGCATAAAGGCAGCAGTGATTGTTGCACCCGCTGCCGGCTATCTCTTTGGGTCTGGCGGTTTACGTGGCGTGACCGTTCCCGTTCAACTGTGGCGTGCCGCAAACGACAGCCAGGCACCTGACGCATGGAACTCCGCGATCGTACGCGATGGCCTGCCATCGACGACTGAGACGCACATCGTTCCCCTTGCAGACCATTTTTCTTTCCTGCCTCCTTGCAGCGACGCGCTGAAGCAGGTAGCGGCTTCGATCTGCAGCGATGCGCCAGACTTCGATCGAGCCGCCTTTCATGAGGACTTCAATCGACGCGTTGTTGCGTTTTTCCTGCTGACGCTTCACGGGTGATTGCGTGACCTATCAGGCGGCCGGCGGTGGGAGTTGGGCGCTGAGGGTGGATTTGGAGAGTTCTAGTTCTTCCGGGGTCATGTCCGCGGGGACGTCGGCGAAGAGTGGGGTGCTTAGGTAGCGTTCGCCGGTATCGGGGAGCATGGCGAGGATGGTGGAGCCTTTGGGGGCTTCGGCGGCTATCTTCAGGGCTCCGGCGAAGGTGGCTCCGGAGCTGATGCCGACGAAGATGCCTTCTTTTTTTGCGAGAGCCTGGCTTTGGCTCATGGCTTCGGGGTTGGTGATGCGGAGGATCTGGTGGATGCGGTGGGCGTCGATGGCGTCCTGGGCGAGTTTGGGGATGAAGTCGGGACTCCAGCCCTGCTGGGGGTGCGGGGTCCAGGCAGGGTGGCTGGCGGAGGGAGTGTGGTCGGGGTTGTTGGGTTGCGGGAGGCCGCTCGAGACCATGGGAGCGGCGTCGGGTTCGCAGAGGATGATTTTGGTTTCGGGGCGTTTGTCGGCGAGGACGCGGGAGACGCCTTTGAGAGTGCCGCCGGTGCCGAAGCCGGTTACCCAGTAGTCGAGGCGGTCGCCTTCGAAGTCGCGGAGGATCTCCTGCGCGGTGGTGCGGGAGTGGAAGTCGGCGTTGGCTTCGTTGGTGAACTGGCGGGTGAGGAACCAGCCGTTTTTTTCGGCGAGCTCTTCGGCTTTTTTGACCATGCCGGTGCCGCGGGCTGGGCCGGGAGTGATGACGACCTTGGCGCCGAGGAAGCGCATGAGCTTGCGGCGTTCGATGGAGAAGGTTTCGGCCATGGTGACGACGAGGGGGTAGCCCTTGGCGGCGCAGACCATGGCGAGACCGATGCCGGTGTTGCCGCTGGTGGCCTCGACGACGGTCTGGCCGGGCTTGAGGGCGCCGGATTTTTCAGCGTCTTCGATGACGCCGAGGGCGAGGCGGTCCTTGACGGAGCCTAGCGGGTTGAAGGCTTCGATCTTGACGTAGAGGTTGATGCCAGCGGGGGCAAGGTGGTTGACGCGAACGACAGGGGTGTTGCCTACGGTGCCCAGGATGTTGTCGTGTTTCATCGATGCTCCTTGAGGATGGGTTCGAAGGGCGTGGAGACGCCCGTCTTGGCGGTGCGAGGGCCCGGGGCTAAACCCCATTCTAGCGTCGAATTTTCGCAGGGATGAAGACCTGCGCTCCCTTAGCTCTATTGCTTCTTCTTGAGCAGGATATCGGGGTTGAAGGTGTCGGGGGTCAGGTCTACGTCGTATTCGACTTTGGTGTAGAAGACCTGACTTGCCAGGTCGCCGTTGTGATAGCGGCTTAGGGTGAAGGCGGTCGGCAGCCCCTGGATGGTGTGGTAGTCGTCGTACTCTTCGGCATCTTCGTCACGGTCTTTGAAGGTGATATTGCGCCACAGAAAGGTACGACGGCGGGGGAGATGGGTTTCTGTGTCGATGTCGACGGTGACGGCGTCGTTGTTGTCGCTGAGGATGGTGACACGCTCGGTGAGTCGACGCTCCACCATGGTGCTGCCTTCGTCGATGACGACGACGCCGGGAGCCTTGAGCCAGACGCTGTAGATAGATTCGATGGAGTGGTCCTGACGGCGGTAGTAGTCGTCAACCTGGTCTTTGGGAAGGGTGCTATTGCCCTTGTAGGTGACTTCGTGGCCGGTGTTGTTGATCCAGATCTGGACGATGTCGATCTTCTTGCCGGGAAGGATCATGCTCTTGTCGGTGATGAAGCCGATGCGCTGGGCGTCGGGGCGGTCACCATTGGCGAACTGGCGGATGGCGGTGAAGTCGATAACGATGCCGTTGGGGGCGCCCTGAAAGAAGCGGCCGGCGTGGCCGTAGACGCGCATGTTGTGGCGATTGAGCCAGGCGTCGCCGCCGAGGGCTTCGAGCATCTGGTCGAGGAGCTTTCGTCCACGCTGCTCCTGGGTCTGGTCTGCTGGATGGGAGGGTCCGGCGCTGGGGATGTCTCGGGCTTGTGCCAGAAGGGGGCTGGTGGGGATGAACAGGAGACCGATCGCGATGCAGAGGGCGATTTGTTTCATTCAGACTCCGTTCGGTGCAATTTACCGCTTCTGGTACTGAAGGACGAGAGAGAGAGAACCGGTACTTCGAGCAAACCGCAGGTCCTTCGACTACGCCTCTCGCGATGAGACTGCGAGAAGCTCCGCTCAAGATGACAATTTCTATACCAATCCATCATTTGAGTTTCAATCATATGTTGTTACACCTAGCCGACAAGGACTGCGCCGCCGTTGACGTTGAATATCTCGCCTGAGATGAAGCCGGCGAGGGGGGTGCAGAGGAACAGAATTGGGGCGGCGATCTCGTCGACGTGGGCGGCACGACCGAGCGGGATCAGAGACAACAGCTTCTTGGACGTTTCCGGATTGCTAAGGACGTCGGAGGACATTTCGGTCGCGACCCAGCCGGGGGCGACGCAGTTGCAGTGGATTCCCTGGCCGATGAGTTCGGTGGACAGGCTTTTGGTGAGGCTGATGAGAGCGCCTTTGGTGGCGGCGTAGTCGGCGTGGAAGGCTTCGCCGCGCTGGCCGGCGGTGGAGCTGACAAGGACTATGTGCCCGCGGACTCCGTTGGCTGCGGTTTGCGATTGCATTTGGGCGACGGCGGCGCGGACTACTCCGAAGACGCTGTCGAGATTGGTGCCAAGGGTGTCTCGCCACTGGGCGGTTGTCATGGTGGCGATGGGGGCGTCGTGAGAGGGCCAGATGCCGTGGTTCAGGACTGCGCAGTCGAGTCGGCCGAAGGCGGCTACGCCGGCGGTGACGAGGGCCTGACCATCTTCGGGGGTGAAGAGGGGTTGCTGGACGGCGCGACAGAACTCAGGGCCGCCGCACTCCTGAACGAGGGCTTCGGCCTGCTGGGCGGCGGAGCGGTAGCTGAAGACGACCTTTGCGCCAGCCTGGCGGAAGAGGCGGACGGTGGCGGCGCCGATTCCGCGGGAGCCTCCGGTGATCAGGGCAACCTTGCCCGCGAGCGACATGACGACCCCTGAGTCGGTGCTATTCGGCATATACTCGACGCTATCGAATCAGTCTTCTGGACGCAAGTTACGCTTTCACCATTTCGTTTTTGAGGAGCTGACAGCCAAATGAAGATCGCCGTTATCATCGCCAGGATTCTTCTGGGACTTCCCTTTCTCATCTTCGGACTCAACGATTTCTTTCACTTTATCCCGATGCAGCCGATTCCCGGCGACGCGGGCGTCCTGGTCACGATCATGTATACGCATGGATGGCTGATCTTCCATGGGCTGCTGTATGTGGTTGCCGGGGTGTTGCTGGTCGTTGGGCGCTATGTCCCGGTGGCGCTTGTCATTCTTGGGCCGATTATTGTGAACATCCTGGTTTTTCACCTGACGCTGACGCCGGGGATTGGGCCTGGGCTGGTTTGTGCGGTGCTGGAGATCTTTTTGATCTATGCGTACTGGCCGGCGTTCCGGGGGATTTTTACTCCGAAGATGGAGGCTTGGTAGGGCTGAGGCCGAGCTTGTGATGGTTGGAGGAAGAAGAGCAGACAAAAGCGAAGGAAACGCGGGGGCTGAGTGAGGACCTACATCCCACCCTCCGCAGAGGCGCGAAGGATGGGGCACCGGGCTCGGTGGTTGGAGGAAGAGGAACAGGCAGGTGCCGCACCCATCGCAACATGTGCAATGGATGGGGCACCCGGGCTTGTGGGCGGGCTAGTTGAGGACGGGGAGTTGGAGGGTGGTGCCGATGGGGACATTGTTTGGATCGGCGAGATTGTTGGCTTTGGCGATCTGGGGGTACTTGTTGGCGTTGCCGTAGAAGAGCAGGCTGATGGCCGAGAGAGTGTCGCCGGATTTGATGGTAACGGGCTGGGTATCGCCGCCACTGGTGCCAATTTCGTGCTTGAGGTCGGAGTAGCTGGGGTCGACCTTCTTGATCTGATCCCAGACACGCTCAAGGACAACTTTTGAAGGCACGGTGCCTCGGATATGAAGCTGCTCGCCGGCGAGGTCGACGGCCTCGAGGGTCGCGCCGTAGGGAACAAACTTCTGGATCATCGCGATGACGGGGGAGTACTTCTGTTTCATTGCTTCGAGATCTGCCATGACGCACCTCTTCGTGTCAGCCGGGCTGACTGGGTTGTTCGTGCTGGTTGGGGGCCCTAGTGCCTGCCGGGCAGAGACCCAGCCCGTTAGATGCGGAGGCACTATACGAATTTGCTGAGAAGTTGCTGTGCCATGCTGCCCATGGAATTGTTCGGGGTGGCCTGGCCGTTGGGAGCGAAGTGCTGGATGACCATCGGCAGAATGGTGGCTAACGCCATCGAGACAATCTGGGGGGAGACGCCGGTACTCTGTGCGGTCTTTTCGATGAGGCCAGTGCTGCCCAGGCCCTGCTGAACCTGCTCGGGGGTTGCAGTAGCGGCCTGACCGGCGCCCCAGGAGTTGACGTGTTCAGCCATACCATTATTCTTGAAGGCGTCGAGGACGCCCTGAATGCCTTCAGGATGCTGGGTGAGGGCTTCGATGAAGCCTCCGGCGACCTTGGCCTGGTCGGTTCCGGCGGCTTCTCCGGTCTGTCCAGCAAGCGATTGAATCATGTCCATAAGTCCCATGCGATTCACCTCGCCACAATAGTAGGCCCGTTTTTCGGAGAGTGCGGCGACGGAGATGTAAATTTCTATGAATCTCTAATTTCTTGATTTTTGCGGCTGGGGCGAATTTCGATTTGGTCAATTTTGTTGGATGGCCAGTCAAATACTCAATTCAAAGAACTCAAGCGTCTGTCATTCGTGGTGCGGCCACGCATCTAGTTCCGATACGCGTGAAATCAGAGACGAAAGGCTAGTAGTTTTGGGAGTTCGCCCCGATGCGGCTCGCGGATATCCTTCAAAATGTCGCGCTTGCCGGGGCGGTCCAGCTGGTGCATTCCGGGGGAGCGCGATAAGACTAATGCGGCCAGGTTGGCTTGGTCTGTTTCGGGGATCGGGAGAAAGGCCAGAATGAGAACTGCGCAAATCGCTCTCAACTTTCTCCTGGACGGTCACAGGACCTGGAGCGCTGATTGGATATGGGGCTGCCCTCTGATCGTATTGACGGTCATCCTTCATGTGCTGGGCCTTGGGTACATAGGCCGAAAAGCAATCTCAATTCAAGGCGATATGTTGAAACATCGTCACCGAACAGCTACGTTCTCGGTGGTAGTGGGTACGACGGCGCTGCTGGCAACGGTTTTGCATGGGATAGAAACAGGATTCTGGGCCATCGCCTATATTTTCATCGGGGCTTTGCCTGACTTCAGGTCGGCGATGCTCTATTCAATGGGCGCGATGACCACCTATGGGCATCAAAGCCTGTTTCTGGAGGACAGGTGGCGACTACTGGGGACGCTCGAGGCGCTGAATGGATGGCTGCTCTTCGGGTTGTCGACAGCCTTCCTGTTTTGGCTGATCCAGGAGGTCTCGCCGAATAATCGGACTAGTCACTAGCGCTCAACGGTTCGAGCCCCAGGTGACGCAGTCGCGGGTAGGGTCGACCGTATTCAGACTCTGGCAGCTTGCGACACTGGTGACTTTTGGGACATGGCCGCCGAAGGGTGTGAGTTGCGGGGGGCCGAGGACGCCAAGGGTGGTCGTGTCCCAAGAGGTGGGAATGAGTGTGCCGTGCTTGATGTTGAGGATGAGCGGGTCTGGAACCGGTTTGTGTTTCGTGGGGTCGTAGGTAATCGTGACCTTGTTTTTCTCCTGCTTCCAGTTGGCGTGCCAGGTCTGGGGGTCTTTGTTGTGCCACTTTTGCTGAAGGATCACGGTACCGTCGTCGGCGAACTCGACCAGGAGGACACGATGCACGTCCGCCGAGATGCCGCCACTGCCGGAGTAGAAGCCGTTGAGCTTCTTAGCCGCATAGGCGAAGGGCGAAAGAGCTACGGCGAACAGGATGAGAATGAGGGCGGAGGTGCGTTCAGTACGCATGGTTGCCATCGTACACAAAGGGTCAGTCTCCGATAACTGAGACTTTTGATAGTTGCCTGTTCAGGAACGTGCTTGGATGTTCTCTCATGTCGAGCATTGATTTTCATGACACCGAGAACGAGATAAACTTAGGCCATGAGCGATTTAGACAAGGTTGCGGTTTCTACCAAAGAGGCCCCGGCTGCTATCGGGCCGTATTCCCAGGCGATATGGGTTGGGGATTTGTTATTTGCGTCCGGGCAGGTTGCACTTGACCCGGCGACTGGACAGTTAGTGGCGGGGGGAATTACCGAACAGACAGTGCGGGTGCTCCAGAATGTGAAGGCGATACTGGCCGAGGCGGGACTGCATATGCACAACGTGGTGAAGACGACGGTATTCCTGAAGTCGATGAGCGATTTTGCGGCGATGAACGAGGTTTATGGAAAGCATCTGGCGCCGGAGGGCGGGGTGGCGCCGGCACGGTCGACGGTGGCAGTGGCAGGGTTGCCGAAGGATGCGCTGGTGGAGATCGAAGTGATCGCCCGAGATCCTAAGGGACGGTATGGCACTGCTTGAAACATAATGGGCAATTTGGCATCTAATCCTCAGAACCCAAATGAATAAAGGAGGCTGGAACGATGGCCGAGACTAAGGTTGAGAAGGTGCCTGTTGCGAAGGTGCACAAGACGGAGGCGGAGTGGCGGGAGCTGCTGACTCCGGAGCAGTTTCATGTGATGCGCGAGGGCGGGACGGAGCGGGCGTTTACCGGGGCGCTCGTGAATAGCCACGACGATGGGATTTACCACTGCGGGGCTTGCAATGCGCCGCTGTTTACCTCGGATAAGAAGTTTGATTCGGGGAGCGGATGGCCTAGCTTCTGGAATCCGGTGTCTGCGGATGCGATTGAGGCGGTCGAGGACAATTCTTACGGGATGAAGCGGATCGAGGTGAAGTGCGCGACTTGCGGAGCTCACCTGGGGCATGTGTTTCCGGACGGCCCAGGGCCTACGGGGCTGCGATATTGCATCAACAGCGCTTCGCTGGGATTTGAGAAGCAGTAAGCTGAGGGGCTTTCGGTCATAACGGCGGCAGGCTCTCATAGCTGAGGTAGAGAAGCAGATTTGATCCATTTCGACGGCAAGCGCGTCGCCGCCGGTCGAAATGACGTTATGTTTATGGCGACATGCAGGAAAAGCCCCAGCCGGCTACTACGCGGCTGGGGCAACCTGTTTCTGAAGTTGGGTGGAGTTTAGCCTTTGACGACTTTGCCGGTCTTGATGCAGCTGGTGCAGACGCGGATGCGCTTGCTTCCGCCGTTGACCTGGGCCTTGACTGGCTGGAGGTTCACGTTCCAGCGGCGGCGGGTGGTGTTGTGGGCGTGTGAGATGTTGTTGCCAAACTGCGGGCCTTTGCCGCAAAGATCACATTTGTGTGCCATGACTTGCTCCAATCCTGAGTCGCAGAAGATTCCCGGGATCTGATGTAGCTTCCAACGATGCCTGGGGGGAAGAGTCAGGTGCGGGGCGAACAGAAGCTCCCGACCTCTACCTGGTGAAGGGTAGTCTGCCGATTCCTAATCATACCATGCAGGGGGTTACGGCCTCAATCGGGGGTGTTGCGGTGGGATTAGACGGGATTCCGAGAATGGGTCGAAAAACGGTGATTTCGAACACGGAGTATTGAAAAATTGGAGACGGATGGACGATGGGCTGAGATACTGTGGAAGAGCAACCTCATCAACCTTGCTATTGCTGTCTTTCTCCCGGTCACGCGCCACGTCGTGCCGGCGGAACTTCATGTTATTGAATTTTGACGGCCATGGCCGGTGCGTCTGAGTCTTTAAGTACCTGTCCATGCGTCGATAACAGTAACAACGGACACCTTGCGAACCAGGTCCAAAAAAAATTCAGATGTGGCAAAAAGGGAGACGTATTGCCAGCCGATTCAAATGAACACCCAACTATTGGGCCGGATCACCAACTTCTGGCCCCTCCTCGAACATCACCGCGAAGCAAGATTGTGCGGGTTATTGTGTGGATTGTCTTGCTGTTGATTTTTGCAGTGGGTTTCTGGCTTGTTTTGCAGCATCGCGATACGACGACGAAGGCCGGAGTTGGTGGAGGAGGACGTCGCGGAGGCGCAGCCGCAGGTCCAGTGACGCTGACCACCGAGACCGCGACGAAGGGCAATATCGGCGTGTATCTCGATGCGATCGGCACGGTGACCCCGGTGTATACGGCTTCGATCACGAGCCAGGTGACCGGGCCTGTGATTGCGGTGCACTTCAGGGAGGGACAGACCGTGCGTAAGGGCGATCCGCTGGTCGATATTGATCCGAGACCGTTTGAGGCGACGCTGCTGCAGGCGCAGGGCGTTCTGGAGCGTGATCAGGCGATTCTGGCGCAGGGGATGATGGATCGTGACCGTTATCGCGATGCGTGGGCGCGTAATGCGATCCCGAAGCAGACGCTTGATGACCAGGAGAAGATTGTGCTGCAGCAGGCGGGCACGGTGAAGAACGATCAGGGAACGGTGGCGTTCGACCAGGTGCAACTTGGATACTGCCACATCACGGCTCCTATCTCCGGTCGTGTTGGTTTGCGGCTGGTTGATCCCGGCAATGTGGTGCAGGCGTCGGGCACGGTGACGCTTGCGGTGATTACGCAGTTGCAGCCGATCACGGTGATCTTCACGATTCCTGAGGACAATCTGGGGCAGGTTCAGCCGCGGCTTCGGGTGGGGGCGAAGCTTCCGGTGGACGCGTATGACCGGGCTGCGCTGAAGAAGATCGCTAGTGGATCGCTGCTGACGCTGGACAACCAGATCGACACGACGACGGGAACGGTTAAGGCGCGCGCCTCGTTCGACAACCGAGACGCTGCACTGTTTCCAAATGAGTTTGTGAATGCGCGGCTGCTGGTGAATACGCTGGAGGGAGCGACGATCATTCCTTCTTCGGCGATTCAGCATAACGGCACGGCTGCGTTTGTCTATGTGATTCAGGACAACACGGCGCATCAGCGCGCCGTGAAGACTGGCGTCAGCGAGGGCAATAACACGGAGGTTGAGGGAGTCGAACCGGGTGAGGTTCTCGCCGACAGCAGCTTCGACAAACTGCAGGACAAGTCGAAGGTTGTTGTATCAAAGCAGCCAGTGCCGAGCAGCAACAGAATCGGGAGTAGTGCTCCTTGAGTCCTTCGCGTCCGTTTATTCTGCGCCCGGTGGCGACATCGTTGCTGATGGCTGCCATTCTGCTGGTTGGGATTGTGAGTTACACGCAGCTGCCGGTCTCGGCGCTGCCTGAGGTTGACTATCCGACGATTCAGGTTCTGACCTTCTATCCGGGAGCGAGCCCGCAGGTGATGGCGACGACGGTGACGGCACCACTGGAGCGCCAGTTTGGCCAGCTGCAGGGGTTGAGTCAGATGACGTCGTCGAGCTCCGGTGGGACTTCGGTGGTTGTGCTGCAGTTTAATCTGAGCCTGAATATCGACGTTGCGGAAGAAGAGGTGCAGTCGGCGATCAATGCGTCGTCGAGTTTTCTACCGGCCAACCTGCCAGCTCCGCCGATCTACAGCAAGACGAATCCCGCCGATGCGCCGGTGCTGACGCTGGCGATCACGTCGAAGACCATGCCGCTCTCTCAGGTCGAGGACCTGGTGGACACGCGCCTGGCTCCGAAGATCTCGCAGCTGAGCGGCGTGGGATTGGTGAGCATCAGCGGCGGTCAGAAGCCTGCGGTGCGAATCCAGGCGAATCCGACGGCGCTGTCGTCGTATGGCATCAATCTCGAAGACCTGCGCGCGGCGGTGACGCAGAGCAGCGTAAATGCCGCGAAGGGAAACTTTGACGGGCCACGGCAGGACTATCAGATCGACGCGAACGATCAGCTGGTGACAAGCAAGGACTACCGGAGCGTGGTTGTTGCCTACCGCAATGGCGGTCCGGTGATGCTGACCGATGTCGCGAAGATCGTCGATGGCGTGGAGAACTCTACCCAGGCGGCGTGGATGGGCAACGCCGCACAACTGGCTGCGAACGGGCAACCGGCTAAAGGACCGCTGCTTGAGCCAGCGGTCGTCCTCAACGTGCAGCGTCAGCCCGGGGGAAACACGATCAGCGTGGTCAAGAGCATCAAGCAGCTGATGCCGCAGTTGGAGGCGAATCTTCCCAAGGGGATCGATATCACGACGCTGACCGACCTGACAACGCCGATCCAGGCATCCGTCGACGATGTTGAGTTTGAGTTGCTGCTGACGGTCTTCCTGGTCGTGATGGTCATCTTTCTGTTTCTGCGAAATCTCTACGCGACGATTATTCCGAGCGTGGCGGTTCCGCTGTCTCTGATCGGTACGTTCGCGGCGATGTATCTGCTCGGCTACAGCCTGGACAACTTGTCGCTGATGGCGCTGACCATTTCGACCGGCTTCGTCGTCGATGACGCGATCGTAATGGTGGAGAATATCTCGCGCTACCTGGAAGAAGGCGACTCGCCGATGCAGGCGGCGTTGAAGGGCGCCGAACAGATTGGTTTCACAATTCTTTCTTTGACGGTCTCCCTGATTGCGGTGCTGATTCCGTTGCTGTTCATGGGGGACGTGGTCGGGCGGCTGTTCCGCGAGTTTGCGGTTACCCTTGCGGTCACGATCATTGTGTCGGCGGTAGTTTCGCTGACGCTGACGCCGATGATGGCGTCGCGAATTCTGAAGCACAATCCGCATGAGAAGCAAGGGCGAATTTATCAGGCATCCGAGCGCGCCTTCGAAGGAATGATCAACTTCTATGGACGCACGCTGAAGGTCGTGCTGCGCTATCAGGGGATCACACTGCTGGTGGCGATTGCGACTCTTCTGTTGACGGTCTACCTGTACATCATTATTCCGAAGGGCTTCTTTCCGGTGCAGGACACGGGCGTAATTCAGGGGATTACGCAGGCGTCGCAGACCATTGGTTCGAAGGCAATGGCGGAGAAGCAGAAAGAGGTTGCGAATGCGGTTCTCCAGGATCCTGCGGTGGAGAGTCTCTCCTCGTTCATCGGCGCGGATGGCACGAACACCACGACCAACAGCGGAAGAATGTCGATCAACCTGAAGCCACTGGAGGAGCGCGACCTGAGCGCGTCGGACGTGGTCCGCAGGCTGCAGTCGAAGCTGAAGGATGTGCAGGGCATTCAACTTTTCATGCAGCCGGTGCAGAACATCACGGTGGATGACCGGGTGAGCCGCACGCAGTACCAGTACACGCTCGAGGATCCGGATCCGAACGAACTGAACGACTGGACCAATCGCTTTGTCGCCAAGTTGAAGGAGCTGCCTGAGCTTGAAGATGTTGCGACGGACCAGCAGATGGGCGGGCTGGCGGTGTCGCTGGTGATCGATCGGGCGACTGCTTCGCGGCTTGGTGTGGCGCCGACGACGATCGACCAGACGCTTTACGACGCCTTCGGTCAGCGACAGATCAACACGATGTACACGCAGCTGAACCAGTACCATGTGATTCTGGAGGCTGAGCCGCAGTTTCAACTGGATCCCGATAAGCTGCACCATCTGTACATAGAGTCGAACTCTTCGGCGGGCCAGAGCGGCGCACCGGCTTCGTCTTCCTCGGGCAAAGGTTCCACGTCCGCGGGGTCGAACGCACTGACGGGATCGGCGTTGTTTACGCCATCAGCGAATACGCTATCGCCGCCGGCGAACGCGCTCACTTCGAGCACCGTGACCTCGACCTCGAGCCGAGGCGCGAGTTCGGCGGGCGCGACCAGCTCGACGACGAGCAGCGCGGTGCCCTTCAGCACTTTCTCGCACTTTGAGACTACGACGGAGGCGCTTTCGATCACGCATCAGGGACAGTTTCCAGCGATCACTGTTTCCTTCAACCTTGCTCCGAACGCTGCGCTGGGAGGCGCGATTTCAGAGATCACGAAGGTGCAGCACGAGATGCACATGCCGGCAAGTCTCCAAGCGGACTTTCAAGGCACGGCGGCATCGTTCCGGAACTCGCTGTCGAATATGCCGCTGCTGATTCTTGCTGCTCTGGTTACGGTGTATATCGTGCTGGGGGTTCTCTATGAGAGCTTCATCCACCCGATTACGATTCTTTCCACCTTGCCTTCTGCAGGCGTGGGCGCTTTCCTCTCGCTGATTCTTTTTCATCAGGATCTGAGCGTGGTTGCGATTATTGGATTAGTCCTGCTGATCGGCATCGTTAAGAAGAACGGCATTATGATGGTGGACTTTGCGTTGGATGCGGAGCGGCATCAGGGGCTGGACGCAACCGAGGCGATCTACCAGGCGTGCCTGCTGCGCTTCCGGCCAATCATGATGACGACGATGGCGGCGCTGCTGGGCGGGTTGCCGCTTGCCTTTGGCCACGGCATCGGTTCTGAGTTGCGCAGGCCGCTGGGGATTGCGATGGTCGGCGGGTTGCTTCTGAGCCAGATACTGACGCTGTATACGACGCCTGTGATCTACATCTTCTTCGACAACCTGGCGACGCGGTTCTCGAAGAAGAAGGCGAAGGCGGAGGGCCCTGGATCTCGCGAGCACGGAACTCGCGAGCCAGAGAGAGCGGAGCTGTCATGAATCTGTCTTCGCCATTTATCCATCGGCCAGTGGCGACGACGCTGCTGACGGTGGCGATTGCGATTGCAGGGGCGATTGCTTTTACTGTGCTCCCCGTATCGCCGCTGCCGCAGGTGGATTTTCCGACGATCTCGGTGAACGCAGGCCTGCCGGGCGGAAGTGCGGAGATCATGGCGTCGTCGGTGGCTACGCCGCTGGAACGGCAGTTCGGCCATATCGCCGGCGTGACGGAGATGACCTCTTCGAGCAGCCTGGGCTCGACATCGATCACGATCCAGTTTGATCTGAGCCGTAATATCGATGGCGCTGCGCGCGATGTTCAGGCGGCGATCAATGCGGCGCGCACGTATCTGCCCGCGAATCTGCCGTCCAATCCGACCTATCGCAAGGTGAACCCGGCCGATGCGCCGATCATGATCATCGGGCTCACTTCGGATAAGTATGGCCCGGACAAGCTGTACGACGAAGCCTCGACGATCATCCAGCAACGGTTGTCGCAGATCCAGGGCGTGGGACAGGTAAATGCGGGCGGTGGCGCGTTGCCGTCGGTGCGGGTTGAAGTGAATCCGACGAAGCTGTCGAGCATGGGCCTCACGATGGCCAATGTTCAGTCCGTGCTCAGCATTCAGAACTCGAGTTTAGCCAAAGGGCAGATCACGAACGGAGACATCTCGGCGGACATTACTGCAAACGACCAGATGTCGCACGCTGAGGAGTACAAACCGATCATCGTCGGGTACAACAAGGGCGCGGCAGTGCGGCTGTCCGATGTAGCGGATGTAGTGGACTCGACGCAGAATCTGCGGGCCGCAGGGTATCTGAATGGCAAACGCGCGGTGACCCTGATCGTCTTTCGACAACCTGGCGCCAACATTATCGACACGGTGGACCGGATTCGGGAGGCGCTGCCGTCGGTGGAAGCCTCGATTCCCGAGGGAATCGACACGACGATTGTTTTGGACCGCACCACGACGATCCGCGCATCGGTCAGCACAGTCGAACGGACGCTGGAGCTGTCGATCGTACTGGTGATCGCGGTCGTTTTCGTCTTTCTCCGTAACGGCCGGGCTACGCTGATTCCGGCGGTCGCTGTACCGGTGTCTCTGATCGGGACCTTTGCGGTGATGTATCTCTGCGGCTACAGTCTCGACAATCTGTCGCTGATGGCGCTGACCATTTCGACCGGCTTTGTTGTGGACGACGCCATCGTGGTGATGGAAAACATCACGCGGCATATTGAGGATGGCATGGAGCCCTTCGCTGCGGCGCTGCGGGGAGCGAAGGAGATTGGTTTCACCGTTTTCACGATCAGCATGTCGCTGATTGCTGTGTTTATCCCGCTTCTACTGATGGGCGGGATTGTGGGCAGACTATTCCGGGAGTTTGCGGTCACGCTGTCTACGGCCATTATGGTGTCGATGGTCATCTCTCTGACGACGACGCCGATGATGTGCGCCTATATTCTGAAAAACCCCCACAACGAAAAACATGGCCGACTGTACAGGTCGATGGACACCGTCTTCGATTGGGTGCTGTCGCTGTACCGGCGAAGCCTCCACTGGGTGCTGGAAAACCCTGTATTGGTGCTTACCGTCCTCTTCCTTACGATCGCGCTCAACGTTGCCATTGCGATCAAGATCCCCAAAGGCTTCTTTCCTTTGCAAGATACGGGGTCGCTGGGGGGCGCGGTGCGTGGACCTCAGGACGCATCCTTCTTTTCGATGAATGCGGCGATGCAACGAATTTTGGGGGACGTGATACGCGATCCCGCGGTCCAGAATGCGATCGCGTTTACCGGGGGCGGTGGTGGCGGCGGTGGTGGCGGCGCTACAAATACCGGCAATGTGTTTATCTCGTTGAAGCCGCTGGGAGAACGAGGAATCAGCGCTTCGGATGTCATCAACCGTCTCCGTCCCAAGTTGAACAGGGAGACGGGAGCGTCAGCGTTTCTGCAGGCGCAGCAGGATCTTCGTATTGGGGGACGCGGCAGCAATGCGCTTTATCAGTACACCATTCAGGCCGATAGTCTTGCGGATTTGAATACATGGGGCCCTAAGCTACTGGCCGAGATGATGCGCCTGCCCGGCTTTCAGGACGTCAGCTCGGACCAGCAGAATGGCGGTCTGGATGAGCGGTTGAACTATGATCGCGTGACCGCTGCGAAGCTCGGGCAGACGGCGCAGTCGCTCGATCAAGCGTTGTACAGTGCCTTCGGTCAGTCTCAGGTCTCGATCATTTACACGCAGCTAAACCAGTACTACGTTGTGCTTGAGGTTGCGCCGGAGTACTGGCAGACGCCGGAAGGGCTGAAGAACGTTTATTTTCATCCGCCGGGGACCAGTAGTCCTACAGCGAGCGGAAATGTACCGCTCGCCACGATGGCGTCGAACAGGACGAACACGACGCCGCTTGCGCTGAACCATACGGGACTGTTTCCTTCGGTTACGGTCTCTTTCAACCTTGCTCCGGGCGTTTCGCTGAGCGACGCGACGCTGGAGATTGCGCGGATGCAACAGAGGCTGGGCACGCCTTCGACGGTGCACGGGTTCTTCGCGGGCACGCTGCTGGCATATCAGCAGTCGCTGGGCACGGAGCCGCTTCTGGTGGTGACGGCGATCCTCGCCATTTTTATTGTTCTCGGCGTCTTGTACGAAAGCCTGGTGCATCCGATTACCATTCTTTCTACCCTGCCTTCGGCGAGCGTGGGCGCGATGATGGCGCTGATGCTATTCAAGGAGGATCTAAATGTCATCTCGATCATCGGTATTGTGCTGTTGATCGGCATCGTGAAGAAGAACGCGATTATGATGATTGATTTTGCGCTGCAGGCGGAGCGTGAGGAGGGCCTGAGCACGGAAGATGCGATCTTCAAGGCCTGCATGCTTCGTTTTCGGCCGATCCTGATGACGACGATGGCGGCGCTGTTTGGCGCTCTGCCGCTGGCGTTTGGAAGCGGCACAGGCTCGGAGCTGCGGCGGCCGCTTGGCATCACGATCGTGGGTGGTCTTATCGTGAGCCAGATGCTCACTCTATATACCACTCCGGTTGTTTATCTCGCGCTCGACCGTCTGCGCCTGCGGGTGATGGGGAAAGAACGCGATACGTTTAATCCTGCGGACGGCACAGCTGCCGCCGGCGCGGAGTAAATTTGCCATGTCCAAAACTATGAATGACCTTCGACTGAAATCTGCTGTATGGCCCGCGATAACGATGTTTCTGCTGACAGGATGCATGGTGGGGCCGAAGTATCATCCGCCTGCGCCGTCGGCCACAGCTACGGCTCCGCCAACGGTGTACAAAGAATCGCCTACGCAGTTTCAGGACACAGACGGCTGGAAGGTGGCGCAGCCGCAGGATGCGATGCTGCATGGCAAGTGGTGGGAGATCTACAACGATGCGGAGTTGAATGCTCTGGAAGAGAAGTTGAATATCGACAACCAGAACATCAAGCAGTTTTTTGAGAACTTCATGACGGCGCGAACGCTGATTTCGCAGGCGCGGTCGCAGCTTTATCCGACGGTGGGGGTATCCCTGTCGTATTCAGCGGCGCGCTCGTCGTCGAACCTGACAAACTCACCTAACGCAAATACCGGGCGGGTGAGCTCGGTGGGATCCTTGCCGCTTGAGGTATCGTGGGAGCCCGATCTGTGGGGTAAGGTGCGGAATGCCGTTCACGAGCAGCAGTACAACGCGCAGTTGAGCGCGGCCGACCTTGAGAATGAGAAGCTGACGGAGCAGGCAAGCCTGGCTGCTTTCTTTTTTGAGATTCGTGGGCAGGATGCGCTGCAGCAACTGCTGAACGAGACCGTGGAGAACGACAAGAAGGCGCTGGAGCTGACACGCGCACAGTACGAAACGGGCATTGGTGACCGGCTCTCGGTGGTGGAGGCCGAGAGCACGTTACAGACTGTGCAGTCTCAGGCAATTAACCTTGGGGTGGCACGGGCGCAGTTTGAACATGCCATTGCGGTGCTGGTGGGAGCAAACCCGTCGGAGTTTTCGATTCCGGTGAAGCCTTTGCTGACGAATGCGCCGGCGATTCCGGTCGGAATGCCGTCGGTCCTGCTGGAGCGACGGCCGGATATTGCTGCGGAGGAGCGCAAGATGGCGGCGGCGAATGCGCAGATCGGGATTGCGTACGCGGCGTACTATCCGTCGCTGGACATAAGCGCAAGTTACGGCCACGAGAGCACGAACTTCAGCCACTTCTTCGATCAACCGAGCCGGTTCTGGTCGGTTGGGCCGTCGCTTAGCGAGACGATTTATGACGGCGGGCTGCGCCGCGCAACGGTGAATCAGTTCATCACCACGTATAACGCTGACGTTGCGGGGTACCGGCAGACAGTGCTGACAGCGTTTCAACAGGTTGAAGATTCTCTTGCTGCGGTGCGTCTGCTGTCGCAGCAGATTCTGAAGCAGCAACAGGCAGTAACGTCGTCTGAGGAGGCTTTGAAGCTGGAGATTGCACGTTATGAGACGGGGGTCGACCCCTATCTGAATGTGGTGACGTTGCAGACGACGCTGCTGAATAACCAGCAAACGCTGGCCAACCTGCATGTCCAGGAGATGACCGCATCGGTGACGCTGATCGAGGCTCTGGGCGGGGGTTGGGACCGGTCGCAACTGCCGACGCCGGCGGAGGTTTCGAAGAAGCTGGATAAGGCGGAGACGACGATAGAGAAGTAGTCTGTCTATTGTTGGTCGGGAGAGAGCGATGATTGGCGATGCGGGGCAGTACCAGGAGCTGGTGACGCTCTACGGTAGTTTTGGGGACAACGAGCTGGTCGAGCTTGGGCGTGGGATGGCCGATCTGACAGAGATGGCGCAGGAGGCCTTGAAGGGGGAATTGACGCGGCGAGGGTTGAAGATAGCGCCAATGGGAGAGCCGGTTGAGACTCGAGTGCTGAGTGAGGATGATCTGGCCGATATGCGTGCCTACGCGGAGTCGGCGCCTGCTGAGTGCATCTTTGATTTTGAGGATGAGCGAGCTGTCACGGCTGCGTACTATGCGCTTACTGCTGAAGGGATCGAGGCGATTGTGGTGTCCGGTGGCGCACGGTCGGACAGGCGAGGGCCGCGGGTGGTTGTGACTCCAAAAGACGCCGCGCGAGCGGCGGCGATTTTGTTGCAGCCTTCTGCAGAGGAGCTCAAGACGGAGGCAGAAGACGCATTTGCGGGGTTCGACTTACCAAAGTGCCCTGCGTGCGGGGGAGCGGAGACGCTGTTGGAGTCGGTCGATCCAGTGAATCAATGGCGCTGCGACAACTGCGGTCATACATGGTTGGAGGAGAGTGTTTCTTCCATGGAGTGAAGGCTTCAATGGATGGAGCTGGCGCAAGAAAGACCCGCACGAGGCGGGTCTTTCTTTGTTCAGGTGAGTGGGTTCGAACCCGTTACTTCTTTGAATGGTTATTCTGAGACTGCGGTCTGCCTTCGGGTCTCGATTGCTGTTGAGGGGTAGGTCTTGATTGCGGCTGCGGAGCCGGTCTTGGCTGGGATTGGGGCGCGGGTCTGAACTCGGGTTGTGGGGCTGGGCGCGGTTGAGGAGCGGGGCGCTCCACAGGCTGCGGATGAGGCGCGGGTTGGGGTGCAGGACGGTATTGGGGTTGAGGCGCGGGTTGGGGTGCAGGACGGTATTGGGGTTGAGGCGCCGGCTGCGGTGCGGAATGGAATTGAGGCTGAGACGGCCGGTTCTGCGGTTGTTCTGAGTGGAACTCGGGCCTTGACTGCGGCTGGACAGGCTGAACCGGTCGCGACTCAGGCTGGACGGGACGCACCTGAGGCTGTTGGGGTTGAACCGGGCGGGCCTCCGGCTGGGCGGGGCGGTTGTCAGGATGGACCTGTGGCTGGTTGGGCCGGTTGTCGGGTTGGACGGGTCTGGTTTGAGGCTGGCTGGATCTCACTTCTGGCGAACCGGGTCTGACCTGGAGCTCGTTCTGTGGCTGGCCGGGAGGCAGCTCGGGTTGACCTGGTCTTGGTTCCGGTTGACCAGGATGAGTTGACTGTATCTGCGGCCGGTTGTTTGGTTCACCGGGACGAAAACCTGATTGGACTGGACGGGTCTCGGGTTGGCCAGGGCGGACTTCTGGTTGGCCGGGACGGTTTGCGGGATTGGGGCGAGTGAGTCCTGGCTGCGCGGCGATGGGGCGGGGAGCGGCGACCATGGCCGGGTGGCCATTGTTCACGTTGTAGAACTGCTGACGGTTCTGCTGCGCTTCGCGCTGGTGCTGGACCTGGGTGGACATGGGCGGAGTTCTGGGACCGCGCATGGCTTCGATTTCTGCCGGCCGTGGTCTGACGGCGACGCCGCCTCTGCCTCCGTTATAGGCGACGCGGGTGTTGTTGTTGACGATGACGGTGCGGTTGTAAACGTTGGTGATGTTGACGTTGACGCGGTTGACAGCGCGGTTGTAGTAGAAGTTGTTGCCGCGCCAATAGCCGCCGTAGTAGCCGATGCCGGTATAGCCGAAGCCGTAGTTGATGCCGCCGTAAAAGCCGATGTGGGGGCCCCAGTAGCCGCGGTGGAATCCCCAGCGGTTGTGGTACCAGCCCCAATAGCCGGGGGTCCAGAGGGCGCCGTAGTAGGGTGGAGCGCACCATGCGCCGGGGATCCAGTAGTAGCCGGCGGGAGCCCAATACCAGTAGCCGGGGGTCCAGATGTAGTTGGGCTCGGGGGCTTCCGGTTGCTCATAGACGGGCAGAGGAGGAGGAGGTTGGTCGGCGTATTCGACGGGCGGGGTTTCGCCTTCTTCGTCGAGCTGCTCGGCGGCCTGCGCGTCCTGAAAGGCCTGATCTTGATCAGGCGGGGGCGGGGCGGTTTCCTGTGGAGGATACTGCTGCGGAGGATATTGTTCAGCACTCTGCTGGGGCGTGGCCTGGGCGCGAATTCCGAGGACTGCGCTCTTCGGCGCAGGAGCGGCAGCAGGTAGAGGCTGGTTGTTGGGGACGGGCGCCAGGTTGGCGTTGGCAGGGTCGGGGCCTGAGTTATCTGGCGCCGAAGCGGCTTCTGCGAAGTTGGGGTCGCGGTGGCAACCTGCGGCTCCGACAAGCGTTAACAATCCAAGTGAAAGACCTAAGAAAAACCGGGGCCCTAAGCTATCCATACTGCGTGTCTCCTCGAACTTACTGAGAGATTTAACCCAAACTCGTTGAATGAGATGCGTTTTCGGCTAAGTGCAGATTGCAGAGAAGAAAACACGTAGGTTACGCTCGTCCCGAGCGGTCGGATTGTCTCCGGCCCTCCTGGGAGAGGGCCTACGCCGATAGCGAGGCCGGTTGTTGCTTTGAGGGTGGCGACTTTCGTGCCGGTGTGCGCGTCTTACTCAGTTACGGTTGGACTTTACCGAAGGGTCGCTGATCGCAGTAAGATAATATCCATGGCAGGCTGTCTTCCCAACACGAAGCGCTTCCGCCACGGTCGCCCTGACCGCGGTCGCTGCTAGTACCATCCCTCCGTTGAACATTTTGGACTTCGGCCGCTGATTTCTGCGGTTGGAGTCATGACTACGGCCCCTAGCCCTTGCGCCTTATAATGGCGCGTTTCGGAGAAGACACCATGTCGACCCAATCGCATCCCGATTCGTTCAAGAGCCTGTCCACGCTGAGCTCGCCCTCGTTTTCACAGAAGTACAACTATTTTCGCCTGAAGGCTCTGGAGGAGACGGGCGTTAGTCTGACCCGCCTGCCGTTTTCGTTGCGTGTTCTGCTGGAGAATCTGCTGCGGCACGAAGACGGCCGCACGGTGACCAAGGACGACATTCAGTTTCTGGCATGCTGGGATCCGAATGCTGAGCCTTCGCGCGAGATCGCCTACATGCCGGCGCGGGTGTTGATGCAGGACTTTACCGGAGTGCCGGCGATCGTCGATCTGGCCGCGATGCGCGATGCGATGAAGGCGCTGGGCGGCGATCCGGAGAAGATCAATCCGCTGCAACCGGCGGAGTTGGTGATCGACCACTCGGTGCAGGTAGATGAGTTTGGGATGCAGCGGGCGTATGACCTGAATGCGGCGCTGGAGTTCCAGCGGAACCGCGAGCGGTATGCATTTTTGAAGTGGGGTCAGACGGCGTTCAATAATTTTTCCGCGGTTCCGCCGGGGATGGGGATCTGCCATCAGGTGAACCTGGAGTATCTGGCGCGTGTTGTGTTCACGACCTCGCCGGAACGGACTCTCGACGCGGTCGCTACTACAGGACATAAAGCCAGCGTGGAGGAGACTCGTGCGTTTGCCTATCCCGATACGCTGGTGGGAACCGATTCGCACACGACGATGGTAAATGGGTTGGGCGTGCTGGGTTGGGGTGTGGGTGGTATTGAAGCAGAGGCCGCGATGTTGGGGCAGCCAGTGAGTATGCTGGTGCCGCAGGTGGTTGGATTCAGGCTGACGGGCAAGTTGAAGGAAGGGACGACGGCGACTGACCTGGTGCTGACTGTGACCGAGATGCTGCGGAAGCTGGGCGTTGTCGGCAAGTTTGTGGAGTTTTATGGGCCGGGGATCGCTGAGTTGCCGCTGGCCGATCGTGCGACGATTGCGAACATGGCTCCCGAGTACGGGGCGACGTGCGGGTTCTTCCCGGTGGATGCGGAGACGCTGCGCTATCTGCGGCTGACGGGCAGGACGGAAGAGCATATTGCGCTCGTGGAGGCGTATTACCGTGAACAGGGGCTGTTCCACACGGCGAACGCGGAAGAAGCGGTGTACTCGGCGACGATTGCGCTGGATCTGGCCACGGTGGAGCCTAGTGTGGCGGGGCCGAGGCGGCCGCAGGACCGGGTGAAGCTGTCGCAGGCAGGCGCGAGCTTCAAGGAGCAACTGCCATCGTTGCTGGGGCCGAATGGGAATACGCAGGTGATCCGGCAGATGGTGCGGTGGGAGGGTGAAGGTGGAACGGCTTCTGCCTCGGGTGATTTGAGCAGCAGCATCGGAGCTTCGGCGCCGGTGGTGGAGGCTCCGGTGGTGCCGGTGATTACGATTCAGGATGAGACGATGCCGCAGCTCGAGGCGCCGCATGTTTCGATCCGGAGCCGGTTCGGCGTCGATCCGGACAAGTATCTCGACCACGGATCGATTGTGATTGCGGCGATTACGTCTTGTACGAATACGTCGAATCCCTACGTGATGATGGCGGCGGGGCTGTTGGCGAAGAAGGCGGTGGAGAAGGGGCTGAGCACGCCGCCGTGGGTAAAGACTTCGCTGGCGCCGGGCTCGCGCGTGGTTACGGATTACTACATCAAGTCGGGGCTGATGCCGTATCTCGATAAGCTGCGGTTTCAGGTGGTGGGCTACGGATGCACGACGTGCATCGGGAACTCGGGGCCGCTGCCGAGTGATGTTTCGAAGTCAATTGAAGACAATGGACTGGTCGCGGTGTCGGTGCTCTCGGGGAACAGGAACTTTGAGGGAAGAATTTCGCCGGAGGTGAGGGCGAACTACCTGATGAGTCCGCCGTTGGTGGTGGCATATGCACTGGCGGGGCATATAGGCCATAATTTTGACGCCGAGCCGCTGGGCCATGGGAAGAATGGCGATTCGGTCTATCTGAGGGACATCTGGCCGACGCAGGCAGAGGTGGCAGCGGCGGTGAACTCGTCGATCGATTCGGAGATGTTCCGCAAGCAGTACAGCACGGTGACGGATGGAGACAACAACTGGCAGAGTTTGAAGTTCCCTGACGGAGAGACGTATGGGTGGGAGCCGAATTCGACCTATATTCGCAAGGCTCCATACTTCGACGGGATGACGGCGAAGCCGGCGGCGGTGGAAGACATTCATGGGGCTCGGGTGCTGGCGGTGCTGGGCGATTCGGTGACGACGGATCATATTTCGCCAGCTGGCTCGATCAAATTGAATGGACCTGCGGGGAAATATCTGACTGAGCATGGGGTGAAGCCTTCGGACTTCAACAGCTATGGGTCGAGGCGCGGCAACCATGAGGTGATGGTGAGGGGTACGTTTGCCAATGTTCGGCTGCGGAACAGGCTGGCTCCGGGAACCGAAGGCGGAGTGACGCGGCTGCTGCCCGAGGATCTGCCGATGTCGATCTACGATGCTTCGGTGGAGTATGCGAAGCGGGGAACGCCGCTAGCGATTCTTGCAGGCAAGGAGTATGGGTCCGGGTCCTCGCGCGACTGGGCGGCAAAGGGGCCGCGGCTGCTGGGGATCAAGTTTGTGATCGCGGAGAGCTATGAGCGAATTCACCGCTCGAACCTGGTGGGGATGGGGATTCTGCCGCTGCAGTTTTTGCCGGGGCAGAATGTTGAGTCGCTGCATCTGTCGGGCGAGGAGGTCTTCGCGGTGGGCGAGCGTGGCGAGTTGAAGGCGATGCTGGATAACAAGTTTGCCGACGGGAAGACGATCACGGTGTTTGCCGAGTCGGACCTAGGCAAGACTACGGAGTTTTGCGCGACGGTTCGAATCGATACGCCGCAGGAGATTCTGTACTACCAGAACGGCGGGATTCTGCAGTATGTGCTCCGGCAGCTGGCGGCGAAGGCGTAAGACACCCTCCCTGCCGGGCAAATAGCGTCGATGTACTATGGTTTCCATCGTGGGCAGCGTTACTCGCTGCCTGCGTCTCCAAGGAGACCCATGACGACCAGGCTGAGATTGTCTTCGTTTGTGATTGTGCTCTTCTGCGTCTTCGCAAAGGCGCAAGACGCCCCTACCGGAGCCTTTGCAGGATTGGTTAGCGTGAACACCTCGCTGAAGGCCAGAGTCAGTTCGAAGGACGCAAAAGTTGGCCAGGCAGTTGTAGCGGCGCTGGAGAGTCCCGCGACGATCGGAGGGACCCTTCTGCCGAAGGGGACGGTGCTTGTCGGGCGTGTCATCGACGTGACCAAGCACAGCAAAGAATCGCCCGACGGATCGCTCTCGATTCTCTTTGATCAGGCGAAGCCGAAGAAGGGCGATCCGATCAACATTCTCGCGAGCATCTTCAGGATCCAGCCTTCGGAGAACATGTTGCTGGCGCAACGGAGTGATGTGACCTCTGGTATGCGCGGCGCGGCGGGCACCGACACGAATACTGCCTTGCTTCGCCAAAATATCGATAACGACTCCCATACGATTACTGGCACGCAATCGGCTGAGGGAGCTCCCGTGCAGGTAGTAAGCTTCATTCCGGGTGTCGCGTTGTCCGCAGTGGCGGGCGGCAGTAATTCCGGCATTATGACGGCGAAGAATCAGGATGTCGAACTGCCTGCGAGCATGGACATGGTAATCGGAGTGTCGTTGAAGCGATAGCAAGGCAGCATGTCCCAGTTCAAGCCTAAATTGGACTCGACGCCAAAAGATGACTTGGCAAATTGATAGGCGGTTTCTCTAAGAGAGACCGCCTGTGTCCTTTTGGGATCCTGAGGGTGCAATGAGGGAGAACTGCATATTTCGCGACGGCGATGGTAATCCGGGCGGTCTGCCTCACTTAAGTTGTACATCGCTTCGGTCGAAATACAGATAAAACGAGAAGGATGGGAAGGTCGCGAACCTCGGATAACCTCTCTTGTTCGAGAGAGTTCTACGAGGGTTGAAGAGGACGCCGGATGAAAGCCTATCATTGCAGAGTTTTATTGCGTAGGCCGGGATCGGTTCTGCCGGCGGTGTGGTTGCTCGCGGCTGGCATGTTTTCCCAGGCGCAGTCGCCGGGGGTTCGCAGGGATGCGGAGATTCCGGCCGGAGTCGCTACGGCTCGCTTCCTGCCGGATGCTCCCGAGGTGCACGCGGCAGAGGTTACGGGGGGAGCCATCTGCGGGACCGTGCTGGATGCCAACGGAGCCGAGGTGACGGGCGCCTCGGTGATTCTGGAGGGCGACAATGTCAAAGACCAGCGGGACGTTACGACGGACGACAACGGCTTCTTTCGGTTCAGTTCGGTTGCGCCGGGATCGTTCAAGGTAAGTGTGATGGCGACGGGGTTCTCGAACTGGTCGTCCGACGGTCTGACGCTTCTCCCGAATGAGGATTATGACCTGCCTCCGGTGGAGTTGAGGGTCGCGACGTCTACTACAGAGGTTGCGGTCGTGTTCACGCGGCGGGATATGGCGGAGGAGGAGATGCGTGCGGAGGAAAAGCAACGGGTGCTGGGTGCGATTCCCAATTTTTATGTTTCGTATAGCCGGGATCCAGAGCCGCTGAGCAGCGGGCAGAAGTACCGGCTCGCGTGGAAGATGTCGGTTGACCCAGTATCGATCGGTATCTCCGCTGGTATTGCGGGCGTGGAGCAGGCTCAGAATGCGTTCAGCGGGTATGGACAGGGCGTGGGAGGCTACGCGAAGCGCTTTGGCGCGGTGTATGGAGATGGCGCAATCGCGACATTCTTAGCCGATGCGGTGTTTCCGTCGGTGTTGCACCAGGACCCGCGGTATTTCTACAAGGGCACAGGGAGTATCGCGTCGAGGGCGCTGTATGCGATCGCGAGTGTCGTCATCTGCAGGGGAGACAACGGGCGTTGGCAACCAAACTACTCGAATGTGCTGGGCGATCTTGCGGCGGCGGGGATCTCGAATTTGTACTATCCGGCGAGCGATCGCGACGGGGCGGAACTGACAATCCGGAATTCGCTGATCGGCACCGCTGGGGGTGCGGTGGGAAATCTGTTCCAGGAGTTTCTGATCAAGAGGATCTCGCGGGGGGTTGAGCCTTGATCTTTCGGGGAGGGAGAGCGCTTATTCGACTACCTAACCCGAACAAACAGCAGATCCCCATTCGACTTCGCTCAGGGCAGGCTCTTCGCTCCGGTTCGCTCCGGTCGGGACGGCACATTATAGCGGGCGGAGTTCAGAACCAGGAAGATTCGATTCAACGTTGCCTATTAGGCTGATACGATCTCAGGTTTGAGGGCAAGCGGGCTTGGGTGGGTGCCCGGGTTAATCGTTCGGCCTATAATGTCCTATGGCAATCGCTAATCCGGCCTCATCGCAGGCTGGCTCGCAGCCAGAGTCGCACAAAAAACCGAAGAGCCAACCGCAGACGCATGTCGATCGAGGGACGGAGCAGGAAACGGCTTCCCCTGTCGCGGCTCCGCCGATGGCTGCGGATGCGATCTCTCATGGGAAACGGAAGAAGCAAAGCGATACGGAGGCCGGGGCAGAGGGAGTTTCCGCGGGGCCGGATGCACAGTTGGTGATCGCGGGGGTGGACGAGGCTGCGGAATTATCGGAGTCTTCTGCCAGCCATCTTGGGGGAAGCTCGGCGGCAGATATCAAAACGGTGGATGCGAAGTTTCATCGGCTGCTGGAGACAGTACATGAGAACCGGCCGGCGGACGACCTGGAGATTATCCGGAAGGCGTGGGCTTTCTGTCTGCTGCAGCATGAGGGGCAGAAGCGGGCTAGCGGCGAGCCTTATATCATCCATCCGCTGGAGGTGGGGCAGGTTCTGGCCGAGTTGAAGATGGACTCGACGGCAATTGCGGCCGGGTTGCTGCACGATGCGGTCGAAGATACGGATGTCACATCGGCGGAGATTGCGAAGCGGTTTGGGGACCAGGTGGCGCACATCGTCGAGGGTGTGACGAAGCTGGAGAAGATCAAGTTTGCCAATCGCGAGGATCATCAGGCGGAGAACATTCGCAAGATGCTGCTGGCGATGGTGACCGATGTTCGCGTGGTGATCATCAAGCTGGCGGACCGGCTGCACAATATGCGGACGCTGGAGCATCTGAAGCCGGAGAAACAGCAGAAGATCGCGCGGGAGACGCTGGATATTTATGCGCCGCTGGCGCACCGGCTGGGGATGGGTAAGCTGCGCGGCGAGCTGGAGGATCTGGCGTTTCGGTATACCGATCCTTATGCGTATGAGCAGGTGTCGAATGAGGTGGACGCCCTGCGGGGGAAGGGCGAGGAGTTTCTGCAGAAGATTGTCAGGCAGCTTGAGGCGAAGCTGAAGGAGTTCAAGATCCAGGGGCGGGTGGAGTCGCGGATCAAGCGGCTGTATTCGATTCAGCAGAAGCTGCAGGATCAGAAGATTCCGGTGGACCAGGTTTATGATCTGCTGGCGATTCGAGTAATTTGTAATTCCGTTCAGGATTGCTATGCGTTGTTGGGGCTGCTGCATTCGATCTGGCGGCCGGTGCCGGGACGGATTAAAGATTTTATTGCGATGCCGCGGCCGAATCTGTATCAATCGCTGCATACGACGCTGATTGCTGAGGGTGGGCATCAGTTTGAGGTGCAGATTCGGACGGAGGATATGCATCGCGTCGCGGAGGAAGGGATTGCGGCGCACTGGAAGTACAAGGCCTCGGACAATGTAAGCGCCAAGGATGAGCAGCGGCTGGCGTGGGTGCGGCAGTTGATGGAATGGCAGCGGGAGATGACCGATCCCAATGAGTTCATGTCGACGCTGAAGATCGATTTGTATCCGGAGGAGGTTTATACCTTCACTCCGAAGGGCAAGGTTGTGGTGCTGCCGAAGGATGCGAGTCCGATTGATTTTGCTTATGCGATCCATACCGAGGTGGGGAATACGACGGTTGGGGCGAAGGTGAATGGACGGATTGTTCCGCTGCGGACGAGACTTCGCAATGGCGATATTGTCGAGATTTCTACACAGACGGGACATGCTCCGAGCCGCGACTGGCTGAGTTTTACGAAGAGCTCGCGGGCGCGGAACAAGATCAAGCATTGGCTGAATGAGCATCAGCGGGAGCGGGCGATCGAGATTGGCAGGAAGCTGCTGGATCGTGAGGCGAGAAAGTACAAACTGGCGTTGGGCAAGTATGGCGAGGCGGACTACGACAGGGTTGCGGGGGATTATGGGCTGGGGACGCAGGCGGAGCTCCTGGCTGGCGTTGGGTTTGGCAAGTTTTCGGCGCGGCAGGTACTGAACAAGCTGGAGCCGGGTTCGACGATGACGGCAGAACCGGCGGCGCCTGAGAGCGGGATTGGAAATACCCTGGGGCAGATGTCGGAGGCGGTGAAACGGGTCTTCTTTGGGAAGGGCTCGGAGTCGCTGCAGGTGGAAGGGCAGGACGATCTGCTGGTTTATCGGGCGCGTTGTTGTAACCCGATTCGTGGTGAGGAGATTGTGGGGTATGTGACGCGGGGCAAGGGGGTGGCGGTGCATGCGCGTAGTTGTCCGAATGTGCAGAATTTGCTGTATGAGTCGGACCGGCGGATCCAGGTGGAGTGGTCGCCTTCGCCAACGGAGCCGGGTACCACGAAGCCGCAGACTTATCCGGTGAAGCTAACGGTGATTTGTGATGATCGCGCGGGATTGCTGAAGGAATTTACGGCGATCATTGCTGACGATGGGACGAATATCCGCAGTGTGGACACGAAGCCGGCGGACGATGGAACGATGGTGGTGGATTTCGTTGTGGAGACAGTGGATGTGCGCCACTTGAATAAGCTGGTGCAGAACCTGCGGAAAGTCCCCGGGGTGAGGGATGTGCAACGGGTGCAAAAGATCTGATTCTGGCGAGTTGCACGGGTAGGAGAGAGGATGTATCTTGGTAACAAGATGAATTCTCAGTCCTGCCGAATTTCGTTTATTCTCCGCTATTGGCGCACAATAGCGGCCTCGGCGGAGTAGCTTCATCTGACAGAGTTCTGAAAAGTTCAGCTGATTCGACATCCATACGAGCCGCGACCCTACGAGTCGCGGCTTTTGTTTTTGTGTAACGCAAAGGAGACAGCGATGAGTGCGACGACGAGTTTGCCGGCGGCAGTAGCGGGACGGTTTGGCGCTTATGGCGGCCGATATGTTCCGGAGACGTTGATGGCGGCGTTGGAGGAACTGGAGCACGCGTATGCGGAGGCCAAGGAAGATTCGGCGTTTCAGACGGAGTTGGGTGACCTGTTGCATAACTACTGCGGGCGGCCGACTCCGCTGTATTTTGCGAAGCGGCTGACGGAGCAGTGCGGCGGGGCGAAGATCTATCTGAAGCGCGAAGACCTGCTGCATACCGGGGCGCACAAGATCAACAACGCGCTTGGTCAGGGGCTGCTTGCTCGACGGATGGGCAAGAAGCGGATTATTGCGGAGACGGGCGCGGGACAGCATGGAGTGGCGACGGCTACTGTCTGTGCGCTGTTCGGGCTGGAATGCGTGATTTACATGGGTGAAGAAGACATGCGGCGGCAGGAGTTGAACGTCTACCGGATGCGGCTGCTGGGTGCGGAGGTGCGCGGGGTTTCGGGTGGGTCGGCGACGCTGAAGGACGCGATCAACGAGGCGATGCGGGATTGGGTGACGAACGTTCGGACGACGTATTACATCCTAGGAAGCGCGTTGGGGGCGCATCCTTATCCGACGATGGTGCGGGATTTTCATCGTGTGATCGGCCGCGAGGCAAAGGCGCAGATGCTGGAGCGAGAGGGCAGGCTGCCGACGGCGATCATCGCGTGTGTCGGCGGCGGATCAAATGCGATTGGGGCGTTCTATGAGTTTTTGCCGGATGAGAATGTGGATCTGATCGGCGTTGAGGCGGGCGGGAGAGGGACGGCGCTGGGTGAGCATGCGGCGCGATTTCAAAAGGTGGGTGGTGGAGTGCCGGGCGTGTTGCAGGGGACGTATTCGTACGTGTTGCAGGATGACGCGGGACAGGTGAGTTCGACTCACTCAGTAAGCGCGGGGCTGGACTATGCGAGCGTGGGGCCTGAGCACGCGATGCTGCATGATTCGGGGCGGGCGACGTATGTTTCGTGCTCGGATGACGCAGCGTTGCAAGCTACGGTGACCTTGTCGCGAACGGAGGGGATTGTGCCGGCACTGGAGAGTGCGCATGCGGTGGCCGAGGCGATTCGGCTGGCTCCAACGATGACGAAGACGGCTGTGCTGATGGTGAATCTGTCTGGACGAGGGGATAAGGATATGGGGATTCTGGCGCGGGAACTGGATTTGAAGGGGGCTACTGCAGTGGAGGTTAAGGGTTGATGAGTCAGTGGTCCCAGTTCGCAACGAATCCAGAAGCACTCTCCATCTACGACGCTCCTCCTGGATTGCAGAGAGTGGAGTTCTTGCAATGCCGGTTCACGCAGTCCGGAGCTGTATTCGAAATCGATCTTTCGCTAGACGAGATGCCGCAAAGGCGACCTAGTAGATGGCCGAGTGAGGCTAATGCAGTGTCACTTACGCTCCACTTTTGGGCAGTGCTCTCATCATCAATTTCCATCAGCCAGGAAAGTGATCATGCTCGTCAAGCAGCCTGCTCTTTCCGGAAAAGTGATAACGGATTGTTATTTGAATGCTCCGGGTCGGGCCTCGATATTTGGGTTGAATGTAACTCTCTACGTATCGCCCACATAAGTGGATATTCCCTAGTTCCACTCAACAAAAGACAGGAGTACGCCTGATGCCGATTGAGTTCAGGAAGAAGCCGGGGATTGTGATTTATCTGACGGCGGGTGATCCGGATCTGGCGACAACGCGGGATATTGCGCTGGCGGCAATTGATAACGGCGCCGATGTGATTGAGCTGGGAGTGCCGTTCAGCGACCCGCTGGCCGATGGGCCTGTGATTCAGCGGGCCAGCGAGCGGGCGGTGGCGCGGGGGACGCGGCTGACGGATGTGCTGGGGCTGGCGAAAGAGTTGCGCGCGGCGCGATCTGCGGCGGGACTGGTTTTGTTTTCGTATTTGAATCCTGTGGTGCGGATGGGGATGAAGACGTTTTGCGGGCGAGCCGCAGAGGCCGGCGCGGATGGCGTGTTGTTGACCGACATGATCGTTGAAGAGGCCGGAGAGTATCTGGAAGCGATGCGGGCGCATGGGCTGGCCCCGGTGTTTCTGGCTGCGCCGACGAGTCCGGATGCGCGGTTGAAGGCGATCGCCGGGGTTTCGCAGGGGTTTGTATACGCAATCTCGCGAGTGGGGATAACCGGGACTCAGCAGAAGGTCGCGGGAGATGCTGCGGAACTGGTGGGGCGGCTGCGGCAGTTTACGTCGTTGCCTATCGCGGTGGGATTTGGAATTTCCAATGCGGATCATGTAAGGGCTGTCGGCGAATTTGCAGATGCGGCAGTGATTGGAAGCGCGTTGGTGGGGCTTATCGAGAAGACTCGGCCAGCTGAGGCTGCCACGGCGGTCGGGCAGTTTATTAGGGGTTTACAGGCGTGAGCTGCGACAGAAACATGGCTAACCATGCTGGTGCGAAGCGGCGTTTATCATTGAAGGAACAAACTATTTCGCGGCGATGCGAGCTTGAGATTGCGCCGTTGCATCATGAGGAAACTGGATGGACATCTCCGACTGGAGAAAAAAAATCGACGAGCTGGATATTGAGATTGTTCGTCTCATCAGCCAGCGTGCCGCGGCTGCACGTGCCATTGGGGAGCTTAAAAAGACGGCCAATCTTCCCGTGTATGAGCCGCGGCGCGAGCAGGATGTCTTCGACCGTGTGCGCGCGGCGAATCCGGGACCGCTGGACGATGCCGAACTGCTGCACGTATATGAGCGGATCATCGACGTGATGCGGACGCTGCAGCGGCGTGATATTTAGAGGCCAATATTCTGATGAAATTAGTTACTTAGAGAGAGTGAAACGAAGATCATGATAGTTGCGATGGCAGGGCAGGCAACGGAAGAGAACATACAACAGGTGATCGAGCGGATGGTGGAGCTCGGGTTCAATGTCCACCGAACGACGGGCGAGGCCCAGACGATTCTGGCGGGCGTGGGGACACCGGAGCACTTCGAGGTGGCGGAGTTCAAGGTGCTGCCGGGTGTGCATGATGCGTACCGGATCTCGTCGCCGTACAAGCTGGCGGGGCGGAGCTTCAGGCCAGAGGGTACTACGGTCAAGTTCCCAAATGGCGTTGTAGTTGGAGGTAACGAGATTGTTGTGATGGCGGGGCCATGCTCGGTCGAGTCGCGGGAGCAGATTCTGGCCAGCGCGAAGCTGGTTGCTGCTGCGGGTGGGAAGTTCCTGCGAGGTGGGGCGTTCAAACCGCGAAGTTCACCGTACAGCTTCCAGGGTATGGGACTCGATGGGTTGAAGTTGCTGCGCGAGGTAGCCGATGAGACGGGGCTGCTGGTGATCACTGAGGTGATGGAGATATCGCAGATAGAACTGATGCTGCCTTATATCGATTGCTTCCAGGTGGGAGCGCGGAATATGCAGAACTTCAATCTGCTGCGTGAACTGGGACATGTACGGACACCGGTGCTAATGAAACGCGGCATTTCGGCGACGATTGAAGAGGTGCTGCTGAGCGCGGAGTATATTCTTTCCGGCGGCAACTACAACCTGATGCTGTGCGAGCGCGGCGTGCGCACCTTCGAGACATATACGCGCAACACGATGGATATTTCGGCGATTCCAGTGCTGAAAAAGCTGACGCACCTGCCGGTGCTGGGCGATCCGTCGCATGGTGTCGGGATACGTGACCTCGTGCCGGCGATGGCGCTGGCAAGCGTGGCCGCAGGAGCGGATGGGCTGCTGATGGAGATGCATCCGAACCCGGACAAGGCGATGAGCGATGGAGCGCAGAGTTTGTACCCCGAACAGTTACAGAAACTAATGGCGCAGCTGCGAATGCTGGCTCCAGTGGTTAGCAGGACGATTGCGTAAGGGAGCTGGAGCATGATGGAGCGAGTTTTCATCATCGGGACCGGGTTGATCGGCGCCTCGACCGGTCTCGCGCTTCGTGCGGCCGGGTTTGCGGGCCGCATCGATGGGTGGGATACCAGTTCGCTGGAGATGGCAGCCGCGGTGCAGATGGGGGCGATCGACGGTAGAGCAAGTAATCGCGAGAATGCGCTGGAGATGGCGCGGTTGGCGGATGTGATTGTGCTCGCGGTGCCGGTGCTTGCGATCAAGGACTGGATGCAACAGCTGGCTCCTGTGTTGCACGCGGGGCAGCTTGTGACGGATGTGGGGAGCACGAAAGTCGAGATTGTGGAGCTCGCGGACCGGCTGTTTGTCGAAGCAGAGGGCGCGAGCTTCCTACCTGGGCACCCGATGGCAGGCAAGGAGTCGGGGGGAGCCTTGCTGGCGGAGGGCGGGCTGTTCGATGGGGCCATGTGGCTGTTTACGCCGACCGCCGCTGAGTTGACGTCGATGGAAAAAGAGTGGCGAGGATGGGTTGGGTGCTTTGGGTCGCGCACCCTGGATATGGACGCGGCACGGCATGATGAGCTCTGCGCGTGGGTGAGCCATCTGCCGCAGATGCTGTCCACTGCACTGGCGGCGTTGCTTGAAGATCGGTTCGGGGATGCGCCGGAGATTGCGGCGATTGGTGGACGGGCGCTGAGGGAGACGACCCGGCTAGGCGCGAGCCCGTACAGCATGTGGCGCGATGTCGCGTTGACTAACACCGGGCCGGTTGCGGATACGCTGCTGGCGCTGGAGCAGCGGTTGCAGCATGTTCGAGAGAATTTGCGGACTCCGGAGTTGCGCGATGAGTTTGCCCTGGCGAACCGGTTTCGCCAGCGCCGATGAGGGTTGGCTGGTTTAAGCTGGAAGAACGCGCTGGAAAAATTTAGAGGAACCACTATACCTGTGAGTGATGTGATGACAAGTCCCAGTATTAGCCTTGCCGACGTTGTTGCTGCGCGGGAGCGGGTGCGTGGATCCATCTATTGTTCGCCGTGTCCGCATTCGCAGATGTTGTCTGCATTGACTGGGCAGCAGATTTATCTGAAGCTTGAGAATCTGCAGATGACCGGCTCGTTCAAGGAGCGGGGCGCGCTGAATCGGATTGCGACGCTGACGCCGGAGCAGGCGGCTCGCGGAGTAGTGGCGGCGAGTGCAGGCAATCATGCTCAGGGCGTTGCCTACCATGCGACGAAGCGAGGGATTCGGGCGCTGATCGTGATGCCGCTGGCGACACCGCTGGTGAAGGTGACGGCAACCCGCGGGTTCGGCGCTGAGGTGATACTGCAAGGCGCGAACTATGACGAGGCCTGCGAAGAGGCCACTCGGCTGTGTGCCGTGGAGGGAATGACGTTTATTCATCCGTTCGACGACGCCGTCGTCATGGCTGGGCAAGGGACGATCGGGCTGGAGGTGTTGGAGCAGGTTCCGCAGCTGGAGGCGGTCGTGGTCCCGATTGGCGGGGGTGGGTTGATTGGCGGGATTGCGTGTGCGATCAAGGAATCGCGTCCTGAGATTCGGGTGATTGGAGTGCAGACCTCGAGGCTTCCTTCAATGGTGGCTGCGCGTTTGGTGGGGCATCCCGTGACGGTGGAACCGGCGACGACGATTGCCGATGGCATTGCGGTGCGCCGCGCGGGCGACGTGACGCTGCCGGTCGTCGAGCGGTATGTCGATGAGATTGTGACGGTGGACGAGGATGAGATCGCGTCGGCGATCCTTGTGTTGCTGGAGCGGGAGAAGACGCTGGCGGAAGGTGCGGGTGCTACAGCACTGGCAGCTTTGTTGCAGAGGAAGACTTCGCTGAGCGGTGCGCACACCGCGGTGATGGTGTGCGGTGGAAATATTGATGTGACGTTGCTGAGCAGGATCATTGAACGCGGTCTGGTGCAGGATGGGAGAATGATCCGGCTTAGGATTCATCTGCTGGATAAGCCTGGGGCTTTGGCGGAGCTGACGCTGCTGATCGCAAAGTATCGCGCGAACATTGTGGATACGCTATATAACCGGGCGTACTACGGTGTGAACCTCGGCGACACTACGATCGACATTACGATGGAGACCCGTGGACGGGAACAGGTGGAGGAGTTGTTGGCTGCGCTGACGGCAGAGGGATACAAGCACGACCGGGTGTTGTAGGGTCGTCGGCTTTGGTCAGGCTTTTTCGTAGTGGAAGTGGAGTTCCTGTTCGCTGGCTACGGGTTGGCCATCTCGAGTGGCGGGGTGGAATGTCCACTGTTGGACCGTGGCGATGATGGTTTCGTCGATGCCGTGGCCGAGGCCGCTGGTCATCTTGATGTCGGCGATTTTGCCTGTGGTATCGATGACGATGTCGAGGATGACGTCGCCTTTCGTGCCGCGGGGGAGGGTGGAGAGGTCGGGCTTTGGCGTGGGGAAATAGCTGGCGAGTGCGATGTTGATGTTGCCGGAGCCGAGGGAGTCTGCACCAGTGGTGGAGTCAGGATTGGGTGTGGCTGGAGAGTTGGTGTTGGGCGAGGCTGCGTTGGTCTTCGGCTTCGGCGTGGGTGGTGTTGGCAGTGGGGTGTCGGCTTTTGCTTGTTGCGGCAGGGCTTTTGGATTGGGCGTTGAGGCCTGGATGGGCGCTCGGCCGGGCATGTAAGTGACCATGAGGTTGGTACCGTGTGGGTTGCCGGGAAGGCGGATGGGGGCGATCCAGGAGGCGCGCTGATGGATCACAACACCGAGGAGGAGCAGATGCAGGACAGCGGACGCGGTGGCGTACTTGGGGCTGCGCGGCGATGCTGCTACTGGTTTGCCTATTGTTTCGATATCTGGGTTCTCCTTAGGTCGACTCTCGGGTTTTGTTGGAGCAGGATAGCAGGTGCTTGTTGTTGATTCGCAATGTTGTTTAGACGCGGGTGAAGGTGGTCTGTTGCTTTTCGCGGTGGCGTTCGGCGGCTAGGGTGATGAGGCGATCGATGAGTTGTTTGTAGGGAATGCCGGTGGCGTCCCAGAGCTTGGGGTACATGCTGATGCTGGTGAAGCCGGGCATGGTGTTGATTTCGTTGAGGTAGATACGGGCGGGTTTGGGCTTTTTGTTTTTACCGACTTTGCTCCTGGGTTCCATGAGAAAGTCGACTCGGGCGAGGCCGGCACAGTCGCAGGCGCGGAAGGCGGCGATGGCCATTTTGCGGATTTGTCTGGATTCGGATTCGGACAGAGCGGCGGGGATGATGGGGAGGCTGGCGGCGGAGTGGTATTTGGCGTTGTAGTCGTAGAACTCGGCGCCGGGGACGATTTCTCCGACTACGGAGGCTTCGGGGGAGTCGTTGCCGAGGACGGCTACTTCGAGTTCGCGGGGTTTTGCTCCGGGGCCGCCTACTCCCTGTTCGATGATGAGCTTGCGGTCGTAGCTGGCGGCGAGGTCCATCGCGGGTCCGAGTTCGCTGCGGTCGTGGACCTTGCTGATGCCTACGGAAGAGCCTAGATTCGCGGGTTTTACGAAGACGGGGTAGGTGAGATTTTTTTCGATGAGCCTGGTGCAGCGTTTGGCGTCGGCCTTCCATTCGCTGCGGAGGAGATTGACGTGCGGGGTTTGCGGGAGGCCGGCGGCGGCGAAGAGCTGCTTCATGGCGGACTTGTCCATGCCGGTGGCGGAGCCGAGGACGCCGGAGCCAACGTATGCAATATCAGCTAGTTCGAAGAGGCCCTGGATGGTTCCGTCTTCGCCGAAGGTGCCGTGGAGGACGGGGAAGATGACGTCGAGGGATTGGGCGAGGGAGCTGCTTTGCTGGGCCAGGGATGTGGTTTGAAGGGTAGGGTCGGCGCTGGCGCTTAGGTCGACGGATTTGGATTTGTGCAGGACTGGAGCGGGTTTTGTGTCGCCGGTGAGGAGGTGTTGGGCTTCGGTGGAGGTGAGCCACTGGCCCTGTTTGGTGATGCCGATGGGGATTACTTCGTATTTGGTGCGGTCTATGGCGTTGAGGATGGAGGCGGCGGAGAGGAGGGAGACCTCGTGTTCGCCGGAGCGGCCGCCGAAGAGGATGCCGACGCGTAACTTCTTTTTTTGGGGTTTCTTCGTCATGGATGCTACAAGTTTCTACCAGTTTGGGGTTTGGACAGGAAAAAAAGTTGGGAGGGGTATCGAGGTGGTTTTTACAGGGGGTTTTGCGGATTTTGGTGTGTTTTGTTGTGGTAAATCGTGGTGAATTTGTGGTGGATTGCGTGGTAAATCGTGGTGGTTTGCATGGTGTTTTTCGGGGTCGAAAAACGTGCCACTTTTTTGTGAATTTTTCGAAAAATAATGCTGCTGCGATAGAAACGGAGCTTCGACAGGAAGGCTGCGTTCCAAAGTGTCTCCCCGAGACGGCTAGTCGAACAATCCTTTCATCGCTGGCTCTTCGGTCTTAGGCTTTTCGGCATTCAGAAGCGTCATTGCGATCGCTTCGTCCGCCAGGATCCGGAGCAGATGGACGGGCGGCCTTTCGCTGCGCGAGAGCCATTCTTCGAAATCAGCCGGGGCCAGGATTACCGGTTGGCGATCATGGATCGGTTGCATGACTTCGTTGGGTTCACTGGTGAAGGTTGCGAATGTCTTTTCCCACCTCTCTGTGTTCGGATTTTTCCACTCGGCCCAGACTCCAGCGATTCCAAAGAGTTCACGCCCGAGCACGGTGATTTCATATTTGCGTTTCGGTGCGTTTTTCGCTTCCTGCCACTCGAAGAAGGACGACGCCGGGATAATGCAGCGGTTGGTGGCGAACTTTTCTTTCCAGAAGTTTGCTTTCGCAACGCCTTCGGACCTCGCATTGAAGAGAAGGCGATCGGGTAGCTTGAATCCCCACCGCATGAGGCTCAGAGCCCGCTCCCCTTCTTCATTCGTCCAGACGACCGGCTGGATCGAGCCCGGTGCGCAGTCGAAGTCTTCGGCGAAATCCACTTCCTCGAGGCCGCCTTTGACGTAGAAGGCTTCCGCGATCTTCTGCTTGTCTCCCCGTCGCCCGTATCTTCCACACATTGGTTTCGGCCCTTGTACATGTATACGGTAAGTTGTTGGGCGGAAAAAGATGGGTAAGCTCGCACCTCAGTCGGTCCTATTTCACCGCCACCATCTCAGCGCTACGCCTCACGGCCCCAGTCCCCACGAAAATCGCCCACCTTAGCGACGATGAGTCCGTCGCGAAGATGGGGCACCCGGCACCCGGTTTAGAGTCTTTAGTTAGATCTGGGCCACCCGCCCGACAAGCACCCGGCGAGCCCGCCACTGAAGGCGGCCATCATGAGGATTCCTCCGTCGAGTCTCATTCAGTACTCTTCCTTTCGGCATTCGCCTCCATGTAGCATTGCCTCGTCCAATCGTCGGGAGTGATTTGGGATCAGGTAACTATCGGAGCGGAATGCGAAGGTGAGGATCCGGTTAGCGCTCGAAAAACTCATGCGACGCCTCCTCATGAATAAGGCGGGTTATTTGCACTGATTGCTAGTGCTCTGCGAGATAGGTGACGTACAGAATGGCAAAGAGGCCATCCGCAATTACTGCGGCTGTTATCAGTTTCGTTCGTCTTACAGACCCAAGAAAGATCAGTAATCCTACTGCAAACTTCTCGACGGCGGCAGCCACCAGGACCGGTGTGCGAATCGCGGGAGCGCCCACGCAATATACGATCAGTGCGCCCACGACGGCGATTAGTACTCCCCAATGCCGGGCAAGGAACACCATCGAACTTTGGGGGCTTTCCACTCCCAAGCCGAATCGTAAAAACAGATGAGGGGCAAGAAGCGCCGCGAGACCCCCCGCAGCGGTGATAACTCCAGAGGCGGCGATAATCAATCCGAAAGACGATGTCAACATTTATCCAACCATCCAAATCGTTCTGCTGGGGTCGGGATCCGTAGAGGCGAACGTCCGCTACGATTTCGAAAACAGTCTTAAGAGTCCCAGCATTTTGCGCTCCCAACCACTGCGAAAACTAAGAGTTCCCTCATAGAAAAAAGCTCAGGCGGAGGGCTATTTGGAATGGCTTCATGCTTTCGCCCTCCTCCTACTACGACAGGAGTTTTTCAACTTGTAAGGGCTGTTCGAGATTTCCCGCGGGACCAATCTGAGGTGAACGATAGTAAAGCGAAGAATTCGCGGCAACTAGCAAAAGTCATAGAAACTTCCATGTAAATCGGTGTGTAGGAGTGGGGGGTGCGGGCATCACAAATATGTGTATCCGCAGTTTGTTCGCGGCCTGTGACGCTCGCGTCTTTGTTGTATGGTGAGAGTGCCAAGGAGACACAAGGCTGAAGACAAAAGCGGACCTCAGCGGCTAAAGCCGCGTTGCGAAGAAGCACTTTCGGCACGGCTGAAGCCGTGCCCTTAAGCAAGACCAACCTTTTGGCGGGTGAGGATTTTTATGGCGCTTGATTCAGTGAAACAAGGTGTGAAGGAGCGGGTGCGGGCGTGTGAGGATTGGTGGTTCGACACGTCGCGGCACGTTCAGACGTCGGGGCTGGTGCAACGCCCCCGGGCAGCAGGTCAGATTGTTGGGGAGATTCGGGACAGCCATATGTATGGGCCGGTGCGGGTGGCCAATGCTCATGCGGCGTTGCGCGACCTTCCGCTGGGCGGTAGTCAAGACGGGGGCAGGGGGGACTATTCGCGGTACACGTTTATCGATGTGGGGTCGGGCAAGGGGCGGGTGCTGTTTGTGGCGGCGGAGTATCCGTTTCGCAAGGTGATGGGGGTCGAGTTTTCGAATGCCCTGCATGACGACGCGGTGGCGAATTTGAAGCGGTACAAATTTTCAGGCCGGCGGTGCTCCGATATTGAGCCGGTGCATGCGGATGCGCGGGAGTTTGAGTTTCCTAATGACAATCTTGTGATCTACCTGTTCAATCCGTTTGGGCCTGAGGTGATGGAACGCATGCTCGACAACCTGGAGAGGTCGTTGGAAAGGCATCCGCGGCATGCGATTGTGGTGATGCTGTGGCCGGAGCACTCGGATGTGGTTGAACGGATGGCGATTATGCGGGTTTATCGGAAGACTCGGCGGCATCATATCTTTGAGGCGGGAGCGCGGCCTTAGCGGCAATGTGTGCAAACAGCAGATCCCTCCACTCCGCTGCGCTCCGGTCGGGATGACGAGGTAATGTGTCCGCTCGCTCCGGTCGGGATGACGGGTTATGTGTTCGTTGCCTAGGACGGGATGACATCGTCGGTAGAGGGGCGAAGGAGCGGCGGCTGATCGAAATATTCGGAAGAAAAGCGCGGCGGGGATGTTCAGGAGATTCGGGCGGGGCGTATACTTTGCCCGTCCGTGGGATTTTCTGGAGATTTCGGCGGGATTTGTGCGGGAACTTGCGAGATGCCAGGAGGCAGCGATGAAGACGACTTTCCGAATGACAGTAATGGCGGCGGCATTGGGGACGTTGAGCGGGTTGGCGACGGCGCAGGAGCAGGGCGCGACGACAGCTAGTGAGCCGGTTGCGGCTACGACTGCAACCCACGTGGATAACGGCGCGATGCCGGGTGATTCGCACGTGAGGATTGTGCGGCTGAGCGATGTGAAGGGAAATCTCGCTCTGGATCGCAAGACAGGTTTGGGATTTGAGCAGACGATGCAGAACATGCCGATCGTTGAAGGCGAAAAGCTGAAGACCGATGATGGCTATGCCGAGGTGGAGTTTGAGGACAACACCACGATGCGGCTGGCTCCGAACTCGCAGGTGGATTTTTCGCTGCTGGCGTTGCGGAGTTCGGGGGCGAAGGCTTCGACGATGAATGTGGTGAAGGGGACCGTGTATGTGGACACGGAGAGTACGAAGGGCAACGAATTTCTTCTGGTGGCAGGAGAGACGAAGATGACGGTTGCGCCTTCGACGCATCTCCGGCTGCAGGTGAATGAGTCGCGGACGGTGGTGTCGGTGTTCAATGGCAGCGTTCAGGTGCAGCGCGGCGGGGAGACGACTGAGGTTGGCAAGAAGCAGTCGTTGACGGTGGGCGCGGACCAGATGACGATAGCGAAGAAGGTCCAGGGCGAGCCGTACGATGAGTGGGATAAAGAGTCGATTGACTACCACAAGCGCTATGCCGCGGCGAATGCAGCTGTGGCTGGAGGAAATGCGTTTGGGCTGAGCGACCTGAATTATTACGGGAACTTTATCAATGCCGGCGGATCGTCGTTCTGGCAGCCCTACTTTATTGGCGCGGGATGGAGTCCTTACGCGAATGGGCTGTGGGCGTTCTATCCGGGGGCGGGCTACTCGTTTGTGTCGCCTTATCCGTGGGGATGGCTGCCGTATCACTCGGGCTCATGGTCGTTCTTCCCGGGGTATGGATGGGGTTGGCAGCCGGGTGGTGCGTTCAATGGATTGAATAACGTCGGGATGAACGGGACGATGGCTGCGGGGACGATGCCGACGGGAGCTGTGCCGGCGAATGGACTGGGTAGGGATACGATGCATTCGCCATTGCGGACGGCCGCTCCGCCACAGCCACCGGTTACGGGGGCGACGAGGCAGTCGCTGGTGATGACGAATGATAAGCCGATGGTCATGTCGCAGCCGGACCGCCAGGGGAACTTCGTGTTTCAGAAGGACTCGGCCGGGCTGGGAGTGCCGCGCGGATCGCTGGGGAATCTTAATCATGTGAACAACGATGTCGGACGGCATGGGTCGGCGAGCATGCCGGTGTATGCGGCTGGGCCGAACGGGGCGGAAGGCAACTTCCACGGGGCTAGCCGCGGGCCGGCGACGCTGCGACCCGCATATGGAGGAGAGGGTTCGCCTGGAGGACGCGGGAACGAGTCTGGTGCCTTGGCAGGACGGCAGGGGGGCGGACTCGACCGATCCTCTGGTGGAGCACAGGGGGCGGCGCAGGGAGCGCAGGGAGCACAGGGAGCGTCACCGTCGTTTCACGGCGGAGGAAGCGGCTCTCCGGCAGCGGGCGGTGGAGCTCCGGCAGGCAATTCTGGCGCACACGGTGCTTCAACAACTGCCTCGCCGAAGTAAAGAACGGCTGACAACTGAAAGACGGAGTGCCCTCTTCATGTAAGAGGGCACTTTTTATTTGTGTAATGGATTTCGCTCCATACGCAGACGCAGGAGGCGTTTGGGCTAGACGTTGAATTTGAAGAAGAGGATGTCGCCGTCTTTGACGATGTACTCTTTGCCTTCGGAGCGGAGGAGGCCGGCTTCTTTGACGGCTTGTTCGCTGCCGTACTTGAAGAGGTCTGCAGAGGCGTAGCAGTCGGCCTTGATGAACCCTTTTTCGAAGTCGGAGTGGATAACGCCGGCGGCTCCGGGGGCTTTGGTGCCGCGCTTGATGGTCCAGGCGCGAACCTCCTGCACACCGGCGGTGAAGTAGGTGATGAGGTCGAGGAGACGGTAGGCGGAGTGGATGAGACGATCGAGGCCAGGCTCTTTGAGGCCGAGGGATTCGAGGAACTCGGTGCGCTCGGCGGGTTCGAGCTGGGCGATCTCGGCTTCCATGACTCCGCAGATGCGGACGACCTGACTTCCCTCTTCGGCGGCGCGCTTTTCTACAGCTTCCGTGTAGGCGTTGCCGGTGGTGAGGCCGGACTCGTCGACGTTGGCGACGTAGAGCTGGGGTTTGGCGGTGATGAGAAAGAGGTCGCGGGTGTAGGGTTTTTCCTCGTCCGTTAGATCGACGGTGCGGGCGGGTTTGCCGGCTTCGAGGGCTTCTTTAAGCCTGGATAGAGCGGCGAACTCGGCCTTGATCTTGTGGTCGGCGTTGGCGGGCTTGTTGAGCTTCTCGACTTTGGTGTGGCGCTTTTCTACGGTCTCCAGGTCGGCGAGGAGGAGCTCGGTGTTGATGATGTCGATGTCGTGTAGGGGGTTGACGCCGCCGGCGACATGGACGACTTCGGGGTCGTCGAAGCAGCGGACGACGTGGCAGATGGCGTCGGTGGCGCGGATGTGACCGAGGAACTGGTTGCCGAGTCCTTCGCCTTTGCTGGCGCCTTCGACGAGGCCGGCGATGTCGATGAACTCCATGGTGGTGGGGACGAGGGATTTGGGCTTGATGAGGTCGGAGATTTTGGCGAGGCGCTCATCGGGGACGGTGACGACGCCGGTGTTGGGGTCGATGGTGCAGAACGGGTAGTTGGCTGCCTGGGCCTTAGCCGAGGTGAGGGCGTTGAAGATCGTGGATTTACCGACGTTGGGGAGGCCAACGATTCCGCAGTTCAATGGCAATGTAGTGTTTCCTTTTCAGGCGAAGACCGGGGCGGTTCGCGAGGGTGTCGTTTATAGGATAGTTCAATTGCGTGGCAGCGTGGGCTCAAGGGCTTCGTGTGGGAGTGGGTCAGGGATTCATTCCGGAGCGGAATCAGCGCCTTTGGTGTGCTGCTTCGCGGCGATGAGCACCTTGAAGGCTGCGGTGGTGTGGGCGTACTCCTCGTCGAGGCGATGGTAGAGGTTCTGCAGCGCGGCGAGAGCTTCGTTGGCGTCGGCGTCTTTCTTCGCTTTACGAAGAGTGGAGTAACCCTCAAGCCGGCGGACGAAGGCCTGACTTGTGTTCTTGTAGGAGTGGACGTTCAGGTAGACTCCGTCGCTATCGAGGTAGGTCCTCAACTGAAATACTTTGTCTTCGATTTGCGTGGCGAGATCTTTCAAGATGTCGATGGAAGCAGGGAGCGGCTTTGACTCCTGAAGAGAGTCTCGGGATTTGTTGCGGATGCGGTAGATCAGCTCGACTAACGGCGGATACTTCTCTCGACGAATCTTGAAAATCTCAAGAGTGTCCTGAGCTTCTACATTTAGCTCTGACTTTTTTATCTCCTGCTCGATGATGTAGCTGCTCTTGATGCGTTCGAGTTCCTCGTTAGCATCCTTTTGCAGACGGGATTTTAGCGATTCCAGCCCACTGGCATAGCGGGCTCTTTCTTCTTCGAGCCGGCTGTCCGCTTTTGCTTTCAGATCTGCGGTGAGCGTGGCGAGATTTTCTGCGTATTGCGCCCGGATCCCTTCGAGCTTTCCGGAGAAGTAGAAGTCGATGCGCTTCTGGACGAAGTTGCTCAGTAGGAATTTGCCGGCGAGAAGAATAATTCCTGAACTGCCGATGGCAGCGAGAGCGATTTGAGTTACAGCATGGATCCAGGTCATTTTTGCACCAACGGACGCAGCCTAAAACATTAGATTAACAATGTTTTTGATCTCTGGACCTCGATCAAATATTTCGTCGATCTTACGGGTGAAGTAGCCTCCTTGCGATTCCAGCAAGTGGTTGAGGATAACATTCTCCTGAATGGCAAACTTCAGTTGGGGATAGCGGCTTTTCAACATCGAGAAGATGGAGAGGACGGTTTGCGGCGCGATAGAAAATGCCACACCTGAGTGGAGAACGACGATCTCCGGTTTCTCGGCTTGAATTTGAGCTTCGATGCGTTGGAAGATTTTTGTTTCATTGTGCCGCAGGAACTCGGAGGGCTTGAGTTGCGACAGTTCCTCCGCGTCCTCCGGGCGAATGAAGGTGAGGTGGTGGAATTCGCATTCCGCAAGTTCAGGCTTTTTGGCCATCGCAGCGATGCGATCGTCGACGCCTGGGTCTGATGTACTGTGAATCACCAGGATTCGCCGCATGATGATCCCTCCCTGGTTGTGGTCAGTTGCAAAGGGTTCGTGAGCGGAATGTATCGAAGGCTGCCGCGGCAGTCAAGGAGACGAAGCAACCGCGGCGCAGGTGCTCGCGAGCTGCAGGAGCGATAAGGGTAATTGTTTTCAATCAGCACGGCGGTTTTCTTTTTGTGTAATGTCGGCGCTGGCGATGCTTGCGCTTCGTCTAACTTGGATAGAGATGAAAGGCGCGGTCTTCCAATCCGGGGTCTTGTTTGCTGCGCTTACGGGGGCGGGTCTTGCGCAGACGACACTGCATACGACAACTACGCTGGTGGTGGTGCCGACGCTGGTGCAGACGACGGGCAAGGAGCCGGTGTTTTCGTTGACGGCGGAGGACTTCGTTCTGACGGATAACGGCGTTCCGCAAAAGGTGGCGCTGGAAGAAGAGACAAAGAGGCCGCTGTCGCTGGTGGTCCTGATGCAGACGGGCGGAATTGCTCGGGGCCAGTTTGCCAGCTACGTGAATCTTGAAACGATGCTGGCCTCCCTGCTGGGTGGAGCGCCTAATAAGGTTTCGATTGTGAATTTTGATAGCCGGCCGGAGGCGGCGTCTCCGTTTACTTCCGATGTTGCCGAGTGGCGGGATGCGATCGATCATCCGGATCAGGGGGACAGCGGGGCGGCGATCTTTGATGGGATTTCGTTTGCTCTCGATCTGTTGAAGAAGGAGCCTGTGAGCAATCGCCGGGCTATTTTGCTGATCAGCCAAGAGCACGATAGCGGCAGCAAGACACGGATGAAAGAGATTGTCCGGGAGCTGGGGGAGACGAACACTGCGATCCACAGCATTACTTTTTCTGCGGAGAAGGCGGAGGCGAAGCTGGCGTTCGAGAATCCGCATGTGAATCCGCCGATCTCGGTAGTCCCCTCCGATGGTTCGCTCAAGCCTTATAACGATCCAGCGAGGCCTACCCAAGGATATTTCAAGCTTGATGCGCCTTTGAGATTGATTTTTGGAGCGATGCAGGAAAATCTATCGGCGGAGGTAGCCGAACTCTCGGGCGGGGAATCGATGAGCTTCGATGGCCGCGGTGAGTTGGAGCAGGATATGAATGTCCTGAACAATCACATTCGCAACAGCTATATTCTCAGCTTTTCTCCGACTTCAGCGCAGCCGGGACTGCATACGATCAAGGTGCAGCTTGTTCATCATCCGGAGATGGTCGTTTCTGCCAGAACGAGCTACTGGGCTGCGGATTCCAATAAATAGCAGTGAAAAGGCTTGTTGCCCGGACGCGGGGCGGTTAGGCTGGTGGGGATGTGCTGGTGAAGAAATTCAAGGAGAGTGCGATGCGGCGAGCGGCTTTGATGAGTGCAGTGGCGATGTTGGCAGTTCCGGGAGTGGCGTTTGGGCAGGCCCCTGCTGGTGGAGCACCAGTGGCGGCGGGACCGGCGGCTGAGGTGCAACGTGCGTATGCCGGGCAGATGAACAACATTATGAAGGCGGCGGAGAAGATGCCGGCGGACCAGTATCAGTACAAACCGACGCCTGAGGTGCGGACGTTTGCGCGGGTCGTGAACCATGTTACCGAGGCGCAGGCGCGAAGCTGCGGAGTGGCCAACCATACGGCCCCTGCGGATATGGTGAAGACCCCTTCGGACACGGCGGACAAGGATGAGATTCTTGCGGGATTGAAGGCTTCGTTCGCGGAGTGCGATAAGGCCTTTGCAGCGACGACCGATGCGAACTTTACCGAGATGTTTACGTTGGGACAGAACAAGCGGTCGCGCGCGGGACTGATGTGGGGAACGGTTTCGCATGACAACGAACAGTACGCGACGCTGGCGATGTATCTGCGGCTGAAGGGTCTGGTGCCGCCGAGCAGCGAGAAGTAGGCGCCGCAATGCGGCTCCCAGATTTATGGCGGTCTCAGATAAACGGGTCCGACGTTTGCTGGTCCACGTGTAAGTGAAGTGGTGGCTGCCCGCGGGAAATTGAAACCCGGGCAGCCTGCTTAGACGAAAGGGACAGCTGGAGGTCGCTGCGTTAAGTGCGGGGGGTGCGGCTTCTCCAGGGTGTGAGGACTTTGTATACGGGTGTCGCGGTGACGGTGGTTTTGGTGACGGCGAGGAGTTTGCGGCGGATGAGCCAGCCTACGGCTGATTGGGCGGAGCTTTTAGAGATGCCGATGGATTCGGCGAGGTCCTGATAGCTGATGCTGATGGGGGATGCGCGGCGCTGCTGCTCGGCTGTGAACCAGATGTAGACGAGAAAGCTGGCTGGGCGGCGATCGTGGCCGACCAGGTCGCGCAGGAGGACGTCGGTGATGTAGTGGTCGATTTTGAACCATGGCTATACCGACCGATGGTATAGCAACGACTACCAGATTGCAGTGACGAAGGTTGGGAGCTATTGTCTTTTTTGTGCAGCGGCACATGGAGGCGAGTGATGATTCGTGGCGTAAAGATTGCGAGTATTCCGGTGAGCGATCAGGATGTTTCGCTGAGGTTCTATACGGAGAAGCTGGGGTTCAAGGTGGCGACGGACCAGGAGATGGCGCCGGGTGGGCAACGTTGGATTGAGTTGATGATTCCGGGATCGGATACAAAGCTGGCGTTGTTTACGCCGCCTGGACATGAGAGCCGCATCGGGGGTTTTCAACCGATGACGTTCTGGACCGATGACGTGTTTGCGACGGCAGAACAGATGAAGAAGAAGGGTGTCGAGTTGACGGCTGAGCCGAAGAAAGAGATTTGGGGGACAATGGCTAAGTTCAAGGACCCGGATGGGAATGAGTTTGTGTTTTCCAGCCGGTGAGGGGGCGGCGATGCATGAAACGCGAGAAGACCGATTCAATCTGCAGCGATTTGTGGAGGCGCAGGCTGGGGTTATTGAGCGAGTTTACGCAGAGTTGCGCGCGGGTCAGAAGCGGAGCCACTGGATGTGGTTTGTGTTTCCGCAGATTCGCGGGCTGGGGAGTAGCGAGATGGCGATGCGGTATGCGATCTCAGGGCGGGAGGAGGCTCGGGCTTATTTGGATCATCCTGTTTTGGGGCCACGGCTGAAGAAGTGTACGGGAATTGTTGTGGATTTAGAGGGAAGGACGATAGAGGCGATCTTCGGGTATCCGGATGATTTGAAGTTTCACTCGAGCATGACGTTGTTTGGTGAAGTGGAGGAGCCTTCGGAGCGAGTCTTTCTTACGGCGCTGAAGAAATATTTTGGCGGCAAAACAGATGAGGCGACGTTGGCACGGCTTTGAGGGATCCATTTCCGGTTCCTGAGCGGGGACAAGTGTCTGAGCGATTCAGGTCAGGCCTTCGCGGAAGCCTTGTTTCCAGCTTTTCCATTTTGGGGTCCAGCCCAGTTCGCGTTTGGCTTTTTCGTTAGACACGCCGCGAATGTCGTTCATCAACGCGACGGCATGCTGCCCGACCATCATGCGAGCGATGGCGTTCGGGACGTGCATGGGTGGTTTTGCACCGAGGCACTCGGCAAGGTAGGGAAGCCATTCGGAGACGAGGGCGGGGTCGTCGTCGACGATGTTGTAGATGCCGCGGTTCGTGTTTTTGAGCGCGGTAACGGTGGCGGTAGCGGCGTCGTGAATGTGCAGGAAGGACCAGACGCCGGTTCCCTGTCCGATAAGCGGGACCTTGTGGTGACGAATGTCTTCGACGACGGAGCCGTCGGGCGCGATGGAACTGTGCGGTCCGTAGAGTGGCCCGTAGCGAAGGACGATGCCGGTGAATGCGGGTTCACGGAGGACGGTGGATTCCAGGGTTCGGATGGCCTCGAGGGTGGTTTTGAGTTGCGGCGGCGGGTCAGGGTTGAGCTCGTCTTCTTCGGTTTTCAGTCGAATGCCAGTGGGAGCGTAGGGCCAACCAGCGAAGCTCTGGGCAATGAATCTGTCCACGCCGGCATTGACCGCTGCGGTGGTAAGGTTACGGGTTCCCTCGGTGCGGAGACGATTGGTGAGGGCGAAGTCGCGGTCGAAGTGACTTAGATCGATGCGCGCTGGAATGGCGGTGAGTTGGTGGATGACGACCTGCGGCTTGATCTCGGAGATGCGGTGGTTGACGGCTTTGGCGTCGAGTGCGTCGAGAATGACTGGAGTGGCTCCGAGACTTTGGACGCGAGGAGCATGGTCAGGATTGCGGAAGGCTCCGAAGACCTCATGTTGAGGGATGAGGAGTGGGATAAGAGTTTGGCCGATGGCGCCGGATGCGCCTGCAAGGAATATTCTCATGTGCTCTGTCTCCAGGTGATTGGATGGCATGAATGGTGGGTGCGATGCCAGCGGTTGCCGCCTAAGCTTGGGGCAGGTCCCGGAGGAGTTGGCGTGAAGTTTCACTCGAGCTTGACGCTATTTGCGAAGGTGGAGGATTCTTCGGAGCGCGTGTTCGGTTGGCGTCAGAAGGGGAGGTGCCAGAGTTCGGCGTAGATTGTGTGGGGAACATTGGGGAGTTCGCGGTGGACGAGGTCCTCGGTTAGGGCCTCGAGGATGTGGGAGGGCGGGCGGCGTAGCTTTCGGCGATGAGGGCTTGGGCTAATTCATTCATTGGAACGGCTCTCGGGAATTCCTATTTTCGATGATAGTCGCGAGGGAAGGATTTCGCTGAAGAGTGGGACGGATGTTTGACGATTCCGTCGGATGTAAAAAGATTGTCAGTCTGCTCTGATGGGCTAGACCGTGATCGCGAAAGCTGCTTTTATAAGCACTGTTGATATCTGCGATATCAGCAAGGTGCCATCAGTTCCCTCCCCCTGGGCCCGTGTCGCTTGCCTGCAGTCATTTCCGAGACGCAGACATCCACGAAATTCAAATTCATAAATGGAGATAGGATGAAGTCCCTTTTTAAATTTGCAGGTGCAGCTCTGTTTTTGGTGAGTGCTCCGCTGTTGCGAGCCGATTCGGTTTTATTTACGTTGACCGGCGCTGATCATGTTGTTTCGTTCAGCCTGCCCTTGCAGCCCACGCCGGATCAATCCGGCAAAGACTTTGAATTTATACCTTTTTTCATCTTTAACGACGTGGCCGTTAGGGTAGATGGAGTTACGACGGACCAGGCAATCCTTTTTTCCGATAGCGGGGATCAGCACATTGCTTTTTCAGACGCCGATTCCTTTTCTGTGGGCTCACAGAATCAAATCGTTTCCAGCCGCAATATATCTGAGACGTTTTTTGAAGAAGCGAAAGATATCTTCTCCGGGCCTCCGGAGAATCCTACGTTCATTCCGGGCACGTCAACTGGATTTGCGTCCGCATTAGACGGCCAAGGTGAACCTGCGGCTACGCTCGATATTGAGAGAGTAGCGCCAACTCCCGAGCCGGGCAGCTTCTTGCTGCTTGGCTCGGGACTGCTGGGATTCGCTGGACTGGTGCGACGCAGGTTTTTTCTGGGTTCGTAAGGGATAGCTACCAAGGCAAGGTGGCCGTCTGGAGGGACGGCCACCTTCTGCTGAGTGGGTAGGACACATACGCGAGAGATCGAAGGGATTCACCTGAGACTCTGTGTTCTGAATATGAATTTTCGAAGGAACCAATGTTCATTATTAAGCTTGTTTGCAGGGGCATTCCAAAAGAACTCGGCCCCAAGGCGGCGACAGATATCACCGAGGAGTTTATGTATTGCTCCTGTCATGCAAATGCAATTTGCCGGTGGAGAGGAGACGCTCTCCAACTTGAGGCAATCAGTGATTTCGACACAGACGGCCTAGCTTTAGCGGAAGAGTTCTCGGAGGCGATTTCCGCTTGCGTGGCAGAGCCATTCGATGGCGCCATTCTGGTTGAACACATCGTCCGGGTATCGGACTTGCTGGAGCGGTGAGCCTGCATCTGAAGGACTCTGTTGGAAACTCCTAGTTTGCGGAAGGCTTCTCGACGTGGTCGATGACGAATACTGGGGCGGGAGCCTTTGTGGCGTCGAACTTTAGACCGAGTTGCTCCTGCATTGCGGTGGAGAGCGCGGGCGGTGCGTTGGGATCTTCGGTCAGCGGCGGTTTGAAGCCGCCCATGGATTCGAATTGCGATTCGTCGGGGGTCCAGTTCAGGTTGAAGTCGTAGCGGGCGGTGAGGCCGGTGTGGTCTACGACCGGTTTATCCATGACGGCCGACTGCATTCCTTCGCAGAAGTCCTTCATCGTCGAGTTGGTCACCATCAAGTTGCCCGGCTTTCCTCTAAAGAGGAAGTTCACGGGATCAGTTGGCTTGTGAATCGTTTCGGTCATCTTCGGTCCGCTCTTCCCTACCGTCAGCGCGTAGACGGAGAGCTCCTTCTCGTCACGATGAAAGGTCAGCTTGAAGCGGTCGGTTAGAACCGATTGAAAGAGCAGCTTGAATTGCTTCGAGCTTGGCTGTCCTTCTACATCGGGCACACCGTCGATATCAAATTTATCTGTGCCGAACCAGGCGGGTTCGCCCACGATCTGTTTGGCATGGAGGCCGTAGGCGAAGGTGATGATGTCGTTCACTGTTGTGTTGATCGTCATCACGTGACGTCCGCGAATGGTGAAGAGTTTTCCGGGACGGTTGGGATCGCTGGGCTTCACGGTCACCACGTCGAACTTCGGTATGGCATCGGCGGCCATCGGCTTTGGCGGCTCGGGGATGGGCCATGCGTTCTCGGCGGTGACGTGCTCGAGGTTCAGGACGTGGGTCTGGCCGTTCTGCGTTGCGTTGCCGGCGATGGCGTTGCCGTCGGGGTTCAGGGTTCCGGTATAGGTGACGTCGAGCGGCTTGATCTCAAAGTTGACGCTGGATCCCTGGATTGAGATGGCCGTGATGGCGATAGGCTGCCCGCCCTGATCGATGCTGTACATCACGGCTTTCAGCTTGCCGTCATCCTTCGATACTTTGATCAGGGTTCGCAGGCCCTTTCCTGCCTCGAGGGTTCCCTGCCAATTGCCGGTGACGTCTTTGTCTTGTGCGTGCAGCGAAGTTGATGGCGCCACTAACAGGAGAGTGATTCCAAGCATCCACGACAAGGTGCGCTTCATAGACGATTTCTCCAAGGCGGTTGAGCCAGATGCGAAGTGAGTGGCGGAATTGTACCGGTTAGACACTGAAAGGTGATTACGGTTAATTGCAGATGAAAGTTTCTGGATTTTTTGGGCTCTGCTGGACTTTGACGGTTTGCCGCGATTAAAGTGGAGCCTCGCAGAGACCCCTCACGGTTCCCGAGGCTGGGCCATGAACTTACCTGGGCTCCTTGTCGTCGTGGATACATTCGCAGATTTCGTCGCCCGGTAGAGCCCGTTTAGCCTGAAGGGTTCCACCCGGTTCGGCATTCCTCCCTCGCTCTGACATGTCGACGATCCTTCGCGGATCAGGCCCAAGAGACAAACCGGCCTTGGCGCCCAATCGCGCCATATTTTTCATTCAAGAATGGAGAGATTTATGCGGAAAGTATGGATGACAGCCTGTTGTGCTGCAATCACGTTCGCCCTTGGGGCTTCTGGTGTGCGGGGACAGAACCAGACGCTCCAGGAGCTGGAGCAGAACGCCTCGCCAACTTTCAAAAATGCGTTTGATACGTACATCTATGGCTACCCATTGCTGATGTTCGGCGTGACGGGGCGAACGGCCACCACGGTTGCCAATCCTGGAGACAGGCTGGGCGCGGCCCCCTTGAATCAATTTGGCAAGGAACCGAACCTGCCGAACTACACGTTCACGAGTGTCGTATTGCCGAGCACATCGACGCTCTACGCCTCATCGTTTCTGAATCTGCAAGCGGGACCGATCGTGCTTCATATCCCGAGTTCGGGAGGGCGGTTTTTCATCATGCAGATGCTGGATGCGTGGACGAATGTGAGCGCGCAGTCGCCGAGTTCACGACAGAAGAGTAAGCCGGGCGATTATCTTCTTGTAGGCCCGGATTACACGGGACAGATCCCGTCCGGGTTCCAGGACGTGATCAAGATGCCGACGAACTCGATGTGGATCATTGGCCGCATTTATACGATTGGCACGGACAAAGATATCGATGACATTAAGGCGAATTTCTATAAGGACCTGACGCTGATCCCGTTGACGAATTGGATTTCGGGAACACCCTTTGTTGCACCGGCAGACCTGCCGCTGGATCCCATTGTGGATTTCGTTACTCCGCCACTTAACCAGGTGGCCGGAATGGATGCTTGCGCGTTTTTCGGGGCGATGGGAGCGATGATGCAATACAACTATCCGATTCCCGTGCAGGATGATGCGATTCTGCCGGAGTTGACGGCAGTGGGATTTCAGAAGCAGGAAATGAGCCGCGCTTACAAGCCATACGATTGCACGATGGATGCCAACAACCTCGCGACTTTGCAGGTCGGCGTCGCTGCGGCGAGAAAGTTTCTGTCGTTCGCGCCGACTCCGTTGCCGACCCAGACCTTCTGGACGATGGCTACCACGGGTATAGGGATGTATGGCAGCAACTACCTTTTGAGGGCGGAGGTTGCGCAGAGCGCTCTGGGCGCGAACAATCCCGTGGATGCGGTGTATGGCTACACGCAAAAGGATGGGCGCGGACGCAATCTGAATGGCACGAAGAGCTATCACATCCACTTTGGGCCGCCGACGGACACCAGTCAAGGAATTCCGCCCATTGTTCCTGGAGGATTCTGGTCGCTGACGATCTACGACCACCTTGGGAAGCTGGTGAAGAATGATGATGCGATTGCGAAGGGCATCAACTACAACGCGATCGGCGGGATGATGGTGCAGGGGCACTCGGCTTGCTTCAATGGGGATGGATCGCTGGATCTGTATCTGCAGCCGACCGCTCCGGCAGGCGGAGTTGCTCTTTGTAATTGGCTGCCGACGCCGAATACCGCCGACGCCTACATCGCATTTCTCAGGATGTATTGGCCATCGGACACGATTCTAAGTAAGGAGTGGATTCCTCCGAGAATCGTGCCGGTAAATTAGCGGGTTTGTGGGTTCTGCGTGATGGATGCCCGTCTTCGCGGATGAAATTGTCTCGGAGATGGGCACTCAATTTGTCCTCTACCAGGTGAAGCCGCCTGAGGCTGGGGGCCAGGCTTGCAGAAGCTGGCGAAGAAGGACGATGCGGCCGAAGTGGTAGGCGTTGTGGGCGGCCAGCGAGATGAGCTGGTCGGCCACGGTCATGGTGCGGGTGGGAGCGCCGGGACGTGATGGGCAGCGGATGGACTGGTCGAGACGGGCGGTGTCCTGTGCGGCAGCGACGGCATGTTCGCATCCGTGGAGGAAGCGGTGGCGGAGTTGTTCCCATGGTTCTTGCGCGGGTTCCATCGAGGACCTTTGGGGGAAGCCGTCGGAGGCCTTGGCGGGGTAGGGAGTCTCGATGCCGGCGATCCAGTGAAGGGTGATCCGCTGCCAGAAGGCGACGTGCCAGAGCTCGCCGTAGATGGTGTGGGGAACGTTGGGGAGTTCGCGGTGGACGAGGTCGTCGGAGAGGCCCTCGAGGATGTGGGAGGGTGCGGCTGCGTAACTTTCGGCGATGAGGGCCTGGGTTAGTTCGTTCATAGGTTTCTCCGATCGTTCGAGAGCCACTTCGAGTCTGCTAGGACGACGGAGGTTTCAACCTGGCGGTCAGGGATGGCCCAATAGCGCTTGAGGAGGAGGTTTTTTTCTTCGGGGCTGACAGTGCGGAAGCCGTGGCGTTGGTAGAAGCGGATGGCCCAGTCGGCGGCTGCCCAGGTGCCGATGAGGACGGGCCGGTCGGTGAGTTCGCGCAGGTGGGCGAGCAGGAGGGTGCCGATGCCTTGCTTCTGGTGGGTGGTACGGATGTAGGCGTGGCGGATGAGGGTGACGTCGTGGACGTGCTGGATGCCCATGACTCCGGCCAGCGTCGCGGGGTCTTGTGGGTTTTCGTAGCCGTGGAAGATGACGCGGGAGTCGATCTCGTGCTGGAGGTGGTCGTGGGACATGTAGGGGTCGGAGAAGCGGTCGGCGGGGATGATGCCTTTGTAGGCCTGGGCTCCGTCGTTGATGATGGCGTGGATTTGATCGAAGTCCCGGGGGGTGCAGGGGCGAATCATGCGGAGATCTCCTCGGATAAGGATGAGGATGATTACGCGGGGGATTCAAGATTGCGGCCGGGTATTAGCCAAAAGGCGGTTCCGCTCTGCACGAACGCCCGCCTTCCGTTAGAGAACGTTGTCCTTGACGAAAAAACGGAAACCGCTATATAGTCGGCTGGCTTCAACCCGGCCTGAATACTCCCCCATCAAAATTTAGCTCTCGAAGGCGAGGCGAACAATGAAATCCAAGAACACGACGTTTGTCGTAGTGGCGTTATCCATGGTGTTGGTGAGTTTAGCTCTTCCACGAACGGTTCAGGCGCAGCAAGTTTGGAAAGCAACGGTAGGTGCCCAAAGCAAGGATATGGGCAAGCAGGCGATTGCCTTCCTACCCAACGAAATGTGGATTCACGGGGGCGACAGCATCACCTGGACCTCTGCCAGCGGGGATATTCACACTGTCTCGTTCTTTATAGCCGGTCAGCCGTATGCCGATTTCACTGTTGGCTGCCCGGGGTTCTCGCCGAGCGGTGTCAGTTTCAATGGCCTCGCATGCGTAAGCGCACCTCCGTTGGTCGCGGGGCAAAGTTTTACGGTGAAGTTCCCGGTGACCGGCAACTTCAAACTTATCTGCCTGGTTCACCCGCATATGACAGGCGTTATCCACGTCCTTGCGAAGTCTGCGACACTTCCGCACGATCAGGCCTTTTACGACAAACAGGCGGCGGACCAGCAGCGCAGTCTACTGATGGACACAGACATGGACAAGGAACACCAGGGCCACGGGGAGATGGATGACTCGCTCTCCATGCAGGTGATCTCCGGAAAGAACGGCAAGAACAGTGTGACTGCCGGCATTGGGGAGATGGCGGCGACCGGAGCGGGATTTCAATCGCTTTCCATCGTGCGTTTCCTGAACGGGAAGATCGAGATTCACGCGGGAGATACGGTCGAGTGGACGAATAAAGACCCAGCCCTGCCGCATACCGTAACGTTCGGCGTGGAGCCCGCGAATCCGGGGCCTCCTTCCGGCAATGTGTCCTTCGATTCGGATGGCGCAGGGCACGCCACGCTCCATTTCGTTGGGGATAGCGCGCACTCGGGAATCTTCGGCGCGGCTCCGGAAGATCAGGTCGGTGTGCCACAGTCTCCTCCGGCCTACACCGTCTTTCGCATCACCTTCACCCATCCTGGAACGTACGACTACAAGTGTGCGTTGCACGATGATCTTGGCATGGTTGGCAAGGTGATTGTGCTGCCCTGAGTTCTTCCCTTTGCTACGGTCCAGGCACCGCGACACGGAGATGGGTTAGCTGTGTCGCGGCGGCTGGATGCGCTATTTCGTCCCGACGATTTCCATCATGGATAGATGGGATTGTCACGGCTCGGTCCCAGGGTTCGGGCGTGGCGCAAATGACCCCTCCCCTCATGGGAATGTGCGCAAAGTCTTTATTCGATTGGAGTTAGGGTTAGACTGCGGGTTTTATTTCATTGGCAAAGTCTTGATTTTGCAGGGTTTTGGTATCAGCTCTGTCGATAAAGTCTTCATTTCAAATAAGTAAAGCCCCGGAGGGAAGGTTCCTCAGGGGTTTTTAGTTCGTTTTCTCTACTGTTTTAAGTATAGAAGATTTGGGGTAACTTAAATGCCACGGCTAAGTGTTTTGGATTGATGGAGTTGGGTGGGTTTGGGGCTTGACAAGCGAATTTGCCTTTGTTTTTGAGGGTTCTTCGGTGAGATTTATTTTTTGGTTAGATCGTTAGAGACGGGTGGCGGCTTTCAGACCGAGGGCGCGTTCTTTTTCCATGAGCTGGGCGGAGGGTATGGATTTGTCGCGGATGGCGAAGCTGATGACGGCGGTGCCCTTTTTGATGAGGAGGGATGTGCCGAACTGGGAGGTGATGTAATAGGCGTCGTCTCCGATGCCGGGTGCGGGTGTCATGGTGATGCGGGGGTGGGGGTCTCTTTCTTTTTCGAAGTAGTCGGGTGTAGTGAAGTTGAGCATGACTTCGGAGTCGCCAGTGACGCCGGTTTTGGGCCATCCGCACATGATGGTGCTGGTTTTGGGGATGTGTTGGCCGGGGTCGATGGGGATGGCGAGCACGGTGGTAATTTCGGCGGGGGTTAGGATCCGGCAGGCGTCGGTGACTGGGGTGGTTGTGGCTGTGGTTGGGGTTGGAGTTGCGGTGGGTTCGGTCGGGGTGGAAGAGTGGCAGCCGAGGAGCAGGAGGGTTGCGCTGAGAGCGGCGGAGAGCGGAGTGGAGGACATTTCGCTGGCCTTTTTGAGCAGTGGATGGGGCGGCGCTCGTTCGGATGGATTTTGGGCCGGGTGGTTATTCAGGAATGCGCTGGATTATTGCAGGTTGGGAATGGATGCGCAATCTGGGATTTGGATGGGGCTCGGAGAAGCGGTTCGCGCTTTGCGCGAAGGCCCACCTTAGCAACGATGAGACCGTCGCGAAGATGGGGCACCCAGATTTAGATGTGGGCCACCCGTCCTCACCCGTTGAGATTGAGACTGTCATCACCATGAATTTTCAAGCACCTTGATTTACAGGTTCGCATCATCACGGGTAGATGCGGTTCAAAGTTCTGGCAAATGGAATGGTTTCGCGGACGTGGTCTAGGCCGCAGATCCAGGCTACGACTCGCTCGATGCCCATGCCGAAGCCGGCGTGGGGGACGCTGCCGTATTTGCGCAGGTCGAGGTACCACTGGAAGGCGGCGAGTGGGAGGTTGTGCTCTTCGATGCGGGATTTGAGGAGGTCGTAGGAGTCTACGCGTTGGGAGCCGCCTATGATTTCGCCGTAGCCCTCGGGGGCTAGGACGTCGACGCAGAGTGCCTTGGTGGGATCGGCGGGGTCGGGCTGCATGTAGAAGGCCTTGATGGCGGCGGGGTAGCGGTGGATCATGACGGGCTTCGAGAATTGACTGCTGATGTAGGTCTCGTCGGGGGAGCCAAAGTCGTCGCCGTATTTGTGGGGGGCTTCGATTTTGCCTTCGGCGTAGGCCTTTTCGAGCATGGCGTGGGCTTCGTCGTAAGAGAGGCGGGGGAATTTGTTGGCAGGTTCGGACGAAATACAGGGGTCCTTCACTTCGTTCAGGATGACGGAATTTGAGGTTGAGGCTGGCTTTGGGGTGATGACGGCTTCGAGTTTGGAGACGTCTTTGCCGATGACTTTGAGGTCGGCGCGGTGGTGGGCGAGGACCGTGGTGACGATGTGGGTGATGTAGGCTTCGGCGAGGTCGAGGAGACCGTCGAGTTCGAGGAAGGCTACCTCGGGTTCTACCATCCAGAACTCGGTCAGGTGGCGGCGGGTTTTGGATTTTTCGGCGCGGAAGGTGGGGCCGAAGCTGTAGACCTTGCCGAGGGCGAGAGCGGTGGCTTCGACGTAGAGCTGGCCGGACTGGGTGAGGTAGGCCTTGTCGTTGTCGAAGTAGTCCATCTCGAAGAGCTCGGAGGTTCCTTCGCAGGCGTTGGGGGTGAGGATGGGAGGATCGGTGCGGATGAAGCCGTTGTTGTCGAAGTACTCGGCTGCAGCGCGCATGATGGTGGCGCGGACGCGGAGTATGGCCGACTGGCGGGGGGTGCGGAGCCAGAGGTGGCGGTGCTCCATGAGGAAGTCGACGCCGTGCTCTTTGAGGGTGATGGGGAAGGGGGTGTCGTCGGGGACGCGCTGGAGGACCTGGATGTTCTCGACGTCGAGCTCGTAGCCGCTCGGGGCGCGTGAGTCGGCGCGGACTTTGCCGGTGACGGTGAGGGAGGACTCGAGGGTTAATTCTTTCAAGGTGTTGAAGACTACTTCGGGGACTGCGGCTTTGGGGACGATGCCCTGGATGGTACCGGTGCCGTCGCGGAAGATAGGGAAGAGCAGCTTGCCCGAGGCGCGGAGGTTGTAGAGCCAGCCACGGAGAGTGACGGTTTGGCCTTCGTGCTGGGAGAGGGAGGCGATGGTGGCAATGGGGGCGGCAGCGGAGGTCGTAGTCGTGTTCGTGGATTCAGACATTTTGCGGATATACCTTGATTTAGATTACCGGATTGGGCGGGCTGGATGCGGCGAGACGCGGGTTGCGTGGTGTTGGAGGAGTGGAGTAGATTGCTCGGCATGCTTGGCGGGCGGAGTTGGGATAGCTGGATTGCGGAGTACTCGGAGAGCCATCGGCATCCGCTGAACCGGCTGACACATACGTTCGGGATACCGATCATCATGCTGTCGCTGCCGCTGCTGGTTGCAGGGATTGTGTGGCGCGGCGCACTGTGGGTTGGGGTGGCTCTGTTTCTCGCAGGATGGACGCTGCAGTTCATCGGGCATGCGATTGAGGGCAAACCGCCGGAGTTTCTGAAGGACTGGCGATTTCTGCTGGTGGGATCGCGGTGGTGGTTCGCGAAGATGCGCGGGAAGGCTTAGTTACAGCCAATGACCGATACGTCTCTCGACAAAATCAGTACGCAGCCGTGACAGGACGACGACAAAATCTTCTTCCTGTTAATCCACACTGAAATAGGCCCCCAAAAAAAAATAACTGCATGGAGAACTCTTTATGGGTTTCACTCGGCGCGCCTTCATTCAGCGCATGGCACAGATTGGCGGATACTCCGCTGCGTTTAGCACGATGCAGGCTCTTGGATTTATTGCTGCTCCCGGTATCTCGACACTGCCGCAGCTTGCTGGCGACTTCGGCAAGGGGAAGAAGGTGGTGATACTTGGTGCGGGGATTGCCGGGCTTTCGGCGGCTTATGAGTTGACGCAAGGCGGGTTTTGAGTGCACGGTGCTTGAGGCTCGAGACCGGCCTGGCGGGCGCAACTGGACGATTCGCGACGGCGGCACGGTCGAGTTCACCGACGGCACAGTGCAGCAGCTGCGAGTGGAAGGATCGGCGGATATTTCAATGCTGGACCGGCGCGCATTCCGTCGATCCATAAACATATGCTTGGATACTGCGAAGAGCTGGGCGTTCCGCTGGAGGTGGAGGTCAACACTTCGCGCTCGGCTTTGATGCAGGCAGCAGTTCTGAACGGTGGCAAGGCGGTCGAGCAGCGGCAGGTGGTCCATGACACGCGCGGGTATCTTGCGGAACTGCTTACCAAGGCAATCAACAAACACTTGCTCGACGAGGATCTGTCGAAAGAGGACTGCGCTCGTCTGGCTGATTTCCTTCATGGTTTCGGCGATCTGGATGCCATCGGCAATTACGTTGGGACTACGCGCGCGGGTTTCACGGTACAACGGGACGCGGGCCTTACCCAGGCGGCGTTGCACAAGCCGCTGAAGTTGACGGAGCTGCTGGCGGCTGATTTTTCCAAGGGAGAGTTCTACGAGGAACAGATCGACTGGCAGGCGACCATGTTTCAGCCGATTGGGGGCATGGACCGCATTGCTTATGGGTTTGCCAAATCGCTCGGCGAGGCTGTTCAGTACGATTGCGTTGTTACTGAGATCACGACGGGCGACAGCGGGGTCACGGTTGCTTACTCGAAGGCCGGCGCACCCCAGACTGTCGCGGCGGATTTTTGCATCTGCACGATGCCGATCGCGGTTCTCGCGCAGACGAAAAACAATTTTTCCGCGGAGACGCAGAAGGCCTTCACCGGCATGCCGATGACGGCGCAGTACAAGATTGCGTGGGAGTCGCCTCGCTTCTGGGAGAAGGAACGGAATATCTATGGCGGCATCTCGTTCCTGAACGATACGGTTGACCTGGTTTGGTACCCGAGCGACAAGATGTTTTCTTCCACGGGAGTGCTTATTGCCGGCTTCAACCTGGAGCGCGAGGATCTTACGAACAAGCTTACGGCGTTCGGCGCTCTGCCTTCCATGCAGGCGAAACTTGATGCGTCGCGGGCGGCGGTGGAGAAGCTTCATCCTGGTTGCTCGCAATTGCTGCGCAAGCCGGTCTACGTGAGTTGGGAGAAGATTCCCTACTCGCTTGGGGCTTATGCGAACAACCGGCATGTGGAGTGCGATGCCGCCTATGCCCAGTTGGATAAGCCGCAGGGGCGTACCTACTTTGCCGGAGACTACTTATCGCATCTCATCGGTTGGCAGGAGGGCGCGGTGCTTTCTGGGCACCACGCCATCGAACGGATTGCGAAACAGATGCAGGGTTAGGCTGCGGGTTATTTGATTCCGATGACCATGGAGTCGGGGCCGACGAGATGCTCGGAGCGGGTGTTGCTGAAGCCCGCTTCTTTCATCCACCCGATGCAGTCGGCGGCTGTGTAGTCGAAGCCGCCGGGGGTTTCGATGAGCATGTTGAGACTCATGAGGAGGCCGAAGGAGTTTTTGGAGCGGTCATCGTCGATGATGCTTTCGTAGACGATGAGGGCGCCTCCGGTGGGGAGTGCTTCGTGGGCTTTGCGGATGAGCATCTTCTTCTCATCGAGGTTCCAGTCGTGGAGGATGTGTCCCATCATAACGACGTCGGCGCCTGGGATGGGTGAGTCGAAGAAGCTGCCGGGACGGAACTCGACGCGGCCGGCGAGGCCGTTTTCGGCGATGTAGTCCTCGAAGATGGGGGCGACTTCGGGGAGGTCGAAGCCGAGGCCGGAGATGTGCGGGTTGGCCAGAGCGACCTGTGTGATGAGATCGCCCTGGGCGGTGCCGACGTCGACGGCGGATTTGTATTCGGTCCAGGGGAATTTCTTTGCGATGGCCATGTTGGCGCCGTGGCTGACGCCGCTCATGGCGCGGAGGAAGCCGCGCAGGCGTTCGGGGTCGGCGTAGAGGAGGACGAAAGGGTTCTCGCCGCCTCCGCGGGCCTCGTTCTGCTGTTCGCCTGTGCGGAGGGCGGTGGTGAGGTGACTCCAATGGGTGTAGAGGCGATTGTTGGCCATCTCGAGCATGCCTCCGATGTAGGAGGGTTTGCGCTTGTCGAGGAAGAGGTCGGTGGAGGGGGTGTTGTAGTAGACGCCGTCGCGGCGCTCGAGGAAGTCGAGAGAGACGAGAGCATCGAGGAAGTCCTGGGCTGAGCGGGGATGCAGGCGGAGCCGAGCGATCAGATCGGGCAATGTTTCGGGGTGTTTGGCGAGCTCGGTGAAGAGCTCCATTTCGACTGCGCTCAGTAGGGTCTTCGAGGCCCAGAAGCCGAGACCTACCTGCATGATGTGGTCCATCCGCGGTTCATTCATTCCAGTACTATCCTCCTGAATTTTTTTAGTGGCCCGGAGATTCAATTGTGGACTGGGGAGAGCTTTCCGATCATACGCGAGGCGGGAATGCGGCAGATGAATTATTGCCGCTGATTCCGCGACGGCGCCCGTGGATGCTGCTTCATTGGCACCAATCGCGAAACGATGAGACACAGAGTTCGACTACCTTAGGCTCAGATGTTTCTGATCGACTTTCTTAGGCGAGCTGTTCGGTGGCTCGCTTGAGGAGATCAAAACGCCTGGGTGGCTTTGGTGGTGACGGAGTCGGGAGTCTCTTCGAGGTCGTGGGCGATTTCGAGGATGCCGGGGGTCTCTGCGGGAAGCGTGGCGATTTGTTTGGCGACGTTATTCCAGTCGATGCCGCCGCTGCCGGGCCAAAGGTGATCGTCTTTGGCGCCGTGATTGTCGTGGAGGTGGAGTTGCGCGATGCGGGGACGGAGGAGTGCGATGGCTTCGTCGATGCCAAGGTTGTTTTCCGGATGCGAGAGGTGGGCGTGGCCTATGTCGAGGCAGACGCCGACGCGGTCGAAGTGGCCGACTCGGAGGATTTCGAGGATGTGCTCCGGAGAGGTGATTTCGTTCTGCAGATTTTCGATGAGGATGCGGACGCCGAGAGGGTGGGCGAAGGCCTTGAGATGTTCGATGGCGGTGAGGGAGTTTTCGAGGGCCCGGGTATCCCAGGGGTCGCCCTTCTGGCCGAGATGAAGAACGCAGGCGTTGATGGGAACCTGCTCGGCTGATTCGAGGGCGCGCTTGACCTCGTCCATGGCGGTGATGCGGTGGGATTTGTCCGGATCGATGAGATTGATGTTGGGGGCGACGTGGCGGGACCATTGGCCGCTTCCGCGGTCGCTGAGGTAGAGGGGCTGATGGAGTGTGGCTGCGACGCCGGAGTTGCGGAACCATGTGGCGATATCGCGAATGGCGGAGCGGTCGTTGTAGTCGAAGTGGTGGCGGGCGGCGAAGAGCTCGATGGTTTGGGCCCCGGATTTATGGAGGGCGTCGAGCAGGCCGGGGTGAAGGCGCTGCTGGAGGAAGACGTGGGTGGACAGGGCGGGTTGCATCACTTTCTAAGGTACAGCAGGGCGGGGAGAGTTTGGCCAGGAATGCGACGAGGGCTACGCGGGGTTGGGCTGGAAGCGGGTTCGGCTAGAATCGGGTCGGCTGGAAGCTGGCAATTTGCGGGAGGTCGAACGGGATGAGTTGGAAGGCATGTGCGGCTGTGGTGGTTTGTCTTGGCGGGCTGGTCGGGGATGCCTCGGCGCACGCGGCGGGTGCGGCGGCGACAGTGGACAGCGTTGCACATGTCGAGGCGATGGAGGCGAAACTTGCGGACTGGCCACAGTTAGCGCGGTACAGGGCGGCAAATGCGGCGCTGCCTCCCGCGGCAGAGGGCGAGGATCGGGTGGTCTTCTTCGGGGCTTCGATGACGGAGTTCTGGGGGAAGAACGGCACAAAGTTCTTTCCCGGGAAGCCGTATGTGAACCGCGGGATCAGCGGACAGACAACGGCGCAGATGGTGGTGCGGTTTCGCCAGGATGTGATCGACCTGCATCCGAAGGCGGTGGTGATTCTGGCGGGGACCAATGACGTTGCCGGCAACACGGGGCCGATGACGCCGGAGATGACGGAGGATAACTGGGAGTCGATGGCCGATATGGCGAAGATGAACGGGATTCGGGTAGTCTTTGCGTCGATTACCCCGTCGGCGGACTTCTGGTGGCACAAAGGGCTGAAGCCGGCGGAGAAGATTCGAACGCTGAATGCATGGCTGAAGGGATACTGCGAGAGCCGTGGGTTGACCTACCTTGACTACTACTCGGCGCTGACGGATGAAGAGGGTGGGATGAAGAAGGAGTTTACGGTAGATGGAGTGCATGCGAGCGCGAAGGGATATGCGGTGATGGAGCCGTTGGCACAGGCGGCGATCGACAAGGCGCTGGCGAAGTAACTCAGTGAAGGGGAAATGGAGAGTGACATGAAGAAGACTTTGACGGTTCTGGGGCTTACGGTGATTTGCCTGGCGGGGAGTGCGGGGTGGGGACAGACGACGGCTGCTCCGGCGACGAACGTTGCCCCCGCTGAGTCTGCTCTGTCTGCGAAAGAAATCGCTGCGATGGAGAAGAAGCTGGCGGATTGGCCGCAGCTCGGGCGGTACAAGGAGGCTAATGCGACTCTGGGGCCGGTGGCGCAAGGTGAGCAGCGGGTGGTGTTCTACGGAGATTCGATTACGGATGGGTGGGGACGGCGGCCCGATACGGGAGATTTCTTTCCAGGCAAGCCGTATGTGAATCGGGGGATCAGCGGGCAGACGACGCCGCAGATGGTGGTTCGGTTTCGCCAGGATGTGATCAATCTGCGGCCGGCAGCGGTGGTGATTCTGGCGGGGACGAACGACGTTGCCGGCAATACCGGGCCGATGACGCCGGAGATGACGGAGGATAATTTCCGGTCGATGATCGATCTGGCAAAGGCAAATGGGATTCGGGTGATTATCGCGTCGATTACGCCGGCGGCGGATTATCCATGGAGGAAAGGTTTGGCGCCGGCACCAAAGATCAAGGCGCTGAACACTTGGCTGCAAGGGTATTGCGTGATCCATTCGGTGACGTATCTGGATTATTATTCGGCGCTGGTGGGGGAGGACGGCGGCATGAAAGAGGGAACCAGCTTCGACGGGGTTCATCCCAATGCGAAGGGATATGCGATTATGGCTCCGCTGGCGCAGGCGGCGATCGATAAGACGCTGGGTGGGAAGTAGCGACGTTTACCAGTGGACGGATGGGGTGAAGACGTAGTGGGTTTCAAGGAACCATGCCAGGACGAAGAGGACGAGCATGATGCTGGTGGCCCATGTGAAGACCTGGATAGGAAGGGTTGAGGCGAGGGAGGGGTGGGGATCGGGCTCGGTTTCGCGGAAGATGACTGCGCCGAGGAAGGAGATGGCGCCGGAGAGGGTGATGAGGCGGAGCGCGGCGAGGGCCCGGCTGGTAAAGAGCTGGGGCGACTGGAGGATGGGGCGAGGGTTTTCGACCGAGAGAAATAGAGTGCGAAAGATTGCGTAGAGGCTGAGCATGCAGAGGAGAAGAGCTGCGAGTTTGGCAAATTCGATCAGCGCGCTCTCGACAACTTCGCCTGCAGGTAGTTTCTCGCGGTGCTTTACGCCCATATGGTGGAGGAACAACGCGCCATCGGCGGCGATCCAGACATCCTGCAGGCGACTCCATACATTGTCGGGCATGGTGCTTTGCCGTACAGCGCCGAGCAGCGTGGCGAACGATCGATCGGCCTTCGCCTGCCGCTCGATGTGCTGGATCATGGATTCGCCGTGGTAGCAAAGAAGCTCCTCGATGAGGCCGGCTGAGAGACTCTTCTTGGTCGGTGTGGACTTGTCGAGCGACCAGATGGTGAGGATAAGCTGCCACAATTCCAGAGGATCTTCGCGTGCCAGATCGTGGCTTTGCCTGAACGCCCAGAAGAGAGAGTTGTATTCGGGAGCATGTTGCGGCGTAGTCTGGAGGGTGATCCAGGCCCTTGCCAGCTGATTGCGCTCGTGGTCAGTCACGATGTGGAACCTTTGACAAAAATTGTCGCGGAGACAGGGTACCCGATGGGCTTGGTGCGAGGCCAGAGTGCTACGGATCTTGCGAGTTCGAGCAGCATACTACGGCCCTCTGATCAGTGCTAGTTTACTGCGATCAGAAAGCGTCGGGAATAGAGTGTTCAGACTCTATGAGGGTCCTCAGGCTTGGTGGCTATCGATGGAGGCCCACCCAGTAGTACTGCCATGCTGCGGAGACGCTTTGATAGTTCCCACCGAAGCGTACATAGGCGCCGTCGGCATAACTGAACTTTATCGACTGATGTTTGGTAAGAGGAAAGGAGGCCGTTACGCCGATGCGCGAGCTGGTTTGGCGAGTCGCGAGATTCTCTATCCCGCTCAGGCTCGTGACGCCGCCGAACCAGAAATTGCCGTCCAGAGAGAGCCAAAGCCGCGGCTTGAAATCGTAACTCAGATGGCCCTCGATGGAACCGATAGGTTTCTCCGATTGGGGTTTCGGACCCGAGGGCGAATAGTAGCGTTGATTGGTGGTGTAGAACCAAACTCCGCCATAAGCGTCGAAGATTATGTGCTTCCGGCGTCGAGAGTAGCCAAACTCCGGTTTGAAACCCCAGCGGTTGGCACCCCAGTTGACGAGTTTGTTCGGGTCGTACTGCCCGATTGGAGCGACCACCTTCACGCTCACACCCAGCAGCGTTTTCTGGTTCCACGTCGCAAACTCCCGTGGCTCCATCGCCGGGCCGCCCTTGAGGTTTACCGATAACCGGACTGTTCCGTCGAGCAGACCGGAGCGGTAGATCTGCTGGCTCACGCCAACGAACTCGCCCTGGAAGGTCCCTATCCCATAGGGGACCGCGACGTTTAGATTGGAAGAGCGGCCGAACATGTGGAATGAGTGATAGTAAACGAAGGTCGGCACGCTGTATGTCCCGGTCGCACCGGTAATGGGAGCGACTCCATTGAATAAAACACTGCCAGAGTAGTACGCATAGGTGAGGGTGACCGAGTTGTAGTGTATGGGCGTAATGACGTAGGCTCGCGGAGACAGGTCCTGAGCTTTTAGCGACGCAAGAGAAGACACAACGAGCACCGTCGCCCAGGTTAGTTTTATGGCTCGGCGCATTGGAAGGATCCGCCTCACGATTTCGGCGCCTGCGTAGCCAACTATTGCTTCAATGCCAAGGGTGGGCCGCTGACGCGCTTCCCGTGAAGATCGATGTTGACCTCAACGCGGTCGGCGATCTTGATGAAGGGGATGCCACTGTTCATCCCGAACTCTTTGCGGTCGAAGGCCATGGTGCCCTTGATCACGCCCGTACCTGTTCCGACGCCGGAGACGGTCAGCGTCAGGGTCTCTGGTTTCGAGACACCACGAATTGTAAAAGTACCCGGTACGTCAAAGGTGTTTGGGCCAGTCTGTACGACCTTCGTTGACTTGAATGTGATCAGCGGGTCGTGTTCGGAATCGAAGAAGTCCTTGCCCTTCAGCTTGTCGTTTTTCATTCCGCTTCCGGTATTTACGGAGGCGGCCTGAATCTTGATGTCCAGAACGCCGGTGGTGACGTCAGGGGAGGCAAAGGTCAGGGTGGCGTCCCATTTATCGAAAGTACCTTCTATCGCGACTGAGGCCTTCACGCTGAATTTAATCGTGCTTTGAGGCGGCGGTGAAATGACGAAGACGGGTGCCTGTGCCTGAGCGAGGGACGTGAGAAATGTGGCTGCGGCGAAAAGCGGCAGGAGCGCCGTGTACTTCATCTTCATAGGTTTTGCCTTTCCTGACGCGAAGTCTTGCTGTAGGCCGCTTGATTGCGCCAGGGGGGCGATTCCAACTTCCTAGCGTTTAGATAAAATGCTAGGCGCGCCTTACCAGAAAAGACACTAGCAAAAATGCCTGTCTGCGAACCAAATTATCGTCGGGGTCAGGTTGCGAGAAGCGATTGCGGTGGCGGTTAGTAGCCCGCTGCCTTGCCGAAGGCGCGGCGGTTGTCGTGGCCGCCGAGGAGTTCGTGGGTTTTGGGGTCGATGGCGATGAGTTCGCTGTCGCCCCAGACGCCGGGATTGTGTTCGTCGGCTACGGCGAGGCGGTTGATGGTGTAGCCCATGGCTGCGAGGGCTTCGGCGGGTGGGAGGGGGAATTTCTTTTCGAGGTCGATGCGGTCGGGCAGGTACTGGTGGTGGAAGCGCGGGGCGTCGGCGGCCTGCTGGATGTTGAGGCCGTTGTCGACGGTGCTGATGATGTCGTTGGCGACGGTGGTGATGATGGTGGCGCCGCCGGGAGTGCCCATGACGTAGGCGAGCTTGCCGCGTTTGTACCAGTGGCCGGGGGTGGTGAGGATGGTGGGGGTCATGGCGGAGAGCGGGCGCTTGCCGGGGGCGATGGAGTTGGCCGAGCTCTGGATGAGGCCGAACATGTTGGGGACGCCGATCTTGGAGGTGAAGTCGTCCATCTCGTTGTTCATGAGGAAGCCGAGGCCTTCGACGGTGACTCCGGAGCCGAAGCCTCCGTTGAGCGTGGTGGTGGTGGAGACGGCGGTGCCGTCGGCGTCGACGATGGAGTAGTGGGTGGTTTGGGTTGGCTCTTTTGCAGGTGCGGCTTGCGGGGGCGGGGGCATGAAACCGGCGGGGCGGACGAGGTCTTTGCTGGGTGTTGGTTTGGCGGGGTCGATGGAGGCTCGCCAGGCGGCGGCGTACTTTGGGTTGGCCATTTGTTTGAGCGGGAGAGTGTTGAAGTCGGGGTCGCCGAGGTAGTCGCCTCGGTCCATGTAGGCGCGGCGGAAGGCTTCGGTGATGATGTGGACCTGGGCGGCGCTGCGGTCAGGGCCGATTTGCGGAAGGTCGTAGGTGGAGAGGATGTTGAGGATCTCGACGAGGACGATGCCGCCGGAAGAGGGTGGGGGCGCGGTGATGAGGTCGTAGCCGTGGTACCTGCCGCGGATAGGTTTGCGTTCTTTGACCTGGTAGGCGGCGAGGTCTTCGGCGGTGATGAGGCCTCCGCCGGCTTTTTCGAAGTCGGCGATCTGATGGGCCATCGCGCCTTTGTAGAAGTCGTCGGGGTTTTGGGAGATGCGGGTGAGAGTGGCGGCTAGCTCGGGCTGCTTGAAGGTGTCGCCTTCTTTGTAGAAGTCGCCGTTGCGCTGGAAGATTTTTGCGGATGCTGGAAAGCGAATGAGATTTTTGCTTTGCAGGCCGCGGGCTTCGGCGTCGGAGAGGACGTAGCCGTCGGTGGCGAGTTTGATGGCGGGGGCCATGTCCTGCGCGAGGGTGAGTTTGCCGTAGTGTTTTTGCGCGTAGGTGAGGCCGGCGACGGAGCCGGGGACTCCGCTGGCCTTGTAGCCGATGAGGGACATGCCGGGGACGACGTTGCCCTGGGCGTCGAGGTACATGTCGCGGGAGGCTGCGGCGGGGGCTTTTTCGCGGTAGTCGAGGAAGTGGGTTTTGCCGTGCTTGTCGCGGATGAGCATGAAACCGCCTCCACCGATGTTGCCGGCGAAGGGATAGACGACGGCCAAGGCGAACCCTACGGCTACGGCTGCGTCGACGGCGTTGCCGCCTTGTTTTAGGATTTCGACGCCGGCGTCGGTGGCGTTGTGCTGGATGGTGACGACCATCGCGTGCCGAGTGCGTACAGGTTCTTCGGGCGCGGGCTGGGCGGTGGTTTGGGCTGTAAGTGCTGTGGAGAGAACGGCGAGTTCGATCGTGGCTGCAGTGAGACGGATTCCGAGACGCATTTCAGCGGGTTCCAGAGTGTGGATGAAGAACTAAGAAACAGGATAGCTGGTCGGAGGGGGAAGAACCGCGGATAAATGTGAACCGTTTCCATATTGCGACGGTCTTATAGATACTGGAGTAGTACGGCGAGATAGTCAGGCAGTGCGGGAAGAGGCAGGATGGGTGTTCGGGTTGAGGCTTTGGCGGCCTACGGGGAGAACCAGGTTGAGGAACTCCGATGCGGCGAGGCCGAGCGGCGGGATGAGCGGTTCGAGGAGATGGTAGGACGGCAATCCAGGTTCATGTTTCAGGTGGCGTTTGGTCTGCTGCGGAACCGGCAGGACGCAGAGGATGCCGTGCAGGAGGCGTTTCTGAAGCTCTACCGCGGCGCGGCCTGGCTGCGGATGGACAACGAAAAAGGATTCCTGGCGCGGACGGTGTGGCGAGTAGCGCTGGATCATCTGCCGAGGGCGGCGGAGCGGACGCTGGACGTGTCGGAGATGGAGTTGGCGGCCAGTGGCGGGGCTGGTGTCTCTCCAGAACAGAGTGCGGTGGATAAGGATGAGCGAGCTGTGTTGCGGCGGCTGATCGATGGACTGCCGGAGGAGTTGAGACAGCCGCTGGTGCTGTCGTCGGTCGAGGAGATGACGTCGCGAGAGGTTGCGGAGGCGATGGGGATTCCCGAAGGCACAGTACGAACGCGCGTAATGCGTGCACGTACGGAGTTGAAGCGAAGATTTGCGGCGATGAAGGAAGGGCAGCGATGAGGGATCAGGTGGAAGAGTTCGAGATGCTTTTGGATGATGTGTTGCGCGAGGTTGCGAATCCGGAGCCGGAAGAGGATTTGAAGCAGCGGCTGATGATGCAGATGGAGATGGCGACTGCGCAGGATTCAGAGTTAGTGAGGATGGCGGAGAGTGCGGCAGGGGTGGCGCTGTTTGAGACGAAACAGAAGCAGGAGGGTGTCTTTTCGTCGGCCTGGAGCAGCTTGCGGGAGCTTGTCTGGCCGAGTAAGCTGCCGCCGCTGGTACTGGAGTCGCAGCCGATTGCGGTGGTCGATCGCATGGCAGCCGGGCGAAGCTTTCGTTCTACAGCGTGGGCTTTGGGGGCGCATGCGGTTGCGATTTTGCTGATTCTTTACTTGGTAAAAGCGCATGTACATTTTGCTGCGCCGGCGAAGATTGCTCGGGCGATGGAATTGGTGGTGCCGCCGAAGGCACCGGTGAGAATGAAAGCGATGGGAGGCGGTGGTGGACAGCGTGGGCCGACTCCGGTGACAAAAGGGACGCCGCCGAAGTTTGCCGAGGTGCAGATTGTGCCGCCGAACAAACCGCCCTTGATCGAGCCGAAGATTCATATTGAGCCGACGATCGAGGTGCAACAGGATGTGAAGATGGCGAGCAGTATTCCGCAGATTGGTGTGGCAAGTTCGCCGGTGGTGGGGATGTCGATGGGGAACGGGTCAGGAACGGGGCTGGGGTCCGGCAGTGGCTCTGGGCTTGGGCCGGGTTCAGGCGGGAATACGGGCGGTGGCCCGAAGCGGATTGGCGGCGGTGTTAGTGCGCCGATGTTGATCTATTCGGTCGATCCGGAGTTTTCGGAGGAGGCGCGGAAGGCTAAGGCCGCCGGGCATGTGCTGGTAGCTCTATGGGTGGACGAGAAGGGGCTTCCGACGCATGTGCGTGTGGTGCGCGGACTTGGGTTGGGCCTGGATGAAAAAGCGGTAGAGGCGGTGAAGCAGTACCGGTTCAGGCCGTCGATGGAGAATGGAAAGCCGGTGACGGTGCAGATGAATATCGACGTAATGTTCCAGATCTTCTGAGGCGGTAGATCAAGTGGATCGGATTTTACGGACGCCGTGATATTAGCTGAATTGTTTCGTTCGTCGGATTCAGCGCCCACTCCTCCGTCCCGTGGAAACAGTGAGTTTCCGGCTGGTCCTCGCCTTCTTCGATGTTGTCCGCGAGTTGGAGGCGAACTCGAGACAAAGCATCGAAGCCAATTACCTTGATGACCCTGATCGAGCAATTCTGCTTTCGATTCGCTTGCACGATGCGAATCAAGTCCGGTGAGATAACTTTGCTTTTTCGTTTGTCGTAGAGAAGGATGTCCAGTCCACCCGCGTCAGAGTCGTAAAACCAGCAGCCAAACTCGACCAAGAGCCAACGGCCATTGGGAGACCAGCTGTTTGGCCCCAGTGAATTGGCTGTGCCGCCGAGCGGAGAAGGTTTTTTCATAAATACCTGGTGGAAACCCGCTGAATTCTGGATGGAGACAAAGAGGCGGATTGTGTTCTCGCACATCGACGGTCTTGGCTGCATCGCTTCGATTCGTGCGTAAGCTTTCAGGCTTCCGTCGGACGAGATAATGGTTGGAGTGCGAACAGTCTTAGGTCCTTCCCAACGGTGTCCGGATTCGGAAAAACACGAGACCCAGGGTGCATTTTTTTCCGATCCACGCAGAGGTTTCTCGGTGAGACAGGCGAGACAGAGCAGGCCGATTGCGACGAAACGAAACATAGAGGGCTTTCTCAGCGAAGCCAGATTACGACATGCAGTCAACTCCCACAAAGAAATCGAGTGTCAACTTATGGATGGGTAGAATCGAGAAGTATGTCGACGCGTGTTCGTTCGTATTCGAAGATCAACCTGGGGTTGGCGATTGGGCCGGTGCGGCCCGATGGGTTTCATGGGTTAATAACGCTGTACCAGACGCTGGATCTTCATGATCTGGTTATGGTTACGGCGAAGCGCTTGGTCTCTGGAGCGGAGACTCGAATTACGCTGACGACGAATCATCCGTTTGTGCCGCGGGATGGGCGAAATACGGCGTGGCGTATGGTGGAGCGCTGTCTCGAGCGGCTGGGGATGGCGGCCGAGGTTGAGATTCATATCGAGAAGCGGTTGCCGGTGCAGGGAGGAATGGGGGCCGGGTCGGCGAATGCGGCGGCGGCGCTACTGGGGCTGGAGCGGGAGTTGGGGGTGGCGTTACCGGAAGAAGAAAGGCTGGAACTGGCGGCGGAGATTGGTTCGGATGTGCCTTTGTTTCTGATGGGTGGCGCAGTTCTTGGAACGGGGCGAGGGGAGCAAGTGACGGCGATGCCGGACTTCCGGAGGACCTGGTGTGTGGTTGCGGTGCCACAGATTGGCGTTTCGACGCCGGCGGCTTTTAAGGCCTGGGATGCTCTGTTGGCAGCGGGCGAAGCGGGTTCCTCAGGGGCTGAAGCCCCTTCTAGTGTGGGGGAGACTGAGGCCACGGCTGAAGCCGTGCCCTTAACAAGACAAGAACAAGCAAAAGCCAATACAGGGGTCCTTCGCTCCGCTCAGGATGACGACGTCGTGAGCGCGAGGTTGACTTCGGTTGCTAACCTCGATAGACTAAATGAGTTGAGTCTTGCTTACTCATCCCTCTCTGCGAAGACAGGCGATGGTAAGCCCGGCACCTCCGGTATCGTTCGCGATCCTAATCCTGAGAAAAAACGGGATTTGCCTCATGAGAATCAGGCTAACGCGATGAACGATCTGGCCGAGAATACCCTTCTCGCGCTTGTCCGCACCGGGATTGGAAACGACTTTGAAGAGGTCGTCTTTCCTCAGTATCCCTCCTTGCGAATAACCAAGCGTCAATTGATGGGTAGTGATTCGGGTGGCTCCGATGTAAGTCGCTCTGCGATTTATGCGGCGCTCTCAGGTTCCGGCTCTGCTCTGTTTGGACTTTACCGGTCTGAAGCAGATGCAAAGGCGGCTCAGCAGCGCGTCCAGTCCTCTGGCGTGGAGGCTCTCCTGACGGAGACTCTGCCGAGAGCCGAGTATTGGGAACGGATGTTCGCAGAGTGACCTCGCCGGTCTGTATCTAAGTTCGATGGATGTAAGTCGATAGTAAGATCGAGTTGTAACCGGCGATGTACTGGGCGATCGACTAACGGTAGGTCAAGAGACTTTGAATCTCTTTGTCTAGGTTCGAATCCTAGTCGCCCAACCACTAAGTCGACGCCAGATGCGAACAGAAAAAATTTAGGGTTATTTCGCGGCAGCAAATTGTCGCAGAGGTATGACGTTTTGGACTCCGCGAGAAACAGTGCGGAGAAAGAAGTGAGAAGTTTGAAAGACCGAAGTCTTTAGCTTTTTAGGATTCGCAACAAAGGATTCAAAGAAGAGCGGTGCCGCAACAAGGTCCCGCAAGACAATGCAGCAGGAACATTCAAGGTCAACCAGCCTCGGAGGGTTTCACGTGAATAACAACGACACGACTGCGGTTCTTTCCCCTATTTCAGAGCAGGCTGAAGAGACAGAAACGAGCTCTCAGCCTGCGAACGCGCCCTCTTCGCAGGGTGGACAAGCGAAAGGCCCCCAAGGCCCCCAGGGGCCACGAGCACCAGAGTTACCTGCCCCGGAAAAAAAGCGCCCGGGTCGCAGTGAAACCAAGCGCATCAAGATTTTTTGCGGATCGTCCAACAGGCCTTTGGCTGAAGAGATCTGCAAGTTCGTCGGTGTGCCGCTGGGCGAAACCCGGTTGCAGAGATTCTCCGACGGCGAGGTTCAATTTCAGCTGCTCGAGAACGTTCGCGGCGCGGATGTTTTTCTTGTGCAGCCTACGTGTTTCCCGGTGGATCAGCACCTTGTCGAGCTGCTGATCATGATGGATGCGCTGAAGCGCGCCTCGGCCGGACGAATCACGGTTGTGATTCCCTACTATGGCTATGCACGGCAGGATCGGAAAGACCGGCCGCGTGTCGCCATTACATCGAAGCTGGTTGCCGATCTTCTGACCACCGCCGGTGCGAACCGTGCTCTGCTCGTCGATCTGCATGCAGCGCAGATTCAGGGCTTCTTCAATATTCCGGTGGACCACTTGTTTGCCAGCCCCGTGCTGGTGAGCTACTTCCGGGAGTTGAATCTGCCGAATCTCACGGTGGTATCGCCGGATGCCGGCGGTGTGGAGAGGGCGAGATTTTTCGCCAAGAAGCTGGAAGTACCGTTGGCAATCGTCGACAAACGGCGGACCGACATTAATGTCACCGAGGTGATGAACGTGATCGGCGATGTACGGGGCCGGACATGCTTGATTCTCGACGACATCATCGATACCGCCGGGACCCTGGTGAAGACGGTGGATGCGCTGCTGGCTGAGGGCGCGGCAAAAGTTTATGCGTGCGCAACGCATCCGGTGCTTTCGGGTCCGGCAGTCGAGCGCATTGCGGCATCACGGCTGGAGCAACTGGTCGTGACGAATACCATTCCGCTGCGGGACGATGCAGCGCGACTGGAGAAGATTAAGGTGCTTTCGATCGCGGGGCTTCTGGGACGAGCTATCGAGAGCATTCATATGGAGACCAGCGTAAGTACGCTGTTCAATTGAAGCGATGGGCATGAGCTCTGAGCTTTGAGTAGTTCAAATTTAAGCGGCACCGCCGCAAAGGGAGCAGAGCTCAACTCTGTGCCCGAAAGGAAGAAGGAAGTCATGGCAGCAACAAAGAACACTGAAGCAGTCGTCGCAACTCCACGCGAGGGCAAGTTCAACAAAAATGCGGCTCGTCGCGTTCGCGTCGCCGGGAAGATTCCGGCCGTGGTTTACGGCGCGGGCAAGGAGTCGGTTCCGGTTTCGGTCGACCCTAAGGTGATTACGAGGATTCTGCACTCGGACTCCGGTCACAACACGATCTTCGATCTGAACGTTGTGGGTTCGGACGCAGTGAAAGCCATGATCGTCGACTGGCAGAATGAGCCGATCAAGGGCAAGCTCCTGCATATCGACCTGAAGCGGATCGCGATGGACAAGGCGATGCGCGTTTCGGTGCCGATTCAATTAGTTGGCATTCCGGTTGGCGTGAAGTCACAGGGCGGCATCCTCGAGCACGTGCTGCGTGAGGTTGAAATCGAGTGTCTGCCGGGTGATATTCCAAGCCACCTGGATGTCGATGTTTCGAATCTTGAGTTGCATGGCGTTATCCACGTCTCCGATCTGCCGCACTCGGGAAGCATTAAGTTCCTGGGCGATGAGAACGCGACGGTAGCCCACGTCACGGTAATCAAGGAAGAGGTTGTGGCTGTGGAGGAAGTGGTCGCTGCTCCCACGGAGCCAGAGGTTGCAAAGAAGGGCAAGACAGATGCGGCTGCTGCACCTGCCGCTGCTGCTCCTGCTGCCGATGCCAAGGATGCGAAGAAGAAGTAGTGTTTGCGCGGCCTGCCGATTCTTTCGGGATTCGCAGGCCGCTTGAGTTTGTTGGAAAGGGTACGAAGCGTGAAGTTGATTGTCGGTCTCGGCAACCCCGGTATCGAGTATCAGTTCACGCCGCACAACGCCGGCTTTTTGGCGGTCGATCGCATCGCAGAGGATTGCGGTGTGATGATCACGAATCGGCGGGGCAGAGCACTTACTGGCAGGGCGAAGCTTGCAGGGCAGGATGTTCTGCTGGCGAAGCCTGAGACGTTTATGAATCTGAGTGGGCTTTCGGTTGCCGCTCTGATTCAGGAGTTCGAGATTTCGCCGGAGGACATCATTGTTCTCTATGACGAGCTTGCACTTCCGCTGGGCACGATTCGTATTCGCGAGCGTGGTTCGGCGAACGGGCATAACGGAGTGAAGTCGATCTCCGGGGTGCTGGGCACGGAAGAGTGGTTGCGGATCCGCATTGGCGTCGGGCGTCAACGAAAAGACGTGGCGGCGCTGGCGGATGGAAGAGAGATCAAGGCGGGCGGCAAGGATTATCTGCTGTCGCCGATGCGCAAGCAGGAGCTTGCGGTGTTGGATGAGGTGCTCGATAGGACTAAAAGCGCTATCGAGGTTGTGTTGACCGAAGGGGTAGGCCCTGCGATGAGCAGGTTTAACCGTCGGCCGGACGATCCGAGCGATGGAACGGACGAGTCGAAGGGGAAGTAGAGAAGTATGCGTATCAAGATAACCGCAGTGATTTTCCAGACCGGGTTGACAGAACAGACGCCAGCACGGTGCGAAGCAGAACTTCGCAGAAAGAAGTAATCGAATGAATCGTACTTACGAAATCATGTTCATCGTCCGGCCGGACGTTGAAGAAGCAGAACTCGACAAGCTGATTGAAGGCTTTTCCGCAAACGTCACCACCGGTGGTGGCGAGGTAAAGAGTGTCGAGAAGATGGGGCGACGCCGGCTTGCCTACACCGTGCGCAAGTTCAACGACGGTTTTTACGTTCTGATGAACGTTGCCGCACAGGGCTCGCTGATCACGGAGATCGAACGCCGTCTGCGTGTGTCCGAGCAAGTCATCAAGTTCATCACGGTACGCATGGACGAAGAAGAGAAGCGTCTGGCGAAGATCAAGGCGATCCGCGACACCAAAGTGAAGCGCAGCACGCAGCCGAGCGTCGCTCCCGTGCAGGCTGCAGCGGATGCCACGTCTGTCGCGGCCCCAGCTGAGGCCCACACCGAAGAAGAGAAGAAGCCGGTTGCTGCAGCGTCCGATGCGTCTTCGGAGACGGTCGCTTCCGCGGTCTAGCTCTAGCTGTCGCCCTAAAGAGTTCGCGATGTCGATTACCGCATCGCATAATGCATCACGATCGCCGAATACCGCTTCCATTCAACCGATGCTGGTTGAATGTTCAGAGACTCCAATGTGGGCCTGGAGCGGAGATAGGCACAACGTACTTGAGAGGAAATAACATGGCTGACGAAATCAACAGCACGCAATCGACTGAACACACACATGCGTCCCGCCCGAGCGGCGGACACTCCGGAAGTTCCAGTCACTCCGGTCCCGGCGCAGGCCCTCGCACTCCACGGCCTGCGGGCGCTCCCAGCGGCGGCCCCGGCGGCCGCAAGTTCTTCCGGCGCAAGAAGGTCTGCAAGTTCTGCACTGAGAAGATCGACGCTATCTCGTACCGCGACGTCCGTCTGTTGCAGGGCTTTGTGGCCGAGCGCGGCAAGATCGTTCCGCGCCGCCTGACCGGTGTGTGCACACGGCATCAGCGCCGCCTCAGCCTGGCCATCAAGCAGTCGCGCAACATCGCTCTGCTCGCCTTCGCTGCGCGCTTCTAACTTTCCGCCACTTAGGGGCGGGCTTACTGGATACGAACGACTGGCAGAAGCGAAAAGCCAGACAGGAAATCGGAGAACTGCAATGGAAGTCATTCTGAAGGAAGACGTAATTAAACTCGGACATCGCGGTGACGTGGTCAAGGTCGCCGATGGCTATGGGCGCAACTATCTGCTCCCCGAAAAGCTCGCCATCGAAGCGAACGCTGCTAACAAGGCGGTCATCGAGCAGATGAAGGCCTCGGCTGTGCGCAAGTCAGTCAAGGAGAAGGCGGGGGCTGAGCAACTGGCCACACAACTCTCTGAGGTTGAACTCGTATTCGAGCGCAAGGTCGGTGAGAGCGATCACCTCTTCGGTTCGGTCACCTCGGGCGATATAGCACACCAGCTTGAGGCCAAGGGCTTCACGATCGATCGCCGCAAGATCGCGCTCGATGAGCCGCTGAAATCGCTCGGCGAATACCACGTTCCCGTGAAGCTGCACCGCGAGGTGACCAGCCACGTGAAGGTGACGGTGAAGGGCGATCAACCGGAAGCAGAAGAAGTTGCAGCCGCCGCAACCGCTTAACAAGACATCAAGAGAAAAACAACAGACGCATCAGCCTCGGCGAATCTTCGCCAAGGCCGGTGCGTTTTGTTTTGCGCGAAGAAAGATTGCTTGCCGCTGTTACTCGTACTTGAGTGTTTGGACTGGATCGAGCCTGGCCGCGCGGTTTGCCGGAAGCGTTCCGAACAGTACGCCTACCAGCACCGATGTGGTCAAAGAGATCACCGCCGACCATGGGTTGATCGGGATCTTGAACGGCGACAGCAGGCCCAGGGTAAAAGGAATGGCGAGGCCGATAATGGTGCCGATCAACCCTCCGCTGAGCGAGAGGAAGACCGCCTCGGTGAGAAACTGCAGCCGGATCTCGCGGCTGGTTGCACCCAGAGCCTTGCGGATTCCAATCTCCTTGATTCGGGCGGAAACGTTAGCGAGCATGCTGTTCATAATGCCGACGCCGCTGACGATCAGGGTAATACCCGCTCCGAGGGTGAGGACGATGGTCAGCATGTCAGCTATCTTTGCCATGGTGGCCAGGAGTTCGGTGAGTGTCATCGCGTTGTAGACCGAACTGGCATAGTGCCGGGACCGGACGATGGCGAGAATGCGGTCTTTTGCGGGCAGGACCATGGAAGCAGTCTTCATCGTGAAGAAGATTTCCTTCAATGCATTGGTTCCAGTAAAGTAGCGTGCAACCGGATAAGGAACCAGCAGGGTGTGGTCACTGATCTCCGACTCGCCGTAGGTATCGAAGGCCTCCCTGAAGACACCGATGATAACGAACGGTATGCCTTTGACGCTGATGATTTTGCCGACCGCGGCGTTTGAGCTGCCATAGAGCTCATCCGCAAACGGTTTGACGATGACGGCGACCTTCTCGTGAGCCCGCTCATCCTGATCGTCGAAGAAGCGGCCGGATACCACAACAAGATTGCGTACGATACGGTACTGTGGCGAGACCCCAAGCAACATCGTTGCTTTGGTGACACCGCCGCCCAGGCTGACGTTGTCGTGAAACTCCAACATGGGCGACGAAGCAATAATGCCGGGAACCTGGTCAAGGACCGCGTGCATATCGTCGAGGGTCATGTAGTCGGGTGTGCTGGTGTTGTCCGGGCCCGAGATCGTACCGCCGCTGTATTGCAGCTCAATCTTGTTCGGGCCGATGCTGGTAAGCGCGTCGAGGGCATACTGCTTGCCGGTGGACCCAAGAGTAGCAACGAGAATGATCGAAGCCGAGCCAATGATCATACCGAGCATAGTCAGCATGAACCGTGTTTTGCTGGCGCGGAAGCTGTCGACCGCCAGCCTGACCACCTCGCTGAACATCATGGTGGAGCGCGCACTGGCCAGTGTGCGGTCGAAGGAGGTCGGCTTGGCAAGATTCGTGGTTGCCATCACATTAACGATTAGACGCCTTCTAGTATCGCAGCGGTGCACAGTTTACTGCTACTTCTCCCCGACAGAAGGATGTGTGAACAGTTAACAGGCAGTCATCAAACCGCTTCCTGCGTTGCAGGATTTTGAACGTCACCCCCCGCTTCTTCGGCGGTGTTTCGCTCCTCCGGCGACGTAGATCCGAATTCGCCTGAATCCCCGAAACCCACCTGAAATCATGGACAACCTGGTTCTCCTTGTCGCCGGGACCTTGCCCGAAACTCAACACGTATGTTGCGGTTTGAAGCTAAAGGTCCAGCAAGAGTGCTGTGTCATCGAATCCGCAACGATGGCGGTTCTCCTTGAAGCGCGGTAAATTGCTGCGCGTCGAGGCGGTGAGGCGTCCACGATTGCCGGAGGAGTTGAAACGAGGATCACGCCTCGTCGATGTTCTTTCGCCTGTCAAAGACGCGTATCAAATATAGAACTGGGCCAATTTAGTGGATTCGTATTCTTTCCATTGACAACCGCAACTCATCGGCGTTGAATGTCTCGCGTATACCAAAGACCACAAAAAAATCAGAGCATCGGTAAAGCCGCCACCGCTGAAGGGAATTGCGGCAGGATCACGGTACTTCTTTAGGAGGTTCGATGATGCCCCGTCCCGATCACAGCGCACGTCTGTCTATTTTCTCCACTCTGTTCAAAATCACACTCCTACTTTTCCTCTTGCCCTTCGGCGTCTCTCAACAAGTATTCGCGCAGGAGAGCACTGCGACCATAGTCGGTCAAGTAACTGAAGCTTCCGGCGGCGTCATCCCTAATGCCACCGTCCATATCAAGAACGTGGCTACCAATACCGTTCGCACCGTGACCACGGACGGATCCGGGGACTTCAACGTTCCATTCCTGGCCGCCGGCCGCTACGCGATCACCGTGGAAGCGTCGGGCTTCCAGACCCGCACTCTGGAAGGCGTTACGCTCGAGGTGGGCCAGACCGCGCGTGTCGACTCGCAGCTGAAGGTCGGCACGGTTAGCGAGACGGTTCAGGTCGACACCGTTGCCGTTGCCACCCAGACGGAAGATGCCGTCGTCGGCACTGTCATCGACGCCCACAAGATCGTTGACCTCCCACTCAACGGCCGTAATTTCGTCCAACTCGCTCAGCTTATTCCCGGGGCCAATCCCGGCACGCCCGCATCGATCACTGTCCGTCGCGGCCGCGGCACCGTAGGTCAATCCGACTCCGGCTTCGGGTCTACTTCGGTTGGCGTGAACGGCCAACGCGACTTTCTCAACCGCTACTTCATCGACGGCCTCGAGTCGATGGACTACGATGCTGTCACCTTCAGCTTCTCTCCCTCAGTCGACTCTATCTCGCAGTTCAAAGTGGAGACGAGCACGACGTCAGCCGGCAACGGCGGCGCTGCAGGCGCACAGATTTCCCTGATTACCAAATCCGGCAGCAACAGCCTTCACGGCACACTTTGGGAGTTCAACCGCAACAACGCCTTCACCCAGACCTACGACGCCATCGCCAAAGCCTCCGCCCCCTCGCCTCGTCTTAACCGCAACTTGTACGGTGCTAACATCGGCGGCCCGATCTACATCCCGCATCTATACAACGGTCACGGAAAGAGCTTCTTCTTCTTCAACTGGGAATCCGGTACTGCGGTCAATGGCACCTCACCCACGCGTCTCACCGTGCCAACAACCGACGAGGTAACCAACGGAAACTTCGCGGGTCTGAAGAACACCTCTGGTGCTCTCATCACGCTCAAAAATCCCTTCACTGGCCTGCCTTTCCCGAACAATCAGGTCAATCCGAACCTTTTCAGTCCGCAGTCGCTCATATTTCTCAAGTACACCCCAGTGGTGACAGCATCCATCAACAGCACCAACAACTACAGCACCCCCATCTTCAGTGGAACTTCCACTCAAAATGACTTTACCTTTCGCATCGATCACAACTTCGGCACCAAGGACACCCTCTCCTTCTATTACATCTGGAACAACACCTACAACGCCGGCGCGCAGGTCTACGGCCACGATGCCGACAACAACCTCGCCATGACTCGCAACTACAACGTCACTGAGACTCATGTCTTCAGTTCGTCGGTCGTCAACTCTTTCGAGTTTGGATATCACACCTTCAGCGAGGTCGAGAGCTTCGGCACAACCGGCAACCCCGCCTACAATATCGCTACACAGATGGGCATCCCCTTTGCTCCGAACGAGCCACGCTATTACGGTCCCCCGACGATCACCATCAGCGGCCCCGACGGGGTCTTTAGCACCTACAACCTCCAGCGCCAGATCGGCCCTCGCAACCGTTCCAACAGCAACTGGGACTGGAGCGACCACGTCAGCTGGCAGCTTAAGCGTCACCTGCTTGAGTTCGGCGGCGACCTGCTCTACCGCAACGTCACCTTTGACCAGATCCGCAACCCTCGCGGCAGCTTCACCTTCAACGGCCAGTACACCGGTTCCGCTCTCGTCGACTTTTTGCTCGGTTACATCCAAAGCGACAGCAGCAACCCTACCCACACCAGCACCAATCTCTACGACATCTACCCTGCCCTTTACCTTCAGGACAACTACAAGATGACCCGCAACCTAACGGTCAACCTCGGTGTTCGCTGGGATTACTTTCAGCCCTACACGCAGGCCAACGATCTCTACGCGGACATCTATCAGAGCGGCAACGTGGCCACGACGGTCGGCACACCGCAGGCAGGCTCGCTCTACGGCCGGGGGCTCATTCAGAGCAACTGGAAGGACGTCGGCCCTCGCATCGGGTTTGCCTGGTCTCCCTATCCCACCACCGTCGTTCGCGGTGGTTACGGCATCTACTACACGACTGAGATATCCAACGCTTACTTTGCCATGGCCGAGGGCGGCCAGGCAGTCGGCGGAGCCACACTCACCGGCAACGTTGGCGTTCCGAACCTCACCTTCGCCAATCCCTTTCCAGGAACCTCCACCACTGGCCCTAACACCTACCCCTTCGCGGTCTCGAATGATCAGCATCTTCAAGATCCCTACATCCAGCAGTACAACTTCACGGTGGAGCAGACTCTTCCGGGTCAATTGCAACTCACCACTTCGTACGTCGGCGCCAAAGACACTCATCTCACGGTCACCTATCCCGACTTCAACCAGCCAGTTACGCTTCTCAACGGCTTTCTCAAGACCTGCACAGCAGGCGTATCCACTAACTGCAATCCGCCAGTCAACTCCCGCCGCCCTAACCAGTTCTTCCAGCGCGCGGTTGCTGGAGACAAGTCCAACGGGGCCTCCAACTACAACGCACTCCAGGTAAAGCTCGAGCGGCGAGTAGCTAACGGCTTCACGCTGCTCACTGCTTACACGTGGTCCAAATGCATCTCCGGCCCATCCGACGTTGGCGGCCAGATCGGCGGCGGCGGCTTCATTGGCGCACCGCAGTCCTTATACTTTCTCAACCTGGAGCGTTCCATCTGCGGCTTCGATGTGCCACAGCGCTTCGTGACCACAGTGCTCTACGATATCCCCTTCTTCAAGAAGAGCCGATCGCTTGTGCGTGTTCCTCTCGCCGGGTGGCAGGTTTCGACCATCGTTACCGCGCAGTCGGGTTTCCCCGGCAACGTCACCAACAACATCGACACCACATCCACCGCCATCAACTCACGTCCCGACCAGATCGCCAACGGGTACCTTCCCAACGGTCAACGCACGCCGCAGCGCTGGTTCAACACGGCCGCTTTTATCACGGCTCAACCGGCAGCGTTCGGCAACTCCCCTCGCACCGGCGCATTTCGTATGCCTGGCCTGGTCAATGACGATTTCTCAGCAGTCAAAAACTTCCAGTTCACTGAGTCCAAGAGTCTCCAGCTTCGCTTCGACTTCTTCAACCTCTTCAAGCACTACAACGCAGACCCCAACACCGTCGTCAATGCTCTCAACTCCAAGACCTTCGGCACCATCGCGGGCGGAGTCAGCGGCGGTTATGCCACCAGAATCATTCAGTTCGGAGGCAAGTTCCTTTTCTAGCTCGGTCGCTTGGGCGAGCATTCCCTTTCTGCTCACCGCTCGGCTGCAGCCTTGTTGGCTACTACCCTCTTCGGAGTATTCGTGACCCCACTGTTTCCTCCGGCGCTCACGCGACGACAATTTCCTTACGGATCCGCCGCCGCCATTGAGGGGATCTTTCTTGGTCTGATGACCGCCTGCCACGTCACGATACCTACCGCCGGCACGCTTCGTCTCGTCTCGAAGCAAGGTGCACCACCCACCACGATTCAGTTTGACCCATCGCTCCTCAAACCCAGCATCGATACCGTCGCCCTCGACAATAAACGACTCGGTGCCCACTCGGGCGCCACTGTCTATCGCATTCGCCTGCAGCGCCAGACACCAGCGGCTTCGGGCAAACTCCGACTTACCATACTCTCGACATGAGGCTTGTCTGTTTCAGTCACAGTGGAGGCGGCTAAAAAATTGGAGCAACCGCGACTGCGGTCAGCCCTGCGATGAAGCAAAGGAACATGGCAACCAGCAGCGTACGAACCCGAGGTGACGGCGAGCGAAACTCTCTCCAAATGAAAACACCCCAGGCCGCAGAGACCATCGTTGCGCCCTGGCCTACGGAGTAGGAAACAGCAGGTCCGACGAAGTGGACTCGCGATGCAACAAAGTTCAGCGTGCCGCCGCAAGCCCAGATCATGCCGCCGAGGATGCCCGCGAGATGCCAGCCCATCGGAGCTGTGGTGAATCCGCTCATTGTGACCGCCGCGCCGCCATCGATCGGCTTACGCATAAACAGGTAGTTCAGCGGTAAGGCACAGATCGCCACGCCGATGATGAAGAAAAGCGCCGTTGCATAAGGACCGGGCGCGCTGTCGCCTGCCATGGCCTTGCTGACCAAGGGATAAAAGGTTCCCATCAGAGCTCCGGCGAGGAGGCTGAGCACCAGGCCGCGATAATTCCCTGCCCTTCGTTCGGTCTCGCGTTCGCGATATGCCAGCGAGTCGCAAATAATCGCGATGATGATGAGCGTGAGGCCTCCAAACAGCAGAAGAGGGTTGCCTTGCGGTGTAAATAGATAACTGCTGACGGCTCCGACAATGAGCGCGAGTCCTATGCCGACCGGAAAAGCCACAGCCATGCCTGCAACTTCGATCGCCGCAACTAAGAGTAGATTGGCAATATTGAACACCGCACCACCTGCGATCGCATAGGCAATCGAGGTGCGAGAGGCATTTTGGATGTCCGCCAGGAAAGGTGACCCTACAGTTCCGGCCGATCCAAGCGTTGCACCCAGAAGAAGTGTGCCTGCGAACAATCCAATGATGTAGTCCCAATAAAAAAGTTGAAACCGGTATCCGGGACAAAGCTTCATGGTATTAGCCCAGGAGCCCCAGCAGAGCATGCTTGCAATCATGAACAGAAGCGCGACTTGATAGCTTTGCGGCAGATACATAATCTCCCTCGCTCACAAAGAAGAAATAATGCAACGATTCATTGAGAGACCCACTACAGCCAGAAGCTGCGTCACGCCGCAGATGCGAAACGTTACCTTTGGGGTGTCGGACCGTCTTCCTGTGGAACCTCTTCCCCTTCGCCGGGGAACGGCCATTTACGGTTGAGAGGCTGCGTCTCTTCGCGGACAGCTTTGGGAACCTTCTCCACCTTTAGGTTTTCGAGTACGTGCAAGATAGTTTCTCTAGCTGTCGTCAGGAGAGCTTCATAGTTTCGGGGTTCCAATGAACCACGCTGCCGCGATCGACACTCAGATTACTGAGCAACGCGGCGCCGGCGGCACGAAAGCCGAAGGTCGCATCTTCGACGACCGGTTGGCGGTTGCGAACGGAATTGAAGAAATTGTGGAAATGATCGTAGCTGTCGGAGTAACCGGGGGGAGCGACGAACTTCTCAACGTTCTGCGGCAACGGGCCACTGGGATGCGCGATCGGATATTTTTTGCGGTATTGCTCAATGTATTGCCGCTGCATGGCGTCGGTAAATGTAGAGACGGTGTAGCCGGGTTCTGTTGCACGCGGAGTACGGGTTACGGTAACGGTGTTCCCGGCGATCTCCATGAGACCTTCCGAGCCGGTGAAGAGGAACCCTTCACTCTCTTCCCCACCATCGACGAAGTTGACTCGAAGGCTGAGATTAAATCCCTCAGGATAGTCAAAGAGCGCCAGAAGAACATCATAGACATCGCGACCGTCATTCCAGAAGCGCAGGCCGCCAGTAGCCATGGCTCGCGTTGGACCTTTGGCGCCGGTAACGAAGTGGGTGCCGCTGAAAAGGTGCACAAAAAGATCGCCGGCGACGCCGGATCCATAATCCTTCCATTTGCGCCACTGGAAGAAGCGTTCCGGGGAAAACTGAACCTTTGGTGCGGATCCCTGAAAGCGCGGCCAGTCGCAGGTCTCGACGGACGCGTCAAGCGGAGCGGAGTAGTTCCAGGCGCCGAGTGAGGAGTTACGGTCCCAACGGGCAGTGACCATATTGAGCTTGCCGATGGCACCGGAAGCGAGCAGTTCTTTTGCCTTGGCGTAAACGATGGAGCTGACACGTTGGCTTCCGACCTGAAGGATGCGGTTCGTGGAACGGACGGTGTCGATAATCTCCGGGCCATCGGAGTAGAGGTGAATCATCGGCTTTTCGAGATAAACATCCTTCCCCGCCTTCATCGCGTCGACTGCGGCCTGTTTGTGCCAATGATCGGGCGTGGCGATGAGGACGGCGTCAACGTCCTTTCGGGCAAGGATCTCGCGGTAATCGCGAGTCGTGAAGAGGTCGGCACCCCACAACTCTTTGCAGTGGGCAAGGCGGCCATCGTAGCAGTCGGCCACGGCCACCAACTTGACGCCGGGAACCTGCACCGCGGTGCGAGTGTCCCCCTGCCCCTGTATCCCGGCGCCGATCAATGCGAGTTGGATGACGTCATTGGGAGATTTCGACTGTGGCGTAGATGACGATTGCGCGACAAGCGGGTTCAGGTGGGTGGCCGCCGCGGCGACCGTCGCGGTCTTTACTGCAGACTGAAGGAAGGTTCTGCGATTCAACATGAAATCTCGCTTTCGTGAGGTGAGCACTTGCCTGTGATGCCGGCTTCTCGGCGACATCTCTTTCTTGATAGTCGCCAGTATAGGGAAAGACGAAGGATCGGAGCGCTTTTATTCTCCAGCCCAGGACTTTGATGTATCGAAGAACCGCTTGACTTCCCAACTATGTGACATTATTGTCAAACTCATCATTTTCATTTTAGAAAAACACTAAATCAGTTGACAGATAAACTGCTCGACCAGCCAACTCATTTAATCTGTGCCCGAATCGAGATGTTTCTCTGAAGTAAAATTCCTTTGACCCAACTTCTAATTTGAACCGAAATTCAGACCCATGCCCGGCTTCGCGTCTGTACCAAGAGAACGTCAGTTCCACCAAAATTGAAAGTGAGCCCCCGCATCCATGCGTAAGAAGATCCTGGCAGTTGCCATACTGGCGGCACTCCCTCTGACGGCCCAGCAGTCCACGCAAGAGAACGTCGACCTTGGCGTCCTCAACCAGATCAAATGGCAGGCCTTTAATAACTCGCAGGTGATGGATCACCTCTTCTATCTCTCCGACGTTTATGGTCCGCGCGTCACAAGCTCTCCCAATCACCGCGCTGCAGCGGAGTGGATTGTGAAACGCCTGGAGTCGTATGGGCTGCAGAACGTTCATCTCGAGCCCTGGGGGCCATTCGGTAATTCGTGGCAGTACAAGAAATTTTACGGCGCGCTCGTCGAGCCGAACTACGCTCCCTTCATCGGCTTTCCCCTGGCGTGGACTCCATCGACTAAAGGCGCAATCACCGCCGACGTCATCTACGCTCCGCTGCATGGGCCGGAAGACTTTGCGAAATATAAGGGCAAGCTGCGCGGCAAGATCGTGCTGATGGCTGACATGCGCGTGCTTGAGATGCACATGGAGCCCGAGGCGCATCGCCTGACCGCAGAGGAGATTCAAGCGCGAACGCTCACGCCGGATCCTTCAAGGGCAGGCGGCTTTGGAGGGGCGAGGAGGCCTGCCGGTCCTACGCCCGTGCCGACGACTGCCGTCTCTGCTGTGGAATTGAGAAACCAGATCAACAAGTTCCTCTCTGATGAAGGTGCCGTCGCAGCCTTGACGCCCGGAGTGAACGGAGACGGTGGAACGGTTTTCGCGACGTGGGGCGGCTCTCAGGATCCCTCTGCTCCCGTACCGCCGCCGATGGCAGCCATTACCCCCGAACACTACAACCGCCTCGTACGCCTGCTACAGCATGCCATCATACCGAAGGTCACTCTCGACATCGAAGCCGAGACCTACAAGAACGACCAGATGGGCTTCAACGTCGTTGGCGAGATACCCGGCACTACAAAAAAGGATGAGATTGTAATGCTCGGCGGCCACCTCGACTCCTGGCAAGGCGGCACTGGCGCTACCGACAACGGCACCGGCTCTTCGGTCGCCATGGAAGCCATCCGAATTCTTACTACTCTGCACAAGCCCATGGATCGCACCGTTCGAATCGCGCTCTGGGGAGGAGAGGAAGAAGGCCTCCTCGGATCGAAGTTCTATGTGCAGCAACATTTCGCCCCGCGAGACACGATGAAGCAGACTCCCGAATTCGCCAAGCTCGACGCTTACTTCAATGACGATTCCGGCAGCGGACGGTTCCGCGGCATCTCGGCTAACGGCAACCTTCTCACCAAAGCCGTCTTCGAGCAGTGGATCGTACCGGTGAAAGACCTCGAGATAACTGCTGTCATCGGAGCAACCGCACCACCCACACGCGAGCCTGGCGGGACAGACTCGACTTCCTTCAGTTGGATCGGCCTCAACGGATACGGTTTCATGCAGGATCCGTTGGAGTACGGCAGCCGAACCCACCACTCCAACATGGATCTCTACGACCGCGTTCAGGTAGGGGATGTCATGCAGGGAGCGGCCCTCGAGGCGTGGTTCGTCTACAACACGGCGACGCGGCCGGAGATGCTGCCACGCAACCCAGTGCCCACTCCGACTGCCAAATAGCTCCCGCCTGGTCTGGTGGTGGTGGCCGGTCGACACACGACGCTTCAATCAGTTGATGGCGGCTTTGGTGAGTTCAACGACACGTAAGGCAGGAGTATTTCTACCTGCAGGCCCCGCGGTGTGACGTTCTCTGCACGAATCGTTCCGCCGTGAACGCGAACGACCCGCTCCGCGATCGCCAGTCCGAGGCCAGCGCCCCCGGACTGGCGATCACGAGCATCGGAGACGCGATAAAACGGTTGAAAGATTTTGACGAGCTCTGACTCGGGAACTCCCGGTCCATAATCGCGGATAGTAAGACGTGCGAACGATACGTTCGATCTGCGTTCCGACTGCAGCAGGACTTCGACCAGCGTACCGGGTTCCGTATAGCCAATCGCATTGCGAACCACATTTTCAATAGCGCTCTGAAGCAACTTTTCGTCACCCTCTACGAAGAGTTGCTCATGCACCGTTAGCTTTATGCCACCACTTCGTTCACGCGATTCAAAGTCGGCATCGCGGGCGACTTGAGACACAATCTCGGTCAGATCGACTGGCGTCATGGGGATTGGCACCGCGGACGTGTCGAGCCGGGCAACGGCGAGCAGACGCCCGATCATCTCGTTCAGGAGTCCGATGTCCTTCTCCATGTGATCGAAGGCAGGATCGTTTCCTTTTCTTTCGCGCCCGAGATCGAGCGCTACATACAACCGGGCTAAGGGAGACCGCAGTTCGTGTGAGACATCGGAGATTAGCTGACGCTGCCGAGAGACCAGCTCTTCGATACGGGACGCCATGGCGTTGAAGTCGCGCACAAGATCTCCAAGTTCATCACGGCGGCGCTCCACCACCCCCACGGCGCGGATGCTCAGATCGCCGGCAGCGAGTTGCTGAGACGCTTCGCGCAGCCGCAGGATCGGCGCGGTGAGGTAACGGGTCAGCAGATAACAAATGAGGCCCGAGACAAGAAGCGCCACACCCCACTGCAACACAATCGTGGTACGGTTGATCCCGAGCGCTGCCCGAGGTCCGGCGGGAAGCTCAGTGGCATAAATATATTCGTGACCATTGCTGCCCTTCAGTCTCAGGGCAACCCGGGCGATACCGTATCTCATGCTGAAGTTGGATGGCCTCGCAGCTGTCACACGCGAAATCATGGTTTGAAAGCTCCCGCAATCACTGCCGGCAATCAGGCCTCCCGCCGTATCGAACAGGCATGTCTTCAGGTTCGTTTCCCCTTCGAGCCACCCGATGTATGCCGCTGCCTCGGAGGCGCCACCGCGCTCAGCCTTGTCGACAGCGATAGCTCCGGAAGAATGTGCTGTCTCCATCAAAATCGCATGCCATTGCGAAGGCACGCTGCGCGGCCCGAAGATGAACGTGAGAACAAGCGCAATGCCAGTGACGATGAGCGTCGCCCAGAACCACAGGAATATCTTCAGGAAGAGACTGCGCATGGTCAGCTTCATTTCGCCTCCGATCGCGCCACAAAGAGGTAGCCGCTGCCTCGCACAGCCTTGATTCGTTCGCCACCCTGCGCTGGACCGAGCTTTTTGCGCACATTACTGACGTGAACGTCGATGACGCGATCGAAAGGTCCCAGCTTCCGGCCAAGTACGGTCTCAGTGAGATGTTCGCGTGTGAGGACATGTCCAGCATCGCGCAGCAGAGCCTCCAGCAGAGTGAACTCCACACTGGTCAGATCGAGTGACGCGTCTTTGAGCCAGACTTCGCGCGCCGCAGGATCAAGGCGGAGATCGCCTACGATCAGCGGGCCCGCCGAGGCGGCAACCTGGGAGGTGCGACGCAGAATGGCACGAATTCGGGCGATGAGCTCGCGTGGATTGAAAGGCTTGGTCAAGTAGTCGTCCGCTCCGATCTCAAGCCCCAGGATCCGTTCGACATCTTCCCCGCGCGCGGTCAGGATCAGCACCGGGACGGGTGACTCTGCGCGCAACCCGCGCAAAACGTCCAGACCGCCCATACCCGGCAACATGAGATCAAGAACCACGAGAGCGTGTTCTTTGGAGAGAGCGCGCTCAAGGGCACGCACGCCGTTATGTACGGCTTCGATTTCGAACCCTTCGCGGCCAAGGCGCTCCGCGAGAAGCCTGCACAGCTCGACATCATCATCGACGATGAGAACGCGATCCATCTCTCGGTGCCCGCCGCCTCCGACTCGATACTAGATCATCGCTTTACAGATGGAAGAGCCTTTACAAAACTTTACTTGGCTTTACTAATCTTTATCGCACGCTGCGAGCTCCGGTGCTGAAATCAAGATGCAGTACCGAAGAGGTTGTTATGAAGCGATTCATGATCTGGTCAGGTGTGGCGCTGTTACTAATTGCAGTCATATTAGCCGCCCGTGCACACGGCTCGGGGCGGCACGGATGGGGTGGACGGGGTTGGAGCCATCATGGGCCCCTCGGCTACGTGGCATACGAATTAAATCTGAGTGATACCCAAAAGTCGCAGATCAAGTCGATATGGGAGTCAGAGCGGCCGACCGTCGCGCCGCTCTTACAAGAATTGGCTTCCGAAGGAAAAGAGATGGACTCGGTGACAGCGCAAGGAAGCCTGGATGAAAGCAGGGTTCAGGCAATTGCAACCCGTCAGGGCGAAACCATTGCAAAGCTGCTGGTCGAGAAGGAGCGGTTGAAGTCGAAGATCTACACCACCATCCTAAATTCCGAGCAGCGCACCAAAGCCGATGAACTCCAGAAGAAATGGCACTCGCGACTGGATCAAGCTGCCGCCGGGATAGACAACGGTGGGGAATGACACACAACTAGTTGCGGAGGAAATCTCGCTGCCGAACCCATCCCAGCCTAGTCGGGGAAGACACAGGTTGACGCTATGAACACTTCACTCACCAGCAACGACCGCAATCCAATCGACGGCAGGGCAGCAGTTCCGCTGTGGCTGCTGATCGGATTCTGGATCAGCCTTGCAATTTCAGTTGCCGTCGTCGTGCGAAGGCTGGTCGCGATCGTCCATCCGTCGCAATCTGCTCCACCACAGCTGGCCTTGCTGGACGCGGCATTTGCATCACACGCTGCCCTCACGATTGCGCACATTCTGACTGCGATGGCGTTTATTCTGCTAACTCCGTTTGTCTTTCTGCGCCGTACCGAAGCTGTGTGGGCAGAGCGGCTATTGTTTCCGCTTGGAGCAGTGGTCGCCGTCACCGCCTATGCCATGAACACCTACTCGATTGGCGGATGGGTAGAACGCTCTGCAGTGCTTCTCTTCAATACCCTGTTCCTGTTTGCGCTGGCGCGTGCCTATCAATATATGCGCCAAGGCAATCATCTGCTAAAGCGGCGTTGGATGACACGGGCTGTTGGGATACTTCTCGGCATCGCCACAACGCGGCCGGTAATGGGAATTTTTTTCGCTAGCAGTCGATGGACGCACCTTGAACCACGGCAATTCTTCGGCATCGCATTTTGGATTGGCTTTTCCATTAACACAATTGCGGTAGAACTCTGGCTGCATTCCAGAGGGCGTCAATCTCAAATGGAAAGAATGGCTGTGCCTTCGGCGACGCACTTGTGAACCGATGCGAGCCAGAGAACAATCATGAATAGGAAATTCGACCCACATCCACGAGTCTTGTTGGCGATTCTAATCTTGTTTGCTGCTTGGCCACTATTGGCGCAGATAGACCCAGCGAAACGGCTTACCGCGGCGTTTGCACTGGTAAAAGAAGGCAACCCATCTCCTGCCGTCGTTGAACTCCGGGCGCTTTTGAACTCCAACTCGCTGGATGCCCTTGGCTCCGGTAAGGCCTGGAATATTTTGGGGCTCGCCTACGAAGACCTGGGAGAGTTTGCGCTTTCACAACATGCCTACCAGGAGTCGCTTCGCATTTTGGAGAGCTTGCCTGACAACCTCCAGGACTACGCGATGGCGCTGAACGATTTCGGCGCACTCTACGTGGCGACCGGCCAGTTTGAGGTCGCGGAAAAGCTGCGGACGAAGGCTCTCGGTCTATACGAGAAGGTTGAATACCATGGAGGCATTGCACGATCATCCGGCGATCTTGCAGGAATCGCGTTCAGCCAGAAGAAGGTGGCCAGGGGCAGCAAATACCTGGAACGCGCGGTGAAGGAGGCGCGGTTGGCGAACGATCTGGATGACGATGACCGCATAGCGATCGCTTCGCTGCAAGGATGGAAGGCGCAGCTAGACGGGGATTTTGCAATGAGTGCGGTGAGATATCGGCAAGCGCTCGACTTGTCGAGGAGGTTCCATGGGGAAGAACATCCTTTTACAGGATGGGACTACCTGCTTCTTGGAACGGCCCATGCTGAAGCAGGCCAGTTAGCGACCGCGCTGGAAGAGATGAGGCATGGTGTTGCAGTCCTCGATCGTACGCTAAACCACGAGAACCCGCGGTATCTTGTAGCGGAGATAGCGTATTCCCGCGTACTCTATGCGACAGGCTCCCATGCGGAGGCAGCCAGGATAAAGGCCACGGCAGAGTCCCTGTTGAAGGATGCCAACCGGAAGCAGTGTGCTGGATGCACTATTAGCGTAGTGGCGCTTCACTGACGTCCTCAAGAATCCGGCTGGAAAGATAGAAGTAGTAGTTTGGGACTGATACGTGAGAGTCTGGTCTTTCGCCAGCCACACACCAAGATGCGCGTGGCCATGGCCGAAAGAAGGGCTTTGATCATGTCTCAGTATGTACTTTACTCATCTCTTCGCCGCTGCCTGGGTTGCAATTGGGGATCACTAGCCAGCGTATTGCTAATACTCGTAACGAGCGCAACCATGTCACTGTCACAGATGAGCATGTCTGGACACGACATGGGGATGCCGATGAGAGAGATTCCCCCTCCAGCGAAGCTGCCGACTCCATTGAAGCTAACAGGGATCGGGAACAGCCATCTGGCGATTACAGCGACGCCTGAGGCGCAGATGTGGTTCGATCAGGGGCTAAATCTGCTACACGACTTCTGGGACTACGAGTCGGAACGGGCCTTTGAGCAATCGATACGGGCCGATCCCAAGTGTGCGATGTGCTATTGGGGACTCTACCAGGCCCTGATGTTCCGCCACAGCATGGGAACCGCATACTCTGATGAGGCGCTGGCGAGTGCCCTGAATCTGAATGATCACGCGGGTAAGGCAGAGCAGGTTTACATTGAGGCGGCAGTCGCCGGGAACGACGCAGCAAAGGCTGCGCGTGAGGAAGATCGATCAAACGACGAGAAAGAGATCATCGTCTGGCGGCGGTTAGTCAAAGAGTATCCCGCCGATCTGCAGGCAAAGATCTTCCTGTCGAACAGTCTTCGCGACGGGTATGACGATGCGGGGGAGCCCAAAAAAGGCACAAAAGAGTCGATCGCGATTCTGCAGGAGGTACTGAGCCTTGCCCCGAACGACTCTGCGGCGAACCACTACTGGATTCATGCGGTGGAGGCGAGTGCACACCCCCAGCAGGCCCTCGGGAGCGCAACCGTCCTCGCCAGTCTGGCGCCGGCCTCTGGGCACATGGTTCACATGCCGGGCCACATCTTCTATCGGGTGGGTGACTATACACAGGCAGAGCACTGGTTCGCCGAGTCGACAGCGGTTGACGAAAAATACATGCGCGATCAACGAGTAGATGTTGACGACGATTGGAACTATGTTCACAACCTGATGTACGGGATCGCAAATTTGATGGAAGAGGGGAAGCTCGAACAAGCGACAAAGCTTTCCGGCAAACTGTCTGGTGCACGCGGGGAGTTGACGGAAACCTTGTACGTGGGGTCGCCACGAGATGGCTACGCCCGCCTGGACCCGAAGCTACCGGTGGCGCTCAGAACCGGAGACTGGGCGGAAGTGTTGAAGATGCTCGAGACGACCAAGCCCGCCGACAAGCTGGAAAATCTGAAGTTCCTGGCAGGGCAGTTGAAAGAGTTTGCGATGGGAATGCAGGCGGTGCAAATGGGCGATCTGCTTGCGGCGCAAAATGCTTCGCTGAAGCTGGATGCCGAACTCTGGCATATGTCGCAGCGCCTGAAGGACGCGCCAAAGAAAAAGAAAGAACCGCCGACAATTCCAGTGATGAGCCCGCTGTTGCCCGATGCCCAGGCGGCCCCGTTGCTGTCGAGTCTTTCGATCATGTCTCTGGAGTTGCGAGCAGCAATTCTCGCAGAGCAGAAGCACTTGCCTGAGGCAAAGGCCCTGTTTGTTCAGGCAGCGCAGGAAGAAAAAGCCCTGGGCTATCGCGAGCCGCCAAACTACATCCGCCCAGTGGGCGAGGCTGAGGGCGCAGCACTGATGAGGGCGGACGACTATTCGGATGCTCATAGAGCATACGAGACAGCACTGGTAGAGAGACCACAGTCTGGATTTCCCCTATACGGAATGGCTCGAAGTAGTGAGGCTGCCGGCGATGAAGCGACTGCTGCGAAGGAATATGCAGCGTTTGCCGCCGCCTGGAAGGATGGAAATCCGGATCTACCGCAGATGGCTCACGCGCGAGAATTCTTGATTGCGCAAAAAACTCGATCGAGCGCTACGAAGTAGAAGCACCCTTTCTTACCTGAAGAGGTGAGAGCTGACCGCTAACTCTCCTCACCATCGTCGCAGCTCTCCCAGCAGGATCGGCCCTCCTGGCAGATCGAACGATGGACGTAGTGGTCGTCCGGGCCGGCCTTGCTCATGGTTTTGAGGCACCAGTAAGTGGCCGTGGCGCCCATCAGATCAGCATGTTCCTCATGAAAGTCGCCAAAAGCAGCGTAGGCAGACTTGCTGCGAAGCGACGCGCAACGGAGCTGCACAAGGGAAGTCGTCATATCGAATCTCCTTAGCCGATGGAGCTTGGATCGCGCTGCATCTGCCCGGCAGCGAGCAACACGGTGCGATAGATTGCGGTCTGGAAAAGTTGAGTCTTAAATCCATTCTGCGAGAGCGGGGTAGCACCTTGCATTGCGGCACTAGCGGCCGCACGAGCGGTAGCCTCGTCGATCGTCTTGCCCGTCAGCACAGCCTCAGCCGCAGCGGAGCGGATAGGCGTGGGAGCAGCGACGCCAAGGGCAATCCATGCCTTTCGGCAGTGCGTACCCTCCATTACGAGGACAACGCCGGCATCCGCAAGTGGCCAATCGAAGCTCTCCTTCTCCCCATATTTCTGATAGGCGGATCGTGTGCCAGGCTCCGGCGCCGGTACGAAGACACCAGTAATCAGTTCGCCCGGCTGGACAACGGTTTCGTTGATAAGGCTCTTCTCCGGCGTAACGTAGAAGTCGCTCATGGCAACAGTCCGCTTGCCTCGCTTCGAAGTCAGCTCCACCTGCGCATTCATCGCGAGCAGCGGCACGGCGGTGGAGGAGGGATGCACCATCGCGCAGGTGCTGTTGTTCATAATGGCGTGATACTGATTCTCGCCCGTATGCGCGTGACAATCGTCACTGGCTCCGTTCTTCTTCTTGCAGTCGAAGTCGCTCGAACGGAAGTACCAGCAACGGGGGCGCTGCATGATATTTCCTCCCAGCGTCGCCATATTGCGCACCTGTGGAGTCGCCGCGTGGCCGGCTGCATCTGCAAGCGCCGTGTAGCTTTTCTGGATCTCCGGATGAGCGGCAATCTCGCTCAAGGTCGACAGCGGTCCGAGATGTAGGCCGTCTGCACCGGCGGTGATTCCGTGAAGGCTGCTGACGTTGCGGATATTGACAAGCTTTGGCGGTGTAACAATGCCATCCTTCATCAAATCCAGCAGATCGATGCCGCCTGCCTTCACGACAGCGCCGTTGTCGAGTTGGCCCAAAGCTTCGTCCACCGTCACACAATCGACGAACGCAAACTTGTTCATGCCTGCACCTCCTGCACCTTTCCAAGCGCGCTGAGTACGTTTGCCGGAGTCATCGGAATCCTCCGCATGCGGACTCCCGTAGCGTTGTAAAAAGCATTCCCGATGGCCGCCGCTAGAGTAATGATGCCCGCAGATTCTCCGATGCCGGCAGCATCGGTAGAGCTTTGAGCGATGTAGTTCTCAACCAGGACCACTTCGATCTCCGGAGTCTCACGTGCGCCCAGAATCTTGTAATTTTCAAGATTCGCATTCAGCATGTAACCAGCATTGCGATCCATAATTCGTTGCTCGAAAAGAGCGTACGAGATCCCCTGCAGAATGCCGCCATTGATCTGGCTGATGACGCCCATAGGATTGATGGGACGCCCGCAGTCGTGCGCACCGAAGACTTTCTCGATATGCACGCGCCCGGTCTCCGTATCGACGGCGAGCTCCACATAATCGACCCCGCCGTAAGTGATCCGCTCCTTCGCGTATTCGGCGACACGAGTTGCCTGGGCAGAAATCTGGTCCGTGGGCAGCTTCGCAGTCACTTGTTTGAGCGAAAACGTACGAGAAGCATCGTTCTTAAAGACGACACGTCCGTTCTGCAGGTCAAGGTTGTCAGGAGTAGTTCCCAATTGCGGAGCAACAGCCGCGAAGAGCTTCTGCTTCGCTTGATACGCAGCGTTGCGGGCCGCGGGCGTGATCGAACCAGCAGTAACACTCCCGCCGGAGTCAGGTCCGATCGGGAAACGCGTGTCGCCGATACGGATGCCGATGCTGGCGGGAGGAATGCCAAACTCCTCCGCAACGATCACCGCGAGCATAGTCTTCGTGCCAGTCCCCAGATCCTGCACTGCGGACATCAGCTCGACAGAGCCATCGCGCGAGACACGCACTTCGCACGATGAATTCATGTTGACGAAGCGATACCAGACAGACTGCGCAATACCCATGCCACGCTTGACTGGTCCGGTATCGGAGCCCGCAGGCTTCCGATTGCGCCAGTTGGTGCGTTCGAGAATGAGCTGCCGCTCGACCTTGCGAGCAGGATTCTCGTCGATCTTTTCCCGGAGGGTCAACGGATCCATCTTTAGCTTCGCGGCGAGATCGTCGATCGTCTGCTCAAACGCGAAGCAGCCCTGAGGATGGCCTGGTGCACGAAACGCCGCACCCGGGCCCGCGTTGACAAAGACGTCGTACTCCTCGGTCAGCAGGTTCGGGCACTTATACATATTGGTTGCAGGCCCCGCGGTGCCGGCTCCCGTTCCCACCCCCGCCGTTCCGTAGCTCGTCAGCGCGATCGCAGTCAGCGTCCCATCTTGTTTCGCCCCGATCTTCAGCTTCTGATGCGAGTCCGGCCGGTTGCAGACGATATGCTCCTGGCGGCGGTCGAGCATCAGTTTCACTGGAGCGTTCGCCTTTCGCGACAAGTTCGCCGCCACTACGCCTTCATTGCCCGCGCCGAACTTCGCGCCGAATCCGCCGCCCATGAATTCTGTGACCACCCGAACCTTGCTCTTCGGCAGCTTGAAGACGTCGGCAAACTCATTCCGAACGCTCGATGTGCCCTGAGTTGAGGCGTAAACCGTCACCTCATCCGGCTTCCAATCCACGACAAAACCGTGCGTTTCAAGAGCGGAGTGTGTCTGCACCTGGGTGAAGTACTCACCCTCAACAATCACATCCGCTTCGGAGAAACCCTTCTCAGTATCACCGATCTTCTTCTGCTGCGGCCCGTGAACATTGCCTGTCTGCGGAACCCCCTTAGGCCCTCCGCCGCCACCAGCACTACCTGCGGCGTCGGCCGGCCCGGGAAATACCATCGGTGCATCATCGGCGCGTGCATCGGAGCGATCAACGACAAATGGCATCGTGTCGTACTGCACCTTCACCAGAGCAGCCGCGTCGTTTGCGATCTGTTGCGAGATAGCAGCCACTCCCGCAATAGGTTGCCCGGCGTAACGAACCATCGGATACCGGGAAGGCGTCTCCAGCTTTGGATCGCGCAACTCCGCAACACCATAAACGTGCTCAATGACATGCACCGCACGCACCCCAGGCACTTTTTCGGCGGCGCTCGTATCGACCGAAACAATGCGTCCATGGGGAACCGACGCGTCGACCATCCGTGCGTAAAGCATGCCGGGCAGATTGATGTCGGCCGTATATTTGCCCTTGCCCATGACCTTCGCCGGACCGTCGTAACGTTCCGTGGGCTTGCCGATATACGTCAGTTCCGCATTTGGGGGAAGCGGCGGCGGCTCATCCTGCGGAACCTCCCGTTCCTTGTGTTGCAGACCGTTTTGAGGGATGCCCCACACGAAACTTTCCGTGCGAGTGGCAGTCTCTGGCTTCGCAGTGGCTGAATCGATCGCCATCTTATGCCTCCCTTCCCGCGACGAGCGCGACCAAACCGGCGGCCTGCTTGCGTTGTTGCGCAACGTCAAGAGTTGCAGCGAAGACCTTCGGATAGGTCCCGCAACGGCATAGATTACCGCTGACAGCATGCTTCACGTCGTCCAGTTTTGGGTTTGGATTGCGATCCAGCAACGCTGCACAGCTCATCACCATGCCCGGTGTGCAGAAACCACATTGCATCGCGTCATGCTTTACAAAAGCAGCCTGTACCTGGTGCATCGTGTCGCCGTGCGACAGGCCCTCGATCGTCGTAATCTTGCGACCGACCACGTCGATTGCCAGCGTCATGCACGCGAGCGCCGGCGTCTTGTCGATCCAAACCGTACAAGCCGAACACGACCCACGATCGCAGACAACTTTGGTTCCGGTCAGGTTCAGGTTATCGCGCAGTGTTTCCGCAAGCGTGTAACGCGGCTCAATAGTGACGGAATGCTCATGCCCGTTGATATCCAGTTTCACCGTGAGAGCATCCGGACCAACTGTCCGATCGTTATGCAAGGCTTTCGTCTCGCGGGCCAATGCATTTGCGGACTCGATGACGGTCGTAGCGGCTGTAACGCCAGCACCCTTCAGAAATCCGCGACGGGAAAACTTAGTCTTGGGACCATCTGTCATGGGAACGGCCTTTCGGATGTTGAATGACGAAGTCGGTTAAAACGCTGCAAACGCAGCCATACGCAATATCCACACTTTACATCCAGCGGCACGCATCGCGCCACCGGCAGAAGGAATCTGACAAATCTGCATACCTTTCAGTCGGCCATCCGTCACTCGGACAAGTCCAGGCCACGCGTCTCCGGCAACAGCAAAACACTGAGGCTCATCAGCATGTAAGCCGACACCGCAAAGACGGCGATCGCCTTCCCAAGCTGCATATGGGCGCTGAAGTAGCCCACGAGGGCAGGAAATAATGCCCCCACGCCGCGCCCCAGGTTATACGCGAACCCCTGTCCCGAACCACGCACTGAGGTCGGAAAAAGCTCGGTAAAAAAAGCCCCCATCGGGCCGAACGCGCCAGAGGGAAAAAATCCGAGTGGAAAACCGAGAAACAACATCACGTGGTCGCTGATGGGCACTACGGTATAAACCAAAACCGTCACAAACGACAGAACCGCGAAGAGAATGAGTGTCGCCTTGCGCCCGATTCTGTCGGCCAGGTGCGCGGCTGTCAGATATCCGGCGAACGACCCCGCAATGACAACCAACAAGTACCCGCCGGTGTGGGTCACGGAAAGACCTCGCGAGCTCAAATAAAGCGGCAGCCATGTAGTAATCGCATGGTAGCCACCCTGCGCCCCCAAAGCCACAAGCGAAGCAAGTACCGTCGTCCGGAGCAAAACAGGGGAAAAGATCTGGAGAAAATGGGTGGAAGATTTTGTCTTCTTCATCGCGACGCTGTGCTCAAAGACGTCGGATTCGGAGACATGCCTGCGAATCCACACAACCAGCAACGCCGGCAGAAGGCCAACCCAGAACATTGCACGCCAAGCCAACTGCGACGGCAACACGGCGAAAAACAGCGTATAGAACAAGGCAGAGATCGCCCAGCCAATCGCCCAGCCACCCTGCACCGTCCCCACAGCTCGGCCACGGTATTCGCTGCGAATCGTTTCGCCGATCAAAACCGAACCCACCGCCCACTCCCCGCCAAATCCCAGCCCTTGCAAGCCACGGAAGATGAGCAGCTGCGTGAAGCCGTTTGCGAATCCGCTAAGAAACGTAAAGAACGCAAACCACAGAATCGTCAGTTGCAGAACCTTCACTCGGCCGTATCGATCCGCAGCAAGCCCCGCAAGCCATCCTCCCAAAGACGACAACAGAAGTGCAGAAGTCCCCAGCAATCCTGCCTCGCCTTTGCTGATGTGCCACAGAGAGATCAGCGTTGGCAGCACCAGGCTGTACATCATGACGTCCATCCCGTCGAGCATCCAACCAGCGAACGTTGCCGCCAGAGTCGATCGCTCATTGACACTGAGCTGAGTGATCCAGGTCTTGCTGCCACCTTCTTCACCATACCGAAGTTCTGATCCACTCATTCGCCGCACAACTTTCTTCTTGCTACTTCTTTGCTCCCGGCGCTCCCCATCCACCGCCGCCTGGCGTTTCCATCCGAATCAGGTCGTTCTCGCCGACCTGCAGGGTCCCCTTTGCGGGTAACTCCGTTGCGCCCCCATCCGCGTGGATCAGGAGTGTCTTTCCTGTCGCTCCATTCTCCCCACCCGCCAGCCCGTAAGGAGAGAACTTCCTCCGATCGCAAAGAAAAGTTACCTGAGCGGGCACGAGAAGTTCGATCTCGCGCACCAAGCCGTCCCCACCGCGAAACTCTCCTCTTCCACCCGACCCTCGGCGGTATCCATATGACCGCATACGGAACGGATAGGCATACTCCAGCGCCTCGATAGGAGTGTTCAGCGAGTTGGTCATGTGGCAGTGAATGCCGTCGATCCCATTCATGTTGGGGCGAGCACCCATTCCCCCAGCCGTCGTTTCATAGTACGTAAAGGGAGCGTTCGTGCGATGGTCCTACGCCACCAACCGTCAGGTTGCTCATCGTGCCATAGCTTGCCGCAGGCACCCGATCCGGTGCAGCCTGTGCCAGCGCCCGCAGCAACGTATCCACGATGCGCTGGCTCGTCTCCACATTGCCACCTGCTACCGGCGCAGGCAGCTCCGCGTTCACAATAGTTCCTTTAGGTGCGAGCACCTTCACCGAGTTCATCAATCCTGCCGTGGCCGGAGCCTCTTCGCTCAGCAGGCAACGCAACGTATAGAAGCAAGCAGAGTAGGTAATCGGGAAGACGGCATTCACGCTTCCCCTCACCTGCGGCGACGAACCGGCGAAGTCGATCTCAGCCGAACCCTCCGACGGATCAAATTTAATCGCAACCGCAATGCGAATCGGATCGTCTGTAACTCCATCGTTATCGAGATAGTCTTCCGCCGCAAACACTCCCGCCGGCATCTTGCGCAACTCCGCCCGCATCAGTCGTTCCGAGTAGGCAAGCAGCTCCTCAACAAGACCATTTACTTTCGCCAGACCATACTTCGCTACAACTTCCTTGATCCTGCGTTCGCCCACGCGGCATGCGCCGATTTGCGCCGCCAAATCACCTTCGCGCTCTACCGGCGTTCTCACGTTGGCTAAGAAAAGCGCCAGAATATCTCCACACATCGCGCCCTTGCGAATCAGGTGAATCGGCGGAATGCGGATGCCTTCCTGGTAGATCTCCTGCGCCGGACCCATCGACCCTGCATACATTCCGCCAACATCAGCATGATGGGCGCGCGACGCCGCATAGAATGCCGGTTTGCTACCGCCTCCAATGAAGATCGGCAGCACCAGAGTAATGTCCGGCAGATGCGTTCCTCCCGCGTACGGATCATTCAAGATCGCAACATCGCCCTCTTCCAACATCATGGAATCCACGACCGCCTTGACTGACATCGGCATCGCGCCCAAATGAACCGGCATGTGGTCGCCCATGGCGATCACCCTCTCCCGGCCATCGAAGAGCGCGCAAGAGTAATCGCGCCTCTCCTTAATGTTCGGCGAAATAGCGGTGCGCCGCAGCGCTGCTCCCATCTCTTCGGCGATCGAATGGACGCTGCTTTGAAAGATCGCCAACTCGATCGGGTCCTGAATGTCGTCCCGGACGTCTCTGATCCGCTCCATCAATGCACCTCTATAATCAGATTGCTCAAACCGTCCACGCGCAGAACGTCTCCCGGCGGCAGTACAGTAGCTGAACTGTACTCGGACACGATGGCCGGACCGGCAAAGGTATCGCCCGGACGCAGCAACTCGCGATCGTAGACACGCGTCTCCTGAAATCTGCCGTCAAAGTAAACCGGCCGCGTTTCGGCCAGCGCAGGCGATCCATCGCCCTCCCGCAGAGGCTGCGCAACAGGCTCGAAAGCTTCGGCGGCGCTCACCATCCGCACCCGTACATTCACCACTTCCAGAGCCCGCGTCTCGTTCGCGAATCCGTAGCGCCGCTGATGCAGGTCATGAAACTGAGCCGCCATCTCCGGCCCGAATGGTACATTCAACTCATATCCTTGGCCCTTATAGCGCAAGTCCACTGATCGATATGACTTCCCGGTCAGGTTCTCCGCTCGGAATTCTTCCCTCCCCAGCTCTTCTAATTCGACAAAGACTCCCTCGAACGACGCATCGATTGGAAGCATCACCGTACGCGAATATTCCCGCATCGTATCCGCCAAAAGAATGCCCACCGCCGACAACGCCCCCGGCAGAGCGGGTACCAAAACCCGCGGCACTCGCAAAACATGCGCCAACGAACAGGCATGCAGCGGCCCTCCGCCGCCGAACGCCACCAGCGTAAAGTCCCTCGGGTCGTACCCGCGCTCCACTGAAATGACCCGTATTGCTTTGGCCATGGATGTCTCAATCACCTGCAGGATTCCTGCAGCAAAGCCCTCCACTGTTGCGATCGCGCCTTTCGCCTTCTCCATCGAAAACATCATGCGTTCGCGATCCAGCTTCACCGAGCCACCGAGAAATCGCGCCGTATCGAGCCGCCCCAGCGCAAGGTTCGCATCGGTCACGGTCGGCTGTTCTCCTCTACCGAAGCAGATTGGCCCCGGCATCGCCCCCGCGGACTCCGGCCCTACACGCAGCATGCCGCCTGCATCGAAGCGCGCAATCGATCCACCCCCAGCCCCGGCGGTGTGAATATCCAACATCGGAACGCCAATCGGAATTCCCGACACCACGGACTCATTGCTGATGCGCAAACCTCCTGCGCTCGCGTCCACCAGGCACACGTCGGTTGAGGTACCCCCCATGTCGAAGCCGATGATGCGATCAAAACCCGCGAGCGACGCCAGTTTGTAGGCTCCTATTACGCCACCTGCAGGCCCAGAGAGAACCGTCCTTACCGGCTCTGCCGCCGCGAGCTTCGCCGAGATAATGCCCCCCGATGACTGCATCACCTCCAGGCGCGCCTTCGCATACCCGCTCTCCACGCCTTGCGCCAGGCGAGTCAAATACGTTCCCATCTTCGGAGCAAGATACGCATTGGCCACCACCGTCGATGCCCGCTCATACTCGCGGAACTCAGGCAGGATGCGGTGCGAGATCGACAGCGGCAGCCCAAGCCTTTCCAGCGCCCCGGCTATTTCTCTCTCGTTCTTCGAGTTCGCAAAAGAGAACAAAAGCGAGACAGCCACAGCATCGACGTCAGCCTTCTGAATCGCGGATACCAGATCATCCAGCTCAGCTGCCTCGACCGACCGGACCACTTCCCCCTCCGCGCTGATCCGCTCTGCTATTCCGAAGCGAAGCCCCTCCGGTACCAGGCACTCCGGAGCGGGCTGGAACCAGTCATAGAGCTTCGGCCGTGCCTGTCGCCCAATCGCAATCGTGTCCTCGAATCCCTTGGTCGTTACAAAAGCGACGCGCGCACCTTTGCGTTCCAGCATGGTGTTCGTTCCAACCGTTGTTCCGTGGCGAACCACAACCTCCCGGCCCGCCGCGATCTGCCGCAATCCATTCAGGACCGCGATACCTGGGTCTTGTGGCGTAGAAAAGACCTTTAATACGACAAACTGCCCGTCCCGAAGATACACACAGTCCGTGAAAGTGCCGCCAGTATCAATTGCAACGCGCATCATCGTAGGCCTGATTGAAGGAGGTAAGGCTGCCCTGCGGCGACCGGAAAACGAAACCCATAAAAGTAGACAAATTCATCCACATAACCGGCTCTACCATTACATGACCACTTCCAGCAGTCAGGGCTTGCCTTAGAATTTCTTGAGCGCGTTACCTTTCAGCTCAAACACTTTAGAGAATAGCAGGGGCATCTGCGGCAATTGGTCGAAAGACGCTAGATTGAAGCCATAGCAGGCAATGTCGGCGACCCGCTCTGACCCGCCAATCCAACACCTGATCGCGTTCATGCATCAATTACACGAGAGCACATAAAAAACGCATTCTATGTGACCTCCCTTTCTCTTTGCAGTCTCACTTTAGGAGCGATTTGAAAGACCTTGTGAATGCTGAGAGCCCATGGCGCGACCGGCTCCGAGCGCTTCGGAATATGCCTCCCGTCCTCCGAATCCTGTGGGAGTCGGGCCGGACAGTTGTGTCCTGGGGACTCGGGCTGCGTGTCATCGTTGCCGTTCTTCCCTTCGCCATAGCTAAAGTAGCGCAGTACATCATCACCGACATAGCGGGCGTCCTGCGCGGCACAGCGTTGCCCTCCAACTTCTGGCTCCTGGTCGCAACCGAAGTAGCCCTCAACGTCTTTCTCGGGCTGATTACCCGGGCTATCGATTATTCCGACTCGCTCCTCGCCAACCGCTATACCCAGTACGTCAGTGTGCGCGTCATGGAACAGGCCGCCCGGCTCGACCTGACCACATACGAAGACCCCGTCTTCTATGACCGCCTCGAGCGGGCTCGGGTACAGGCAACCGACCGCCTGGCGATGATTCAACAAATCGGCCGTTTGATCCAACAGATCATCACCACGCTGGTATTCTCGGCGGCCCTCGCATGGGCCTCCCCCTGGCTGGTGCTTCTGCTAGCAGCCGGCGTCCTCCCGTCGTTCCTTGGAGAAACCCACTACGCATTTCTGGGCTACGCAAAAAACTTCCGCCAGACTCCCGCCAAACGCCAAATGGACTACCTGCGGCAGGTCGCCGGAAGCCGTGAAGGCGCAAAGGAAGTAAAACTCTTTGGCCTTCACAAATTCTTCACCGACAGATTCCAGTCCTTGGCCCACCAGATCTACGTCGAAGATGTTGCCCTCTCGCGATCGAAACTGATCATTGGCGGATTACTAGGCATCATCGGCACGTTGGGCTACTACGGAGCCTATGTGTACGTCATCTGGCGTACGCTTCGAGGCGCATATGACATTGGCCAATTCACCTTCTTGACCGCAGCCATTCAGCAGGCAAGCTCCAACCTCCAGCAGGTCTTTTCAACCGCATCCGGCATCGCCGATCAGGCGCTCTTTCTCACCGATCTCATCGCATTCTTCGACATGCAGCCAACCGTAAACTCCAACCCCAATGGGCTGCCCACTCCAAATCCGATCACCCGCGGTTTCGAATTTCGCAATGTCTCTTTCGCCTATCCAGGAACCGAACGAACCGTGCTGAAGAACTTCGACCTCACCCTCTCGCCGGGAGAACGAATCGCGTTGATAGGAGAGAACGGCCAGGGCAAAACAACCGTAGTCAAACTCATCACGCGACTCTACGATCCCACAGAGGGGCAGATTCTATTGGACGGCATCGACCTTCGCGAGTACTCCCTCGAAGATCTCCATCGCAATATCGGTGTCATCTTTCAGGACTTCATGCGCTACGAGATGACCGCTCGGGAAAACATCGCGGTAGGCAGCGTCGACAAGCTACTCCAGCAGGACGACATCGAACTCGCCGCTCACAAGAGCCTCGCCGACACCGTCGTAAGCAAGCTGCCAAATAGCTACGATCAGATGCTCGGCCGCCGCTTTGAGGGAGGAGTCGAGCTCTCCGGTGGCGAGTGGCAGAAGATGGCGCTTGCCCGCGCCTATCTCCGCGACGCGCAATTGCTTATTCTGGACGAGCCAACCGCGGCTCTGGACGCGCGCAGTGAGCTCGAAGTGTTCGAGCGCTTCGCCGAGTTGACCGAAGGAAAGATGGCTCTGTTAATCTCCCACCGCTTCTCTACGGTGCGCATGGCAGATCGCATCGTAGTACTCTCAGGCGGCCGCCTCATTGAGGAAGGCAGTCATCAGGAATTGATGGCCAGAGGCGGACTTTACGCCGGCATGTTTGAGATGCAGGCCGCAAGCTACAGGTAACGCAGGCCGCGCATCTTACCCAAGGGCATCAGAACAGACGCAGATGGAATGAACTCCTGCTCGAGCGGGAGAACGATATCGAGAAAGGCATCATGGCACCGCTTTCAGAGGACCCAATCGCTTCAGAACCAGCTCTACCGCTAACCGCCCCGGGAGCAGAGCTGCCAACCACTGGCTTGCCTGAGAAGCCGTCGGTGTCCAATGCAGAGTTGCAGGAGAAGGCCGAGGCCCTTAGCAGGCAATGGCAGATGGTATCGGCCGACACAACGGCGAACGGCCTGCCTTCCCGGCTCGTCCGGCTGAAAGAAAGACTCACTGAAATACTGCGCGCCTGTCGTAAGACAGCCTCGCTTGAGGAACTCACGCCACAACTCGAGCTGCTCGAAAGCACCCGTATGCTGGAGTCGGCCCTGATGGTTGGTGACGAGGCCACTGCCACCTACGGCTCACTTCCCCACGTCCGTGTCGATGGCGACAAGCAGTTGCCGCGCGTAGTTAATTTGGCCGAAGGATATCTCTCTGCAGCTCGCGGCATCTGGTCGCCCGAATCGCTCACCGTCTACGTTCAGCAGGCCCAAAAGCGCGACGCCCTCCAGCTCGAAGAGATCACAGTCCTGCCCCAGGCTCTGAAGCTGGCGCAACTGGAGTACATCCTCGATCGCGCCGAGGAAGCCTTCAAGGCAGGCAATCTGCCTCCCATCGAGCAGTCGCCGTTCTCCGCGATCCTGCACAGCATGCGCCGGCTGAACCAGTTCGAATGGCGAACTGTTCTCGAGCCGTTGATCGCATTTGACCCCATTCTTCGCCAGGACCCCTGCGGTGTCTTCGCCGACATGGAAGATGAGACCCGGCACCACTACCATCTGCGTGTCGCCGAACTCGCAAAACACGCAGACGCAAGCGAAGTCGAAACCGCTCAGTTCGCCCTCGAGCTTGCGCGTGAGGCCGGCCGCATTCCCGACAGAGACCCCCGTCACGCCCGCCGCACCATGCACATCGGCTACTACCTCTTTGCTGAGGGCCTGCCCCAACTGAGCCAGCGCATCGACTATAACCCTCCGCCCATCGAACGGCTGCGCAACTTCCTTCGCCGATGGAAGGAAGATTTCTACATTCTCGGCATCTTCACGCTCTCCTGCTTTCTGATCGTCGCGATCATCGCCCCGCTGGTTCCCCACTATGCCTTCTGGCCGATCATGGGCGCGTTGCTACTTGCGTTATTGCCGGCAAGCCAGGGCGGGGTCGATCTGGTGAACAATACAGTCACCGCTCTAATGAAGGCGCATTCGCTGCCGAAAATCGATTTCTCGAAGGCTGTTCCTGAAGAGGCGACAAGCTTTGTCGTCGTGCCAACATTGTTGTTCAACAAGGAGCAAGTCCGCGAGCTATTCGACCAGTTGGAAGCGCGCTATCTCTCCAACCAGGACCCCAACATCCACTTCGGACTCTTAGCCGATCTACCCGATATAAAGACACGTCCGTTGGACGAGGATTCAAATCCCCTGGCAGCCTTCGCAGTGCAGTGTGTCAATGATTTGAACGCCAAGTACACGAACGAGAGGGGCGGCTCTTTCTTTCTGCTGCATCGCCATCGCATCTTCAATGCTCGCCAGGGCGTCTGGATGGGATGGGAGCGAAAGCGCGGCAAGCTGCTCGACCTCAACAATTTTTTGCTGCATCGGCACGATGCCTTTCCGATAAAGGCAGGGCCTTTGGAAGCTTTGGAGCGCGTCCGTTACGTCATCACCCTTGACTCCGACACGCAGCTTCCGCGTGGCACCGCCGCTCGCATGACCGGCACGATGGCCCATCCCCTCAATCAAGCCATCATCAATCCGAAACTGCGCATCGTCACCGAGGGGTACGGCATCCTGCAGCCCCGTGTAGGGGTCAGCGTCGCCTCCGCGTCACGATCGCGTCTCGCTTCTCTCTACTCCGGTGAAACCGGCTTTGACATATACACGCGAGCGGTCTCCGACGTATACCAGGATCTCTTCGGGGAAGGAATCTTCGCCGGCAAGGGCATCTATGAAGTCAGCATCTTACAGGAAGTGCTGGATCGCCGCTTTCCGCGAAACGCGCTCCTGTCTCACGATCTCATCGAAGGCTCCTACGCTCGCGCTGGCCTCGTCACCGATATAGAGATTATCGACGATTACCCGTCACACTACTCCGCCCACACTCGCCGCAAGCACCGTTGGGTCCGTGGCGACTGGCAGATTGCGCAATGGCTCTTCAGCAAGGTGCCGGACGAGTCCGGTAACTTGGTCCCGAACCCGATCAGCACCATCTCCCGATGGAAGATCCTCGACAATCTGCGGCGAAGTCTCGTTGAGCCAGTCACGTTTCTCCTGTTCCTGCTCGGATGGCTGATTCTTCCGGGCGGAGCACTCTATTGGACTGTTGCCAGTCTCGTCCTTTTGCTTCTCCCCACGTTTGTCCAACTGGCCTTCAATCTCGGTCGGGCCTTATTGAAACTCAGCTTTGTCGGAGCGCGCGAAGGCGTCACGACGTTCGCAGCTACGTTTGGCTTCACGTTGCTGAATCTCACCTTTCTACCCCACCACATGTTCCTCTCCCTCGATGCGATCATTCGCTCATTGAGCCGCCGATGGGTATCCGGGAAACACCTGCTCGAATGGGAGACCGCAGCACAGGTCGAATTCGGCCTCAAGAAAAACTCCCTGGACGTCTATCTGCAGCTTTCCCCCGTCCTGGCTTTTGTCATTGCCCTTCTCCTCGCCGTAACGAACATCCACTCCCTGTTCGCAGCGGCTCCAATCCTGTTGCTTTGGGCTCTTGCTCCTGTCGTCGCGATCTGGCTCAATTCGCCTCCGCGACAGGAAGAGGGTCCACTCACCCCAGCAGACAGGCTCTTCCTGCTGCAGCAGGCACTCCATGTATGGCGATACTTTCAGGAGTTCGGCAATGAAGAAAATCACTGGCTCATTCCCGACAACGTGGAAGAAAAGAACACACTTCAAGTACTCAAGCTGTCCCCTACCAATCTAGGCATGCTCTTCAACGCCCGCCAGGCTGCGTACGAGTTCGGTTTTCTCACACTTCCGGAGTTCGCAAGGGCAACGCTAGGCACCCTGAACACGTACGAGCGCCTCGAAAAGCAGCGGGGGCATATCTTCAACTGGTACGACATAGAAACCCTGAAACCGCTAGCCCCTTTCACCATCTCCACGGTGGACAGCGGCAATCTGACAGCATCCCTCTACACCCTGCACAGCGGAGCGCTCGATCTACTTCAGCGTCCATTACTCGAGATTGATACCCTTACCGGTTTGGAACGGACTCTGCCCGATCCGCCGAAGTTCGCATCGGAGACAAGTAACGGCGCCGCGCCGGGAGAATCAGACGCAGCCGCAATGCGAGCCCACGTTCGCTTCCTTATCCAGCAGACAGCGGCGCCCGCTCCCACACCTCCGGTAGAGACCGACCTGTCCAGCGCAAGCAGGGAAATCTGGATTGCCCACGAACTATCGAACCGGCGATCGGCCATGTCGATCTTCGTACAGAACCACGCACCCTGGTTTCTTCCTCAGTTCGAGGCCATCTTCGCTCTGCCGCAATTCAACCAGACCGAAGATCAGCAGATCCCTACCGTACCGCAGGCCGCCGCCTATGCCACCGAGTTGGACGCGAGAATTGCCGAGGTGCTTCCTTCGCTGCCATCGGACTCCCCACTCGCGACCGCTGCTGCTTCTTTGCGGTGCCTGCTGATTGAAGCCGCACAGCGCCTCAAGCAATTGGCAATGGATATCGATACAATCGCCACCGAAGCGGAGCGTCATGCCGACGCCATGCACTACGACTTCCTCTTCGTCGAATCGCGCCAGCTCCTCTCGATCGGCTACGACGGAGCCGCGCACGAATTGCATTCGGCCTGCTACGACCTGCTCGCCTCCGAGGCGCGCATCGCCTCTTTCATCGCTGTCGCCAAGGGAGACATCCCTCAACAATCCTGGTTCCGGCTCGATCGCTCGCACATCATGGTCAACGGTGATCCCGCGCTCCTCTCCTGGACGGGGACCATGTTCGAGTACATGATGCCCGCTCTGTGGATGCGCACTTTTCCCAACACGCTCATCTCGCGTACTCTCGAATCTACCGCTATCATTCAGCGTGACCACGTACGAAACATCCCCTGGGGTATCTCGGAGTCAGGCTACGCAAAGAGGGATCCTCAGGGAAGGTATGGCTATCAGGCTTGGGGAATTCCGGCGCTGGCCCTTAAGTATGGAGCGGAAGATGGTCCCGTCATCTCCCCGTACTCCACCTTCCTCGCCCTTTCCGTGCGGCGCAAAGACGCTATCGCGAACCTTCGACGCATGGCCGCAATGAATTGGATGGGGCCCTATGGCTTCTACGAAGCGGCTGACTACACCCAGAGCAAGCAACCGGAATTAGTACTATCCTGGATGGCGCACCATCAAGGCATGTGCCTGCTCGCCCTGACCAACCTTCTGAAAAACAATATCGTTCAACATTGGTTTCACAGCACTCCTCGCGTCCGGGCGGCCGAGCTTCTCTTACACGAAAAACCCCTAAGCAAAGAGACATTGAAGGATCTGTCGAATCGATCCAAATTGCAACAGACAGAGTAAAACGATCGTCGTCACTTCCCCGCAGGCACGTCTTTGCCCGACGCACCAGGCCACGCCGCCAAACCCTCCGGCGACCAACTCTGAATAATGGCGCGCGCCAACTTCGCGATAGTCAACTCGCCCTCCTGCTCCGCTCCCCACGAGTGGTCTTTGTTGTTGAACGTGAAGACCGAAATGACCACCATCCCGCTCTTCGTAGAGACCACCGCAACATCGTTCCGCACCGCGTCGAGCGACCCCGTCTTGTTCGCAATCGAATCGCTCGTCGCTCCCGGCATTCCATCCAGGTACCGTGGTATCGCGCTCCGGTAAAACTGCACGTGCAGCATCTTCAGAGCCACCTGGCACAACTTTGTATCGTCAGCTTGCACCTGGCCACCTGGCTCTGCGAGCTCGCAACCCACAATCTTCGTCATTACCATCGCCATCTCGCGCGCTGTAGTCTTGCCGAGGCCGAACTTCTTCTGATCGGCAGGCATCACCACCCCCGCCGGCACCGGCGTAAAAACTTTCTTGTACAGATACGTATCCTTCAATCCCAGCTTCGCAATCCGGGCATCGATATTCTCCAGTCCCAGATGATCGATCACCAGGTTCGTCGCGGTGTTGTCGCTCATCACGATCATCATCGTCAACACATCTTTCAGCGTCAGTGAAACCGGGACGTCGAAAAACAGCAGTACGCCGGACCCCTGCACCTGGTCCGCCTTCGTCAATGTAATCTTGTCCTCGAAGTGAGCTTTGCCGGTGCGCACCTGCTCGAGCGCCTCATACAAAATCGCCAGCTTGATCACCGACGCCGTCTGCACTGGAGTATCCGGCGAGATCGCCACCGTCTCATGAGTCTTCAAGTTCTCCGCAAACAGCGCAACGTCTCCATGATGTGCCGTCGCGATCGCACGCACCTGCTCCCCGAGCGAACTTGATGTGCTCTGCGCCTCGACACCCACCGCGCAGAAGACACCGCACAACAACCAAAGGAGTGGCATCAACGGAACGGAGCGCATGGCCACGATTCTAAGCCACGTGAAATCTCTCATTTCCCTCCATCACGAGTGCAAGAAACCCAAAGCCTGCTGTGTCTCCATCCCAAGAACGGACCCAGCAGGCTATCAAGGGGTTAGAAGGTTAGCTTTCCAGCGACCTGCAAGATGCGGTTGTCGCGCGCACTCGTCACTTGGCCAAAGGTTGTTGCCGTCGTGCCGGTCGTACCCACGGCCTGGAAGTTCGTGTGGTTCGCGAGATTGAACGCCTCTCCACGCAACTGGAAGGTGATCCCTTCATGGATCTTGAAGTTTCTGAAGATACCCATGTCGAGACGATTGTAGCCCGGACCATTGATGGCCCCGCGCTTCTCATTGCCGACCTGCACCGCCGCCGCCGTCGGAGAGACAAACGCAGGACGGTAGAACCAGTTCAGGCGAGTATGAATCTGGCCGCCATACCCGTTGTTCGGATTGAGCACCTGGTTCGGGCGCAGCGAAGCAGGGTCGGGACTGTTCATGATGCCCAGCCCCGCAGAATCATTCGCCACGCCGCCGTTAGCCAGCCCAAGCACACTGGTTTGAGTTGCGGTCGTCGTACATGCGTAGCAGATAGTTCCACCAGCAGAACTCAACGTAACAGTGAGGGGCAATCCGCTGTTGATCGTATAGAGGCCAGTCAGCTCCCATCCGCCGATAACGTGGCCTGCGACGCCCTTCTGGTCCCTGTACCAGGGCAGTTCATACACGCCATCAAACGTGAGAATGTTCGTGCGGTCATACACCGCGCGGCCATAGTCGCCATTGATGTTGTAGACATTCTGCGGCGCCGTGCTGTAGTCGTTGATCGCGTTGGTCAGCGCACGGCTCCAGGTATAGTTCGCGTCGATGTAGCTCTGACCGCTGAACTTCTTCGTCGTCTTCACCTGGAGGCCGTTATAGTTCGCCGTGAAGATCGTCGAAGTGATATTCACATTGAGATAACCGGGATAGGGCCGAATCTGATTCAACTGCTGTTCGCACGAGGTCGAAGTGAACCCGCCGGTGCAAACTGCATACTGCGAGAGGCCCTTCGAAAGGAACGAGCCCGGCTGCAATGTATTTCTGTCGACGACGCCTTGGAGGTGACGGCTCATCGACCCGAAATAACCCACATCCAGCATCCACGTCGATGTGACCGCCTGCTGAACGTCGAGCGAGTACTGCATCGTATATGGCGTCTGGTAGTTCACTGAAAATCCCTGAACGCTGGGCAGAGCCGTGCTGATCGAAGCCGTGCCTCCTGCCGGATTATCAAGCGTGGTAATTGGAATCGTAGGAACGTTGACGTATGGCTGGTTGCTGAACACATTGTTTTCGTAGGGGTGAACCTGCGACTGGTCATACGCCATACCGTAGCCGCCACGAAGTGCCGTCCTTCCATCGCCGAAGACGTCATAAGCGAAGCCGAGACGAGGGGCAAAGTTGGCCTTCTGCGCGGTGGCCACGGAGGCGCCATACGGCGACGCATGGCCCAAAGTGCCCGGCGTCCCAAGGATAATTCCGTTAATCTTGTCGCCAGTAGGATTCGCCGAACCTCGATTCAAGCCGTTTGCATTTGCGCACAACGTTACGTTCGGCAGGCAAAGCACGCCAGTCGAGGACACAGTCATTGCGTTCGCGGGGTTGTATGTCGCCGGATCGAAGTTGCTCAACAGATTGTTGCTGTCGGTCGGCTGCGCAAAGTAGCTATAACGCACGCCCAGATTCAGAGTCAGACGCGGCGTCGCCTTCCAGTCGTCTTGGACATACGCTTCGATCGAATTCTGAACGACGTTGACCGTCAGTGCGGCAGAACCCTGCGTGAAGGCATTGTTGACATTGCCCATCAGGAAGTTGGCCAATGCAGCGTCGGCAGCTGACGGAACCGCTCCACCTGCAGCCGCAGCCTGTGTTGCCGAAGGTGTCGCCGCACCGGCATTGGTGAAGCCAAATGAACCCTGCGGGAACGGACTGCCATTGCCAAGCGCATTCTCGTGCTTCGTATAGTGGTTGTAGGTAATTCCGCCCTTGAACGTCTGACGTCCAAACGTCTTCGTCACCGACCCAAAGACGTTCTGGTTGTGATCGGTGTCATCGTAAACGCCGGTATTAGTGATCGAAGTCAAAACTCCGGTGGGAAACGAAACGGTTGGAATGATTCCCAGTGCCGTCGAAGACGAACTGCCCGCCGTCGAAAACGGCAACGTCGGTTTGATGTCCGGCGAGTTCACCTGTGCGCCAAGTCCAATCGGGCTGCTGAGGACACCGCCGTAGCTATAGGCGTATCCAACATCAGCCAGCAGCGAGGGCGAGAAAGCATAAGTCGCATGTCCAAGCTGCTGCGTGCCAGGAGACCGCGTGCTCGTCGTCGGAACGCCCGGAAGCGCACTTCCGTTGAACAGACCTCCAGCCTCCTGCGAAGGCAGGCTGTCGTGAATGTAACGGTAGAAGAGGCTCAACTTCGCGAAGGTCTGGTCGATCCGGACTATCTGTTGATTGTCGTTGAAGATGTTGCGCTGGTTGTAAATGTAAGAGTGTGGATCGAGTCCTGCGGCAAGGTTCGCCGCAACGTTCGGCTGCGGAATCTTGCCGTAGATGTCCTGGATGTAGGCCTTTGCCGTCGGCGAAATGTTGGTCACCTTAGTGCCGTAGCTATTGCATGTATAGCTTGCAGTCGCCTGGTTCTGCGTGAACGAGTTGCATACGGCCACTGGTCCGGGGGCGTTCGTGGTGGCTGCAAAGCCCTGCGTAAAGTCGCCGTTCAACTCCGCAGTCGTCGGAATCAAAGCAGTCGCCGTGGCGTAGTTGATCACCCGCCGAATCTCCTGAGAAAAGAAGAAGAACGTCTTGTTCCGCCCGTCGTACACGTGAGGAATCCACACCGGCCCGCCAATCGTATAGCCGAAGTCGTTGTACCGCAGCAGAGGCCGCGGAGTCACCACCGACGAGATCTTGTTGAAGTACGCATTCGCATTGAAGATGTTGTTGCGAAAAAATTCATAAGCCGAACCATGGAATGCATTCGTGCCCGAGCGCGTAATCACATCGATCTGGCCAGAAGCATTGCGGCCGAACTCTGCCAGATAAGTACCGCGCAATGTCTTGAACTCCGCAATCGCGTCCACCGACGGATACGACAGCAGCGTCAGGTTTGCCCCGCGGTCCACGTTGTCCGCGCCGTCGATCGTCCAATTGTTCGACGTCGGACGCGATCCGTCGATCGAGAAGGCAACCTGATTCGACGTACCCGCCGGAAGGGAAGTGCCAATGTACAGCTGATCGCTCGCGCCGCCAAACGAAACACCCGGCTGCAACAGCAGAAGCTGCTCATAGTTGCGATTATTTAATGCGAGCTCCCGAATCTGCGTTCCATTGATCAGGCCCTGGCTCATCCCGTTTTCGAGATTGAGTTGCACCTGGTCCGCCGTGACCGTGACAGTCTCTCCAGTATTACCCACTGCTAGGGTTCGATTTACCGTCAACGCGTCGTTGACGTGCAGCACGAGATTGGTCACCACTTCGCTTTTGAATCCGCTGGCGGTCACCTTCACGCTGTATGTGCCCAGCGGCAGAGAAGTCGCCGTATAAAAGCCCGAGGAGTTCGTCGTAACTGTGCGAACATCCTGCCCACGATCCGTATTCGTCAGCGTAACCACAGCGCCCTTCACACTAGCGCCGCTCGAATCGCTGATCGTTCCGCTGATGCTTCCCGTGGTCTCCTGCGCGTTAGCCACAACCGAAAGCACTATCGCCAAAACCGCCAACACAAAAAAAGGTATACGAAGTCCCAATCTGCTCATTGTCTGCCTCTCCAGAAAAACCCGAATAATGGCCGAACTCTGTCGGCTTAAATCAAAGAATTAGTTTGCAATTTGTCGGCGGACTGGCTGCGTTTGGAGGCCAAACTCTGACGCAGCGTCGTTCACTCTGCCAACACGGAACGGGTTAACACGATTTGAATTAGTACATAATTCTATACAAGTGTTGTCAACCCGGAACACGGCGGACATCTTCATTCTTTGTTGAGCTCACCAACATAGCGCCGCACATTCTCTCGATATAAAAAGGTGGCCGTACCCCCGATCGTCTTTGTGATCGCGCCTTCTGGGCCCCGCGTCCAGCAAACGCCCGAACCCTGTAACGCATCTCTAAAGAGCGGGCCTTTAACTTTTCATCCGACGCACGTAAAGTGTGATCTACGGGAATACCGCGGAATCCTAAAGTCGCATCTGAGAATCTGGGTGATATGAAACCTGTTGAAGGACGCAGACGCGTCATTATCGAGGAAGTTCAACCACAGGTCGACTGTGGTCGCTACCCGGCAAAGAGAATTCTCGGCGACGCCGTGACAATCACCGTCGCCGTCTTCGGCGACGGTCACGATCACGTCTCCGGCCAACTGTTGTACCGGCATTCCAGCGAAGCTGACTGGCAATCGACTCCACTAAAACCTCTCACCAACGATCGCTGGACCGCCACCATCACCACCGACAAACTCGGCGACTGGCTCTACACCATCGAGGCCTGGGTCGATCACTTCGACACTTGGTGGGCCGATCTACGAAAGCGCCTCGCCGCTCAGCCAACGCCAGAAAAACCCAGCGCCTCGTCCGAATCGCAGGACATTCCCCTCGCTCTACGCTCCGGTGCATTGCTCCTGAGTCAAGCCGCGCATCGCGCCAAAGGCTCCGACAGCAAGCTCCTCACCGAAGCAGCGGCCGAACTAATTCGTCTGGCGGACGAACACCGCGCAACCTACGAGTTCCCACTGAGCGAAAAAACCATCGCCCTCGCCGCCCAGTATCCCGATCTCACCTTCGCCAGCCGCTACCGCCAGGACCTACATCTCTGGGTCGACCGCGAACGAGCCCGCTACTCCACCTGGTACGAGCTCTTCCCACGATCCACCTCTCCCGATCCCAATCGTCCCGGCACCTTCGTCGACGTCAAAGCGCTCCTACCCACCATCGCCGCGATGGGCTTTGACGTGCTCTATCTCCCGCCCATCCACCCCATCGGCCACGCCTTTCGCAAAGGTCGCAACAACAGCGTGACCTCAACGCCAGAAGACCCCGGCAGCCCCTGGGCCATCGGCTCCACAGAAGGCGGCCACAAATCCATCAACCCTGAACTCGGCACCCTGCGCGATTTCGACGGACTAGTCGCCGCCACTCACGACCACGGCATGGAACTCGCCCTTGACATCGCCTTCCAATGCTCCCCCGACCATCCCTGGGTCGCCGAACACCCCGACTGGTTCATCATCCGCCCCGATGGCTCCATCCAGTACGCCGAGAACCCGCCAAAAAAATATCAGGACATCTACCCCCTCAACTTCGAATCCGCCGACTGGCGCGGCCTATGGGAGGCCCTCCGCGACGTCTTCACTTACTGGATCCGTCGCAACGTCCGCATCTTCCGCGTAGACAATCCACACACCAAAGCCCTCCCCTTCTGGGAATGGTGCATCGCCGAGATCCACAAAAAATATCCTGACGTTATCTTCCTGGCCGAAGCCTTCACCCGCCCGCACATCATGTACTCTCTCGCCAAGGCCGGCTTCACCCAGTCCTATACCTACTTCACCTGGCGCAATACTCGCGACGAGCTACAGGAATACTTCGAAGAAATCACCAAACCGCCTATCTCGGATTTCTTCCGTCCCAATCTCTGGCCCAACACGCCAGATATCCTCCACGCCACGCTCCAGAACGGAGGCCGCCCAGCCTTCATGCAGCGCCTGATCCTCGCCGCAACCCTTGGCCCGAACTACGGCATCTACGGCCCGGCCTTCGAGTTATGCGAGAACATCCCGGCCAAACCCGGCAGCGAAGAATACCTCAACAGCGAAAAATACGAGATACGCCGCTGGGACCGCGCCGCTACCCACAGCCTCGCCCCTCTCATCACGCAGATCAACCAGATCCGCCGCGACAACCCCGCACTCCACAGCAACGGCTCGCTCCACTTCCATCCGGCCGACAATCCCAACATCCTCTGCTACAGCAAATCAAGTGGGAGCAACACGATACTCGTAGCCATCAACCTCGACCCGGCCCAGGAGCAAGCCGGCTGGATCGACCTCGACCTCAAACAACTCGCAATCCCTCACAACCAGAACTTCGAAATCGAAGACCTCCTCACCGGCGTCCATTACACGTGGCACGATCGCAGCAACTACGTCGCACTCCGTCCAGACACCATGCCCGCACACATCTTCCGCTTAATCCGCCCGTCAAACGGCGAGACTACACTCAATCCAGCCGTAACCGAGCCAGAAACCAACAAGCCGGAGGAGAACGAGTGAAGAAAGCGGGCAGCGCCACCGACCCACTCTGGTACAAAGACGCGATCATCTACGAGCTCCACGTCCGCGCCTTCATGGACTCCAACGCCGACGGCATCGGCGACTTTCCCGGCCTGCTCTCCAAACTCGACTACCTGCAAGACCTCGGCGTCACCTGCCTCTGGATGCTCCCCTTCTTCCCCTCGCCTCTGCGAGACGACGGCTACGACATCGCCAACTACGTCGACGTCAATCCCAGCTACGGCACCCTGGACGATTTCAAGCGAGTCCTCGACGCCGCCCACCAACGCGGCATGCAGGTCATGATCGAGCTCGTCATCAATCACACCAGCGACCAGCACCCCTGGTTCAAAGCTGCTCGCCTTGCCCCGAAAGGCTCGCCCGAGCGCGACATGTACGTATGGAGCGATTCCGACAAGGTCTTTGAAGGCGTTCGCATCATCTTCACCGATACCGAAAAATCCAACTGGACCTGGGACGAAGTTGCCCAGCAATACTACTGGCATCGGTTCTTCTCCCATCAACCCGACCTCAACTTCGACAATCCGCGCGTCATGGAAGAAGTCCTCACTGCCATGCGGTTCTGGTTGGACATGGGCGTGGACGCCCTGCGGCTTGACGCGATTCCTTACCTGATTGAGCGCGACGGTACCAACTGCGAAAACGTGCCCGAGACACACGTCAAAATTAAACAGATCCGAGCCGTAATCGATGCCGAATACGAGAATCGCCTCGTGCTTGCCGAAGCCAACATGTGGCCGGCAGATGTCCGTCCCTACTTCGGCGACGGCGACGAGTGCCACATGGCCTTCCACTTCCCCCTGATGCCGCGCATCTACATGGCTCTCCGCCAGGAAGACCGCCTCCCCATCACCGACATCATGGCGCAGACTCCCGCAATCCCCGACCTCTGTCAGTGGGGCCTCTTCCTCCGCAATCACGACGAGCTCACCCTCGAGATGGTCACCAACGACGAGCGCGACTACATGTACTTCGCCTACTCCGCCGACCCGCGCATGCGCATCAACGTCGGCATCCGTCGCCGCCTCGCACCTCTCGTCGACAACAATCGCCGCCGCATCGAGCTCCTCAACTCTCTCCTTCTCAGCTTCCCCGGCACCCCCATCCTCTACTACGGCGACGAGATCGGCATGGGCGACAACATCTACCTCGGCGACCGCAACGGCGTCCGCACCCCCATGCAGTGGAACCCCGACCGCAACGCCGGCTTCTCCACCGCCGTCCCCGCCAAGCTCTACTTCCCCGTCATCATGGACCCCATCTGGGGCTATCAATCCATCAACGTAGAAGCCCAGCAGTCCGATCAATCCTCGCTCCTCCACTGGACGCGCAACATGATCGCGCTGCGCAAGCTCTTCCACGTCTTCGGTCGCGGCACGCAGGAGTTCCTCAACCCCGACAACCGAAAAATTCTGGCCTACATCCGCCAGTACGAAGAAAACGGTATCAGCGAAACCGTCCTCTGCGTCGCCAACCTCTCCCGCTTCTCCCAACCCGTCTCGCTCGACCTCGCCCGCTTTGCCGGCATGATCCCCGTCGAGATGCTCGGCTACGTCCCCTTCCCCGCCATCACCGCGCAGCCCTACCCTCTGACGCTCGCACCCTACTCCTTCCTCTGGCTCGAACTCCAACCCGCGCCCGAAACTCCCGAACCCGTCCGCGTCCCCGAAGAAGAGCCCATCGTCGACCTTCTCACCCACGGCATCGAAGGCCTGCTGACCAACTCCGGCTCCCAGCTCCTCGAGCAACTCCTCATCACCTACCTGCCGCATCAACGCTGGTTCGGAGCCAAATCACGAACCATCAAGTCCGTCACCATCTTCGACTCCGCCGAGCTCCCCGGGCTCAATGCCGCCCTTGTCTTCCTCGAGCTCACCTACGACGACGACAGCACCAACGTCTATCAGCTCCCCCTCACCATAAGCACGGGTGAGGCTGCAGAAATCCTCCGCGCCTCCGATCCCGCCAGCATCCTGGCCACCGTTACCACCTCCAATGGCCCCGCCATCCTCCACGACGCAGTCGCGCGCGAAGACGTCCGTCAGGCCCTTCTTCAACTCATCGAAGCGAACAGGCATCTGCCCAGCCGCAACGGCATCCTCGCCGGCCACCGCAGCAGCGCATTCGCCCCAACTCGCGAACCAGACCCATTGCCCTCACGCGTCGGCTCCGCAGAACAATCCAACACCTCGATCCTCTACGACGCGAAGTTCATCCTCAAACTCTTCCGCCGCCTCCAACCCGGACGAAAATCCCGACACCGAGATCGGCCGTTTTCTCACCGAAACCGCACAATTCCCGCGCATCCCCCCATTCCTGGGCGAAATCACCCTGCGTCCCAAAGACGGCGAGCCCACCACCCTTGCTATGCTGCAAGCCCTCATCGAAAACGAGGGCGACGGCTGGCAGTGGACCCTCGACGAGCTCTCGCACTACTACGACACCGTCGCCACGCTGCCCGCGCCGCAAGACCTCGGAACTCCCGCTTCCTTCTTCGCCGCAAGCGACGCTCCCGAACTCGCAAGAGAACACGCCGGCCTCTACCTCGACGCCGCCGCCCTTCTCGGCCGCCGCACCGCCGAGATGCATCTCGCCCTCGCCACCCCAACCCACAACCCCGACTTCGTCGCCGAAGAATGCACCACCGCCGACCTCGTCGCCGCCGCCGACCGCATCGACGCGCAGCTCTCCCTTACCCTCGCCGCCCTCAAGCGCGGCATGTCCCAGCTCACCGAAACCACCGCCGACATGGCCGCCCTCGTCCTCAGCCGCCGTCTCGAGCTCTTCGCCCGCGCCCGCGCCATCGCCTCGGCCACCCCCAGCGCAGCCGGCCTGCGCATACGCATCCACGGCGACTACCACCTCGGTCAGGTGCTCCGCTCGCGCGGCGACTACGTCATCCTCGACTTCGAAGGCGAACCAGCCCGCCGCCTCTCCGAACGCCGCGCCAAACAGTCTCCCCTGAAAGATGTCGCAGGCATGCTCCGCTCCTTCAGCTACGCAGCGTACGCTGCGCTCAACACCTTCGCGCAGCGCCGCCCCGACGACGCAAAAAATCTCGACCCCTGGGTCACCCTCTGGCAGAACTCCGTCTCAACCGAGTTCCTCCGCGCCTACCAGCTCACCATCAACGCAACCAACCCATCACTCATCCCGGAGCCGCGGCAAGCTCAAATCTGCCTCGTAACCTACCTGCTCGAGAAAGCCCTCTACGAGCTCCTCTACGAACTCGACAACCGTCCCATGTGGGTTCGCATCCCCCTCGCCGGCATCCTCTCACTCCCGCTCTAGCCTATGAAATAACGGCGATACAGCGAAGCGGAGGAGTCTGCTGTTCGCCTGGGCAGGCAAGACGCGACGCGCCGGCACGATTCCAGAAACACACACAGGCACTCCTCACCGTCATAGATGACCGCTAGAATGATCCCTCAACCTATGCCAGCCAATCCATCGCCCTTCCAATCCCTACGCGACGAAATCGCATTGTCCTCCACCACCCTGCCCGAAATCGCCTTCCGATTCGCAGCAAACGCAAACAGCAATGCCTCCCACAACACCTACCTCGGTTCCCACTCCACCGAAGCCCTCCACCGCGCCGGGCAGCTTCCAAAAATCTTCCCCGACGACCAAAGCCGCCCAGCACTCTACGGCATCCCCATCTCCATCAAAGACTGCTTCGACGCAGCCGGCACCATCACCACCTGTGGCTCAAGCTTCTACGCCCAACACAATCCACCCGCCGAAAAAAACTCCTGGATAGCCCAACGCCTCCTCGACTGCGGAGCCATTCTCACCGGCAAAACCCACCTCCACCAACTCGCCTACGGAGTCACCGGAGAAAATCCCGACTACGGCGACTGCCTCCAGCCCCGCGACGCAACTCTCCTCACCGGAGGCTCCTCCAGCGGCGCCGCCGCCAGCGTCCAGGAAGGCTCAGCCCTCGCAGCCATAGGCACCGACACCGGCGGCTCCATCCGTATCCCCTCCGCTCTATGTGGCCTCGCCGGCTATCGCACCTCCCACGCTATCGCCGATGGCGAAGAGCGCTGGGCAGGCGGCTACCATCTCGCGCAATCCTTCGACACCATCGGCCTAATCTTCCGCGACCTCCGCGATGCCCCAACTTTTGCCAACGCCATCTTCGACATCGCCCCCGCTCCCTCACAAACCAAAATGCGCATCGGCTACATAGCCGACGACTTCCTCCACGACTGCGAACCCAACGTCCTCGTCTCCTTCGAAGCCTGGAAGCAACACCTCGCACAACACGGAGCGAATCTAGCCCCAGCAGACACAACCTTCTGGACCGAAGCCCCCGCCATCTACTCCCCCATCGTCGCCAGTGAAGCCGCAATCATCCACCGCGGCCACTTCCAGCACTTCGACCCTGTCATCGCCGACCGCCTCACCTACGGAGCTTCCATCCCCGCCGCCGAACTGCAGAACCTCCGCACGCGCCTGCAGAAATTCCGCCTCCAAATGTCAGCCCTCTTCGACAACTTCGACTTCCTCATCGCCCCCTGCGCCCCTGTCAGCAAGCTCTGCGCCGGCCACGACCACACCGACTCCCGCAAAGCAATCCTCCGCTACACCACCCCCGCCAGCCTCGCCGGCCTACCAGCAATCACGCTCTCCGGCGAACACCTCGGCGGGCCCCTCGGCACCGGCATCCAACTCCTCGCCGCCCCCATGCAAGACGCCCCCCTCCTCGCCTTCGCCGCCAACTTGTAAATCCAAAAAACTTAACACGGATCGACACAGATAACACCGACCAAAGACAAACAAGCTCAACGAAGCGATATCCTGAACTGCCAATCCGTCTGACGCAGAGCAGTTTGATCGCACTTAAAATCCGTGTCATCCGTGCAAATCAGCGTTAAGCCTTCCCATCCCTCTCCTCGAACCCCGCGCCAGCCGTATAGTGAGCACTATGTCCACCTCGCCCTTCGTCCTTCTGCCGAGCTCCCACGCTCGCATACACGACACCTTCCCCGAGGCCGACGCCCTCGAGAAGCAGCTCCGCGCGACCATCCGCGGCGAAGTCCGCTTCGACGCCGCCTCCAAAGCCCTCTACGCCACCGACGGCTCCAACTACCGCCACATCCCCATCGGCGTCGTCATCCCCCGCGATGAAGACGACGTCATCGCCACCGTAGCCGCCTGCCGCGCCGTCAACGCCCCCCTCCTCTCCCGCGGAGCCGGCACCTCCCTCGCCGGCCAGGGCTGCAACACCGCCGTCATCCTCGACTTCTCCAAATACATGAACGGCATGGACGCAATCGATCCCATCAAGAGAACCGTCCACGTCCAACCCGGCATCGTCCTCGACCGCGTCCGCGACGCCGCAGAAAAATTCGCCCTCACCTTCGCCCCCGACCCCGCCACCCACAGCCGCTGCACCATCGGCGGCATGATCGGCAACAACTCCTGCGGCGTCCACGCCCTGATGGGCGGCAAAACCGTCGACAACATCCACTCCCTCGACCTCCTCCTCTACGACGGCACCCGCCTCACCGTAGGCCCCACCACCGAAGCCGAACTCGCCGCCCACATCGCAGCCGGCGGCCGCACCGGCGAGATCTACGCCGCCCTCAAGCGCATCCGCGACACCTACGCCGACCAGGTCCGCGCAAAATTTCCCCGCATCCCTCGCCGCGTCTCCGGCTTCAATCTCGACGAACTACTCCCCGAAAACAATTTCAACCTCGCCCGAGCCCTCGTCGGCAGCGAAGGCACCTGCGCCGTCATCCTCGGCGCTACGCTCCAACTCGTCGAAAGCCCCCAGTGCCGCACCCTCGTAGGAGTTGGCTTCCCCGACATCTTCCTCGCCGCCGACAACGTCCCCCAGATCCTCGAGCACGAACCCATCGGTCTCGAAGGCGTCGACGGCTATCTGCTCGACGCGCTCCGCCGCAAGCAAAAATCCGTCGAAGACCTCAAACTCCTCCCGCCCGGCGACGGCTTCCTCATCGTAGAGTTCGGCGCCGCCACTCAACCCGAAGCCAACGCCAAAGCCCGCGCCTTCGTGGCCTCCATGAAAGCGCTTCCCGCTCACCCCACCTCCCGCATCTACACCTCCGACGAGGCCAAGCGCGTCTGGCACATCCGCGAGTCCGGCCTCGGCGCCACCGCCTTCATCCCCGGCCCGAACGGAAAATCCACCACCGGCTGGGAGGGCTGGGAAGACGCCGCCGTCGACCCCACGCAACTCGGCAGCTACCTCCGCGCCATCCACGCCCTCATCCACGAGTACAACTACTCCACCGCAATGTACGGCCACTTCGGCCAGGGCTGCGTCCACATGCGCCTCAACTTCGACCTCGAAACCCCCGCCGGCATCCTCAATTTCCGCCAGTTCATCGACCGCGCCGCCGACATCGCCCTCGCCCACGGCGGCTCCCTCTCCGGAGAACACGGCGACGGCCAGGCCCGAGGCGCACTCCTCCCCAAGATGTTCGGCGAAGACCTGATGCGAAGCCTTCCGCGCCTTCAAGCGCATCTTCGACCCCACCAACCGCATGAACCCCGGCAAGCTCATCGACGCCCACCAGCCCCACGAAGACCTCCGCCTAGGCGCCGACTACAAACCCTGGCAACCCAAAACCCACTTCGCCTACGCCGAAGACAACGGCAGCTTCGCCTCAGCCAACCTTCGCTGTGTCGGAGTAGGAGCCTGTCGCAAAACCGACGCCGGAACCATGTGCCCCAGCTTCATGGCCACCGGCGAAGAGCTCCACTCCACTCGCGGCCGCGCCCATCTCCTATGGGAGCTTATGCAGGACGAGGTCCTCCCCAACCAATGGCAGAACGAGCAGGTCAAAGAGTCCCTCGACCTATGCCTCTCGTGCAAAGCCTGCAAATCCGAGTGCCCCGTCTCCGTCGATATGGCCACCTACAAAGCAGAGTTTCTCTCCCACTACTACGAGGGCCAGCCCCGCCCCCTCGCCCACCAAGCCTTCGCACGCATCGACCGCTTCGCGCACCTCGCCTCTTTCGCTCCCACTCTCGTCAACGCCATCAACAAAACCCCCATCCTCAGCCGCGTCATCAAGTCTCTCCTCCATATCCACCCCAACCGCACTCTCCCCCGCTTCGCCACACCCTTTACCCCCGACCGCCGCCTCGCCAAAAACCCGCAACGCCGCCAGGACCGCCGAGCGATCCCCCAGCCACCCGCCGCCTCCGATTCAAGCCCTCAACTCCCTACTCCGCACTCCCTACCCCCCGTCTTCCTCTGGTCCGACACCTTCAACAACTACTTCCACCCCTCCACCCTCCGCGCCGCCCATCAGGTCCTCACCACCGCCGGCTTCCGCGTCATCCTCCCCAACCGCCACCTCTGCTGCGGCCGCCCCCTCTACGACTTCGGCATGCTCGACACCGCAAAAAAATATCTCCTGAAAATCCTCGACGCCCTCTCCCCCCAGCTCATCGACGGCACGCCCATCGTCGTCCTCGAGCCCAGCTGCGCCTCCGTCTTCCGCGACGAACTCACCAACCTCTTCCCCAACGACCCCCGCGCCGCCCAACTCCGCGACCAGACCTTCCTCCTCAGCGAGTTCCTCGTCAAACACGCGCCGCACTACAAGCCCCCGCAGCTCGCAAAGTCCGAAAAGATCATCGTCCACGGCCACTGCCATCACCGGGCAACAATGGGTATGGTGGACGAACTGACCCTCCTCTACGCCACCGGAGCCGACGTCCAACTCCTAGACTCCGGCTGCTGCGGCATGGCTGGCCCCTTCGGCTTCGAAAAAGACAAGTATGCCCTCTCGCAAAAATTAGGTGAGCGCGTACTACTCCCCGCCATCCGCAACAACAGCAAAGCCATCATCGTCAGCGACGGCTTCAGCTGCTGCGAACAAATCACCCAGAACACCAACGCCCGCCCCAAGCACCTCGCCGAAGTATTAGCTCGCTCAACTTGAACCGTTGCCTTTGCTCTCACGTTGCTCCCATAAATACGTCATCCTGAGCGAAGCGCAGCGGAGTCGAAGGAGCCCGACGCTTTGTCCTCGCCACTGTCGCCCTTGCCTTTCGTCCCGTCATCCCGCAGAGCCTGCCCGCCGCCATCATCAGCGCTCCCACCACGCAGTAACCAAATCTGCCTTTCTCGTCGCGGCCGGCGGAGCAACTTCGAAGGCTATTGCTGTTGCCTTTGTCCTTGCTGTTACGTTTCCTGTTGTCATTCCGACCTAACCCTGATCGAGTGAAGCGAGTCGAAAGGGAAGCGGAGGAATCTGCTGCTGCCCCATCCTTCGCGCATTTTACGGAAGGTGGGATGTAAACAGCCAATCGGAATCACCCCACCACGACAACTCGTTTGTGTACACCGTCTTCGCTCCAAACCCACGCAAGCCGGGGGTCTTATGCGAACCGCCACTCTACTAGCCGCAGCACTCCTACTCACCACCCCACTCGCCAAAGCCCAGAACGCAGAGCCCTGCCTCGGCGGAGTCAGCATCCTCATAAGCGATCTCCTCCCTCTAATGAAGGGCCCGTTCACCGCCGTCATCAAAGAAACATTTGACCAGAAACTAGCCGACGGAAACTCGATCCACGGCACCGTCCGCTACCGCATCGCCCGCAACTCCGCCGGCAAAACCATGTCCGAGATGCCAAGCTCCTGCTACACCGGAGAGGACGGACACCGGCATCTGTCATACCAGGTCACCATCAATGACCAGTCCACAAACACAAAGGAGTCCTGGGTATTGTCCGGGGGCCAATCGAAGATTGCGACTATATTCCACATGCCCACACCCCAACGGCCATCCCAAGCCGAAATCACGACCCTGACCGCCGAGGTCCGCGTCCGGCAAGCTGCAGCCGCAGTGTCCCAATGGCAAACCGAAGAACTCGGCACCCGGGAGTTTCAAGGCATTTCCGCGACCGGCGTCCGGCAAACCGAAACGATCCCGGCCGGTGAAGAAGGAAACGCTCTTCCCTTGAGCGTGGTCCATGAGTCCTGGTCCTCAAGAGATCTCAAAGTCACCCTGATGGCGATCCGCGACGATCCCAGACGAGGCCGAACCACGGCGGAGATCGAAGAGCTTCACCAGGGCGATCCCCCTCCATCCATCTTCTCCCCGCCCGAGGGCTACATCATCAAAGAGCAGAATCCCCCGCTTGCCACCGTCACCCCACCTCAATAGCGAAACCAACACAAAGGCTTCGCTCACACTATCCACCCTATTTATAATGATTTACAAAACTATTTCCCCAAAACCCCAGCATATTTGCATGTCAAGCCCCAAAACCACGCAACTCCCTGTCAACAAACGACATGCGCCTGGCATCTTCACCCTCGCTGAACCCGTATAATTAAACAAGATAAAAGAAAAAGCCCTCGATCCTAAAAATCGAGGGCTTCACCATTTAAATCAATACTTTACGAAAGACCACCAATAGAATGAACAATTTGCAGCCAGAGTCCAAATCTAACCCATTTCATTCGAAGAATTTACGCAAAAAACACCCGGACGGGGATACCCCTCCGTTTGCCACCTGCCACCCACACCCTCTACGCTAGCCACAAACCAAATGACCAGAACAATGACCATCCAACAAGAAACCGAATCCATCCTCACCGATCTCGGCGTCCCCGCCATTGCCTACTCCAACGGCAACCTCACCGTCCGCACGCCCATCACCGGCGAAATCATCGCGAACGTCCCCACCATCACCGCCTCCGCAGCCAAGGAAGCCATCGCCCAGGCCCAGGCCGCCTTCCTCGAATGGCGCACGGTCCCGGCCCCAAAACGCGGCGAGCTCATCCGCCTCCTCGGCGAAGAGCTCCGCGCCCAAAGCCATCTACTCGGCCGCCTCGTCACCATCGAAACCGGAAAAATCCTCTCCGAAGGCCACGGCGAAGTCCAGGAGATGATCGACATCTGCACCTTCGCCGCCGGCCTCTCCCGCCAACTCGCCGGCCTCACCGTTCCCTCCGAACGCCCCCGCCACCGCATGATGGAGACCTGGCACCCCCTCGGCGTCGTCGGCGTCATCTCCGCCTTCAACTTCCCCGTCGCCGTCTGGAGCTGGAACGCCGCCCTCGCCCTCGTCTGCGGCAACGCCGTCGTCTGGAAGCCTTCCGAAAAAACTCCCCTCACCGCCCTCGCCACCCAGGCCATCTTCGAACGAGCCGCTGAAAAATTTGCCAAGATATACGAGCCTGTCGCCCAAGGCCTCTCCACCCTCCTCATCGGCGACGCCACCGTAGGCCAGCAACTAGTCGACTCGCCCCTAATCCCGCTAGTCTCCGCCACCGGCTCCACCGCGATGGGCCGAGCCGTAGCCCCACGCCTCGCCGCCCGCTTCGCCCGAGCCATCCTCGAGCTCGGAGGCAACAACGCCGCCATCGTCGCCCCTACCGCCGACCTCGACCTCACCCTCCGCGCCGTAGCCTTCTCCGCCATGGGCACTGCCGGCCAACGCTGCACCACCCTACGTCGCCTCATCGTCCACGACAGCGTCTACGACCAGCTCATCCCCCAACTCAAAAAGGTCTACGCCTCCGTCAACATCGGCGACCCGCGCGAACCCGACACTCTCGTAGGCCCCCTCATCGACGAACGCGCCTTCCAAGCCATGCACAAGGTCCTCGAAGAAGCCCGCGCCGCCGGCGCCGCCATCACCGGAGGCCACCGCATCGGCATCGAAAATCAAGACGCTTTCTACGTCCGCCCCGCGCTAGTCGAAATCCCGCAGCAAACCGATACCGTCAAACACGAAACCTTCGCTCCCATCCTCTACGTCCTCAAATACTCCACCTTCGACGAAGCGCTACGCCTCCACAACGGCGTCCCCCAGGGCCTCTCCTCCAGCATCTTCACCATGAACCTCCGCGAAGCCGAGCAGTTCCTCTCCGCTACCGGCTCCGACTGCGGCATCGCCAACGTCAACATCGGCACCTCAGGCGCCGAAATCGGCGGAGCCTTCGGCGGCGAAAAAGAAACCGGCGGAGGCCGCGAATCCGGCTCCGACGCCTGGAAACAATACATGCGCCGAGCCACCAACACCATCAACTACGGCACCGACCTGCCGCTAGCCCAAGGCGTCAGCTTCGACATCGACTGACTGCACCACTACCCTCACCGAACCAAAAACGCTTGTCATTCTGAGCAGAGCGAAGAACCCCCGTATTTCGCTTTTGCTCTTGCAGTTGTTCGTTCTTTGCGTTCAAAGGAGAAGGCCACCCAGAGGCGGCCATCCTCGCTCTTTGAAAACCTCACTCAGCCGCCGCAGACTTCCGCCCCGCCAACCGCCCATCCATATCCGCCAGCACAAACGTCACCACCGATAACATCGCCGCATTCTTCCGGAACTCCACCGGATCCACCTTATCTAGCGTATCCGCCTCAGTATGGTGCCAGTCGAAGTAGTGCGCCTCCACCGTCCGCGGACTCAGCGCCGGAACTCCATCCGCCACAATCGGCTCGATATCCGATCCACCGCCGCCCGCCGAAACCGTGTCCGTCCCAATCGGCCCCAGCAGCGAAACAATATCCTGCAACGCCAACACTGACTGCTTCACATCTCCCGGCATCGCATGCAAATCGACAGGCCCGCCGGGCACCGGAGGAGTACCACTCGCACGCCCCGGAGTACGCCGCCGACGCGGCGCACCCATACTTCCATACCCCATCCCCAGCGGCTTCTCCGCGCCCCCATCCATCTCAATCGCTGCCACCTGATCGCCAATCTTGTCGCCGATCATCTCGCGATAAGCCCGCCCCCCCGCCCCGCCATTCTCTTCATTCACCCAGAACACCAGCCGTATCGTCCGCTTCGGCTTCAGTCCCAGCTTATGGATCAGCGCCACCGCCTCATACGCCGCCATAATCCCCGACCCATCATCCTGCGCCCCCTGCCCCACATCCCAGGAATCGATATGCCCCCCAATCGCCACCACCTGCTCCGGATGTTCACTCCCCACAATCTCGCCCATCACATTGCCGGCCTCGACATCGGCCTCCATATGCGCATCCATCTGCAAATGAACCGTCACCGGCCCTTCCTTGCACAGCCGCTCGATCATCAACGCATCTTCCACCGAAATCGCCGCCGCCGGAATCTTCGGCTGGCTTGCGTCATACAGCAGTGTGCCCGTATGCGGAATCTGCATCGCCAGCCCGGTCGCCGACCGCACCAGCATCGCCACCGCGCCCTTCGCCGCCGCCCGCGACGCCCCAAACGTTCTGTACTGCGTATTTACCCCATAGCCATGCCAGCCCGGGTTGTACACCACAATCTTCCCCTTCACCTGCTCCGGCGTCATCGCATCAAGAGCCGCAAAGCTAGGCACAAACACCACCGGCGCCGTAATCCCCCCTGCAGGCGTCCCCACACTCATCCCCAGCCCAAGCATATGCAGCGGCCTGGTAATCGGCCCAGCCTCGCCTTTATAAAGCATCGCCCCCGACTCACTCCCCCGCACCCACCGCGGAACCATCACCGGCTGCACCTTCACATTCTGCAACCCCGACTTGCGCATCAAATCCGCGCCCCACGCAATCGCCGCATTCAACTGCGGCGTCCCGCTCAAACGCTTGCCCACGTGGTCGCACAGATACGTCAACGCCGCATAGCCATCCTCATCCGTCTCCGCCGCCTGCAGAATCTTGTCCGCATCAGCCTTGTACTTCGCAGCCAGCGGACCCGCAACCCCCGGCATCCCCGGCTCTGGCTTAGCATCCGGCGCACCCATCTGAGCAAATACAGGCTGAGCAAAGCACAGCGCAGCCCCCATCAACACAGCAGCAAAACCTCTCATGCAAATCTCCCTTTTCTTTTGACCATAGAACCTAACCCACTCCAGCACAAGCTCACACGAAATCCAAGAGTAGGTCAGTTTCCGAAAACGCCTTGTCGGCGTCGGACTGCGGACTATACGGAAATGAGGTGACTAAATGCACGCTGTGAGGATTGGACAAAAGCCTGTCAGTGAGACTGTTTCTCTTCCTTGATCAGAAACTCGAACTGGAGGCGGTAGTTGTCCGGCCCCGAGGTGATCCTACTGTCGAGGCGGATCAATTCTTTGTCCTTGTCGTAGCGCGGCCAGTGTGGAAGCCCATCTCCGTTGGGGTCGCCGGTGCGCGCGAAGTTTGTCCAGTAGCCCATCATCTGCTCGCTCAGCTTGCGGTCCTCGGGACGCCAGATTGCTCCCTGCCGAACGTCCAGCGTTCCGAAGACATATTCAAGTTCGTCGGAATGGAAGGCGTATCTTCCCTCCGGATGCATCTCGCTCGGCGTCGCAGGCAGATCGAAGCGGTAGCGATAGACCGGCGACTTGCCGGTGCTGGCCTGAGCCTCCGCCCAGCTCCAGGCCCCGAAAGCAATGAAACCTGCAGTGGTGTAGGCGTCCGCTGACCGCACGGCCTCCTCGTCGCTACCTCCAGGAAAGGCGGCCAGAAACTGCTGCGCCCGGCTTCCATAATGCTCGACGGCGAAAGCCTTCCACTTCTCTGCGGTCATGTCCTTCGACAGCGAGCCCGCTCTCTCGTCGCGGTTCCAGCCGATGATCGCCGGCACATGAGCCTGTCGACCCGCAGCATAGGTTTCAGGAATCGGCTCGGTCAGGAATCGCCCGTCCACGACGGGCGAAAACCATGTCACCGGCTTCTTCGATGCTGCATCGATCAGCTTGTCGGCAGGCATCGCTCGCAGTTCGGCCAGGTTCTTGACACCCAGCGAACCAACCCAGGCCTGATCACGTTGTGCCCGCTCCGCCACCGGGGACAAAGAGATCACATTGCCGAAGAACGCACCGCTCTCCCCGATCGCTTTTTGGAAAAGTCCGCGCGCCTCGGGAGCCGCCATCAGCGCGCTCACAGAAAACGACCCCGCGCTCTCACCGAAGATCGTCACATTTCCAGGATCGCCGCCGAAGTTCGCAATGTTCGCCTGAACCCAGCGCAACGCTGCCGCCATGTCCATAAGGCCATAGTTGCCGGAATGCCCCTGCCCCTCCTTCGTAAGATCCTCGCTGGCTAAAAAGCCGAAGACGCCCAACCGGTAGTTGATCGTAACCAGGACCACACCCTTGGACACAAGCGCTGAGTTGGTATAGCGCGGCTCCGAGCCCGCGCCCGCAGCAAACCCGCCTCCGTGAATCCACAGCATCACCGGCAGTTTGGCAGTCTGCTTCACCGAGGCGGGTGTGTAGACGTTCAGGTAAAGACAATCCTCACTCGGACCGGAATCGAGAAAGAGATAATCGTTCCAGATATGCCACTGCTCGCAGCGGGCGCCGAACTTGGTCGCATCGCGCACGCCCTTCCACGCAGACGGCGGTTGCGGAGCCTTCCAACGCAGTTCGCCGACCGGAGGCCCTGCGTAGGGCAGACCAAGGAAAGCTTTCTCCGTATCACCTTCGATCCACCTGCCCGCCACCTCACCCTGCGCGGTCTTCACTGTCAGCTCCTGGACGGCAGCCAGCATCGTGCCGCCATGCGCCAACACACACCCAGCCAGAAGAACGACTACGCAAGGGCTCCGCTTATTCACTCGAATCGTCCTCTCGATGGGGAATCCTTCGCACCGACCATAGCATAGGATCAGGGCGCCAGGTCGAGTAGCGTCATTTGCATAGGAATCCAGCCGCACACAAAACATCCATCCCGCTCGTCCAACAAACTCACGTAGCATCTCCTTAACCAGCACGATGACCATGCCGACCCTCCGCCGACTCCTCACCCTCTGCCTAGCCTGCACCTGCCTGTTCACCCCGAGCGCTCCCGCCCAAACCCTCGCCCGCCCCGGCTGGGTCGGCTCCGGTATGAACACCGACGTCTGGTGGAAGCACGCCATCGTCTACCAGGTGAACCCACTCAACTTCAACCCGCCCACCGACAAAGACGCAGCAACCAGCGGCCTCCATGGCGTCGCCCAGCGCCTCGACTACATCCACACTCTCGGCGCCGATGCCATCCTCCTCACAGCCATCCAGCCCGACGCCGCCCACGCCCAATCCATCGACCCAGCCTACGGCACCCTCGACGATCTCGACGACCTCATCCACGAAGCCAGCCGCCGCCACGTCCGCATCCTCCTCGACCTCGATCCGCATATCCCTCCCGCCGACCTTCCCAACGTAGCCCGTTTCTGGCTCAATCGCGGCATCGCAGGCTTCCACGTCATCGGCTTCACGCCCGAGGCCCGAGCCCAGGCCGCCGACGTTAGCAAAGCCAGCAGCACTTACCTCGGCCAGCGCATCCTCATCGGCGACGTAGATCCCACGTTGCCTTCATCTCAACAGCGAACCTATAAAGCCCCCGATCCCCAAATCGCGCAGCTACTCCTCGACACTCGCCTAGGCGCCGTCACGCCGCTCAAACCGGCTCCCATCCGCGCTGCCGTCGACTCCACCGAAAGCATCGCCCAAGCTGGCCACAACCTCGCGCTCCTCGCCACCGATGGCCCCGGCTTCAAACGCAGCATGAGCCGCTACGGCGACGGCAAGAACGATCTCGCCATCGCAAAACTTCTAGCCACAATCCTCTTCACTACCCGCGCACAACCTCTCCTCTACTACGGCCAGGAGCTAGGCGTCGACGCATCGGTCATTTCTGGCGTCACACCCCCAAACACACCCGCAGACGCTCCTAAGGACACATCCGCTACCCCTCCAGATAAGCCCGCAGATACATCTGTCACTCCCCCAGAAAAACCCAAAGATACGCCCGCCACACCCGTAGATGCTTCCAAAGACCCATCGGCCACGCCCGCAGCTGCACCTACAGAAACACCCAGACCCACTCCAGCTTCGCCCATCATCATCTGGGACGCCCCGCCTCCACCGCCCAAAGATAAATCGGCACCATCACCCGAAACCTCCACTCCCAACCCAGCCCCCAACGCCGTCCTCGAGGACGCCGATCCCAACTCACTCCTCAACTGGTACCGCAGACTCATCGAGCTCCATCACAGCAACGCCACCCTCAACTCCGGCGAATACCTCACGATCAATCGCGACGACCAAAACGTCCTCATCATGATCCGCAAACCAAAGGATGTCTCCGCAACCAATCCAATCCTCGTGATACTGTGCAATCTCTCGGGCGAGCCGGCCCATCTCTCCATCAAAAAGGACACGATGAAACTCCATCTGCGCGGCAGCTTCCTCCGCACTGTCCTTCGTTCGGATAACGGCATGGGCACCATGCACCTCGAGTCCATGACGCTCCCGCCCTACACCGCGTACATCGGCGCGCTCCGCTTCTAAAGCGGTCCTGCCGGACGGGCCTCCTGCGCGGAGGGCGGGCGTTCGCACGCCTTTTTAACTTGTCTCGGTCAAACAAGCCGCATCGGCCCGGCCGTTGGCCGGGATCACTTTTCATCCCGACCAACGGGAGGACCAAAGAATCTCAACTTACCCCGACCGGTACACAAGCCACGAAGTGGCCGCCCCACGCGCAGTGGGCCCGTCCGGCAGGACATCATCCTCTAGAGCGCCGTCTCATACCCCGCATAAACCCGATCAAACACCGCATCCCAGCTACACCCCAACGCATACTCCCGCGCCTTCACCCGCATCGCTTCTAACCGCCCCCGATCCCGTACCAACTCCGCGACCGCGTCTGCAAAGTGATCATCATCAGTTACAAATCCAGTCTCCCCATCCCGCACAATAAACTTAGGCCCACCATCCGCCGTCACCACCGCAGGCACTCCGCTCGCCAGCGCTTCCAACACCACATTCCCAAACGTATCCGTATGCGAAGGAAACACCAGCACATCCATATTCGCGTAAGCCTGCGCCAGCGCCACTCCCCGCAACACCCCCGCAAACTCCGCCTCCTTCAGATCCCTCCGCAACGAAGCCTCCTCGCTCCCATGCCCAACGATCAAAAACCGCACGCCACTCACACCCATCGCCGCCAGCCGCCGCTCCACCCGTGCCAGCAGCGCAACATTCTTCTCCACAGAAAGCCTACCCACATATCCCAGGACCACGGTCCTGTCACCCGCCTCACGCGTTCGGTGCATCGGCGAAAACCACTCCGTATCCACTCCCCGCTGCATCAGAAAACACGGCCTGCCCGTCGTCCTCTCCAGCATCCTGCAAAGCTCATCGTTCGGCGCAAACAAAACCTTCGCCTGCTTATAAAACTGCGATGCAACCCACAGGCCCCCCGTCTCCACGCCCCCTTCGATCACCGCCCCGTGCCCCGGAGCCATCCGCCCTGTCAGCCACCCCATCCTTCGCGCCGCATACTCATGCAGATTCGTATGCCACGAAGCCGCCAGCGGCACTTTCATCTCCCATGCAAAGTAAGCTCCAAACATCCCCAGCTCACTGGGCCCCGTAATGTGGATCACGTCCGGCCGAAACCGTTCCAGCTCCCGCCGTATCGCCCCGCCATGCCGCCAGAACAGCGTATCGAACTCGAGGTCTTGCTCCATCCTCACCGAGCCCCGGCTCCGCCTCAGCTCCAGCGTCCGCAACTCCCCAACCTGCTCGAACGAAATCTCCCGCGTACCCGCCCGCACACAAAGAAACGGCAGTCCATGCCGCTGGGCATACCCCAAAAAATTCCTGCTCGTATGCGCAACGCCATTCACTTCATGGAACGAGTCCGGAAAGTAGGCAACACGTGGCGCACGCATCGCTCTAGACTATCCCTCGTTCAACCCCCGCGAAACAACAACCAGGCAACTCAAAAGCGCAAAGCTCACAGCTGCCCAAGCGTAGCCCGCATCTCCACCCGGTTGTTCCACGCCAACCGCAAACCGCTCGACACCGGCCCCGCCCCCATTGCGCGAACCACCGTCAGTGTCGCCTGGCAAAGCGCCGGCGCCCTGCCCTTCCTCCACAATCCAGCCAGCGGCTGCATCGCTCCGTCAGCATCCGGGTGATACACCCGCTCATCCCACAATCGCGAGCCCTCCGGAAAATCGGGATAGTTCCGGATCGCCGCCAGCGTCGACTGCAGGATCCTGTGCTTCCACGGCTCGGCATACTGCGGCATAAACAGCACATGACTCTGCCGCTCGCGCCTTACCTCATACACAAACTCGTTAAAGCTCCCCGCACGCGACAGATTCACATTCGCATTCGGCTCCACGCCATGCCGATCGCCCCCGCTGATCACCAGCTGGTTCCACTTGCCCGCCAGCGTCGCCGCCTCGCGATTCTCTTTCCAATCCCGCAGCCCATTCAACTCCAGCGCATGAACAAACTGCCCATTCACCGCCAGAAATTCATTCACCAGCACATCGTGCTTTTCTCTCCCCACCCGGTACAGATCCCACAACGGATGATTGAAGACAATCAACACTCCCGGCAGCTCATCCAGCTCTGCCAGCATCTCCGTCAACAGCTTCGGTCCACGTGTCTTCACCGGCATCGCCGTAAACTCCGCCAACCGCTTCATCCACGCCGCTCCCGCCGCGCTCGGCAGGTTATGAATCCCAAGGTGAAACGCCGTGTCGCCAAACGGCACCGTCCACTCCACGGACACCGGAATATGCCGCGAAGCCGCCACCGTCCTCAGCAGCATCGGCGCCTGAATATCATCATGGTCCGTAAGCGACACCAGCCCCGGAATCTGCAGCTTGTCCTCAATCTGTCGCCGCTCCAAATCAAACGCCAGGCTCGGCGTCAGCGGCGGAGTCCAATAGCTCCGCGCGTAATCCGGATTGATCCCCGTCAGCCGCCGGCAGCGCCTCTCCGCCCACCGCATCACCGGCTGCAGCACGCTCCAGTCCTTCGACAGCTCCGAGATAAAGTCCAGCGTCTCTTTCGATTGGTTGGTATGACTATGCAGCGAAACGCCCGTCGTAAAGCCCCTCGCCGCCTCCGGTTCCCGCCACAGATACGAGATGCTCGACTGACTCATCGGCTACCCCCAATTTCAGGCTGTTACCGACCTCAGTATGAGTCCCGCTCCATGACTACAGTGTGACTGCACCAACAATGGAGCTTCAAAATCCGTAACTTCAGTTACTGCAATGGTTCCCCAGAAGTTGTACCCTCTTCCTGTCTGCATCGGGAGCAGCCCGCACAGCTCGCCTCAGGATTTCCTCTCCAGGACAACCGCCGTATGAGAGACTTTTCCGAACCACTCTCCGCCAGACAACGATTTCGAACCGAGAAAGCCTCATGCCCGACAAACCAGCTCCGCCCAGTCTCACCCTTGACCTCGAATGTACCAACGAAGTGATTACCGTCCATTGCCACGGACAACTGGTCTCCGAGCTGTCCGACATCTTCTACGCCAAGATTCGCCCCATCATTCCAGGGAGCAAACGGATCGTGCTCGATCTCGCCAATGTCACCCGTATGGACAGCATGGGCCTCGGCACCCTCGTCGGCCTCTACACCTCAGCCCGCGCCGCAGGTTGCGAGATGCAACTCCTCCACGTCGGCAAGCGCATCCGCGAACTTCTCGGCCTCACCAACCTCTTATCCGTATTTACCATCATCGGCGAGCACGGCGTAAGGCTCTAAGAACCTTTCAAAAACTGTCGTCATCCTGAACGGAGTGAAGGACCCCGGTATTGTCCTTGCTTTTGTTTGTTTTTAAATCCGTCTCATCTGTGCAAATCCGTGTTAAGCCTTCAGTTTCTCTCGTCCTGCCTCGCTGCCTACCGCGTCTTCGTAATATCCGGCCCCAGCATCTCCTGCGCACTCGGAGCCGGCTCCACCGGAATCCTCTCCCGCTCCAGCCGCTCCTGCTCACGCTCGTAGTCCGACTCCAGGTGATTCTCCGTCAACCGCTCCTTCAAAATCCGAAACGCCTCCTCCGGAGTATCAGCCCACTCAAACAACTCCAGGTCCGACGGAGCGATCGCACCCTTCTCCGCCAGCAACTCCAGATTAATCACATGCTTCCAGTAATCCGACCCGTAGATCACAACCGTGATCTTCTTCGCCAGCTTCCTCGTCTGCGCCAGCGTCAGCAACTCGAACATCTCATCCAGCGTCCCAAACCCGCCAGGAAACACCACAAGCGCCTTTGCAAGATAAGCAAACCAGTACTTCCGCATGAAAAAGTAGTGAAAATCAAAATTCAGTTCCGGCGTGATGTACGGGTTCGGATGCTGCTCGAACGGCAGCCGGATATTCAACCCGATCGTCTTGCACCCCGCCTCATACGCCCCGCGGTTAGCTGCCTCCATAATCCCCGGCCCGCCCCCCGACGTCACCACAAACCGATGCCGTCGCCCCGGCAGCGTCTGCGCCCACGTGGCCACCATCCCAGCCAGCCGCCGCGCGTCCTCGTAGTATTGGGCCATCTCCACCGCAGCCTCCGCCAGCTTCAGTTTCAGCCGGCTAGGCTCGCCGCTCTCAATCTCCCCCGGCGTGGCGGGCTGCTCATGGTGCGGCGCCGCCTCTGCTGAACCCGTATTCGCCAGCAATTCCAGCTCCGAGCTAGCTTCATCCAGCGCGCGAAACCGTGCCGACCCGAAGAACACCACCGTGTCCTGAATCCGTTCGCGCCGGAACCGCGCCATGGGCTCCTGGTACTCCGCGATGATCCGCAACAGCCGGCCGTCCGGCGAGTTCAAAAACTCCGCATTCTCATAAGCCAGCGGAGCTGAATCCAGCTCATCAGGCACCTCTGGCATCATCCGTTCTTTGTCCAATTTTTCCTTATCCCCGGTAGTCGCGATAATGCACCGCCTCGGAGATTCCTATCCAGATGTCCAGCAGCCCCAGCCCGGAGATCATCCCCCGCACCGCGCCGTTATGCAGAATCGTAGCCAGCCACGGCCGCGCCAGAATGAACTCATTGTGGTCCCATATCCGCGTCCACCATGGCAGGATCATCACCAGCACGCCCAGGTACACGCAGAACAGCACCAGCACAAACAGCGAAAGCCGTTGCAACCAGACCGGCGCAGTCCTTTTGCCAGGTTCATTAGCAGGTTCAGTCCCGTTCGACGGCTCCTGCTGCACAGCCGGTTCAGGGCTGGAGTAAAGTTGTGGCTGTCCGGACATCAAACTCCGAGTAAGACTCCCATAAAACTCGCTAAGACTGACAGTAGCAGAGCGCCCCCCGAATGTCTCTCCGCCTGTCTCTCCACCGAAAGAGCCACACACCCCTTCCTGCAGCACCCCGCTCATTTCCAAGGACTTCCCACACCCGCCGGAGCCCGCGTGTCATGCGGAAAATCCAGCCGCAGATCATACGTCGACCGCGTTCCCGTCACCTTGATCGGCAACTCCAACCCCGCCCCATTCTTCTTCAGCAGCCTGTCGAACGGGCTCAGCAGCAAACTCTTCCATCCCGTCGTCATCTGCGAAGCCGTCGCCTCAGTCCGCACCTTCCCATGAAACTCAAACGTACTTCCCGCCAGCTCGATCTTTCCCTCCATCTGCGCCTGAGCCGCCGGCATCTGGTAATTCAACTCGCTCACCTCGATCACTCCATCTTCCTGCGAAAACTTGCCCGTCAGGGACGACGTCACCACCTCCGCATCCTTCACATTCGCCAACTTCGGTTTTCCCTGCGCGCGCATACTCAGCGAATCCACCTTCTGCTGCATCTGCACATCGTTGAACTCCGCCCCATGAATCGCGAACGTACCCTCCAGCCTCATCTTCCTCGAAACGCTCACCGGCCCCGGAGGAATCAGGATGTGCGCCTTCAACCCAAGCGCCCCCCGCATCAGCGTCGGATTCGCCTTCAACCCCAGCACCAGCATGTCCTCGATCCGCCCCCGCTCCATCACCACATGCAGATCCGTCGTATGCCCATGTGCGTTCTCCGCCCGCGTCACCGCGCCCGCCGCCGTCAACTCCGACCGCCCCACCCGCGCCTTCACCGCATTCAGACGTGTATCCCCCGTCGTCCCATCCACCAAAGCACGAAACTCCGTATGCAGCGGCAGTGCATGATCGCTCACATCCAGCCGAAACTCCGGCACGTCCGCCTCTCCCTCGACACCAATCTCCCCCAGCGTCCCGCCAAACCTCCCCGTCGACGACAGAATCCCCCCAATCCCATGAATCGAAGACAAGTCCGCATCGGTAAACTCATAGCTTCCATCCAGCGGCGTATCCCGAGGATTGTCATCCTGCCACGGCCCGAAGCGCCCCGTCGACCGCACATTCCCCACCGGCTTCGGATTCACCAGCACAGCTTCATAGTTGAACGGCTTCTTCAGTCCCACATCCGTCAGCACCAGCCTGTTGATCGCAAACTCCAACGGCTTCTTCCCCGAGTCGCTCGTCTCGATCACCACCTTCGCATCAGTACACTCAATCGTGTCCACGGCAATTCCCAGCACCGGCTGGCCCTTTCGCTTCGGATCATCCGGCATCGCCATCCCCCGCTCTCCCTTTGGCGGAATATTCACCTGCAATCCCCGCACCTTCACCGACACCACCCGCGTCGTCGGCCGCAGCAACTCTCGCCATCCCGTACTGAACTCAAAGCTCTCCACCGTCAACATCGGTGGCGCGTTCGGCCGAGCATCCGGTTTCGTCGGCCCCGCCAGATAAAGAATCCTCAACCCGCCACCCGTCACCATCACCCCCTTGCTCATCGACAACGAAAGCCTGTCCAGCTCCACCGGAGAACGAAACCGCGCCGAAAGCGTCTCCACCACCTTCCGCCGCAGCATCGGCTCTATCTGCCGCATTCCCCACACCATCACCAGTACCCCCGCAATCGCAACCCCTGCAAGCACCGCAGCCGTCCACACAATCCACCGCCTCCGCCACAGCGGCGGCCGTTGCATCACCGCCGCGGGCTCCATCTCTGTCTCTTTCAAAAACGACTCCTACCCTTTGGACGCTTTTACTGCCGTCAAAGCCGAGCCTCCTGGAAAAATGGCGCGACAAGCCCCACCGGAGGCCGCAATACAATCACAGGCCTTTGAAGAGCATCCAAGAAAAGGCAAACAATCCGGAGGTATCGATGAATGCCTTTCAGGGCTTTCCACGCATCACGCCCTTTCTCTGGTTCGACGGCAACGCCGAGGAAGCCGTCGATTTCTACCTCACCGTATTCAAGAACTCGCGCCGCCTCGATGAGTTACGCACAACCGAAGAAGGTCCCGGCCCCAAAGGCAGCATCCTCACCATCGAATTTGAGCTCGACGGCCAGAAGTTCACCGCACTCAACGGCGGCCCAAAGTTCAAATTCACAGAAGCAATCTCGTTTGTCGTGCGTTGCGACTCCCAGAAGGAAGTGGATCACTACTGGTCGAAGCTCACTGCCGGCGGAGGCAGCGAGAGCCAATGCGGATGGCTCAAAGACAAGTTCGGCCTCTCCTGGCAGATCGTTCCCGCACGCCTGCCCGATCTCCTCAAACATCCCAAGGCCGTTCACGCAATGCTCCAAATGAAAAAACTGGACATCGCCGAACTAGAGCGCGCCGCGCACTCCTGACCAATTGTCGCTTCTCGTCGGAGGCCAGCCAAGCCCTCGATCACACTTATCATTCTGAGCGGAGCGAAGAACCCCGCATATGCATTCGCTTTTGTATTTGTTTTTGTCCTCGCTTTGCTTTTGCCCTTCGTACTCAGCCAAAAAAAAGAGCCGTGGACTCCCGATCCACGGCTCCGACACAGGTCTCTCAGGATGAGTTTTACTGTGAATTGCCCTGCACCAGCTCAGTCGAGACTGGTATCAGATAGCCAAACAAACCAGCTGTGCCCTGGTTGGGGCCAGCGGTAAAGTAGAGCTCCGCAGCCGGCGCTTCGTCCGGATCGTAGCTATTCGGCGTCGCTGCATTCGCGAAACTCATGCTCCAAATCCCCTGAATGACCAGCGGCTTGCCCGTGGCGTCTTCTACTACGCCTTCGAACTTGCCCGTATCCAGGTCAAAAGCCGAGATCTGTCCCGCCGATTGCGTCGATCCTCCCGCCGCAAAGTTCGAAACCAACAGCCGATGACTGAACCGACCGAAATCCAGAGGAGCAAGCGTCACTCCCCAAGGCGCATTAAGCCAGTCGCCATGCTCCAGTCGCCGCAGCAGTTTGCCCTTTGACGAGTAGATGTCCACATAGCCCAACCCCGGGCCCGGAGTTTCAAACGGATTACCAGCAAAATGCAGAGCATAAGTAACGACCAGGTCGTTTCCAATTGCCTGCACATTGAACGGCACGAAGTTGCGTGGCAGACGATCATCCGTGAAGGGCTGGTCATCGCCTGAGTTACGGTCGTCGTCGTGGCGACTGTCATTATCCTTCTTCAACTTCACTGGCTTGAATCCGTTGTCGTAAACATCGATGCGCCCCTTCAAAAAATTCGCAACATAAAGGTAGCGGTTGCCATCGATGAACGCGGTCGTCAGGGCCGTGTAACCCGAACCCGCATCGCCACGCGCCACCGTCACAGCATTCGTCGAAGGCGGATTAGCCCCCGGAGCAAGGCCGACCCCGGGATTCCATGCCGCAATCGATCCATCCAGCGTCGCAAATACAAACGCAGCCGGCTTATTCGGTGCAGCCGGAAAGTCCGTCGTATTCGCATTCGAGATCACGCCAGTGGGAGTGCCGGTTGGAAACGTCTTGTCATTCGGATCCGACTTGGGAATCGTAACCACCAGACCCTGCTTCGCCCCAGGGCCGTTGTACAGCGTGGCGACCCCCATAGCTTCATCCGAAACCCACCACACACCGCCCGAGGCTCGTGCGAGCCCCCAGGCATTGACCAGTTGGGGATCGGGTGCTTCAGCAACCCCGCTTACATTGGCATCGAGGTTGACCTGTTCATAGTGCTGTGCAAAAACGGCAGAAGACGTCAACAGAAATATCGCGGCATCTGCAACTACGCTCGGAAAAAATTTCATCGTTAATCTCCTTCATGTATTGCTTGTGTGTTGTATGACCCCGCAGGCCCAGAAAAATTCCTGCCGCCGGCGCGCGCCGGAGCCCCGGGATCAACGCAGGCAGGGAGGAAACTGCGTTGATCCCGGAGGTGTCCTTCCCCGCCGCCTCCGACACGCCTCGCTCGAGACATCGGAAACACTGGAGAGCAAACGACAACCTGGAGATGAAGATAGACGCCGATTTTTCGCAGGCGTAGGAACCTGTTCCTCGGAAGCTGTCACTGAAGATTCAGTAATTTGAGTCAGCTTCCCTCACCGGCATTTCGACCGGTGCCAGGCCCTCTACGCTCACTATTTTGGCGGGCCCGAGAAACAAGAGAACCAAGGTCGGACCTGCATAAGCTGCTGTACGTAGGCGCCTGTCAGTAGCGACGGTGCAAGCCTTGCGCCTGCAACCGGAAAGAAAAACAATTGCATTGTGGAAGCTCCTGCTTGGGTTACCCCATTGGCCCAGGAAGGCGCTCGAGCCGCCGAAGATGGCACACTCGAGCCCGGGATCAATCGCAGGCGGGGAGGAAGCTGCGTTGGAATCCACGACCAACATACGTTACGACGAGATATTAGATGTCATATTTCTGTAAACAGTTTGTCAAAAGATGTATAGACTGCAAAAAGCGCGCAAGCAGAAACCCCCCTCCGAAGGCCCGCTGCTGCTCGCGCCAGTGTTCGCCCATCGCCATTAGACCTGTGCTTTTTCAATCTGCATTGCTCCCAAAAAATCCGCGGTCCCGACACCAATGAGAAAATAGAAGAGGAATGCTCCAACTCTCCTCAGCCGGCAAACGCTTCGGCCAAAAACTCCTCTTCGAAGACGCCAACTGGCTCATCACGCCGGACGAGCGCACTGGTCTGGTCGGCGGCAACGGCACCGGCAAATCCACCCTCCTCAAAATCCTCGCCGGCATCGAAACCCTCGACTACGGCCAGCTCACCCGCGTCAAAGGCATGACCCTCGGCTACCTCCCGCAGGACGGCCTCGCCCTCCGCGGCAAAACCGTCTTCGCCGAATGCCTCTCCGTCTTCGACCACCTCCACGCCCTCGAGCGCGAAGCCGAAGACCTCACCCACACCCTCTCCACCGCCGAACCAAAATCCAAAGAGTACGCCGCAGCAGCCGAGCGCTACTCCGACATCGCCGACCAGCTCCACGTCCACGACATCTACACCCTCGACGCCCAGGTAGGAGCCGTCCTCGGCGGCCTCGGCTTCACCAAAGAAGACTGGGAGCGCAAGACCGAAGAGTTCTCCGGCGGCTGGCAGATGCGCATCGCGCTCGCAAAACTCCTCCTCCAAAAACCGTCCTTGCTTCTCCTAGACGAGCCCACCAACCACCTCGATCTAGAATCCCGCAACTGGCTCGAAAACTACCTCCACGACTACCCCAACGCCTACATCCTCATCTCGCACGACCGCTACTTCCTCGACGTGACGGTGAACAAAACCATCGAGCTCTGGAACAAGCGCATGCACGTCTACCACGGCAACTACGAAAAATACGTAGCCCAAAAGGAAGAGCGCCGCACCCAGTTGATGAACGCGTACAAAAACCAGCGCGACCGCATCGAAGCCCTCGAAGCCTTCATCAACCGCTTCCGCTACCAGGCCACCAAAGCAAAACAAGTTCAGTCCCGCATCAAGGAACTCGAAAAAATCGAACGCATCGAGGTCCCCGAAGAAGAAGCCACCATTCACTTCTCCATCCCGCAGCCGCCCGCCTCCGGCCGCACCGTCATCGAAGTCCAGAACCTCACCAAGGTCTACCCGATGCCCCCCGTCGACGGAAAACCACCCGGTGAAAAACTCGTCCTCGACAACCTCAACTTCACCATCGAACGCGGCGACCGCATCGCCCTCGTCGGAGCCAACGGCGCAGGCAAATCCACCCTCATCCGCCTCCTCAGCCAGCAGGAAGAACCCACCAGCGGCCAGATCAAGCTAGGCCACAACGCCCTCGTAGACTTCTTCGCCCAGGACCAATACAAAGTCCTCGACCCCAACGCCGTCATGCTCGACGACATCTCCGCCGCCTCCCCCAAAGTCCCCGTCGTAGAACTCCGCTCCCTCCTCGGCTGCTTCATGTTCTCCGGCGACGACGTCTTCAAAAAACTAGGCGTCCTCTCCGGCGGCGAGCGCAACCGCTACGCCATGGCCAAGATGCTCGTCTCCCCCAGCAACATGTTGCTCCTCGACGAGCCCACCAACCACCTCGACCTACGCGCCAAAGACGTCCTCCTCGACGCCATCCGCAACTTCACCGGCACCGTCCTCTTCGTCTCCCACGACCGTTACTTCATCGACGGCCTCGCCACCCGCGTCTTCGAAGTAGAAGACCGCCGTCTCCACATCTATCCCGGCAACTACGAAGACTACCTCTGGCGCAAACAAGGCGGCCCCGAAAAAGTAACCGAACAGATTACAAATTCCCTCACGCCGACGCCCGCTACTCAATCTTCGAAGAAAGCCTCGGATGCCAGTGCAGCCGAAAATGCGGGTGCCCCACACATCGATTCTGATGTGTGGGCATCGAGCGAACCGGGGTCCCCGACGAGCGCTTTTGCTCGTGGGGGTGGAGAAGCTCGACCGCTCTCCTCAGAACCCACCACCCCCATCAAGCGCCTGAACCCCATCAAACTCAAACAACTAGAAGACCGCCTCCACCACGCCGAGCAGGAAATCCCCCGCCTCGAATCCGCCATAGCCGCCACCGAGTCCCGCCTCGGCAATTTCACCTCCGCCGAGCAATCCCAAAAAGACGCCGCCGAACTCGAACAACTCCGTGCCCAGCGCACCACGCTCCTCGCCGAATGGGAAGAACTCTCCCTAACCCTCGAAGAGCAACAACTAGCCTGAGCCAAACAGATCTACGACCGATCTCATAACCCAACAACCAGCCATTTTCGAATGCTCATGATCGAGCAGCATAGAATTATAGGAAGGAGATAAGACATGCTTTATCGGAAGATCAATCTGGAACTGATCGTCGTCGAAGATGAAGCCGAGGCAGTAGTCGAACAGTTGAACGCAGCGCTCGATCGCCTTGAAGAGGGGCACACCATCTTCGGCGGGGAGATCGAGAGCATTCCTGTCGAACACTCCGGAACACAAAAGAGATCGGCGCTCAAGCACACCATAGCCGCCGGCGAGACAGCGGCTTCGGCTGTCAAGGCGGCGGGTGAAAAGGTCGTCGACGCGCTCCGCAAAGTCATCTGATCGAAAATCCCAGCGCCTTCTCCTCACTAAACAAGAAGAACTCTCCCTCACCCTCGAAGAGCAACAACTAGCCCAGCAGCCTGTGGTAAGAGTCGGTCGTAACACCTGGTCAGGGCCGCTCCGCTATGTGCGCCAACCTCTGACGGGGGCCGTAGAAACGCACTATCGGGCGGTCCGAATTGATTGTTCGACGAGCCTCAGGACCTCCTCGACGCTTGCCACACTCGCGACAGAGCTAGAACATGGTTCTTCTCGGAAGTTAGGCCAACGTCGCAGAAACCACAGTGCTCTGAATGCGCGGAGACCTGCCCGCTCCGCACCCGAAAGTTCCTCGTGCATCCCGTCGCCGATGAACCAGGTTTCAGACACATCCACGTTCAGTCGCCGAGTGGCCTCTATGTAGATCTCTGGATCGGGCTTGGCCAGGCCGACTTCAAACGACCACACAGTGCAGTCGAAGTCCGAAGCGACGGAACATTGCGGCCAAGCCGTAACGTCCTCCGCGAAACAGTTGCTGATGACTCCAAGGCGCAAGTCCCGACGGCGAAGGTGGCCGATCATCGTAAGGATCGGATCTTCAATCTGCTCGAAGGACTCTGCCTTCGAGCGGATCCTCGCCTCGTACAGGCGCTGCAGCGTGGCATCTTCAGCGTGGCTTCCCAGTCTGGTCGCAATGTCACTGAGCGCCTGACGGAAAGACAAACGACCGACCGTCACAGCGGGACGAAGCGCTCTCCATTGGCCACGAAAGGCCTCCCGCTCACACCCGAGTTGGGGGCCCAGCGAGGACACACCGGCGCGCTGGGTCCCGGATTCGGTGATCAGCGTCTCGTATAGATCGAACAGGACAGCTCTGACCATCGTCAACGCGCGCTCCTCCGAAGGCCGCTACCACATTGGTAAGCTGCGAATACCGCGCAAGCACTTAACTGCGAGGCCATCGTCCTCCAGCGGAGGCCTTCGAGGTGGGGTCTAGGCATCTCTCGCCGTGGCTGTCGTTGTTCTATCTTCGCCCTTGCTTGTCCTTTGTTTGTCATTCCGCAGCGCAGCGGAGGAATCTGCTGTTGTATTACCGCTTTCAACAATCGCTCCAAGTCACTACCCCGCTACCTCCACCACAACCTTCCCCAGCGCCTTCCCGCCCTCAACCAGAGCATGCGCCTCCATCACCGTCTCCAGCGTGAACCTCCGCTCATCCACCAGCGGCTTCAGCTTCCCCGCCTCCACCAGCTTCGTAGCCTCCCGCATAATCTCGCCATGATACCCCCGCCCCTTACCCGTCAGCATAGGCAGCAGCGTAAACACACCGGAATAAGTCGCGCCACGAAACGAAAGCGGCGCCAGCTTATGCGTCCCCCACCCAAGACAGCTCACCACGTGTCCCATATACACCTTCGCCGCAGCAAACGAGTCATCCAGCGTCGCCCCACCCACCGTGTCATAGATCACATCAAACCCCTCGCCCCCGGTAAACTCCGCAACATACTCCTCAACCTTCATCGCCCGATAATCAATCGGCACCGCCCCATACCCCTCGACAATCCTCTTCTTTTCCGCGGACACCGTAGCAAACACCTCCGCCCCGCGAGCCCGTGCAATCTGCACCACGACATGCCCCACTCCACCCGCACCCGCATGCACCAGCACCCTCTGCCCTCCGCGAACACCGGCGCGATCCACCAGCCCCTCCCACGCCGTAATGAACGAAAGCGGAATCGCCGCCGCCTCCCTCATGCTCAAATTCGCAGGCTTCTTCGCCAGAAGCTCCGCGTCGACAGACGCAAACTGCGCCAACGATCCCTGCAGCCCACCAATTCCCGTCCCCATCCCATACACTTCATCGCCGGCACGAAAGCTGGCCACACCCTCGCCCACCTCTTCCACGACTCCCGCCAGGTCCATTCCAAGAACCGCAGGCAGAGGCTGCTTCGCATGCCCCCCATTCCCCGTTCGAATCTTCGTATCCAGAGGATTCACCCCACTGGCCTTGATCCGAACCAGCACCTGCCCCGCCCCAGCCTTCGGCCGCGCCATCTCCGCCAACCGAAACGCCGAGTTGTACTCCTCAAGAACCGCCGCACGCATAGTCGAAGAATTCGTCACGCCGTCCCTCAGCCTTCGATAACGAAACTCAAAAATATATTTTCAAAAACTGGAAAATTTTCGTCACCACAAAACCACCACACAAATCACCACAAAACACCACAAATCCACCACGCACTCACCACCAACAAACCACGAAAAATCACCCAAATTCCGCAAAACCCCACCCAAAAACCACCCCCAAAAAAATTATCTCCCCTCACGCAGCCGAGCCGCCAACCGCTCCGGCAACCCCGCCATCAAAATCCGTCCCTGCGCCGAGGTCAAATCGTAAGGCACGCGGTGATAAACAACCACCTTTGCCTCCGAGTCATAAATCACAAACCCTGCCCGCCAATCACAATCCCGCGGCTGCCCCACCGACCCCGGATTGATCAGATGCCGCGTCCCCTCCGGAATCGGCATCGTCCAACTCTCCGCCTCATTCTTCGTCCAGAACTGCGGCTTGATCTCATGCCAGTCATGCTCCTTCTGCGAAAACCCACCCTGCAGATGCGTATGCCCAAAGAACGTAATCGCCGTCGTCATCTGCTGCAGCGGAGCCCACGCATCCCGCATGCTCAAGATGTATTGATCCTCATTCAGCGGCGACCCGTGCACGCAAGTCACCCCTGGCTCCTCCGGCTGCACCGGCCCCGCCGGCACCGCCTTGAGCCACTCCAGATTCTCCGGTGTCAATTCCTTCTGTGTCCACATCGCCGCAGCCCGCGCCACCGGATTGAACCCCAGCGCCGAAGTCAATCCAGCACCCACCCGGTCATGGTTTCCCCGCACATTGATCTGCGCCTTCGCCCGCATCAGGTCGATCACCTCATTCGGACTCCCCCCATACCCCACCATGTCCCCGAGGTTCCAAAGCGCATCGTACGGTTCGGCTGCGGCAAGAACGGCCTTAAGTGCTTCGAGATTCCCGTGAATGTCTGAAAGTATCAGCGCGCGCATGCAGTCCAAACGGCCTAACGACCAATTTCTTAGTCTATAGGCATTCCCGCCTCATGCAAACCACACACCATGGCCCGTTACGCCATCGAAGCCAACGGCAAAGTCCGGTCCGTCTTCATCGTAGGCGCAGAAGCCAGCAGCCTCCGCGTATAAGCATGCTGCGGCGCCCCAAACAACTCCCGCACCGAAGCCTGTTCCACAATCTCCCCTCGCTGCATCACCGCCACCCGATCCGCCACCTGCGCCACCACCGCCAGGTCATGCGAAATAAACAACATCGCCAAACCATGCTCCCGCCGCAGCCCATTCAGCAGCCCCAGAATCTGCGCCTGCACCGTCACATCCAGCGCCGTCGTCGGCTCATCGGCGATCAGCAGCCGCGGCCGGTTCACAATCGCCATCGCAATCAAGATCCGCTGCCGCTGCCCACCCGAAAACTGATGCGGATAATCCTTGGCCCTTCGCTCGACATCCGGCAACCCAACCTCCTCCATCGCCGCCAAGCACCTTCGCCCGTCACCCCCCTGCGCGACTCCCCCGGATGATGCGCCCGCACCGCCTCGGCAATCTGCGCCCCCACCGGCATCACCGGATTCAGCGCCGTCATCGGCTCCTGAAAGATCATTGCAATCTCCCGCCCGCGCCGACGCCGCATCGCCTCCTCCGGAAGCCCCAGCAGATCCTTCCCGCCGAACTGAACCACCCCCCGAACCGTCGCCGTCTGCGGCAAAAGCCGCAGCACCGCCAGCGAAGCCGCCGACTTCCCCGACCCCGACTCCCCTACCAGCCCCAGCGTCTCGCCCGCATTGATCTGGAAAGAAATTCCCTTCACTGCCGCATGCTGCCCAAACGCAATCGACAAATCCCTCACATCCAGCAGCGGCGCGCCATCCATGCTTCGTATACTAGCCGAACTTGGTAGTCGAACCCGGCAGCCGCACCCCGAGCAGGACTTTGCCCCGCAGATAGCGTCTAATCTCGTTACAGAACAGACCATGAGAGCTCTCATCCTCCGCATAATCTTCGGCACTGCAGCCCTCGCCGCCTCTGTCGCCACCGCGCAGATGCACAAGGTGGCGAAGCCGCAGCAGGTCGTCCGCGCCGTCGGCGTATACGAATGGACCGGAGACTTCGCCAAGCCCGTCGCCAGCCGCCTCATCCCCGTCTCCCTCTACATCGAAGGCAAGTTCGAAGACGCCGGCATCTACATCGCCCGCCCAATTCCCTTCGCCCTGCTCCCCGGAAACCTCTACATCCTCCAGAGCTCCGGCGTCGACAAGGGAACGCTCGACCTCGCCTACGCGAAACACCTCCAAGCAGTCGAGCCAACCGGCGACCTCGCCTTCGACGACGGCTGGTTTGGCTACGGAAGCGTCAAGCCCCTCTCCGCCCCCCGGAAAACAACAACCGCCCTCAAACCCTCGAAGACCGTCCCTGTCATCACCGCCTCGGCCGACCCAAACCGTCCCCACTTCGGCTCCAAGCCAGCCGCGATTCGACCTCCTCGAGCGGTACCGATCAGAGCAAACCAGACACAACTACCTCCAGCACAACCAGCCCCTCCACCAGCGACGACCCCAACCGCCCAACCATGAAACGCCGCAGCCCCGACCCATCAGGCTCCGGCACATCGACAACCGCATCCAGCACCTCCGCCGACACAGGCTCAGCGCCAGCCGACGATCCCGACCGCCCCACCATGAAGCGCCACACCCCTGACAGCACCTCGTCCGGCGGTGACACCTCAACATCCACGACATCCACCGGAAGCACGCCCGCCGACGACCCCAACCGCCCAACCATGCAGCGTCACAGCCCCGACACCACCACTGATACCTCTTCGACAACCTCCAACAGCCCCTCCTCAGCCGACGACCCCGACCGTCCAACCCTGAAGCGCCACACCCCCGAGGACGCCAAGAAAGCAAAATCCGCCATCAAGCGACATCGCCCGCGTATCTGCTCACCAACCCTCAACGACGACCCCAACCGTCCCAACCATGCATCGCGGCAAGCCCACCAGCGCCATGAACGAGACCGATCTACCCAAGCTCACCGGCCTCCCCGCGAACCTGCATCAGATGGTCGCCGTCTCCGACGCTGTCAATCGCGACCCCCATCCCTTCACCCTCGACTGGGACGACGAAGCCCAGCACAAAGCCATCCTCGAGAAGATGCAAACCATGGCCCGAGCCCAACTCGCAGCCTACGGAACCACCCCGCAACCCAACTTCACCCCGCCCCCGCAGCAAAGAAAACCACCCCCACAACCGCCGCCCCGTACGCATCGCCCCACCGCCGCCCCAGCGTCCCAGACTCCCCTCCTCGATGAAGACCTGAAGGCCTATACCCTCAGCTACGGCGGCGCCCCCACCTACATCTACTCCGCCAACACCGGCGGCACCGGCGCTGCTCTCCGCTACGTCACCATCGTCGCGCAGGACGACGGTCTCGGCAACATCAAGCCCGCCATTCAAAGCGTCACCGACGCCGCCCACTTCAATCGCACCCCTAAGATGCAGTTCGTCGACGCCGTCGACGCCGACGCCAGCAACCGCGCCAGCCTCCTCTTCGAGCTCCGCAGCCAGAACGCCCGCCAGTTCGCCCTCTACCGCGTCATCGCCTCCCACCCCGAGCAAATCTTCCTCACCGGAACAACCCAGTAGCTCCGCCCGTCGTACTTCGCCGTCCTGACTCCCCACCAGCTCCTCATCATTCGGCTGATAAGATGCAGCAACCACGCGGAGGCGCCCATGCTCTCTCCTCTCCGACACACACCTCTGCTTCCCGGCACCCTGCAGAACCTCTTCTACCCGCCTCGGAAAAACGAGTACACCTACTTCAAGCGCGCTGCCGACCTGCCCTTCCAGAGTGGCGACGCCATCAGAAAATCCGCCTGGGCAGCCGACGCCGCCATGCTCGCCTATGCCCATTACGGCCAGGAGCGAATGGACGACGCCGACCTCGACGAGAACTTCCGCCGCGCCAGCCTCGCCTACGAAAAGATCGGCCCCACACCCACCGACTGGAACGCCCCCGGAACCCAGGCCATCTTCGCCTCCTGCGCCGACTTTGCCCTATGCGCCTTTCGCGGCACCGACAGGGACGATCCCCGCGATATCCTCTCCGATGCCAACATCCTGCTCGTCCACGAATCCGACCATCGCCGCGTCGCCGAGGACTCCGGACACCTGTCCTTCGTCAGCCACCTGTTCACCGAACCGGCCCTTGTCCACAGAGGCTTTCAACACGCCTTGAATCAAGTCTGGGAGAAGGTTCACGCCTTAGTCACCGGTTATCGCGCCCAACATCCGCAGGCCGAAATCTGTTTCACCGGCCACAGCCTCGGCGCCGCTCTCGCCGTTCTCGCCTACAGCCGGTTTGCCGATCCCAACATCTCGCTCTATACCTTCGGATGCCCGCGCATCGGCAACGCCGCGTTTCGTGATCGCGTCCTGTCCAACACCGGCCGAGGCATCTATCGTTACGTCAACTACAACGATGCCGTCACTCACATCCCAACCGATAGCCTCTTCTACCGACAAACGCCGGAAAAAAGCTACAGGTTCGACGCCGACGGCAATCTCGACACCGACGACAGCACCCTCAAAGGCGACATCGCGTCGCTGCAAGCGGTTATTCTCGGTCTTCCCGCCAGCATCAAGTCCGGAGACCTCGACAACATCCCCGCACCGCCCAGCCTAGTCGACCACTCGCCCGCCCGCTACTGTTTTCGCCTGTGGGATTGCGTCTAGATCGCCCGCTTGTTTGTTGAGCCCGCTGGAAACCACTAGCTAATCGATCTTCGGTTCAAGCGCATACTTTCGTCGTGAGTAAAACACACTAGCCAGAAGCGCCTTGATCTTGCTCATGCCGTTATCCCTCAGGAATGGGGAAAGGAACGCCTTCATCGCTTCCTCGCGGGATCCATTGAAATCGCCCTGCTGCCGAAGCAGGTAAGCCATAAACTCATGCCGTCTGCCCTTTTCAGCGCGAACCAACCTGCGCCATTTGGCGGGAACAATACTCTCAATATGGTCATAGAATCGAGCATCCTGCACATGCCAGAACTGTGCACCCTTGCTCATGAAGTTGCTCTTCGGCGTCAGCATGTAGTCCGCCATCACGTGATCAAGCAACACGATATCTCCCGAAAGCGCCGCCAACACCCAAAGCGGCCAATCCGTCGTAGGTGCAATGTCAAAGTACCAGGCTGGAACTCGACGATGCAGCCCCGCGCGAAACACGACCGACGGCGAAGGCACAAAGTTGTGATGCAGAATCTCCGCAAGCCCATAGCGCCCGGGAGCGATCGCAGGGTAAGTCTCGCGCTTCACTTCACCATCGCTCGAAACCCATCGCACCAGGTGGCAACACGCTGAGATTGACGCATCCGATTCGAGAGCCTCCACCTGAATCGCCAGCTTCCTCGGATCGGTCCAGTAATCATCCGCATCCAGCCATGCAACGTACTTGCCTCGGCACCCCTCGAATGCGTCGTAGTAGTTCCGGCACATCCCCGCATTCTTGCTTCGTTCCAATATTCGGATCACATCCGGATAACGCTCACGATAGCTCCGTGCGACTTCGAGCGTTCCATCCGTAGAGGCATCGTCACTAATGACAATCTCAAAAGAGAAATCCGTTTTCTGTGCAAGGGCGCTGTCAAGGGCCCGGGGAAGCCATCGTTCCAAATTAAATGTCGTGATCGCTACACTAACGAGTGGGGCCACTCTTATCTCCAGGGCAGAACAGCAAAAATTCCCGCAAGCGGTCGCCCGCAAACATATGGCTTCTATGTCCCTTAATCCAGGCCACAAGGTAACTCAAATCCCAGCCCTACGGGAATAACCTTGTTGGGTGATCGCCCACAAATTATTGAAAACAAAACTCCAACTGCCCTAAAAAAGCGCCCGTTTCCCCATTCCAGCGTCCAGACGCAAAAACTATTGCACAATCAAACCGTATGCTCAGACGACATCCCTTCCATACTTCTCTTTCATTCCTCGCCTTCGTCGTCTCGCTTTGTCTCTCTTCAGCCTCTGCCGCTACGTCGAAGACGCCCGTTGACCTCCTCGTCTACGGCGGCACCGCCTCCGGTGTGATCACCGCGTACTCTGCCTCCAAGGAAGGACTCCATGTCGTGCTTTTGGAGCCCCGCGCGCGCCTCGGCGGAATGGTGACCGGCGGGCTCTCCGCGACCGATCTAGGACAGTTCCAGATCATCGGTGGCTACGCACGCGACTTCTACACACGGGCCGCGGAACACTATGGCACCCACACTCTCGAGAAACATGAAGATTGGCTCTCAGAACCGCACATCGGCGAAGAGATCTTCCGCGCAATGCTCAACGAAGCAGGTGTCGAGGTTCATTTCCACGAAAAACTAATCGAGCATCGCGGCGTCGTAATGACATCAAGGCATGTCACTTCCATCAAAACCATCGACGGCAAAGTCTGGCGAGCCAAGGTCTTTGCCGACTGTAGTTATGAGGGCGACGTGATGGCCCAATCCGGTGTCACCTACACCATTGGACGCGAGGCCATCGCGAAGTACGGTGAAGACCTGGCAGGTGTGCGTGACAAAACTCCGGCCCACCAGTTCACTTGGCCACTCAACGCCTATGACGACCAGCACCGACTGCTTCCCGAAATCAACCCCGGCCCACTGGACCCTCCCGGCAGCGGTGACCGGAAGGTCCAGGCATATAACTTTCGCTTGATCCTGACCCACGACCCAGCCAATCAGGTGCCGTACCCAAAGCCCGCCAACTACGATCCCGCGCGGTTTGCGTTATTGCGCCGCTATCTCACCGAGTTCGAAAAAAACAAGGGCCGCGTTCCCAACTTCCACGACGTCACCAATCCGGTGGAGATTCCAAACCACAAGGCCGACTTCAACAACAACGGACCTGTTTCGACCGATTACATCGGCCACAGCTGGAATTACCCCGATGGATCGTACGCAGTGAAGCAAAAGATCTGGAACGATACCGCCGAATACACACAGGCTTTCTTCTACTTTCTCGCGAACGATCCAGGCGTTCCGCCGAGCCTGCAGAAAGAAGTCAACCAGTGGGGACTCTCCAAAGACGAGTTCGTGGACAACGGAAATTTCCCCAACCAGCTCTACATCCGGGAAGGACGCCGCATGGTGGGTGTCTACGTCATGCGTCAGGCCGATCTGCAAACGGCGCGGACGAAACCCGATTCGATCGGTATGGGTTCCTACCAGAGCGATTCGCACAATATTCAGCGAGTCGCCCGCCAGGACGGTACGGTGACCAATGAAGGCGATGTCCAGGTCGCCGTACAGCCCTATGAAATTCCGTTACGGGTAATGCTGCCGCAAAAGGACCAGGTGGACAATCTCCTCGTGCCGGTCTGCCTCTCGGCATCTCACGTCGCCTATTCCTCCGTTCGCATGGAGCCGCAATACATGATCATCGGCCAGGCCGCAGGCGTCGTAGCGAGCCTCGCTGCCCAGATGGGAATTGCAGTTCAAGACATCTCTGTTCCCACGCTCCAACAAAAACTTCACGAGCGAAAGGCCGTACTGAATCTTACCGACGCCGAGGCAAACCCCAAGGCGCCGAAGGGAAGCCGGGACTAGAGAGCAATTTCTCTGGACCACCCGCGTTAGAACTAAATCTAGTTGTCCGTCCGTATCAGATATCTGCTCTCCCGCAGATGTCGCTGAAGCTCGGCCAGATGGAACAGGTATTGATGAAACCCCGTCGCCATCAGTTTCATCATCCGCGCCCTCTTTCCCACCGCCGCCATCAGGTAACACTCTCGGCCCAGGGAGGAATAGAACTCGATGTTATGCCGGTCCTTGTTTTGGTTTTGAAAGAACCCAGCGTAGAGAAGAATGTGTGCACCGGCTGACTCCATCCACAGAGGATTCTTTGCGCTGGTCAACTGCCGCATCATCATCTCAGCGATCTGGGTCAGATCCGCGAACTGCCGGAACTCCGTATCGCCGGGGCTGTAATCCGGAGAAAGGGCCTCCATTCGATCTACCGACTGCAGGCAAAAATGTCCAAGCACGCTGGCAAGATACACACCCGTAGAATCGCGAATCTCGGACCACCGCGTAGTTCCTATCGCCTCGTGGAGATTCGAAGCCCAGAAATTCAGCACCCGCTCTTCGGTAACACCATACAACTCCTCAAAATACTCAGAGGACATATCCGTAACCCCCCGGCCCTGGGTTTGTCGAACAATATGCCTATTCATATCCTGTTCATCTTAATGTGGCAATGACTAATTGGTCGTAGAATCCAACTGAGCACTTTCGCCCCTCACACAACCCTTCCATATTCAAGCACCACGAATCCAGCAGCAACCTAAGGTGCCGTTCTGGTAATCGAGATGACGCTGATGTCGTCCTCCTGACCAAAGTTCTGGGCTGCGTTGGCGATTGCCGCGGCGCTCGCCGAAGTGCGGAGCAGGTCGAGAACGCGCTCGAAGCCAAATAGGTTTCCGTTCAGGTCGGTCGCTTCTGCGATGCCGTCCGACATCAGCATCAAATGGTCGCCCTGGGTAAACCTGAACTGGAGCACCGAGAACTCCGCATCTTCGATCATGCCCAACGGTAGCGACCCTTCGATCTCGAGCGGCTGTCCGTTGAGATACGGAGGTAAGTGCCCGGCATTGGCCAGCACGGCCCCGCCGTCGGCGGCAATCCGCAACGCGACGCAAGTGGCGGCTGCGTGGCTGCGTCCACACAGCCGCTGATTCAGCACCTTCAGCACCACCAGCGGATCGGGATCGAAGTCCGCCGAGGTACGGATAGCGCCCACCAGAAGCGCCACCAGCATACCCGCCTGCAGACCCTTGCCCACAACGTCGCCGGCAACAATCAGCATGCTGCCGTTGGAGGGGTGCGGAAGAATCTGGAAGAAGTCGCCGCCCACCTCGCGCGCCGGACGGTACTCGCTCGCTATGGCGAGGCCCGGAAGTGTCGCAATCGGCTCGGGCAGAATCACCCTCTGCACCTCCTGCGCCTGCCTCACCTCGAGCTCCATCAAACGCTGTCGCCGCACCGTCCGCAGCAGTCGCCGCAGTAGCAATCCTGTGATTACGAACACCAGCATCAGGTTGGCGATATCTCCAAGCGTGATCTGCACACCAAGTGGAAACCAGGTCAGGTGGATATGCAGAAAGTTGAGGTCCTCCCAGAATTGCGCAACTCCCCACAGGGCCGCGGCTGGCAGCACCGACCAACCCTCGACGCCCTCCTTGCGAATACCCTGAACGATGCACACGAGCATCAGCGGAAGAAAAAGCAACTTCGTAACCACATACACTACGCCAAAGGCAGCGCTGACCCAATGTGGAACCACCGCAAAGGCGAACAGGTTTCGGCCCAGGGCAATCGACACCGCGCAAAGCAGACCCAGCACTGCCGCCGCCCGCGGCAGCCACACCGGTCGTTGAAGACCAAACCAGCTCCACCACACCATCGCCCATGCGACGTAAATTAACGGACGCAAAACGACGAACCTGAGTGGATCCCCGGCCGCCATGCCCAAGTATTGCGTACCGTCAAGGACGACCACCACAGCGTCAAATATCGCAGTAAGCAGACAGGCCGCTCCGAGCCAGAGATAGACTCGGTCCGAGCGATCAACGAGCGTCAGGCTGAAGGCCAGGAGAGCGAACAATCCGAATACTGCTGCTGACAAAAGATGATCGGTGATGGCCCGGAAGGCGTCGAACCAGCGCAGCCGATGGTTGACCGTCACCGCGCCTGCCTCGCCCAGTAACGGCGCGGTGCGCAAGCCACCGACATCGGGGTAATTCGACGATGTGGAAGGCTCCATCCAGACGCGGAAGGCCAGCACACGTGTGGTTGAACCGGCGTTATCCAGTTCCGGCAGATCGAACCTCATGGGCTGCGTGTTATAGACGACTGGCCTGCTGGAGGAGAACCCGCCGAAGCTGCCAAGCAGCTTCCCGTTCTGGAAGACCTGATAGCCGTCGTCCACGCCGGGTGGACCCTCGATGGCCAGCTTTTCTCCTGGCGCAGCCGTCACCTGCACCCTGAGGCGATACCAGCCGTATCCCCAATCGTCCGCATGCCCCCGAGTTGTCCAGCCCGGCACCATCCCCGAAACTCCATAAACGGGATCCGGTGCACCGTCGGGTGGCGTCAGGTCCACAGTCTCCCAGTTTGAGTCGTCGAAATCTGGTTCGGCCCACAGCAGACCATGGGATGCTGGATCGACCGGTGAATCGCCAATGTGAAACTTCCACGGCCCGTTTAGCGGTGCCGTAGAGTCGCCGACAGTGATGTGCTCGATCGGTGCAGGGGCAGCCGGTACAGCCTGGGCGAGTGACCCGGCGTCGAGGCCAAACCAGGCGGGTAACAGGAGAAGGAGAGAAAAGCGGAAGGTTCGCGCCACTTGGTCTTCCCCTCACTTCATAAGTATCGGAACGTACTCCAAGTTAGCTCCTAGGTGGAGCCTTGGGTACAGGCAATTTTAATAGGGTCACGCAGGAAAACAGACTGCAAACGCCCTGGCCGCGTCTAGGTCTCCGAGAAACGGGGAGTTATCAGAAACTTCGGAGACGCAACATCCACCTTGGATCCACGCCCTCAAGCCCCATTGAACGTCCCACACCACAGGAGTAAAGTCTTCGTGTACGCAGGAACCCTGCACTTGGAACCGCAAGGAGGTTTGTATGCGTCGCCTCTCCATCTCTCTCTTCTTCCTCCTCGCAAGCGCCTTCACCTTCGCCCAGGCCTCGAACCATTCGCCCCTCGCCCTCAAAAACTCCGCCACAACGGGAAAGGCCGCAGACTTAGTCGTCCTTAACGCAAACCGTCCCGATAACTCAGGCTGTCCCGTGGGCTTCTTCGCCAGCCGTCGGGCGACCGGCCAGATTATGAGCGCCGGAGACGCCAAACAAGCCGGTCCCGGACAGGGTCTTCACCTCACCCTCAACCACCAGACCGAGCCCGCCATCGAAAGCATCGAAATCACGGTCTACGGAGTCTCGGCCAAAGCACGCGTTCTCCCCGCCGGCCCGACGCCGGAAGACATCTCCAGGACCTTTGAACTGCGACGCGAGACCGGCAGCGACAGCCTGAGCGACGCCGACGTCTGGATGCATAACGTAGGCTCCCTAAGCCGGGTCGACCTCATCTCCATCCACTACGCCGATGGAACCCAATGGCATGCCACCGAAGACTTGAAGTGCCGCGCCATCCCTTCGAACTTCCTCCGGGTTGCCAGCAAGTAAGATCAGTCGTCGATGTCGTTACCTGTCGCCTCTGGTTGTCATCCCGTAAGGGATCTGCTGTCGCTCTTGTTGTCGGCCCTTTCCCGATGAAGGAAAAGCCACTCATTCTATTGCCTTTAGTCTTACAGTAATTTTTCTTTTGCCAATTTCCGCCCAAAAAACACATGTCAAGCCCCAAAACCACCTAAATCCCTCAAACAAAACAAGATCGAATTGGCATGTTAGTTAGCCTCAACCCGCTATACTGGATATATAGATCAAATAAGCAAGGCCCCGGATACCCTCCGGGGCCTAACTCTTTTAGAAACAATATTTTGGACGTAACCCATTTACCATGAATATTTTGCAGAGCACGATGCCTCGTAAACGCATGAAAAGGAAGCAGATACGCGCAGGCAATAGGGGGGGTACCCCCTTCCTACTTCTTAGGCCAGTACTCATCCCGCAACCGAGTCTGCCGCGTCTCCATTGGGATGGCCACGCCGTTGATATAAACCTGCTTCACAATGGTCCGGACATCCAGTGGATCGCCGTTGGCAACCACCACGTTCGCAATCTTGCCCGTATCAAGCGAGCCGAGCCTATCGCCCAACCCGAAGACCTCAGCCGGATTCAGCGTGATCGCCTTCATTGCTTCGTCGTACGGCATCCCGTATGCCACCGCAAAGCCAGCCGAATACGGCAGGTTCCGCGAGTTGCTCACGTTATACGACGCGAGGATCACCTTCACGCCGCGCTTCTGCAGCTCGCCAGGCACGCTATAAACCGCATCGTACCGCTCATTCGCCTCAGGCAGGTCGTAGATCGGTCCAACAATCACCGGCACGTGATACGACGCGATCTTGTCCAGCACATCCTGCGCCCGTGTCACATGGCTAAGAATCACCTTCAGGTGAAACTCCTGCGCAAAGGCCATCGCCGTCTCAACATCGTGCCCGTCATACGCACCCAGAACCACAGGCTTCTCGCCCTTGAGATAAGGAATCAACGCCTCGTTCCGCAGACTGAACGCAGACCCGCCGGCACCGCCCGCTCCACCGCGTCCGCCACCAGCACCCGCAGCAGGAGCCGCACCCTCCTCACCGCCCGCAGCTGCCGGCCTCGCTCGCCGCGCCATATACTCCTGCGCATCCAGCAGCGCCTGTCGCATCTGCGAGATCTCGCCCATCCGCGTCGAAGGGTACCGTCCGCCAGCCGGTCCAGCCGCCTCACCCCGGCCGCCCCGCTTCGGAGCCTGTCCAAAATTCATCGCCAGCGCCACATCCTTCACCATCAGCATCGCATCGCGATCGCGGCCGGCGAGCTGAATAAAGCTATCCTGCCCCGGAATCGTGTCCGTATCAGCCGGCGCAACGATCGCATTCGTGATGCCGTTGAAGCGGGTAATCGGAATATGCTCGCTCTCCGAATGAAACGCGTCGTAGACATGCATCTGCGGAAGGATCTCGTCGCTCGGCTCGACCGTGTCGTTGGTCGATCGGTCCGATCCGATCTCCGACAACCCCAGCCGAGTCTCCGAATCGATCAGCCCGGGATAAACCGTCATCCCCTTCGCATCGACGATCGTCGCCCCCTTGGGCACCTTCACCGAAGCGGCCGTTCCAACCGCCGCAATCTTCCCACCCTCGATCAACACCACACCGTTCTCGATCACGCCATGCGTAACCGTCAACAGCTTCCCACCAGTAATAGCGATCACCCCCGGCCCCGGAGTAATATCCACCATCGGCGCCTGCGCCAACACCCCTGCCACTCCCGCCAAACTAAAAATCAAAAAGCCCGCGAATACCCTAATCCCAGCAGATCGACCAGCAACAAAGTCCTTCAGCATTAGTTCTCTCCCTGTTCGTCATCATCTTCGCCCGCGCCAAACCCGCTTCCGTGCATCACGCCGCTGAAGTGAGTCGTGCCGAATCCAGGCAAGCTGCTGTCGAAGAACAGATCGCCATCGATATAAACCTTCTCGGCGCGCGCGTAAGTCGAAAGCGGATCCACATTCCAGATCACGACATCGCCATCTTTGCCCACATCGAGCGATCCGGTCTTGTCGTCGATCCCCATGATCCACGCCGGATTCAGCGTGACCATCGTGATCGCCTCATCCTCCGTCGCGCCGCCGTAATGAACCATCTTGCCCGCCTCCTGATTCAGCCGGCGAATGTGATCGTTCGAGTCGCTCTTCAGCGCCACGCGAACTCCTTCGCGCATCGACATCACCGCGTTCCACGGAATTCCGTCCCACATCTCGTACTTTCCGCCATACCAGTCCGTGAACGTCGCGATACCGGTTCCATCGGCCGCAATCTTACCGCCGACCTTGTACATCTCCAGCGCATGATGGAACGCACGGATCTTGTATCCGTACTCCTTCGCCATCGCCTCTTCCGTCAGGAACTCATCTGCTCGATAGCAGTGAATCTGCACCAGCAGCTTACCCTGCAGAACGTCCGCCAACGCCTCCAGCTTCAGGTCCCGGTGCGGAGCGCGTGCATCCTTATCGCCCTTCGCCACCTTCTCGTTGTAAGCATCCCAGTCTCTGCGATAGACCTTCGCGTCCTCGAACGACTGACGCATCACCTCGAAGTTGCCCATCCGTGTCGACGGCAGCTGATTGCGAGTGCCATAGACGCGCTTCGGATTCTCCCCACTGGCGAACTTGATCGATCGCGGAGCATTCGGAAACAGCATCTCCTCCCGCGACAGCCCGAACTTGTTCTTGATGACCACCGCCTGGCCGCCGATCATGTTGGCCGACCCATGCAGCAGCAGCTCCGACGTCACTCCTCCAGCCAGCGCCTGGTAGAGCGCTTTATCGCGGTTATCGAACGCGTCAATCATCATCATGCTCGGAGTAACTGGACTCGTCGCCTCGTTCACATCGTCCCCAAGCGCAGAATGCGAATGGGGATCGATGATCCCCGGCGTCACATACTTGCCCGTCGCATCAACTACAGTCGCACCAGCAGGAGCACTCACGGTCGCGCCGACCCCCGCAATCTTGCCATTATGTACCCACACGCTGCCATGCTGGATAGTTCCATGAGAGGCCGTCATCACTGTCGCATTCTTGATGACCAGATCGGCCGGTGCAGGCGAACTCTGTGCCATGCCAGGTACCGCGGTGGCCAGAGAAAACACGAAGGCACCCGCAATTGTAGACACGGGTGCCAATCGAAGAATAGAAGAACTCATCAGAGACTATCTCCTGAGGAAGAAGACTAAAAGGAATGGCATGATAGTAGCATGCAGTTCTGCGAAAAGAAAAAGCGTGCGCGGATCGGGCGACTAGATGCTGCTCACTCTATAGCGGAATATTTCCATGCTTCTTGGCAGGATTCTTGTCCCGCTTCGTCGCCAGCATATCGAGCGCCGTGTTTAGCCTTCGGCGCGTCTCGCTGGGCCTTATGACGGCATCGATATATCCCCGTTCAGCGGCGACATATGGGTTCGCAAACCGCTCGCGAAACTCCTCCACCTTCTCTTTGCGAGCCTCCGCCAAAACTGCCAGCTTCTCCTCCTCTGTAAACGCCTTACCCTGCGGCCACATCGCCTCGGCGCGTCGTACCGTTACATCGAGTTCGCGCCTATAAACAATGTTTACCGCACCCTCCGGCCCCATTACAGCGATCTCCGCCGTAGGCCACGCCAGGTTCACATCCGTGCGTAGATGCTTCGAACTCATCACGCAATAGGCTCCGCCATACGCCTTGCGTGTAATCACCGTAAGCTTCGGCACCGTGGCCTCTGCGAACGCATAAAGCAATTTCGCGCCATGGCGAATGATGCCGCCATGCTCCTGTTGAATCCCAGGCATGAATCCCGGCACATCTTCGAACGTAATCAGTGGAATATTAAAGGCATCGCAGAAACGGACAAACCGTGCGCCCTTCACGCTAGCATTGATATCCAGCACTCCGGCGAGGAACGCGGGCTGGTTGGCCACAATCCCAACGGTGCGGCCGGCCATGCGGGCAAAGCCGACCACGATATTCCGTGCAAAGTGCTCGTGCACCTGAAAGAAGTAGGCATCGTCCACTACGCGCGCGATCACGTCGACCATGTCGTAGGGCTGGTTGCTTTCTTCCGGAATAATCGTGTCCAACTCAACATCGGCTCGGGCGGGATCGTCCTGCGTAGCCTTCCGCGGAGCGTCATCCAGATTGTTCGAAGGCAAAAAGGTCAAAAGTTCGCGGACCGTCGCCAGGCACTCCTGATCGTCATGCGCCATAAAGTGCGCTACGCCAGATATCTCGTTGTGAGTTACTGCCCCACCTAGCGCATCCTTCGTCACGTCCTCATGCGTCACCGTCTTGATGACATCCGGTCCCGTGACGAACATGTAGCTCGTCTTCCCCGTCATCAAGGTAAAGTCCGTAATCGCCGGCGAATAAACGGCACCGCCCGCACACGGTCCCAAAATTGCCGAGATCTGGGGCACCACCCCGCTCGCCAGCGTATTGCGCAAAAAGATATCCGTGTATCCGGCCAGCGAAACCACGCCCTCCTGAATACGAGCGCCGCCTGAATCATTCAACCCCACAACCGGCGCGCCCACCCGCATAGCCATGTCCATAATCTTTACGATCTTCGCGGCATTTGCCTCCGACAACGAACCGCCGAAGACTGTGAAGTCCTGGGCAAACACAAACACCACACGGCCATGCACCCGACCATATCCAGTGATGAATCCATCCCCCGGAACCCTTTGTTCCGCCATACCAAAGTCCGTCGCGCGATGCGTTACAAACTTGTCGGTCTCCTCAAATGTGCCCTCATCCAGGAGGAAGTCAATACGCTCACGTGCCGAGAGCTTTCCCGCCTTCCGCTCACGCTCTCGCCGTTCTGCTCCGCCGCCCTCTTCGGCAATGGCATGACGCGCCTCAAGTTCTGCGAGGTTACGCTGATGACTGTCGGACTTCGCAGCAGAATCAGTTTGCGGAACGGGACGCTCGGCGGTAGCCATAGAACGAGATTCTAACAGCGCATCAACACTCCGGTCGCGCCAAGCCGATTCAGCGCAAGGAAAGGGTCTCGCACGACGATGACGCTAAAATCTACATCAAACAAGGCTAGGGAGCGTGCCTCTATGTTCAAGTCGAACAACTGTGTCGCCATCCATCTCGAGGACATCACCGCAGCGGAGAATTTCTATACCAACGTGATGAAATTCACACTGTTGACCAGGTCGGAAGCGCAACTGGAATACGATACCGGGCACTTTCTCCTCTACGTCAACCGCGATCTGAACACGCAACCGCCGATTCCAAGCTTCACCGTCAAAAACGTTGGAGATGCACGGAAGTTCCTATTGGAAAATGGCTGCATTATCCTCCGCGAAGACGAAAATTCCCTATACTTTCGCGACCCCTTCGGCATCACGTACGACGTAATTGAAGGCAAATAAAAAGCGAATATAATTAGCGCACGGTTCCCGTGTTGACTACTCTCCATCCCGACCGTTTCAGCTTCCTGCACATCGACCTGAACAGCTTCTTCGCCTCTGTCGAACAGCAACTTCATGAGGAGTACCGCGGAAAACCGCTTGCCGTCGTTCCCACCATGGCCGACACCACGTGCTGTATCGCAGCAAGTTACGAAGCCAAGGCCTTCGGCGTCAAGACCGGTACACAAGTCGGCGAAGCTAAAAAGAAATGCCCCGGTATCATCCTCGTCGCTGGCGACCATGCAGACTACGCCAAATACTCGCACGAGATTACCAAAGCCGTCGAGCTGGCCTGCCCAGTCTCCCACAACCCTTCGATCGATGAGATGGTCTGCCAACTCATCGGCCGCGAGCAGGAGCCCCCACGCGCCCGCAAGATCGCCCTCGAGATCAAGGAGTCTATCTATAAGAACGTCGGCACCGCCTTGCGCTGTTCCATTGGCATGGCCCCAAATCGTTACCTCGCCAAGATTGCCAGCGACATGCAGAAGCCAGATGGCCTCATCGGTCTGCTTCCATCACAACTGCCCCGTGCCATCGCCCATCTCGAACTCCGCGCCTTACCCGGCGTAGGTGCCCGCACCGAGGCCCGCCTGAACAAAAGGGGCATCACCACCATGGACCAGCTCCTCGCGCTCGACCGCAACGGTATGCGCAAGCTCTTCGACTCCGTCTGGGGCGATCGCATGTACCACTGGCTGCGCGGCACCCCCACTGGCGACGATGGCGCCCCCGTCCCCGGCGACGTGCAAAAATCTCTAGGCCATTCCCACGTCCTCGCGCCCGAGCACCGCTCCCCCGAAGGCTCCTGGGCTGTGGCCCACAAGCTCCTCCACAAGGCCGCCATGCGTCTCCGCATGGAGCACTTCTATACCGGCTCCCTCGCCGTAACCATCCGTTACCAGCTCACGCGCGAACAGGCTGAAGCCAGGGCCGCGCACGGCAAAGTCAAGCAGCATTACTCCGGCATCAAGAACTCTGGCTGGGGTATGGAAGCGCGCTTCCGAGACTGCCAGGACACCCTTACACTGCTCGAAATCCTGCGCTCTCTATGGAGCCAGCGCCCACAGGGCCCGGAGTTCCAAAAACCCTTTTTCGTCGGCATCACTCTCCGCAATCTAATCCCGGAAGACGAACACCAGGCCGAGCTCTTCGCCGACCCGAGTAACCGCGCCGGCCTCTCCACCACTATGGACAAACTCAACCTGAAATATGGCCACACCACGTTGCACTTCGCAGGAATGCTCCCCGCCCGCGAATCGGCACCCACCCGCATCGCCTTCACCCAAATCCCCGTCCAGTATGGCGTCGACTACATGTAACCTGTTCGCAACGCATGGCTCTTTCACTCTATCGCGGACGCCTCGCTCCCTCTCCAACAGGTCTTCTCCACCTCGGTCACGCCGCAACCTTGTGGACCGCCCATCAGCGAACCATCTCCTCTAACGGCGAACTCCTCTTCCGTATCGAAGACCTCGATACGCAACGGTCAAAGCCGCACTTCACTGAAGCCATCTTCGAAGACCTCGCTTGGCTTGGCATTCCATGGGAGAAGCCCGTCCTCTACCAGTCTCAACGTCTTCCGCTATACCGTGAAGCCTTGGACCAGCTCCTCTTTAGTGGACACATCTACCGTTGTCATTGCAGCCGCAAAGACGTTGCTGGCATGGTGCATGCGCCACATGAAGATACCGACGACGAACCCGTCTACCCGGGCATCTGCCGTCCCACTCATGACGTGCAACATCGCGAAGTACCCTTCCAACCCGACCTGAACTACCGCTTTCGCGTTCCCGACGAAGCGGTTATCCGCTTCGAAGACAAAAACCTCGGCCCACAATCATTCAAAGCCGGAATCGACTTCGGCGACTTTCTCATCTGGCGCAAGGACGGCCTCCCCAGTTACCAACTAGCCTGTGTTGTCGACGACGCCGACACAAACATCACCGAAGTAGTCCGCGGCCGCGACCTCCTCAAATCCACCGCCCGCCAAATCCTCCTCCAGCGCGCTCTAAAGCTTCCCACCCCAGCCTACTTCCACACCCAGCTCCTCACCGACGAGCACGGCGTCCGCCTGGCCAAGCGCCACGATGCCCTCTCCATTCGCGCCCTCCGGCGACAGGGTTTCACCCCTGCCCAGGTCCTGCAGATGGCGGCCGTCCAGATGACAACTGTCACCTCCGATAGGTGACGCCCAACACTACTGCCGGCGCCCAAATCAGCACATGATTCTCTTGTAGATAAGACAGGAGAGGATCATGCCGCTAAACGCAATCGTCTATGAGACCGAACAGATCGCTGCAAAGGCATCCGTTTCACCGCCACAGCAGCCCATTGCCGCGCTGACCAACATCACCAAGCGCTACGGCACAACCGTCGCGCTCAACGATCTGAGCCTCTCCTTGCACGCCGGCGAAGTTGTCGCTCTACTCGGCCCTAACGGCGCAGGCAAATCGACGGCAATCAAGCTACTGCTAGGTCTTATCGCCCCGACCTCTGGCGCCACTCGAATCTTCGGCAGCGATCCTCGCAAAGCCATTACGCGCACCCGCGTCGGCGCCATGCTCCAAGTCGCCCGCGTCACGGAGACGCTGCGCGTCAGCGAGCACCTCGATCTCTTTCGCAGTTACTACCCCCATCCGCTGCCCGTCGCTGACATCCTCCGCATCGCCCAGCTTCAGGGCATCGAAAACCGCTTTTTCGGCCAGCTCAGCGGCGGCCAGAAGCAGCGCGTCCTCTTCGCTCTGGCAATCTGCGGCAACCCCGACCTTATCTTCCTCGACGAGCCCACCGTAGGAATGGACATCGAAGCCCGTCGCGCCCTCTGGCAGCAGATTCGCTCCCTGTCCGCTCAAGGAAAGACAGTCCTCCTTACTACCCACTATCTCGAGGAAGCCGACGCACTCGCTCACCGCATCATCGTCATCAACAAAGGCCGTGTCATCAGTCAAGGCACGCCGGCAGAGATCAAGCGCAGCAGCGGCGGCCGAACCATCCGATGTCACACCCGTCTCACGCAGGAATTTCTGCAAACCCTTCCCGGCGTCTCAAACGTAGAGTGTAACGACGGTGCCGTAGTTGTGACGGCGTCCGAAGCCGAAACGGTCGTCCGCGAGATGCTCTTGCGCGACGAGAGCCTCAGCGACCTCGAAGTCGCAGGCCCAGCTCTCGAAGATGCCTTCCTCGCACTGACAAGAAGCCAGTAGCCAACTCTTTGCAGCAACCGGCTCAATCAACTCAGGAGAAAACCATGGCAACCTCTGCAATCGCTCATCCGCTTCCAGCCCCAACCGGCTTCGCGCACACCCTTCGCATCCTCGTCAAGGAAACCAAATACGAGTTCCTCAAACTGATGCGTACCAAATCATTCTCGCTCTCCACCATAGGTTTTCCTGTTATGTTCTACCTGCTCTTCGGTATCGCCAACCGCAACGCCACTGCGGGCAATATTCACATCGCAAAGTACATGCTCGGCGGTTACGCGTGCTTCGGCTTGATCGGCGCCGCCCTCTTCGGCATCGGTGTCGGCCTCGCCGGGGAACTCGCTGCCGGCTGGCTGGAACTCAAGCGCGCCAGCCCAATGCCTGTCCCCGCCTACCTCTTCGCGAAGTGTACCTCGGCCGTCGCCTTCGGCCTCATCATCGTCAGCATTCTCACCGCAATCGCCGTGTCCTTCGGTGGCGTCTCACTCACATCAACCGAACTGATCAAAATGCTTGGCATAACCATCGTGGGCTCCATTAGCTTCGCCAGCATGGGCCTCCTGCTCGCTCTGATCATTCCGGCAAACGCTGCAACCGGCATCGTCAATCTCATCTATCTGCCCATGTCATTCCTGAGCGGTCTGTGGATGCCACTTCGCTTCATGCCGCACTGGCTGCAGACCGTGGCACCCGCCCTGCCAACCTATCATCTCTCCCAACTCATGCTCCACATCTTCGGCTACGGAGACTCCATGTCCCTCGCCACCCATTGGAACGCACTCATCGGCTTTACTTTGCTGATGCTTGGGATCAGTTGGGTTGTCTTCCATCGCAAAGAACAGAACGCCTGACGCGGTACACTTTCGGAATCGACATATGAGCGAGAAACCGTATAGATCGATCGACAGCCCGGATATCGGCACCCAGAGCAACACTGGCTATATCTGGCTTGCCTACTCGACCTTTTTCATCATCGATCCCATCATGAGTCATAGCCGCCGTCTATGGATTGAGTGCGGCGTGATCTACGCAATCTTCCTCATCATTTACGTCAGCTATATGAGGGCCCGCACGACCAGACAACGCCACCGGCTTATCGCTGCCCTCTACGTTCTCGGTGTGGTCAGCTTTCCAATCACCACCGGGGGCTCCAGCTTTTTCATCTACAGCGCCGCGTTCCTTCCCATTCGTCGTCGCTTCAATCCCAATTTTCGTCACGATCCTCATTGCGCAGGCACTTGGTCTTCTAGTCGAAGGCCTATTGCTGCACACCAATCCAATCGCTCTTGCGTTAACGGTCTTCCTCATGGGCATCGTGGGGTGAGCAACGCTTTCATCGCAAGGCAAAAGCGAGCGGACATCAAGCTCCGCATGGCGCACGAAGAGATCGAACAACTCGCCGCCGTAGCCGAACGCGAACGAATCGCCCGCGACCTGCACGACGTGCTCGGTCACACCTTATCGGTAATCGTGCTCAAAGCAGAACTCGCCGGACGCCTGATCGAACGCGATCCGCAACGCGCAGCCCAGGAGATTGCCGACGTCGAAAGAACCGCCCGAACAGCCCTGAGCGAAGTACGCGCAGCGATCGGCGGCTACCGTTCGCAAGGCCTTCCCGCCGAGATGGAACTCGCCCGTAACACGCTGCAGGCCGCAGGTGTAACGCTGGAATGCGAAACTTCGTTGCCTCATCTGCACGCGACAGAAGAAACCGTGCTCTGTCTCGCCGTTCGTGAAGCGGTAACTAATATCGTCCGTCACGCCATGGCTACGCATTGTCGAATCGGTTTCAATACATCCGTCGACGGGTTACCATTCGCTGCTCATCTCCGATGATGGTGCCCATCCAAAGCTCCTCGAAGTTCACGAGGGCAATGGCCTCCGCGGCATGCGGGAACGCATACAGTCGCTCGGCGGCCGTCTCTCGATCACCACCGACTCCGGCGTCACCCTTCTCATCGAGCTCCCACAAACCGCTTCCCGCCAGTTAAAGGCGCCTTGTGTCGTCGCATGAGCGCATCTATTCGCGTCGTCTTGGCCGAAGACCAGACCATGGTGCTGGGCGCCCTTTCCGCGCTACTCGAACTCGAGCCCGACATCGCCGTCGTAGCCTGCGCCGCCAACGGTCGCGACGCGCTCGACGCTGTTGCCCGCTTGTCACCCAACGTCCTCGTCACTGATATCGAGATGCCCATCCTGACTGGACTCGAGCTGGCGGCAAACCTGCGCACCAGCCATCCTACCGTGCGCACGATCATCCTCACCACCTTTGCTCGTCCCGGCTATCTTCGCCGCGCACTCGACGCAGGCGCGCGCGGCTATCTCTTGAAGGATCGTCCTGCAACCGAGCTGGCCGACGCCGTACGACGGGTTCATCGCGGTCTTCGCGTCGTTGATCCCGCACTCGCGACCGAAGCCTGGAACGCCGAGCTCGACCCTCTCACGGAACGCGAACGTCAAATCCTACAGCGTGCCGGCGACGGCCGGAGCAGCAACGAGATCGCCACCGAGCTTCATCTCTCGGAAGGAACGGTTCGGAACTACCTCTCCGAAGCGATCGCCAAGCTGGGCGCCTCCAATCGAGTCGACGCCGCCCGCATCGCCCGCGCCAAAGGTTGGCTTTGAAAAATCCCCGGCTCCGGGCAACCAATTTGGGAAAATACTCCACCCGTCTCTCCTGCATCCCACCCAATGAGGAACAGGAGATCTCTAATGAACATCTATCCCAGCTTGAAAACATTGCGAACCACCGCCATGTGCGTCACCATCATCATGCTTGAAGTTGGCTGTAACAAAAAAGAGGACAATTCAATCAACTTCCGCAATGCCATCGATACCTATTACAGCGCTCACCCCGCATGCCTTTGGTCCGATCCAATCAAGTTTCCCGTGCAGGTCGACACCTCCGATAACAGCAGAACTGCCGGCTACGATGCCCTGGTTGATCAAGGCCTCCTCGTCCGCACTACCGCCGAAAAGAAAAAGTTGATCATCGCCAGCAAACAGGTCAACAACTACGACCTCTCGGACAAAGGACGGTCCGCCTGGACCGCAGACGTCAACCAACCCGGCTACGGAAACTTCTGCTATGGCCACCGGAAAGTCGGCAATATTGACAGCTCTACCCCAACGACAAGCGCCACAGGTGCGACTACCCAAGTCACTTACCACTACACGCTGACCGATCCACCCGCGTGGGCTACCGCAGCCGAAACTCAGACCGCCTACCCTCAATTGCACTCCGATTTGGGTGGTCCGCAGACCGGCCAGGCAACGCTGACCAATACTAGCAATGGCTGGCAGCTATCAGCGGCCCGATCAGCTCGCAGCGCCAACCCTGGCGGCCAGATTGTCGAATAAGCAGAAACTCCATCTCATTAAAAAGCCCGCGGAAAGATACTCCGCGGGCCCTTTTTCCGTTGTCGTAACTTTCTTACCTTACTGTTCGTCGTACTCATCGTCCGCATCCGGCCCTCCACGCATAGCAGCCATCACCGACGCATACGATTTCATCTCATACTCGTGCGGCGGGATATCACCTGAAAGATTCTTCACGAAATAGTCCCACCGACGCCGTGTCATATATTGGGTCGCCTCGCCGTAACCATGAGCAACATTTGGAATGATCAGAAGATCAAAGTCCTTGTTTGCCTTGATCAACGCCTCAACAACCAGCAGCGTATTGTTCATCGGCACATTGTTGTCCATCGATCCATGCGCCAGCAACAGCTTGCCCTTGAGGTTTTTTACGAAGTTCTGGTTGGCCTGGCTGTCATAGTTCGACGTGCCATCGGCGTTCTTCACCTCAAGACCAGCCCATTTTTCTGCCCAGTCGTCCTCGTAATCTCGTTGATCGTGGTTGCCGCTCTCTGCAATCCCCACCTTGAAGAAGTCGGGATAGTGGAACATCGCCGCACCGGTCGCGTTGCCACCGCCGGAGTGCCCGTAGATCCCAACCTTGTCCAGATCAATCCACGGATACTTCGCCGCCAAGTCCTTCATGCCTGAAACCTGATCGGGAAGCGTGTTGTCCCCCAGGTTGGCGTAATACGCCTCATGAAATGCCTTCGATCGCCACGGCGTCCCCATCCCGTCAATGCAGACAACGATAAAGCCAAGCTCCGCCAGGGACTGCATATCTCCGTGGGCAGCTGCAAACCCACGCCCCCCGCAGGAGCCCGTCTGCGGGCCCGGATACACATGGTTCACAATCGGATACTTCTTTGAAGCGTCGAAGTTCGTCGGCTTGAACATAAAACCGTAAACGTCCGTTTTCCCATCGCGGCCCTTCACCGTAATCGGTACCGGAGGAACCCACCCCGCCGCCACCAGCTTCGTGATGTCTTGCGTCGCCACATCGACGACCACCTTGCCAGTGCCATCACGAACCACCGCTGTCTCCGGTTGCGTCACCGTCGAATACACATCGACAAAGTAGCGGCCGTCAGCCGACGGAGTAATCGCATGATCCGCATTCTCCGGCGTCAGCAACTTCATGTCCTTCCCGTCGAACTTGATGCTGTAGTAGTGCTGGAAGTACGGGTCGCGTCCCGATTCTTTTCCAACCCCCAGAAAGTAGATCGTTCGAGTCTTCTCGTCTACATGCAGCACCTGTGTGACATTTCCCTCGCCATGAGTAATCTGGTTCTTCAACTTACCGGTGGCGATGTCGTAGAGGTACATCTGTCCCCAGTCGTCCTTTTCGCTGAACCACAGCAGCTCATTTGTCTTCGACAGATACTTCCAGTTCACCTTGTCGTTACCACTCTCATAAAACTTCGCCGTAATCTCTTCCATCACATCGCGCACTTCGCCCGTGGAGGCATCGGCGATCCGCATCCATTCCTGCTTATGGTCCCGCGATGTAGAAACAAACGCCAAGTGCGTGCCATCGTCGCTCCATTGCACATCATCCCATCCGCTGCCCCCACGACAGCTGACGTCATCGCACAAAGTCGAACGATGCTGGTCCGGCGCCATCTTCAACCGAATCACCTTTGCCCCATCGACCTCGATGATCACGCGTTCGATCATCGTCACATCTTTGTCTCCGACCAGCGGATATTTCCACGCCTTCAGCGCCGGATGCCCATTCGTTACCGGCACCAGGTACATCTCGCCGTCCTTGCGTTGGTCCTGCTGAAAGGTTGCGATCTTCTTCGAATCCGGCGACCACACCAGAATCGGGTTATCGCTCATCTGCCAGCCCGCGTTATCGGTCGCGTAGCCGTAGTCCTTCACGCCATCTTTGGTCAGCTGCGTCTCCTTACCAGTAGCCACGTCGCGGACCCACAAGTTCCAGTCGCGGATAAACGCAGCCTTCGTCTTATCCGGCGAAACATCCGTTACAGGCCGTGTTCGGCCACTACCCCCCTGCTCCACCGGCTTCGCGCCAGCAGCGATCACCTCGGTGCAAACACCCGCCCCGCTTAGATCGCAACGAAACTTACGTGACCCGTTTCCCACTACAACGGATTTATCCCCATCGGAAAAAGTAATCTCTGAAATCACAAGATGATTGGGATCCGCCTTCATCCTGCCGCCAGTCGCAGCCGTCAAAGCCGACGCCAGCTTCGCCTGATCGAACGCCGGAGTCTTCGTCCCCTTCGCCGGATCAACCACCATAAACGTCACTCCGGTCGGCCCGTTGTCGCGGTACCAGAAGCGACCATCCTCCATCCACGTGGGGCGCGCAACCCCGTGATACACCAACGGATTGACGTTGTACCCCATGAACTTCTCTGCCCGCGCGTAATCCTCAGTCGTGAACTGCTTCCCCTGCGCCATTCCGCTGGCCGTAATGCAGCACCCCAACACGATCCCCGCAATCTCCAACAGTCCCTTACGCACAAACATGCTCCAACCTCCGTCGTCCACACTCTGTTCAAAGTGTATGGGTGTTGCCTAGTCTACAGTTCACCGCACCCTTCGCGATAGATGCATTCACCACGCAATGGCTCGACCCGCAATCTAATTCCGCGCGATCCGCGCGGACCTTCCACAAGATCTGCCGCAGAATCCCCATCCACACCGGAACGTCGCTGGCCGCAACTCCCATCCTCAACACGAGTCGCCGAATCTGCCCCTCGTCGCAATTAGCCGGATGCCGCTTCGTATAACCAGTCTCTTCCAACACCTCAGTCAGCAACGTCGTCAACCGTTCCACTTCCCCCGCTCGACTGCGAGATCTCCCCGACTCACAGGCACGGTAGCCGCCTCCCCGAACGCACCAACTCGTACAGACAAACCGCCACCGCTTGACCAAGGTTCATCGACGGATGCCGGACCTCCTCGTATCGTTCCATCGGAATCGTCAAAAGCCAGTGGCAATAGCTCAACTCCTCATTACTCAACCCCGTCTTCTCGGAGCCAAACAATAGCGCAACCCGCCCACCAGGGCGCGTCCAGTTCTTTATTGATGATTTCGGCGCCATCCTGCAGCGCGCGAAGCGGATGCTGTAACGCCCGCTCCCCCACAGCCGTCGTGCCCACCATAAGCGTGCAGTCCGCAACCGCATCCGCCACACTGTCGAACGCTGACGCCCCTGCCAGCACCTCGGACGCATCCACCGCCGACCGCGCCGACTCAAACGGCACAGCATATTCATTCACCACCCGCAGATGTCGAAAGCCAAAATCATGCATGGCCCGAGCCACCGCGCCGATGTTATTCGGATTGCGCGCACGCACCAACACCACGACAACTCGATCGATCAATCGCCCACTCATCGTTATTGATTCTAGGCGACAAAGAAGAACGGCCGGCGAACATATCGCCGGCCGCTCCACACCTCTGCTCAAAGTAATTATCGTTCGTGACCTCCGCCGCCATGCTGGGCCTCGGCATGCGGATGCGCCTGAGTGTTTTCATTGTGCTTATCGTTATTGATCGATCGGCTGACGTTGTTCTGCCGCTGATTGATCTGCTGATGTTCCTCCGCAGTCAGGTGGCCGCCATTCGCCGCCCGATCATTCGCGACCTGGCGGTTAATGCTGGCTTCGCGGTTCTCGACGTTCCGAGTCTCGCCCGCCGTCATCTGGCCAGACCGAACCCCCTGGGCAATGCGTTGCTGCTGGTTCTCCGCCCGCTCTCCCGGCCGGGAGAAAGCCGCATTCTGCGGACGTCCGCCGTTCACAGAGGCAAAATTACCGCGATCCGCATGCGCCATCTGCATATGGTTCTGCTGCTCCACTGTGGCATCAAAGTGTTTCTCCCGCGCAAACGCAGCCTCTCGCTCGTTCTCGCGTACTTGGATCCCCCCCGCGCCGCCGTTGAAGCTGGTGCGGCTGTACACCGTGGTGTGGTTGATGACTGTCCTGTCCTCATAAACGTTGCGAATGACCGTTCGATTCACGTTCACGACGGCAGTATTATACGCAAAGTGTCCACCGTCCCAGCGTCCGCCGTAAAAGCCGGAACCACCGTACCCGAAACCGTAGTTCACTCCGCCATAGAAGCCCACATGCGGACCCCAATATCCAGGATGGAAGACATACACACCACCACCCCAGCCCCAGTAACCCGGCGTCCAGAGCAGCCCAACCTGTGGTGGCCGAACCCACACACCCGGAACCCAGTAATATCCCGCATCGCCATACGCCCAGTAACCTGGATTCCAGAGATAGCCCTCTCCAGGACAAATTGGCTGAGTATAAACCGGCAGCGCTGGCGGAGCGATGGTCACCGAGACAAATACTCCGGCAAACGACGCCGCAGGCACCAGCGTTAGAGCCGAGCCCAAAAACACATTACGGATCAAATTAGAAAATCGCATAAGCCTACCCTTCAGGTTTGGCATCGCGGCATACATGCCGATGCCTTCCATTTTGTCGAACGGTCTACTGCCGACCGCCCGCTCTTCTTCCTCCCATACAGACCCTTGACCGGGACGGAAGTTCCGCACTTTTTGTAAGGTAGGCCCCCTGGGAAATCGAAAATAATCCCCCAATTGTTGTAGGGCTCGCACCATCAAACGGCGCCTGAATTGTTAACACCTGTTTGAGAGTCGGGAGCTTTACTTCCCGTCCGAAATCATCGGCAAGCCCGTCACAGGCCAGTGATCCACCTGAGCCCCGACATTCAACCCAAGTGTGACACCCGGCGCCGACGACGCAGCGACCCCTATGTTCCATCCGTCAACGAGCACGACCGCCGCTTCTCCCTTAAGATCCGAGGTCGCCGCTTCAATCGTGATCGTCCTGCTCTCATTCGGCACAAGGGATACGTAGTTGTCGCTGTAGTACACCGGCAGCACTCGCTCGCCAGATCCCTTTCGCCGCAACTGCACATGCGCCATCAGTGCGATCTGGGTTCCGGGATTATGCAGCGTCACATCGAAAAAGCTCTTGCCCTCAACCTCCCGCCGAACGACCTTCGCATCGAGCGTCACAGTTGGCAAACTTCCCAGAGCTTTCAGATCGTCCTGATGCTCCGGCAGCGCACGCCAGTAAAAATTCTCCGACACTGGTTTTCCTTCGGCGTCACGTAACTCCAACTTGACGAAGTGCACCGCCGAAAGACCGGCAGGCCAGTCGACGGCGCCGAGACTCGTCGCCACGCTCGGCGCAGCCGACACATCGAAGTCACGCTGATACATTACCGAACCGTCGAGGTTGTAGATGGACAGATGGGCATGAGATCTCTCCAGTGGAGTGTCGAGGTTATTGATGACTGCCACCTCGCCATTACTCTCATTCAACTGGATATGAACTCGCTCGGCTGCCTTCTTCACCGCAAACAACGCAGAATTCGCTTCCAGGTCATGGTGATAGAGCTGCCAAACAAAACTTGGCTGCGCCGGATTACTCATCCACGTAATAATGCCTGTTGTCGGATGAAACAACTTGGCATTGCGCCCCTCATACATCGCACGAAACGCCTCATAGTTCGCCAGTTGCGACTTCCGTACAAAGTCCGCCAGATTCGCTACCTTGCCATACCGCTCCGCAATCATCGTCGGATACGAATCCCCGCCAGATGCTCCCTTGGCAAAGTCATGCTCGGCCCAGTCATCGTTGATCGTCTCCCAGTCCTTCTCCGGCATCATTCCCTGAATCGACTCGAGCGTCGGAACCGACACACTGCCAATCTCTGTCTTGAACGCCTCGTCGAACACATAAAACTCTCGCGGCGTCCTCCAGTGGTACGGCCCATGCGAATTCACCCCGCGTCCATCCGCCGAGTTTGCCTGATACAACCGCGTCGGCTCCAACTCCGCCATCAGTGTGCGTAGGGCAGCGTCAATCTCCTTCGGCGGATACCCCTCATTCCGTGCACACCACAACACAATCGAGGGATGATTACGAAACCGAAGGATCTTCTCCCGCACATTTGCCATATAAGTATCGAAGTCGTCGGGATCAGGCCCATCAGAAGGATTCGGCTGAAAGAACTCATCCCACACCAGCAATCCATACTTGTCGCACAGCTCATAAAAATCCTCGCTTGTGCTCTGCCCCACCCAGTTCCGAATCATGTTCAGATTCGCAATCTGGTGCATTCGGATCTGTGCCTCCAGTCGCTCCCGTGGATTGCGCTTCATCGCCTCATCCAGACCCCAGTTACCGCCACGGATAAACACACGAACGCCATTGACCGAAATGGTCAGATTCTCCGAGTCAGGCACTGCATAGGTAAACTTGCGGATCCCGAAGCTCACGTCTCGGCCATCTGACGCTTTCCCATCAACCTCAAAACTAAGATGAAGCTGCTGCATGTTCTGCGGCCCGTATCCGTTCGGCCACCAGAGTTTTGGATTCACCACATGCAGCGTCGCCGCAGTCTTCGGATCGAAGGAAACCATCTTCGAACCGTGCGGAGCCACTTCAACGCTCTGCTCGAACATCACGTCCCCAAAGCTTCCCTTCAACACACCTTTCTGCGCCTGGTCCGTTACGTTCTCTACTCTTGCCTGAACCGCGATATCCGCCGAATCCAACTTCGGCAACGGAAGGTCCGTCGTCACCAGCGGGTCCTTGATTACAACCGGACCCGTCGCCGAAATAAACACCTTCTGCCATATCCCCGTATCGCGATCGCGAATCGCTGGAATCCAATCCCACCCGATCGTAGAAAGAAAAGTCGGCCCATCAATCGCAGTAATCCCGCCGTTCTTCCCCACGCCATCGCGAATCGTATGCTCATGCGGATCGCCGGGATGCGGTTGTGGCGACACCAGCACCGCCAGTACCGCCTTCTTACCCGCTTTTACATCCGGCGAAATGTCAAAGACCCCGCGGCCAAAGGCGCCTCTCATCGCACCGACCTGCCTCCCGTTCACCCACACCTGTGCAGAGAAATTGATCCCGTCGAAGTTCAGCCACACATGCCGTCCCGCATAAGCCTTGGGTATTTCGAACACCGTTCGATACCAGTACGGTCTGCCGCGACAAGCTGTCGGGAATCTTGTCCGGACGATTGTTCTCCCCATACAGCGGTTCCTGATAGACGCCATTATTAACGAGGCTCGTCAGCACAGTTCCAGGCACAGTGGCGGTATACCAGCTCTGCGCCTTATAGCTCGCCGACGCAACAACCGCGCCCACCTCCGGCACCTTCGCGGCATCCTGCAGTTGCCAGCCGCCGATCGTCACCGGCACTGGCAGCGAAGAGCTCGCCGCGAAAGCCACGGCCCCACCAGTCATCACGCCCCCACCAAGTCCAAGCACTAACGCCAACTCCAAAACTCTTTTTCGCATTCGATCTAGGCCTTTGCCGGTCGCAGTCTCCCATCGAATCGATGGACAACTGGAAGATTACTCTAACCAGCGACTACCGCCCCAGCGCCGTCTGTCCCAGCAGCACAATATTCAAGGTCACAATGACCGCTACCGCACACCAGCCCGCCACTCGCGTTCGCCGGGCGCTGACAAAGCTCTTCATCACCGAAGCTCTGTTCGTCAGTACCAGCAGGGGGATCAGCGCGAACGGAAGCGCGAAGCTCAGCACCACCTGCGATAGAATCAGGATCTTCAACGGATCGAGTCCCACGGCAATGACTATCAGCGCCGGAATGACCGTAATCAGACGCCGCAAAAAGATCGAAAATTTGATGTCCAGAAACCCTTCAATGATCACCTGACCCGCCATCACCCCCACCGTCGACGACGACACCCCCGAGCACAGCAGAGCCACAGCAAACACCGTCGCCGCCATCGGCCCCAGCAGAGGCCCCAGCGTTTGGTGAGCCTGCTCGATCGTCGTCACTGGATTCGAGAGATGCGCGAACGCCACCGCAGCCATCACGATCATCGCCGAGTTGATCAACCATGCTCCGTTCATGGCGACAAACACATCGATCAACTCAAATCGCAAAAAGCTCCGCCGCCGCGAACTACCTTCCACCGGCGGCTGCTTGATCAGCTCCGCACGTCGCGGCTGCACCAGCGCCGAGTGCAGATACACCACGTGCGGCATCACCGTTGCTCCCAGCATTCCCACAGCGACATACAGGCTGCTATGCAACGCCTTCGGATCGAGGGTTGGCACAAGCGCATGAAACGCCGCCAGCTTCCAGTCCGGATGCACCAGAAACACCTCAAACCCGTAGCAAAGCCCGATCACTGCGACGAACGCCATAATCACGCGCTCCAGCCACCGATACCCCGCCAGGTCCAGTGCCAGAATCAAAAACACCGTCACCGTAGAGACCAATGCCGCTGCTAACATCGTCCCCGTCTGCGACCATCCGTGCGCCAGCATCGCCGGCCCAAACAACAGATAGAACCCAAGCGCCGCTCCCAGAAACTCCGCCATGTCGGTCGCGATCGCCGATACCTCCGCTGCCATCCACAAGAACAGCGTCATCGGCCGCGAGAAATGTTTCCTGCAGTTTTGCGGGAGCGTGAGCCCCGTAACAATCCCAAGCTTCGCAGAAAGATATTGGATCAGAATGGCCATTGCGTTCGACCAGAGCAGCACCCACAGCAGCCGGTAGCCAAACCTGCTGCCGCCCTCAATGTTCGTCGCGAAGTTGCCCGGATCGATATAGGCCACCGACGCCACAAATGCCGGCCCGAAGTAGGTCCACATCTGATTCCGTCGGAACTTCGGCAATAATTTATTTTCTTGTCTAACTAAAACATTAGTCATGACTAAATAATAGCTTAATGCTAACCTAAGTCAACGTACGGCTTATGGCAAAGTTTTTTAGGAAGTCACAGCAAGCACCCGGAGCAAAAACTGGAGCCGTCTCTGGCAGTGAAGCCATCGACGACTATCTCAAGTCAATCTTTCAGCTCAGCGGACGCGAAGAACGTCAGGTTTCCAGCACCGAAATCGCAGACGATCTGAACATCACGGCAGCCTCGGTCACCAACATGCTCCAGAAGCTCGCTGCGCTTGAGCCTCCCCTCGTGATCTACGAGAAGCACCGCGGCGTCCAGCTTTCCAAAGCCGGAAAGAAGCGTGCTCTCGAAATTATTCGCCACCATCGATTGCTCGAAACATTTCTTCACCAGGTCCTTGGCTACCCCTGGGACGAGGTGCACCAAGAGGCTGAACGCCTCGAGCACTTCATCTCCGAGCGGTTCGAAGAGCGCATTGCCGCCAAACTCGGACACCCAGAGTTCGACCCTCATGGCCATGCAATCCCCGCGCTCGACGGCTCTCTGCCTAACAACGAGCCGCGCACTCTCTTGCAGCTCAAACCGGGTCAGACAGCAAAGGTCGCAAGTGTCTCCGACAAGGATCCCGAGATGCTGCGCTATCTGGCCACTCAGGGAATCCGCCCCGGAGTCAGGCTCACTCTCGGAGAACAACTGCCCTTCAAGGGCGCCTATCAGGTCCGCATCGGGAACTCGGCCAAGCTGGCTCTTCTCAGTCTGTCGCTTGCCGAGTCGATCTCGGTCGCAATGAAATAGCCCCGGCAGTTTGACTTCATCCGTAACGATGCTAGCCTCGAAACTATAGTGCGAATTACGCATGCAACAGGAGCAACGGTAGGGATGAAGGTTCTGGTCATCGGTGGTGGTGGTCGCGAGCACGCCATCGTCTGGGCGCTCCGCAAATCGCCTCAAGTCACGGAAGTCCTCTGCGCCCCCGGCAACGGTGGCATCGCCCAGCTCGCGCGCTGCATCCCCGTCAATCCCGGCAACCTGCACGAGATGGTCGACATCGTCGCCATCGAGCAGCCTGCCCTCACCGTCATCGGCCCCGAACTCCCGCTCTCCGTCGGCCTCGTCGACGAGCTCAACAATCGTGGCTTCCGCGTCTTCGGCCCAACGCAAGCTGCAGCCATGCTCGAGACCAGCAAGGCCTTCGCCAAAGAGTTCATGCAGCGCCACGACATCCCGACTGCCGCCCACGCCATCTGCGTCAACCTCGAAGAAGTTCACGAAGAACTCCGCCGCTTCACCATGCCCGTCGTGGTCAAAGCGTCGGGCCTCGCCGCCGGCAAAGGCGTCGTCATCTGCGAGACCCACCTCCAGGCCGAAGAGGCCGCCGCCCAGATGTTCAGCGGCGTGCTCCTCGGCACTCAGGAGACCGAAGTCGTCCTCGAAGAGTTCCTCACCGGCGAAGAGCTCTCCTTCTTCGCCCTCTGCGACGGCACTCACGCAATCGAAATAGCCTCCGCCCAGGATCACAAACGCGTTGGCGAAGGCGACACCGGCCCCAACACCGGCGGCATGGGGGCCTATTCCACCGACGGCATCGCGACCCCCGCCATGCGCCAGTGGCTTCTCCGCAACATCGCGCAAAAAACTGTCGACGGTATGAAGTCCGAGGGTGAACCCTTCAAAGGCGTCCTCTTCTGCGGCATCATGATGACCCCGCGCGGCCCCATGGTCCTCGAGTTCAACACTCGCTTCGGCGATCCCGAGACCGAAGCCATCCTTCTCCGCCTCGAAACCGACATCGTCGACCTCTTCAACGCCTCCATCGACGGCACCGCCAACCAGCTCGCAATCCAGATGCGCCCCGGCGCCAGCGTATGCGTCATCGCTGCCAGCGGCGGCTACCCAGGCAAATACGTCTCAGGCAGGCCCATTGCCGGCCTCCCGAACATGAGCAGTCAGAGCGATGACGTAGTCGCCTTCCACTCTGGCACCGCCATCAAAGGCGGCCAGCTTGTAACCGCCGGAGGCCGCGTCCTCGCCATCTCCGCCGTAGCACCCGACCTGCAAACCGCCCTCAACAAGGCCTACGCCGAACTCGCAAAAATATCCTTCGAGGGCATGCAATTCCGTCGCGACATTGGCCATCGCGCCTTACGACAGGAGCCAGCATGACCCAACCCATCCTTACCGCAGAAGAGATCCTCGCTTGGAACGATAAGACCGCCCAAAACTGGCGCCAACTCCTCACCAATCACCCCGACCTTCTCACTCAACCCTGCGACATAGCAGGCACCAAGAACGTCGCCGAACTCCTCCAGCACATCGTCGCCGCGCAACTACGCTACGCCGAACGTCTCGCCGGCCTCCCCGTCTCCGACTACGCCACAATCCCCTTCGATTCGGTCGACTCCGTCTACGCCATCCACGACCGCGCCATCGCGATCTTCCAGCAGCTCTTCACCTCGAATATCGACTGGAGCGAGCCGATAGACTTCACCACCCGCACCATGGGCACGCTCCGCTCCGACCGCAAAACCATCCTCTTCCACGCGCTTCTGCATGGCATCCGCCACTACGCGCAGCTCGCCAGTCTGGTGCGTCAGTGCGGCGTTAAACCCGACTGGCCGATGGATTACCTTTTCATGCACGCCGAGTGGGCTTAGCTAGAAGCCTATCCACGATGTTTTTCCGAACATCTTCCACAGTCGCTGCAGAACGTATGGTTCATGCGGTGAGCCGTAATCATCAGCAAGCTCCCCGTCATCGTCACAGCAACTTCATACGCATGCGACGGCAGCCGATCGCCATAAAACGCCCCCGCGAAGATAAAACCCAGCCCAAGCAACATCAATCCTAGAATTCGCCGCCGTCCATGCGTCCGAAATCCCTTGATCAATGCAATTGCACCCAACGCCGCGACCCCAACGGCCAGCGTACGATGCGTCTTCTCTTCTCCTGGGATAAGGTGCACGAAAACCGAAGACACCGAGAGCAACACCGGCGTTACCATGCAATGCACCACGCAAAGAACGGACGCCCAGATGCCAAGGTTATTCGCAGAGAAGGCCGAAACACGCCATGAGGTGCTCATAAATGAAGAGTCTTTCCAGTTAAAATTAGAGAGCACGGAGCATCCACCACTCACCCCGCTATTCGCAATTCTATTGTCGATCGAAGATTTTGTCGGGGCCGGTTGACGTCACTCTCGGTACCCGCACCAGTTCAAGCCACATTCACACCGTCGCCACCGCCGGCAGAATCTCCGATACATCCACCCACTGCGTCGGATAATCGCCCGTATAGCAAGCCGTACAGAAGCTGCCCGGAGAAAGACCTTCCACCGGCTCGCCTGTCGTACAGGCATGGGTCAGTCCGACCAGCGAGAGATAAGCCAGCGAGTCCGCCTCAATGTACTGTCGAATTTCTTCGATGGAGCAGTTCGCCGCGATCAGGTCTTTCTTGCTCGGAGTATCAACACCGTAGAAGCAAGGCGAGATCGTCGGCGGGCACGAGATGCGAAGGTGCACCTCCTTCGCGCCAGCCGCCCGCACCATGCGAACGATCTTCCGCGACGTCGTCCCGCGAATGATCGAATCATCGATCAGCACCACGCGCTTGCCCTCGAGCAGTGAGCGGACCGGATTCAACTTCATCCTCACGCCAAAATCTCGCACCCGCTGCTCCGGCTGAATAAACGTGCGCCCAACATAATGATTTCGAATCAGCCCCAGGTTGAACGGAATCCCCGACTCAGCCGCATACCCCAGCGCCGCCGTCACACCCGAGTCCGGCACCGGGACCACAAGGTCAGCATCAACGTGCGACTCGCGCGCGAGTTGCCGGCCCATCTCCTCGCGGCTCTTCTGCACCCACCGCCCGAAGATCTTTGAATCGGGCCGCGCAAAATAAACATGCTCAAACACGCAGCTCGCTTGCTTCGTGGTCGTATTGAAGTACCGGCTCGTCACGCCATCTTCCGACACCATCACCAGCTCACCCGGCTTCACATCCCGCTCATACTTTGCATGCAGCAGATCGAACGCGCACGTCTCGCTCGCAAACACAAACGTATCCGGCGCCCCATCCACCCCAGCGATCCGCCCCATCGACAGCGGTCTGAACCCATGCGGATCACGCGCCGCAAAGATACGGTTCCGCGTCATCATCACAATCGAAAATGCCCCCTCCACCTGCCCCAGCGAGTCCGCAATGCAGTCCACCAGCGTCGACTGCTTCGAGTGCGCGATCAACTGAATGATGATCTCCGAATCGCTCGTCGTCTGAAAGAGCGCACCATCGCGCTCCAGCCGCTCCCTCGCTGTCCCCAGGTTCACCAGGTTGCCATTATGCGCAATCGCGATCAGCCCCTTCGTCGACTCAACAGAAATCGGTTGCGCATTCAACAACGCCGAATCTCCCGTCGTGGAGTATCGCGTGTGCCCGATCGCCATATGCCCCGGCAGCCGCGCCAGCACATCATCGGTAAAGATCTCCGACACCAGTCCCATCCCCTTGATGTCGTTCACCTGCTGCCCATCCGCGCTTGCAATCCCCGCCGACTCCTGCCCGCGATGCTGCAACGCATACAACCCCCAATAAGTCAGCCGCGCCGCATCCGAGTGGTTATAAATCGCCATCACCCCACACTCTTCACGCAGCTTATCGAATGGAGTGCCGTCCTCCCCCTCAACATCAAAGCTGTCGCTGCTTTTTTGTTTGTCATTCCGCAGCGCAGCGGAGGAATCTGCTGTTGCCACCTCTAGTCCAGCCACCGACCCATCCTGCATCACAAGATCGCTCATGCAGTCACCACCTCACCGGCCAACTGCTCTTCCAGCGCTCCGGACCACGAAGCCTTCAACGCAGCAACCGGCTCATCGATGATCGTCTTCTCATTGATCAGGATCTGATAATCACCCTTCGTCACCTCTCCCAACCGAAACACCCACACACCCGGATAGATCACGAAGCACCGCTTGAATCTCCTCCACTTTCGCAGGGTCCGCCGTCGCAATCACAGACGAGCCAATCTCGCTGAACAATCGTTCCTTGATCAAAAACGGATCATCCGAATCGAGCCGCATCGACACTCGCACACCGAGCTCCTTCGGGAAACAAGCTTTCGCAAACGCCGCCGCGCAACCGCCATCCGAAAGATCAGTCGCCGAAATCAGCAGCCTCTTATCAGCCAGCGCAGCAAGCGCTTTGTGCAACGCAGCCTCCTCCTGCAAATTCAACGCCGGAGGAACACCCCACAACTCACCCATCACACTTTTCGCATAATCGGTCGCGCCAAAGTCCCGCGTCGCCTCCCGTCCCCCACCCTGAAACGCCGACAGAAACAAAACAGCATCGCCATCCCTCTGAAATGCGGCAGGCACAGCCTTCGTCACATCCTCAATAATCCCCACAACCCCCAACACCGGAGTCGGATAAATCCCTTCACCCTTAGTCTCGTTATAAAGCGAAACATTCCCACCCGTAACCGGCGTCCCCAGCGCATTACAAGCCTCCGCAATCCCATCAATCGCCTGCGAAAGCTGTGCCATAATCTCCGGCTTCTCCGGATTCCCAAAATTCAAACAGTTCGTAGCCGCCACCGGAGTAGCCCCCGTACAAGCCACCTTCCGCGCCGCCTCAGCCACAGCATGCATCGCACCCAGCTTCGGATCGAGATACGTCCAGCGCCCATTCCCCGCCAGCGCCATCGCCAACCCGCGATCACCTTTCACCGGGTCGATCTCATCAGCCGCATGCGTCGCATCCGGTAGCACCACAGGATTCGCCGCGTCCACATTCCCCGTAGCCAGCGTAGCCCCGCCCTCAGGCGTAGAAGCAGCCACCGCACCCGCAACCTTTCCCGTCACGCTATGCTCAAACGCCAGCGGATCGAGCGTGCTCTTCCCACTTGCGGGAGCACCCGTCCCTTTGATCCGCATCACCCCAGCCTCACCACCCGGCCCCTGAACGGTATTGGTCTGCACCATCGAGTCATACTGCTCAAACACCCAACGCTTATCGCAGATATTCCCACTAGCCAGCAGCTTCTTCAGATCAGCCGTATAGTCCCGCGGCTTCTTCAACTCCTCCAGAACCCAGGCCGGAGGATCCAGCGGCACCGGAGCCTTCCACGTCCCTACCGGCCGGTGATAAAGCGGAGCATCATCCGTCAGCGCCTGGTTCGGAATATCCGCCACCAGCACTCCACGCTGCGTAATCACCATATGCGGCTTCTCCGTCACCTCGCCGACGATCGAAGCATCCAGCCCCCACTTCGAAAACACATCCAGCACCTCAACCGCGCGCTCCTTGTCAGCAACCAGCAGCATCCGCTCCTGCGACTCCGACAGCATAATCTCGTAGCTCGTCATGCCCGTCTCGCGCTGCGGCACGCGATCCAACTCCACCGTCAAACCCAACCCACCCCGAGCACCCATCTCGCACGTCGAGCAAGTCAGCCCAGCCGCACCCATGTCCTGAATCCCCAACACCGCCCCAGTAGCCATCGCCTCAAGACAAGCCTCCAGCAGCAGCTTCTCCATAAACGGATCGCCCATCTGCACATTCGGCCGCTTCTGCTCCGAGCCTTCGGTAAACTCCTCGCTCGCCATGGTGGCCCCATGGATCCCATCGCGCCCCGTCTTCGCGCCAACGTAGATCACCGGATTCCCCACACCGGTAGCCTTCGCATAAAAAATCTCATCCCTGCGGACGAGACCAAGCGCAAACGCATTCAGCAGCGGATTTCCCGAGTAGCAAGTCTCAAACCGAGTCTCGCCACCCAGGTTCGGCACCCCAAAACAATTCCCATACCCAGCCACGCCATGCACCACGCCAGTAGCGATCTGGTGATTCCTCCGCCGCAGCGCCTCATCAGGCTCCGCTTCATCCAGCGGCCCGAACCGCAACGAATCCATCACCGCCAGCGGCCGCGCATTCATCGTAAAAATATCTCTTAGAATCCCCCCCACACCCGTAGCCGCGCCCTGATAAGGCTCGATATACGAAGGATGATTATGCGACTCAATCTTGAACGCGCAAGCCCACCCATCCCCCACATCGATGATCCCGGCGTTCTCCCCGGGCCCCTGCACCACACTACCCGGCCCCGTCTTTCTCTCACCACGCGTCGGCAGCCGCTTCAAATGCACCCGCGAAGACTTATACGAGCAATGCTCCGACCACATCACCGAGAAAATCCCCAGCTCGGTCAGCGAAGGCGTCCGACCCAAGGCCTTTTCAATGCGCGCATATTCTTCCGGAGTAATACTGTGCTGCTTGAGCAGCGCCGGGGTAATCGTAGCTGGCGTGGGAGTCTGAGCGGGGGTCTGAACTACAGGCTGAACTTGCGTATTGGGCATGGCTCGCTATTAAGATTGTCGCACGCTCAGCCACCCTCCCGCGACACCTCGAACCTCACCGCCGCTCCAATGCCGCCCTATCCCACTTCGCCACATCCGCAGCCGCCCCATACGCGCTCTCCAGAAACTCCATCAGCGCCTTTTCAGGCCGAGCTTCCTTCAGCAGGTCATCGTACTTGAAGATGAACTCCCCCAACGCCTTATCCCACCCCGCAGCCTCAGGTCGAACCTTCACCTCCGCCAACCCCTCCGGTACTGGAGCCGCATAGCAATAAAACGACGCCGCCCCGTACCCCCCATTCCCCGGCCAGAACCCCGCGCTGATCACTTCATGCGAGTAAGCCTCCCGCTGAATCTTATCCGCCGCAGGCCGCGGCGGAGCCGTCCGCCCCGAAAACCGAGTCACCGCCAGATCAAAGCTCCCCCAGAAAAAATGCACCGGACTCACCTTGCCCAGAAACCCCGTCCCCCACTCCCGAAACACATTCTCCGTCTGCACCAGAACCTGCCAGAAGCGATGCGCATACTCCGGGTCATACGACTTATGCTCCGTATCCAGATCGAATCGGATCGGATTCGCCACCTCCACCGGCATCGGCCAGATCTCCACCGACACCCCAAGCGCCGCCAGACACTCCAGATACTCCCTATAAAAATCCGCCACCGTCTGCGGCTTCAACTTCATCGTCTTATCCGCACCCGACCCCAGCCGCAGATGCAGCACATGCGCCACAAAATCGAACTCCACATCCAGCACATCGCCCCCACACACCATCGCCGACGTCCCCAGCCCATGCGCCGTGACATACAGCGGCACATTCCACCAGTGGTTCTGCAACGGAGTCAGCGCCAGCCGCGTCTTCCCCACAATCTGCGTCCACATATGCAGCGTATTCGCCGTCGCCTCCCACTCGTCCCACGGCAACGCAGGCCACTGCAATTCACCACCGGCAACTCCACTCATAGCGCCTCCTGACAAAAACTCCCAGCACCCAAAAGCATACGCCGCGCATAGTAAGACAACCTGGTGCCGCGTCTCGAAAACGACCGTCATTATTGCCGCAATCCGTCTCCAGGAGTGATCGAATGCATCGCTTGTTCTGTTTATTTGTTTGTTTCGGTTGTCATCCTGAGCGGAGCGAAGGACCCCTGTATTTCGCTGTCGCTGTTGTCTGTTCTTTTTCCCCGACTAGAAGTTCGCAGACAACAATCACCGCCCCGTACTCCCAAATCCCTTCGCGCCCCGCGAGGCCTCCACCAATTCGCTCACCTCATCAAACTCGGCCTCAATCCGTCGCACAATCCGCAACTGCGCAATCCTGTCCCCGGCCTTGATCTCCACCGCCGCGGCACTCAAATTCGTCATCACCACTTTAATCTCCCCGCGATACCCCGGATCGATCACCCCCGCCAGCGTCGTCACGCCGCGCACCGCCAGCCCCGACCTATCCTCCACCAGCGCGCCATGCGTAGACGGAAACTCCATCGCCACACCCGTCGCCACCGGTACCGTCGCACCCGCATCCAGCGTGACACCTGCAACCGCAAACAAATCCGCCGCCAGATCCCCAAACGCCCCCGTATGCGCATACCGCGGCAGCTGCGCAGCAGCATCCAGCTTCATCACCTTAATCCGCACTTCGCTCTCATGTCCCACTATCGTTAACCTCTCCTGGAAAACCTCTTTCCCAATTGTCATCGAAACACAGATAAGTGCCTTATTATCCACACACCCCACAACAACGCCCAAACCGATATACCACCTTTGGGGGAGAACCCACGACTTTCTGAAGCTACTTTTCCTCCCGTTTCCAGCGTCCAATAAGTACACGAACGTAAGCCATGCGTGCCGCATCACAGGAGAGTCGTATCGTGGCCATTAGCGCGGAACATCTGACCGTCATCCCGCCATACCGTACCACCGAGCCCGCTCCCAGCGTTCGCCTCCAGCAACTCATCGACAACGGTGCCGTCTACGTCGCCCAGAACCTGAGCCAGGCGCAGTTCGCCACCCTGCAGGCCATTGCCGCGCTCGTCCTTCGGCCCAAATCGAAGCGTCTCGCGGCTCGCATCGACGCCGCCCTCGCCGCCAGCGCAAGCGAAGCTCTCCCCCTCGCACCGCCGCCCCCTCTAGCCTTCGACTACCAGCTCGGTCTCGACGAGCTCGACACCATCGCCCGCACCCACACCGGTTACGCGTTCGCCGAACTCCCGACTGAAATTCAGGACGCCATCCTCGGTCTCATCGCCACCCGCGACCTCACCACCAGAAAGCTCGACCTCGCCCTCTGGCTCGAAGACCTCCACATCACTGCCGCCGCGGCTATTTAGCTACATATCTTGAAAAGTAATCGCCTTGAAAGGGCAACGTTGGTAGTCCAACATCATCCCTCGAGATGCACAGCCCTCTGTTGACTCACGGCCATACCGTCTTTGCGCTTCAAACTGCGAAAGACAATCGTCGAAAGCATCGTCAATATTCCCAGCGAAAAAAGCGCCTTATGTAGGCCAGCGATCATCTGAGCCGGGTTTGACTGAGCATGGTTCGGAATAAAAAATGCCGTCGCCAATCCCGCCGTCGCAACACCGAAGCTGATCGCCATCTGTTGCACCGTGCTGAAGATGGAGTTTGCCGCACTCGTCTCCTCCTCCGTCGTATCCGCGTAGACCAGCGTGTTCATGCTCGTGTACTGCAGCGAACTGTAAGCCCCATACAAAAACGCCAGAGCAACAATCACCCAGATCGGCGTATGCACTCCAATCGTCGCAAACAGAAGAAGCAGCATACCGATGATGATCGTATTTGTAACCAGCACTCTGCGGTAGCCGAAGCGCGCCAGAAGGCGAAGTATCACCCAATTCACGCTGATGGCCGCCAGCGCCTGCGGCATAAGCAGTAACCCCGACTGAATCGGCGTAAAGCCCAGACCGACCTGGTAGAGAAGCGGCAGAAGAAAAGGCACACCTCCAATTCCCAGCCGCGTAAACAAGCCGCCACCAACCGCCGCGCGGAAGGTGCGTATCCGGAACAGGCTCAGTTGCAGCAGCGGAAACTTAAGCGTCTTTGCATGGACCCAATACCCCGCAAGCAGCGCAACCGACACCGCCAGCAGCCCCGCAATCTCGCGCCCACCCAAACTATGATCGCCAAACACCTCCAGCACGTACGACAACAAAGCGATCCCCGAGCCAAACAAAATTAGCCCGACAACATCCAGAGGATGCGTCTCTTCTTCGCGATAATCCGGCAAATACAAATACACCAGGACCAATCCCGCCAGCCCGATCGGAATATTTACGAAAAAGATCCACCGCCAGTGAAGATACCCCACAATCAAACCGCCGGCGATCGGCCCAAGCATCGGTGCGACCAGCGCTGGTATCGAGACAAAGCTCATCGCGCGAAGCAGGTCCGACTTCGCAAACGTCCGCACCAGCGTCATCCTTCCCACCGGCACCATCATCGACCCGCCCATACCCTGCAAAATACGGCACGCAACCAGCGCATCAATGTTGGTGGAAATGCCGCAAAGAAACGATCCCAGCGTAAACAACCCAATCGCAGCGGCAAAGACCCTTCGCGTTCCAAACCGGTCCGCCACCCACCCGCTGATCGGAATAAAGACCGCGAGGCTCAGCGTATAGCTCGCCAGCACCGCCTTCATGCTGAGAGGAGTAACTTGAAGAGCCGCAGAAATCGCCGGAACGGCCGTATTCAAAATGGTCGTATCCAGCGACTCCATAAAAAACGCGACCGCAACCAGCCACGGCAGCAGACGCTTCCCTGCATCCGATGGCACCCGTAAGGACGAAGCAACAGCCGGCAGATTCGAAGAACTCATAAGCCACTAGAATGATGATTCGAGCGGTTCCAACACACCGTCGCTCAGATATATCCTACGCGTCGCAGACCACTCAAATCATATTCTTCGCTCGACGCAGCAACGTCGACCTACCAGACGTATGTCCCAACCGACCCCGCATCCAGCGACGCAGTAAAGACCTTCGCCCCATCGCGAACATCGAACTTCTGCGCCGAGTCGCTCACATTCGCCACAATCAGCACTCTCTTCCCATCCGGCGTTTTGAACGCAACGTTCGGCAGCGGATCAAGACTGTTCGACTCAATCCGAACCGACCGAGGCCGCACAAACTTCGACGCATGCGCAACCGTGTAGTACGCAATGTTGCGAGTGACCGTATCGCCGTCGATCGTAAGAGCCCCAAAGCAGCCCGTGCATCCTCCCTCGTTGGTATGCGGCCCTGCATTCGGGTCCGCCGCCAGATTCCAGAGCAAGATGTTTTTGCTCCAGTTGCGGCTCACTCCAATCATGATGCGCGACACCGGCCGGCTCAGGTTCATCGTCGTTGCACCGCCCCGGCGATCCGTAACCGACTGCTCCGTAAAGTAGATGTTTTTCTTGGGAAACTCGTTATGCACCTGCGTCATGGCATCGACCGTGCCGCCGTACAAATGGAATCCAGTCCCGTCGACATACTTGTTCGCAGCGGGATCTCTCAAGATCGAAAGCGGGTACAGCGGATGATCAAGATTGTGATCGTACAAAACAATCTTCGTCTTGATCCCGGCCTTCTTAAACGCAGGCCCCAGATTGTCCTTGATAAAAATATCCAGCTCCGATTCGAGCATCAACATGCTGGGCGTATTCTTCTCGTTCAACGGCTCGTTCTGCACCGTCAACGTATCGATCGAAATCCCCTCAGCCTTCATCCCCTGAACGTATTTAACAAAATAATCAGCATAGGCGCCGAAATACTCGGGCTTCAGCACACCACCCCTCGCCACCCCGCTCGTCTTCATCCACAGCGGAGCCGACCACGGCGACGCAAGAATCTTGATCTGCGGGTTGATCGCCAGAATCTGCTTCATAACCGGAATGACATCGGCTTTGTCCGGCTCAAGACTGAACTTCGTCATCCCCGTATCGGTCTGCCCCTCCGGCAAATCATCGTACGAGAAGACATGGTCGTTCATGTCCGAGGCGCCCACCGTCAGACGCAGGTAGCTAACCCCAATATTGTTGCCATCCACGCCAAACAACTCCTGCAGCAGAGCCGCCCGTTTCGCCGGCTCCATCCGCATGATTAGCTGGGCACTCCCGCCAGTCAGGGCAAAGCCAAAGCCGTCCATCGTCTGATAAGTCTTCGCCGCATCGATGTTAATAACCTGGTTTGTCGTCGTAGCACTGGCCAGGGGCAGCGAAGGCGTCTGCCGTTGAAACAAAGCGGATCGATCCGGATTCGTCAGCCAAAGGGAAACATCTGTCTGAGCCTGAGCCGCCAGAGAAGACAACACGAACACAAAAAACAGCACAGCGCGGAAAACCTTCAAGTTCATCCCATCTCCTGACAAGGTGTCGCCCAAAGTCCCGCAGCGCGCACCGGATCTACCGTCTTCCTAACGGCGATCATTCTAGTTAAGCGTTTGTCTATTGTCTAATTGAAAATGCAGCTACGCGTCGCGCGACCGGCTCTGCAACCAGATCAGCCAGCTTTCTTGAAATCAAAATACGCCAGGTTCATATTCCCTCCGCTAAGAACATGAACCGTAAGTACGCTTCTGCCCTTGGGCAGATGAAGCGTCGCAATGCCCTTCGCGACATTCCAGTGATGCCACTGCCGCCACGCAATCGGATCAGCAGCATTGAACGTGGATTGGATCGTCAACGGCCCGGTTGCATCCTTTCCATTCACATCCATAGAAATCGTGCCGCCACGGTTCGAGGTATACAGAAGATCGGCACTGTAGGCACCCGCATGGTCAACCTCGACCGTAATCTTGAACCACTCACCCGGCTCGGTCCACCCCACATACAGCAAATTCTCTGGAGGTTGAACCACGTCATACTGATTGTTGTCGATCTCGTCGTGAAATTTCGTGTAAGACGTATCCACACCCTCATCCATGCGGAACTGATTCAGATAAGTCCCATCCGCCGGATTCAACGCCCCACTCCCGTTATTCTTCGCGTCTGTGTCGTGATACGCTACCCCCTCCCCCCCGAGATCGTAGTACGCACACTCCACGCGTCCGGGAATCTTCTGAGCGCCGCCCGCATAACGGCTATCGTGATAAGGACTCCCCTTGTAGTCATGGTCAGCCGCCCCCGATCCAGGGATGGCAACGAACATAACCAGAGCAACTAACGATGGTAGGTACGAACAAAGTCGCATCATTTACTCTTCACGAACTTCCTTCGGCATTGCGATCTAGTCATTAAAGTTCACTCTGATGCAGGATCGGCTCGATATTCATCATCCGACATCGACTTGAGAACATTCGAAACTGCTGTCCGCATCGGTGGCAACTCCTCTTTCACCGTATTCCACACAATCTCGTCATCCACCCGGTGATACACATGCCGAAGAATGTTGCCCATCCCGCGAAATCCCTTCCAATCTGGTCCCGGGCACAAAGTCTCAGCCTCATCGTCAAGCCGGATAGCGGCTTCGGTAATAATCTGGAGCTCACGTTCAACGGCGGACCTGGTCTTTCGGTCTTTCCGATACCCTTCGAAATCCATCCCCGCCAGAAACTCGTCGATATGGTCGATGCTTTGCAGAATGTCTTCGAAATGGGTTTGTGCGTTTCTAAAAGGCACGGACGGCCTCTTGCATGGCCTTCGTCCGAACAGGCTCCTTCATCCACCCGGAGGAAGACAGATCGACCTCAACCCCCAGTAACTCACTCAACCGGCTCTGCAACCGTCCTAGTGTCACCAGGGTTAGCCGCTTTGACGCGTCGAAATCAGCGAGAAGGTCGACGTCAGAGTGACGCGACCCTTCTCCTCGACCGACCGATCCAAACACGCGCAGATGCACAATCCCATCAGCCTTGAGCTCACGCTCGTGATCCCGCAGTATTTGCAGAACGTCGCTCCGATCCATGGGTAGATTGTGGCACACGTCGATAGCTAACTCAACGACTGGCCATTCAGAAGCTGTTCACTACCGCTTCTTCATCCGCAAACTCTGCCAGCTGCCATCGCTAGTCCACCCACCATCCACCACCAGCGTGTGCCCATTCACGAACCCGCTCCGCTCCGGCTCAGCCAGAAATAAAATCGCCTGCGCAATATCCTCCGGCGTGGCAAACCGCCCCATCGGATTCACCCCTTCAATATCCGCGTCGTTATACCCGCCTCCCGCCGCCTGGTCCGCGATATCCATCTCCGTCTTCACCCATCCCGGACACACCGCATTCACCCGCACTCTGCGCCCGCCCCACTCCGCCGCCAGCGTCCGCGTCAGCCCCACCAGCCCATGCTTCGAAGCGTTATAAGCCGACCGGTCCGCCACTCCAACTAGACCGGCAATCGATGCCACATTCACAATGCTCCCGCTCCTCCGCTCCAGCATCATCGCCCCAAACCCCTTGGCCAGCAGAAACGGCGCCACCAGATTCACCTCCAGCATCCGCCGAAAAGTCTTCGCATCTACCGACTCCGCCGGGGCAATCAAGCTGATCCCGGCGTTATTGACCAGCACGTCGACCTGCCCCCACCACGAACGTGCCGCCTTCACGCCACGCTCAACCACCGCCTCATCCGTCAGGTCTCCGGTGACCTCCTCAGCCTCAGCGCCTACATCCCGCACCGCCGCCAGTGTAGCGGTACAGGGCTGCCGGTCCATCAACAGCAACCGATATCCCGCCCCCGCCAGCACCTCAGCCGTTCTCCGCCCAATCCCCTGCGCCGCCCCGGTAACAATCGCAATCTTCATGTGTTCAGGGTACTTCTTCCCCAAACCCGCCAATTTCCACAGATTTATTTCAAAAAGGTGACATGTTTTCCCGCGCCACAAAACGACCATCAATTCACCACGTTTTTACCAGCAACGCACCACGTTTTATCCATCCAAATACCACGAAAAACGCCCATTTTTCCCAAAACCCCACCCAAAAACGCCTATGAGAAAATAACTTCATGAGCCTGGAAATGATTGACCCTGCCTGAGGAAAGCGATACACTCATTAAGTTTGGCGCTGTAGCTCATTGTGTCTCCATCTCATGGGCTGCGGGAACTCCAAGTCCATGCGCCCCATGCAGCACAATCTATTGGAAGAAAGCGGTTGGCGCTCCACCGCGCCGCGCTTGAGGTTTTAGTCATGTACGCAGTCATCCGCACCGGCGGCAAACAGTATCTCGTCTCCCCCGGCGAGCAGTTGAAGATCGAAACCACCGCCCACGAGAACGGCAACCTCGAGTTCTCCGACGTCCTCGCCGTCAGCGCCGAAGAGGGCAAGTTCGAGTCCAATCTCACCGGAGCCAAGGTTCTCGCCTCCGTCGTTGGCGAAGGCCGCGGCGACAAGATTCTCGTCTTCAAGCTCAAGCGCAAGAAGCAGTACAAAAAGATGCAGGGACACCGCCAGAACTTCGTCGAGGTCAAGATCAACGAGATCCTCGTCAATGGGAAGAGCTTCAAGGCATAAGAGAAGCTTCTCAGCAAAGTCTTTTTTAGCTTTTGTTTTTCAGATTTTTTCCAGATCAGCGTCGGCCCACAGCGCCCGCGCGAAAGAGGCAATCGAAATGGCACATAAAAAAGGTTTAGGTTCTTCCAAAAACGGCCGCGACTCAAACGCCCAGCGGCTCGGAGTCAAGGTCTTCGGCGGCCAGACCATCCTCGGCGGAGGCATCATCGTTCGTCAGCGTGGCACCAAGCTCAAGCCCGGCCTCAACGTAGGCCGCGGCAAAGACGACACCCTCTTCGCCAAGGTCAACGGCGTCGTTCGCTTCCAGGACAAGGGCCAGCATGGCCGCTTCGTCAACGTCGACCCCGCCGACCTCACCTCAGTCCCGGTCTAACCCACCTCAAGTTCGCGCAAAAAGTTCACGCAAAAAGCCCTGCTCCGGCAGGGCTTCTCTTCGTTACGCTGATCGTCCGCCTGACCGGCTCAACGCTTTTTCCGCTCCCGTAATCAAGGAACGCGCATCTGACAGGTACATTCGGCCAAACAAAATTTATTTTATGGAGATCAGCAATGCCTCTGACTACCGACGAAAAACTGTTAGCCCTTAGCCGTGACTCCATCGAAGCGTTCGACAAGGTTGATGGTGGCGTTCACCCAGGCTTCCGCCCAGCGCACGCTAAAGGCATTCTCCTCAAAGGCGCGTTTACCCCTTCAAAAGAGGCCACCTCGCTCACTCGCGCCCCGCATATCCAACGCCCCTCCACCCCCGTAACCGTGCGCCTCTCCGACTTCGCGGGCATCCCGACCGTGCCCGACAACGATCAGCAGAACGCAAGCCCCCGTGGCTGCGCCATCCGCTTCCACCTCGACGAACACGTCCACACCGACATCGTCGCTCACTCCGTCGATAACTTCCCCTCGCGCACCGCCGAAGGCTTCCTGGACTTCCTCAACGCGCTCATTGCCACCGACCCGGCAGGACCGCACCCCAACGCCATCGAGCAATTCCTTGGCGCACATCCCGCGGCCCTCGCGTTCGTCCAGGCCCCCAAGCCCATCCCAACGAGCTTCGCAAAAGAGTCGTTTTTCGCGGTCTCTGCCTTCAAATTCACCAACGCGAACAGCGGCAGCCGCTACGGGCGCTATCGCATCCTCCCGGTAGCGGGCAACGAATATCTGGACGAAGCCGCAGCCGCAGCCAAGTCACCCGACTTTCTCTTCGACGAACTCAAAGATCGTGTCTCAAAGGAACCGGTCAAATACCGCATCGTCGTACAACTCGCCCAGGAAGGTGACACCCTCGACGACGCCACCGTCCGTTGGCCTGAAGATCGCCCGCAGCTAACCCTGGGAGAAATTAGCTTGACGGCAATCGCACCCGACAACCCCGCCGAGCAGCAGCGCATCATCTTCGACCCCATCCCACGAGTCGACGGCATCGAGGCCTCGGCCGACCCGCTCTTCGAGCCCCGCGCAAACGTCTACCTCCTCTCCGGCAGACGACGCAGAGCCGCCGGAAAATAGTAGAAGTCGAAGATATCGTCAGGGCCTAGCGCCAACGGCGCGTCTCATACCAGCCTAGGGCATCGCCCTGGATAAGATTTCAATTCGAAGCCAACGAGGGCTGAAAGCCCATAATATACTTGCCGCACAATCCCTTGCGGGAACATCATCTTCTCAAGGGGTTACGTCAATGGTTGATAGCAAGGGGCGAAAGGTCGGCGGAACGGCGGGTGCAGTCGTGACGACCGCCATAGGGGTCTATTTACAAGGGACTGTTCATCCTCGATTGGCGATTGGCCTCTACATCGTTGCAGGTATCGTATGTCTCTTTACTACCGTTCAGTGGACGTGGGTACAAAGGCTTCTGGGCATCTATTACGAACCGACTCCCCACCTTTCCCCGAACCCAACACCGGCTACTGCATTATCGTCTATTGGCGCGGTTACTTTTGCCCCAGTTTTCAATAATCAAACGGGTGACAGGATAGCGGTGAATGGTGAACTTTTAGACGGAACACGACTCTCTCCAATTCCGCCTTCCTCTCTGGCCGCGCCACCGGAACCAAAGCTGGACTTCGAGGTAAAAGCCGAATGGGTTTGGCTCACCTATGAAAATGCGCGGGCCGTTGGAGAAGATCGAGCCCATCCGACTCTAATCCTAAAAGGTCGTTCATCGTGTATTTCACTCGTAACGAGCCACCCAAAGGAGAAAAAACAAGAACGGCAATATCGCTCGTCGCGATCCTAAAATTCACTTACAGTACTGGGACCGAAAAGGTCTCTAGGGCTTACTGGCTGGGACGAAATCACAATCAGATCGATTTTGAAGCCGGACATCAAGAAGCCGTGGTCGTCGGAAGTTGCGAAGGACCAGTTTTTTCCTCTTATCAAAATAAGTTTCCGTCCGATGCGTGACAGGAATATTTTGGTTCCGCAATTCGAGCATTAGGCGACCGAAAGACGATGCACACAGCCGGACCAATCTCAGTTCAAATTTCACTCTTTGATGTGTATGCGAATACGACGGTTGAAGTAATACGGTTTGAAATTTCTATATCCGGATCGACCGTCGCCGCCTTGGAGGTAAAGCAATGAAACTCGAATACCACAAAGGGTCGGAAGCTCTAGAGCGTTTTGAAAAGGAAACGGCTGCCAGTGTGCCGGTAAAGCGTGTTGTGGCTGAAGGCCCGATCTATCGCTTTGTTTCACGTATCCTCTAATGCCAAAGAAATCGTCGAATCCAAGTCGCCTCCTCAATCCGGTCCGAGCCAAATAGCTGATTTCATTGTCGTTGTTCTTATCGTCATTTATTTTTCATTGTTTTCTGCCCAAAAATCGCATGTCAAGTCCCAAAACCATCTAACCCATTACCAGTCAACAATATCCAAGTGGCATTTTAGTTAGCCTCGAACCCATATAATTAAGACAATATCCAAAAACAAACAAGCCCCGGACACGCTCCGGGGCTAACTCGTTTAGAAAGATGATTTTAGTTATAACCCATTTGTTATGACAAATTTGGAGCTGCCAGTTTTCGTAGACCGCAGAAAACAAACGAAATCCACCTTGGATAGGGGGAGGGGGGTACCCTCATCGCTGATCCTTGGAGCAACCAACAGTGCCTTACGACGACCGCAGCGCCGCTTCAATGCTCGAATTCACCTCAGCCTGGGCAAACTCCGCCGCTACGCGAACCCCATTCATTATCGCCTTCTCATTCGACGACCCATGCCCGACGATGCACACACCCCGCACCCCAAGCAGAACTGCCCCGCCATACTCCGAATAATCCAGCCGTTTCTTAAACTCGGCAAAGGCCCTGCGCGACAGCAGCGCTCCAACCTGGGAGGTCACCGTCGACTTCAGCGACTCGCGCAGCGAGTCGCTCAGCAAATGCGCCGTCCCCTCAATCGATTTCAACGCCACATTCCCCACAAAACCATCGCAGACCGCCACATCGCTGTGCCCATTGAACAGATCGCGTCCCTCCACGTTGCCCTTGAAGTTGATCCCCTTCAACGCGCGCAGCAGGGGCAGCGTATCGCGAGTAAGCGCATTCCCCTTAGAATCCTCTTCCCCAATCGAGAGCAGGCCAACACGGGGATTATGGATCCGCAGGATATTCTTCGCATACATGTGGCCCATCATGGCGAACTGGACTAGGTTGTCCGGATCGCAATCCACATTCGCCCCGACATCGAGCAGCAGCGAAGGAACCCGATTAACGGTAGGCAGAATCTGGGCCAGCGCCGGCCGGTCCACACCCGCGAGCATCCCCAGAACCATCTTCGCCGTCGCCATCGCCGCGCCCGTATTTCCGGCAGTAAAGAACCCCGCCGCACGCCCTTCGCGAACCATCTTCAGACCAACCCGCATCGTAGAGTCGCGCTTGGAACGAACCGCCTGCGCCGCCTTGTCATCCATCGTGATCCACTCGCTGGCCGGCACAATGAACACCGGCAGGCGCTGCCCACGCAACGCATGCCGCAGTATCGGACGCAACTTATCCTCCGGCCCGACCAGATGTACCCGCACAGTCGAACTGGCGCGCAGCAAGGACAGCCCCGCGAACCTCAGGTTCGGGGGCTTTGTCGGAACCCATTGCGTCTACAACGATGTCAGTCGGCATCAGCAGGGATCAGCAAGATCAGCAGGGGCTGGATTTTGGGTACTAGCTTGCTTCTTTGGTCACAAGAATATCGCGTCCCTTATACGTGCCGCACTTCTTGCAGGCACGATGCGGGAGCTTGCGCTCGTGGCAGTTCGGGCACTCGGAGAGGCCGGTGGGGGTCAGGAAGTCGTGGCTGCGGCGCTTGGCAGTCCGTTGCTTGGAGTGGCGCCGTTTCGGATTAGGCATTGCAGTATCCCTTTCAATCGGCCGCGGCGTTTACGCGAAAAAACACGCGGTCGACGAGGCAAAAACTTGATTTTCAGTGCTTCAACTCGAGCTTGTCCGCCAGACCCGCAAGCGCATTCCAACGCAAATCAGCCGGAGCCTCCTCGCACGAACATTTTGCTTGATTCAAATTCTGACCACAGCGCGGGCAAAGCCCCTTGCAGTCCGCCGTACAGAGGGTGCGACTTGGCAGGGAGAGTAACACCTGTTCGCGCACCACATCCTCCAGCAAAAGACCGCTCTCTTGATAATACCCGATTTCGGTCTCATCCGGGGTAATTGCCCGCTCCCCGGCGTCCGCATCGGCGGTCTCCGGGCGAAAAATAAGGTCAAAATCGCCCTCCAGCGGCACCGCCACCGGATCGACGCACCGCGCGCACAATATCTCGAAATTCGAGCTGTAATGCGCCCGCAGCCGGATGTCGTTCACATGCGAATTGGAGCTGCGATGCTCAACCAGAAGATCAGCCACGCCTTTCACCGGAAGCGGACTGACCTGCCGGATGTCGGCAGCATAGTCCAGCACACCGGGAGCAATCGTCTCATCGAACTCAAGCGGCTCATCAACGAGTTGGATCGGGGTAATCAGCACGAACTTTAAGGTTAGCAGGTTCGCGGCACAGATCAAACCGTCGAAGAAAACACGCCACTTGCCAAAAACGTGGCACCTGACAAATCTCAGGTGAGCCAGTGCTATAAACGCAATAACCACTCCATCACGTCGAATCAGGAAGAACCATGCAACGACTCCTCGCAACGCTATTGCTTCTCTCCGGCTCCGCTCTCGCGCAACAAACACTCGCGAACACGGGAATAGTTGCAACACCTGAGGTCGACCTGGCCTACGAAACCTACGGCGCGCCCAGCCCGGCCACTCCCGTCATCATAGCCAACGGCGGCCCTGGCCTCTCTCACATCTATATGCTGCAGAACAATGTCTGGACGCGCCTCTCCCGCCACCGGCAGATCGTCTTCTACGATCAGCGCGGTACTGGCAAATCCAAAAACGTCAAGCCCGAGGCATCCTGGGGAATGGACGCGCAGGTCGCCGACATGGAGGCCGTTCGCGCCAAATTTGGCTTCCAGAAGTTCGACCTCGTTGGCGACTCCTATGGCGGCCTCCTCGCCATGGCCTACGCCGCCACCCATCCCGAACACATCGAAAAGCTCATCCTAAGCGACTCCGCCGCGCCCGCATGGAAAGACATCGTCCGCGTCCTGCCTGATGTCTATCCCGACATGCTGGAACAGATCGCCGCCCGCGAAAAAAGCAGGGTCGGCAGCCCCACTGCGGCCGATCAGCGTATCCGCGACCACTTCCTCATGCTTTTCTACAGCGACGCCAACCGCGACGCCTATCTCGCCGGCGTCAAGGACCTCGAATCCGTCCCGCAGGTTTCCGCCGCCGTCCAGAAAGCAACCAAAACCCTCGACCTCACACCCGAGTTGCCAAAGTTCAAATTCCCCACTATGGTCATCACCGGACGATTCGACATGAATGTCACGCCGATCACCGCCTGGAACATCTACAAAGCAATTCCCGGAGCAAAGTTCGTCGTCTTCGAGAAGAGCGGCCACCTGCCCTCCTACGAAGAACCGGACAAATACGTGCAGGTAGTCGAGGAGTTTCTAGGCCAACCCTGAAGATGAAGCGGTGGGACGCCCCTCGCACAACGGAAATAGTTCGCATCTTAACCTCCAGGCTGCAGCGTCCAATACCGATATGAACGAGAAGTGGAAAGCAGCCGACATTCCGCCACTGGCCGGTAAGCGAGTCATCATCACCGGCGGGAATAGTGGCATCGGCTACCATGCCGCGTTGAAGCTAGCCCGCAAGGGAGCCGAGGTCATGCTCGCGTGCCGCGACCGGCAACGGGGCGAAGACGCTATTGCCCGCCTGCACGCCGACTCCCCCGGAATCCATACCGAGTTGGCTATTGTTGACCTCGCCTCCTTGAGCTCCGTGCGCGATTTCGCGAAGAAGGAGCTCGCCCAGCATCGCCCTCTCCACATCCTCGTCAATAACGCCGGTGTCATGGCCCCACCCAAGCGTCTGCAGACGGCGGACGGCTTCGAACTCCAGTTCGGTACGAACGTCCTCGGCCACTTCGCCCTGACCGCTCTCCTGATGTCGGCACTTGAACGAACCGCCGCTGCTTCATCTGAAAGACCGCGTATCGTCACGATCGCCTCCATCGCGCACAAGCGAGGCCAGATCAACTTCGACGATCTGCAATCCACCAAAGTGTATTCACCGATGAGGGCGTATCAGCAATCCAAGCTCGCCAATCTGATCCTTGCCTTCGAACTCGACCGCCGCCTGCGCACCGCAAAATCGCGCGTGATCTCTGTAGCCGCTCATCCGGGCGTCGCCAACACCAATCTCTTCCAGGCAGGCGACTACTCTCCTTTCGAGAAGGCCTTTCGCAATCTCCTTGGGCATGCTATCGGAATCTTCCTGAACAGCGACTCCGAGGGAGCGCTCCCTACCCTCTACGCCGCAACCTCCCCAGACGCGGAAGACGGCGGCTACTATGGCCCACAGGGGTTTCAGGAGATGAGCGGCGACGTCGTCGATCGGGCCATCGTCGCACAACAAGCGCGAGACGCCTCCACTGCCGCTCGCCTGTGGCAGACTTGCGAAGGCCTCACCGGAATCAAATTCCTATCCTCCCCAGCAAGTGCCTCGCATTAAACAAAATTCCAAGCGGGCGCTCTGGCAGGACGGACGCAGTCAAAAATAGACTGGTGATAAAGAATCTCAAGGAGCCAGCCATGCACGGCGCTGTCGTCCAATCGTACGATACTTCGCCACACTACACCACATTCGCAGAGCCCGTAGCCGCCCAAGGTGAGACCCTTGTAACCGTAAGCGCCGCCGGTCTGCACCCAATCGTAAAAGCGCTGGCGAAGGGAACTCACTACGGCAGCGCCGGAGAGTTCCCCTTCATCGCCGGCATAGACGGCGTCGGCAAACTGGAAGATGGCACACGCGTCTACTTCGGCATCGCCCGTAGTCCCTTCGGCAGCTTCGCCGAGCGCTCATTGGCGGCCAGTTGGATGTGCTTGCCGCTGCCTGAAGCAGTCGACGACGTAACCGCCGCAGGAATCGCAAATCCGGCCATGTCCTCCTGGGCCGCCCTTACGGCACGAGCGAAGTTCGCCGCCGGCGAGAGCGTCTTGATCCTCGGTGCAACCGGCGTCGCCGGCCAGCTCGCCATCCAGGTTGCAAAGCGCCTTGGCGCGCGGCGGATCATTGCTGCAGGCCGAAATCCCCAGGCATTGCAAACACTCAAATCGCTCGGCGCCGATTCAGTCATTTCACTCGACCAGGATCAGGCGTCTCTGGTCTCTTCCTTCCGCAGCGAAATTGCAGAAGCAGGAGTCGATGTCGTGCTCGACTACCTTTGGGGCCAGCCAGCCGAACTCGTGCTCCAGGCAATCTCGCAAAAGGGCCTGCGAAAGGCCGGCGCGCGGATTCGATATATCCAGATTGGCGAGAGCGCAGGAAGGACCGTCTCGTTGCCAGCCGCCACGCTGCGCAGTTCAGGGCTGGAACTTCTGGGCAGCGGTTTTGGCAGCGCATCTCTCGAACAAATCCTGAAAGCTCTCGCAGAATTTTTCCAGGTGGCAGAAAAGGAGCCCTTCCAATTTCACGCCCAAGCCGCTCCTCTACGGGAGATTGAAACGCTGTGGAACCACTCCGAGGAAGGCGCGCGTCTGGTATTTCAGCCTTAACGATGGATCAACGTCCGCTTTGCTATTGAATATGCCAGCTGACAGTTCAAGAGATCGACTCTAGTCTTGGGCGAAGCCAAATTTGCAGCCTAAGGGTCAGGTCGACAGGCAATCAATTTGCGCATCCAGTAGAAAAGTATGCAATTGAAAACCCTTCGAGTGATGACTGGCCTGGTCGTTCTCTCAGGATGCGTGCTATCCAGCGCATTGGCCCAAACGGAAAATTACGGCCAGAAACCCTTCCGGCTCGCGAACGGCTATCTGCAGAAATAAGTATCAAATGTTAGATAAAGTGGCCCTCTATGGCTAGATTCAGAGTCCGCAGCTTAACTGCTCTAGCCTTGACGTGCCCATTGTCAATATTTTGAATCCACTAGATTCACCAGCCAAGTAACGGAAACCCCAAAGCTCTATCTATCCGGTTCACAATCCGGACCATTTGGAGCCATACCCATGCCGGTCTTTCCGGAAGAACAATAAGTGGGTAATCGCAAATCCAGTATCTTATATTTTTTCCGAATGCCTTAGAGAGGATTGCGTGCGCATCCTCCCGAAGAAATGGATCATTCGTCTGTCGCTTAGCGACGAATAACTGAGGTGGAATATGGCGTTGGAGAGCGCCATTGGAAATTAGCTTGCTTAGTCTTGGCACATTTAGCCACTGCGCCGCCACTTCAGAGAGAGCCGGTCCGAATACTCGACAAAAACCGAATCCACCACCGTTCGCGCATCGATACCCAAAGAGCTTTTCATCCACCAGCAGGCTCTTTCGGTGCCCGCGTAGCGCCGTGAATATCCAGCCGAGGTGAATCAAGTTGGAGCCAACCAGCTTTGTAAATGGCTCATGGCCAATTGACTCGACGCGATCTTTGTTCACGATGTTGGCACTGATCATTGTGAGAAAGAGGTGCACTCGCCTTACGAAGGGCTCGGGATCATCAAAGGTACGTACGTTACGTTGAGTTGCGGATGGGTTCTTCGGCGGCGCATCAGAACCCTCGAAACCGAACGGAGTCAGATACACCAATTCGAATTCATCACCAGACAGGTATTCCACAATTCGCTGCAACGAGTTCGGAGCGAGAACGTCATCATCCCCCATAACCCAGACGTACTTTCCAGTGGCGCGCTCATAACACTGAAGGAAGTTAGCATCCGGGCCGATGTTTTCCGGATTGCGAATATAGGTCAGACGAGTCCCTCGCTGCAACTCCTCCTTGATAATCTCGGGGGTCTCGTCAGTTGAGGCATTGTCCGAGACAATCACCTCCACCTGTGAATTTGAACCGAGTTGATCCCTGACTGAGTCGAGAAATTGGCGGAGAAATACACCCCGATTGTAGGTGGGAATGGTGAGGGTAAGCAGAGGCCTCTCTCGTGTCATTAGTTGGTTCGTCTGCATGCAGCCTTATCTTACCGACTAAAATGCCGGCCAACTCCATCGTCCCAAGCCCCCATTTGGAGAGAAAGCATGTGACTGTTAAATTCAACGCCAAGGTCATTATACGTCTGTCGCCAAAACCCCGAACACCTTGGTTCGCGCCTCGCCGCGTTCGCGCAGAAAACCCATGTCCTTGGCATGGTCGGCTGTGCCCTAGGTTCATTTATCACGCACCCGGCCACATATAATAAGGGTTATGAATTGCGCAATTTGCGGCGGTACAGCCGGGACAGAGCACGTTTTTCGCGAGATGAAGTACGGTACACGCGATAAGTTTGACTATTGGGAGTGCCTTGGCTGCGGCTGTCTCCAGCTCGTCCAGATCCCCCATAACATGAGTGCCTACTACCCCGATGACTTTTACACATCTACTCTGCGTTTCGGCGCTCTCGAGCCATGGCTTTATCGCGCGTACCACAAGGCGCCGAGTCTCCTACGACTGATCCGGCCCGCGCCCGAAGCGTTTGAGTCCATCATTGAAGCCAAGCCAAAGCCCGGCGCGCGGATACTCGACGTGGGATGCGGTGGCGGCAAGCTTGTCAACATTCTCCGTCGACTCGGCTATGACGCGCATGGAATTGATCCCTTTGTTAAGGTTGAAACCGCATATGTACGCCGGACCTATTTGCAGGACACCACAGAGAAGGAATGGGATCTAATAATGTTCCATCATTCGCTCGAACATATGAGCCATCACATCAACGTGCTTCGTTTGGCGAGAGAAAGGCTCGCGCCCGGAGGAACTTGTCTCGTGCGAATTCCAGTGGCTAATTGGGCTTGGAAAAACTATGGAGGGAATTGGGTGCAGCTTGATGCGCCCAGGCATTTTATTATCCATACTCCCCACAGTTTTCGTTTGACCTTCGAAGCGGCGGGCTTCCAGGCTTCGCACACAACATTCGACTCCGGCCCCTTTCAATTTTATGCAAGCGAGTCATATGAGCGAGATATTCCATTGACGCAAGTGCGTTCACAAATAGCGCAACTCGGCAGCGCTGCGATGCGGCAGCTGAAGGTCCGTTCTTCCGAACTCAACCAGCAGCAGCTTGGAGATCAAGCCGCCTTCTTCCTGAAAGCGGATATCGGACACCTGTAAGGTTCTGAGAAGACCGCACTCTATTATCATCGGCACTAGAACAACGCAAAGAAGTACTTCTCTCATATGAGAAAGGTACTTCTTACGTCCGCAATCCAAGAGGGCTCAGTAACAACTTCAAGTTCAGAAGCTGGCGCGTACCCCCATCTGAATCTGACGTGGATTGTTGCCCTGAGTCTTCGTGGTGCCCCAATTCGAAGTACTCTGGAGGCTCATGCTGGGGTTGGCGAAGTCAAGGTGGTTCATGACGTTGGTGAACACGCCCGAGAACTCCATGCTTACCTTTTCGTAGACGACGAGCCGCTTCTTAATGCTCAAATCCACGTTGAGATATCCCAGACCGCTGATCCGACCGCCACCGCCACTTCGGCTGTCGAGACCGAGGAGCAGCGGTCGAACGCTGTCATAGACCGCGACAGGGTTGCTGAAGAAGTTCACATTTCCCTTCGATGTGGTTCCGACGGCGACACCATTCGGATCGGTACCTCCCGCGACGTTGCGATAGGTTTGAGGACGGCCAATCGGGGGAGTAGTCGTAAATACGCAGTTCTCATTGCTGTCTGTAAAGGTGGCGCCATCCTCACCGCCAAAATTCTGACCGTTGTTGTTGGTGACGCACTGGAGCGGCTGACCTGTACCCGCCGTAAAAACGGGAGAGATCGTCCAACCACCAGCAAGCCGGCCGATGATACCGTTCTGTTCGCGGTAGTAGGGAAGCTGATAAACAATAAAGGTATTAAAAATGACCCTCTGATCGAAGCTCTGGCGGCCGTACTGCTCGCGGAGATTAAAACTATCTACGGCAGCAATCGAGCTAGTCGATTGGTTATAAGCATTCAGACCCAGCGCTTTGCTGATGGTGAGGTTCTCCTGGAAGGTCAGCCCGTGAAAGTCGCTCGCCTTGAACGAGACGTAACCGCCATGGTAGTTGCTATAGCCGTTCGCTGTACCGATGCTCAAACCAGTTACAACCTGCCCTGCGCCACCGTAGGTCGCGCTAGAGGTCGGCGTGCCCATCAGGCTGCGGGCAAAGTTGAAGCCAGCTCCGCCAGCACCATTGGTGTTGTTGTCGAGCGCCTGCCAGATCGTGAAGACATTCTGCGCGCGAAAGTTGGTAGCCTGCTTCGAAACCACTGCAGCGGTGCAGCTCGAGAACCCGGTGCAGTACCCAGTGCCTGCCAGTGCAGATTCGAAGAATGGTTGAGGGGCAACGGTGCTTGTCGGAGTCGTGCTCTTGGCGCAAAGGCTGGCAGAGGTCGCGCAGCCGAAGGCGGTCTCGATCGCGAGGTAAGCCGATGCGAAGCTTTGTCCCCCCAAGCTCATCATGTAGGGAATCACGTTGGGGTTTTGCATGATGTACTCGTGATGGACGAGGCGCCCGATATAGCCGACTTCGACCAGCATCTTGCGGTTGACCTGCCGCTGGATGGAGAGATTGAAGGTGTCGACATTGTTGGGACGCATGCTGGGATCGACCGGCGAAGCGATCGATACGCCGGGACCGTCGAAGCCCGGGTGGTACGGCTGCAGTAGTGTCGCGGGCAGCGGAGCGTTGGTCAAGACCGGCGCCACGCCATCAAGATTGGCCGCCGATCCAAACCGGTAGGCAGTAGTTTCATTAAAGTTAGTTTGAGTGCAGGAGCCTGAACCAGTCTTGGGCGATTGTGCATATTTGCATTGCGTCGCGAGAATAAGGCCTGGGCTGAGCAGCGGATTGAGAACCTGCACGTCGCCATTAACTCGACCGTAGATTCTGCCATATCCGCCGCGGATGACGGTTGCGTCGTCTCCGAATAGCTTGGATAAAGCCGCGTTCTGGAATCGTGGGTTCCAGGCTACAGACAGGCGGGGGCTGAATGCAGCGTAGTAAGGGTCATAGGGATACTTGCGTCCACCCACTACATTCTTGAGCAGCGCGAATCCGATCTCAGGGTTGTAGACCTGGCCGGTTACGGCTGCGGCTTTGCGGTTGTTGAGGTAGTCCTGTATGTGGATCGCGTTGCCGCTCACATCGGTAAACATCACCTGATTGCCATCCCGCTCCGAAGGCGGCATCTCGATCGCATAGCTGAGACCGTAGTTGAGAGTGAGGCTGGGCTTGGCGTGCCATGTGTCGGTGACATACAGGTTGTAATACGGAATGCTCGTGTGGGCGCCGATAGGAGTCAACGGCGCGTTCAGCGACAGGTTACCTCCGGAATTCGTGTAGGTGTTGGCTACCTGCGTGGCAGTAACTAAGCCATAGTAGGTGTCCGCGATGCGACGAAAATTGCCGGTCGTCGCAATACCTCCAATCCCTGTGGACGAGTAAGCGATGTTGCCACCTGTCGCGTCACCGCCAATCTGGTAGGTAGGTGTGAAGTTGATGCTTGCTCCGTTATCAGTACGCTGGTGGTAGTTAAAGTTGTGCTGGAACTGGCCGCCGAACTGGATAAGGTGAGCACCCTTCAACTTGGTTAGGTTATCGGTGAAATAGTTATCTTTGCCGTCCCATATGCGGGTACGAATATTCTGTGCATTCACGTTGTATGGCGAAAGCACAATCGTGGAGCTCTCGCCGAGAGGTTCAATCGCACCGGCTGCACCCGCGACCTGGGGGGGAGCGTTAGCCCCTTTCCACTGCCAGAAGTTACGCAGGTAGCTGTAGTGGAAATCATTGGTTAGGGAAGAACTGATGGTGGTCGTAAGGCCGACTACGAAGTACCACGGTTGCTGTGGCCGTGCCGCTACCGCCTTTGGAACGCCCAGAGTGTCTCCCGCGAGCACACCGCCAATGTCGACCTGGTTGGAGGTAAGGTTGGTGAAGCTGTAAAAGCGGTAGCTCGCCATCAAATGCCACTTGGCGCCGAAGTCATGGTCCATGCGGGTGGCAAGGAAGTTGCTGCTCTGCGGGGTGAGGATGTTGGCTTTATAGCCGATAACGTTGACGCTATCGCAGATCGAGCCCGAAAGCGCGCCGCAGCTTTTATCGAACGTTCCCACATAGGCGCTAGTGGATCCATTGTTCCCAACTGGCGCCTGCGGCAATTGCGACTTGTAGTAGGCCGCCAGTGTCGAGTTCAAACCAATATGCCGGGGATCGGCAGCGGTCAATTGGGCAGCGGAGTAGGTGTTCGAGCCAAACGTCAGTTGGCCCAACTGCAAAAATTCGTACGACGGGACTGTCCGCTCGTAAGTAGCAGCCAGCGGATAACGAAATCCTTCGTAGTTCGCGAAGAGGTAGGTCTTGCCACCCCAGATTTTGGGTGCAATGGGTCCGCCTGCGGCGGCGCCGAAGCGGTTGAAGTGATAGCTGGGCTTTGGCGTATAGGCGTTCGGAAAGTTGTTCTGCCAGGTGTTGGCGCCCATATTGTTGTCGAGGTAGTACTCATAGATGGTTCCATGCACCGCATCGTGACCGCGCTTGGTGACAACCTGCGACTGTGAGCCCGAAGAGTTGTTAAAGTCCGCCGTCTGACCGGTAGTAGACACCTTGAACTCCTCAACGCTGTCCTGCGGCATCGGCACCACACCTCCGGCGCCGGTAGCGTTCGCGAAGAAACCGCCGATGCTGGAGTTGACGTTACTGGTGGTGTAGACGCCCTGGGTGCCGTCCATATCGCTCGAGTTGCTGCCGCCGTCGAGTTGAAATGTGGCCTGGTCCACCGTCGTGCCGGCGACATTGCCGCCGGGTGTAACGCCAGGCTGCATGGTGGCGAAGGTGGCCACGTCCCTCCCAATAGCGGGAAGCGAGTCAACCATGGCGGGGTCGACGGTGGTCCCGGTAGTGGCATTCATGGTCTGCAGGTCGGTGTTTGTGGCCTGCACCTCGACGGTGGTCGCCGTCTGGCCTATGGTCATTTTCAGGTTTGCCGTGGTCTGGGTTCCTACGCTCACCACCAATCCATCAATCTTTGTGGTCGAGAAGCCAGGCATTGATGCGCTGAGCGAATAAGTGCCCGGCGGAACATTCACAAACACATATCCACCTGCTTCATTGGTTGGTACCGTCCGCGAGGTTTTGAGAGTGACGTCACTGAGCGTGACGGTTACTCCCGCGACCACAGCACCCTGCGGGTCTGAGGCTGTACCGACAACCGTGCCGGCGCTAGTGGCTTGCCCTAATAGATATCCCACGTTCAAAAAGACTGAAGCCAAAAGCAGGGTCATCACTATGGTCAACGTCGGAAAACGTGAAATAAGCCGTCGCATGGGTCTCCTCCAAAAATGTTTCTGAGTTTCTCCGGCTTGGTGAGCCCGGTGTTCTTGGTAGTCCGATTAAAAAGCTCTTGGCAACGCATGAGTTCAACAAAACAGCATCCCGTCACAAATTGCGAAGCGTTCGTCACAACTAGGGAACTAAACTCCAATGCCGCTCGCATATTAGAGAGAAGGCCACTGTCAGCATTTACGAATGCAGATACTAGAGCTACAACTCGCAAGACAAAATCTAGGAATTTAAAGCAGATAGCAGACGACTGGAGTCAGTTCAACACGTTGGAAGTTGGCCAACTTAATATCTGTTTAGGTCGAAAAACACTCTAGCCACATCTAGCGAAATGACTCTCGCTTCGGCTCGGCATACTGGTAGTCACGAGTCGCGCCGCACGCGGTCTGCGGTAAAACAAACTGTCACTGATGAATTATCAGAACGTAACACAGAAATAATCTTGTGCAAACACATTTTTTCGACGTTTTCGCTTCCAACCCTTTTCCTTGGGCTGGGCCTTCTACTTCTTCGTTCAGCTCGAAACCCTGTGGCGACCACCATCCCAAGCTCACTATGGACCGCCTCTGCAGCGGCACGCGCAGGTCGACGCGTCAGGAAGTTTGGACTTACGATTAGCTCGTATTCACCGAATGCTTCGCAAACCTGGCGAAACACCTAAGTCTTCGATTGAATGCTTTCGAGCTGCCTATGACGCGGTAAGTGCCACAGCCAAAATTTTCGAAACCTTCCGGATCACGGATACTTCCTTAGGCTGACACTCAATTGCAAGTACGCCCTCAATCCCTCTCTCAAAAAATGGTTGAAGCCAAACGCTAGTGGCTCAATTCACCGGACGACGCGGGGTTGCTGACCTGTTGGCGGGTGGCGAAGGATATAGACTCGAATCGTTGGCTTGGCTTCCAGGAACTCGTGGTGCGTCATACGAGTTAGTCGGTGTGCTAGGCGACGGCGGGATGGGTTAGGTGTTTCGCGTGCGGCACGTGATCTCAGACCGCGCCGAGGCGATGAAAGTATTGCTCGCAGCATCTTCCGCGAACCAGGAGATGCTGTATCGATTTACACGGGAGATTCGAGTGCTGGCCGCACTGAATCATCCAAACATTGCGGCGCTGCATACTCCATAATCATCACGAAGAGCAGCTCGTGATGCTTATGGAGTACGTGAAAGGGACGGATCTGCGGCACGCGCTGGCAGCAGGGATTACGCTCGACCAGGTAGCATTGACGGCAGATTCTCACTGCGTTGGAGTATGCGCACTCGCGCGGGGTGATTCACCGGAACATCAAGCCTTCAAACATCATGGTCACACCTGCAGGACAGGTTGAGGTACTTGATTTCGGACTGGCCCTGGCCGCCCTGAAACGCGATTGACAATGACCGGGGCGTTAGTAGGTTCGATGCATTACATAGCACCGGAGCAAATATCGGGCGAAGGGCATAATGCGCGGTCTGATGTGTATGCGGTAGGTGTGACGCTGTACGAGATGATTACAGGAAAGCTACCGATTGAGGGCCGAACTGGACGCCGTCCGGGCTTTCGGCTTCGGTGACCCCATCGCTCACGAGCACCAGACGGGCGCGGAGAGGCAGAGTAAAAGAGATGGTGTGGAAGGTAGCGCTGGAGTGTAAGCCGACGGGAACGTCGCCGTCCAGGATAGGAGTGATGGTGCCGCCTTCGAGGATGAGAGATGGGGAGATATGGCCGCCATTGACTAATTCGACCTCGCCGTTTTGTTTGTAGTGCAAAACCACAAGGGTGACGTACTTCTGCCCATAGACTCGGGAGCAGAGAAAGGAGTGGACGGTAGTGACGGCGTCGACGAGGGAGACGCGGCTCCGTGCTGGGCATACATCATGCCCTGGATGACCGAGGCAAGCAGGGCCGCGGACACACCTTTACCGGAGACGTCGGCGAAAATCGCGACGAAGCCGTCATCCACAGGGATGACATCGTAGAAGTCGCCGCCAACCTCGGTGCAGGGGATAGCCTTCGCCATAACTTTAGCGTAAGGGAAGATGGGAAGATCGCGAGCTATCATGGAGGCGGCGATCTCCATCTCCTTGCGGAGAAGGTTGGCAGCGCGTTCGGCCTGGACCAGCCGGGCATTTTCGACGAGAGTGGCCGCCTCGGTCGCGATGGCATGGAGGATGTTGCGCCCGACGCGGTTGAGCGTGCTTGCGCGCAGGAGGCTGCCGAGGTAGAGGAGACCGATGAGGCGGTCAGAATTGCGGTCACGGATGGTTTCGAAGCAACGTCTCCTCACGACTTGTCTCTAACCCTCTTACAATTCGCGCACCAATCTCGTCGAAATTGTGCCGGTCAACGTAGATGGCTTCATGGACGACCACCCTGATTCCGGTTGAACGGCAGGAGGTGCTTCTTGCCATCCCAACTGGGTACAGAGGTGAAGCGGGCCCCGGATATCGTCAACGGGACGATCGGCACTCCACTCTGCGCCGCAATATGCAGCGCTCCTTTCTTCAGAGACCGCGGCGGGCCCAGGGGTCCGTTGGGAGATATCGTTTTTGACCAGCCCCTCCGAACAAGACTTGCAAGCTTATTCAGAGCCTGTCTTCCTTCATCTCCTGACCAGCCGCGCAGCCGACGCTTTAGCCCCCATCAAGCGGAATACGCAATGAAGTGGCTTCATGTATGTTGCCGGGTGGCTGATCATGCCACATGGGGAGCGGAACCGCATGAAGGCAACGAAGCACGACCACCAGCTCTCGTGCCAAGGTGCTCGATCCGCACCACTGCAACCAGCAGAATGATCTCCACTCTTGACTTGGTAACTGTTATAAGAAACGGCCCAGCGATTCAAGTACTCGGTAACTCTACGGGTGTTTAGCTGCGAGAGGCCTGGCCCGCTCGAAAGGTACAACCCCGTTTGCTTCGATAACGGAATAATGCTTATCAACCGCCAAATTTGTCAGAACCTCGCTGTGACCGGATGGCCAGCGAATCTCGACTTTATCGATCTTCGTTGCGTTTGCCAATCCGAAATGGATTCGCAGGTCGTTTTGCGATAAGTAGCTGCCGCCACTGTGGACCTCGTCGGTTTGTGTCATGCCGTCGGCCACGATTGTGATGCGAGCATTCAGCGCGAGGCGATTGCTTTTGGTGCCGGTCAGTTCAAAGCTCACCCAGTGGCGTCCTGAGATTCCCCGATTGCGCAGGACCATGGGTCCACCGTCGATATCGCCGACAACAATATCCATGTTCCCGTCATTGAACAAGTCTCCCACCGCGAGACCGCGAGAGACGTGGCGTTCCATCAAGGCCTTGCCGGCCAAGTCGCTTGCATCGCAGAACGTGCCGTCCTTCTGATTGAGATGAAACATCTTCGGTTCGCGATAACCGCCGCCTGAAGGAAGCGAATCGACTTGCGGGTAGACGTGACCGGTGACGGCGATCAGATCAAGCCAGCCATCGTTGTCCAAGTCCACAAAAGCGGTGCCCCATTTAACCCAGGGTAAGGATGGCAGGGCAACTCCGGCCGCATACGAAACTTCCTTGAAGTCCCATCCCCCTTCGTTCCTGTAGAGCAGATCGTTTTCATCAGAGAAGTTCGTGATGTAAAGCGAGGGGCGGCCTGAGTGATTGTAGTCGCCAACCGCTATGCCCATCGAAGCCTGCTCCGAGCCGTCATCGCTGACTGCGGTGCCCGACTCGAGACCAATGTCTTTGAACTTCCCATTGCCTTCATTCTTGTAAAGAAATTTTGGGGTCGAGTCATTGGCAATGTAGATATCGGGGCGGCCAGTGTTGTTGAAGTCGGCCCAGATGACGCCAAGCCCGTAGTAGCCATTTGGATCGCTTACTCCGGCCGCTTTGGATACTTCTGTGAACGTACCGTCCCCGTTATTGTGAAAAAGCGAGTCGCCGGCGCCGCGCAGTCCGCGAGGTCCGCACTGGACATCGATCCCGCGATATTTGCAGAACGGAGCACTTCCAAAGCCAGGCAAATCATCGAGGTGAAAATCCACATAATTGGCAACCATGAGATCAACGAATCCATCCCCATCGTAGTCGCCGAATGCGGCGCCCGTAGACCATCGGCCGTCCGCCACGCCAGCCTTTGTCGTCACGTCGGTAAAGCTGCCGTCTCCGTTGTTGCGATAGAGAATGTTGCCGCCCAAGCAGGTAACATAAAGATCGGGCCAGCCGTCGTTGTTGTAGTCTCCAATAGCTCCTCCCATGGCAAAGCAGCGCGTGGAAAGACCAGATTTTGCCGTCACGTCGGTGAACGTGCCATCGTGATTGTTACGGTAAAGAACGCCGAGGCTCTTCGTGCCTTTCACTGCCATTTCGACCGTGGGAGCATTCGTGAAATAAACGTCGAGCCAGCCGTCCCGATCAAAATCCAGCAGGACGACTCCTCCGCTCATGGATTCCACAATGTATCTCTTTGCGGGGTCGGAGGTGTGTTTGAAGGTGATGCCGCTCGTGGAAGTAACGTCTTCGAGTTGTGGGACCGGGCGTTCGCTGCACTTTGATGCCTTGGCGTTAGCTGGCGGCGGCGGCGGTGTGGGATGGCCACTCTGCGCCTTCGCGAGGCTGAAGAGACAAAATGCTACGGCAATGACTCGGAGAACGCTGATGGAGAAGTGGTGATGACGCAATCGATTCCTGCCTCCACTATGGGTTGGATTGTACTGCCGCAGCGGCGCGGTCGCGTGAGGCTGCTTTGATCTGCTTGTAGATCTCCAGTTCGCGGTCGGCATCGGCAATGCGGTTCTCTTTTCGGTAGGCTGCCTGCAGTTGATAGTGGAGGTAGTCGGTCTGAGGTTGGAGGCGAGCAGCGGCCTCAAGATACCTCACTGCCTCCGATGCCTGGCCACGATCCAGCAGTATCTTTCCCAACTGATATTGTGCGTTGAAGTAGTTTGGATGTGCAGCGACCACCTGCCGAAAAAGTGTGGCAGCCTCGTCAGTCTTTGACTGCTGCATATAGACGAAGCCAAGGTGATACTGTGCGTCGGGATCACCCGGCGAGAGATTTAATTCTGCCTGGAACTCCTTGGCAGCTTCTTGCCAGTGCTCCCAGCGAATGTAAGCAAGTCCCAAATAAAAGTGCGCCTTCACTAAAGATGGATTGGACGCGAGCGCTGGTTGCAATGTCGAGGTTGCGCGTGCGTAGTCGCCGATTTCGGTCCAGAGCTGGCCGATGAGCAGAAGCGTATCCTCTGGACGCGCTTCGGATTCGAACGCGATCAACACCTCGGAGGCGTTCTTCATGTCGCCGGTATGTGCCAAAGAGGCTGCCCAGGCATAGCCCGTCTCGCTATCATGCATCCCCCGCTCTCCGAGAGGTGCAAACATCTGCGCCGCCTGAGCATACTGGTTCGTAGCGAAGTAGGACATGCCAAGCTGGGCACGTAGAGCAACCTTCTCGGGCTCTTGTTTCAATGCCAGCGAAAGCCCGCGAATCGCCTCAGGATAGTCTTCCGCGCGGAAGGCGCATTGGCCGAGATTCTTTTCGAGACCGGGAAGAGTACTGTCCCATCGTTCTGCCTGCTGATAGTAGCCCAAGGCGCGTGGGTATTCCCTTCGGATCGCCTCCGAGGTGCCGAGGTCATTGAAGGCCAGTCCCAATATTGCCCGAAGCTCATTTTCCTGAGCTTCGACCGCGGCGCGCTGCTCGGAGGTTAGGTTGCTTGCCGACATGGCCGCAGGATCGACTCTGGCTACGAGATCGGCGCTTGTCTGCGGAAGAGGCGCCGATTGGTTCTCCTGTTGTCGGCTAAGGGGTACGACGCCCGCAATCGATCCCGACCCGGCGATCGAAGCGACTTGCTGTTGGCTTTGCTCCATCGTCTTATTCTGGAGATTGCGCGCCTTTGTAAGATAGATCTCGCTTTCGTCCTTTCGCCCACTGGTTGCGAGGATTCGACCGAGATCCACATAGGCCCGCCGTATTTGATAGTTGGAGCGCGCTTCGTCATCACCAGTGAGCACAACCGCCTTCCGAAGCATCTCCTCGGCACGTTTCATATCGTCCTGGGAATAGGCATTCAGGCCGAGGTAGAGAAAGGGCTCCGGCGCGGTCGGGTTGATCTCTGCGGCCGCCTTGAGATATACAGTTCGACTCGTCGTAGCGGCGCTCCCCTGAGATGAGAAACCCGAGCATGTAGTTGGCGAGGTAGTCGTGTGGGTATATCTCCACTTCCTTCCTCAGCTCAGCTTCTGCCTCGGGAGTTGGCTTCCAGTCTTTGAGATAAAGTTGGGCGAGACCCAGAAAGTAGTGAGCGTGAGGAGTGCGAGGGTCGATTGCCACGGCACGCTGGAACTCCCGGATGGCGGAAGGCATGTCGTCCGCGTCGCGGTAAGCGCGTCCGAAAAGAACATGCAGCGAGCCACTATCTCCCGCGATCTGCTTCATCTGCTCGAACACTGCCACCGCTCGAACCTTGTCCTCCGGCTTTCGCGTCTGCAGCAGGCACATCGCCAGTGGGTACAGGTTCTCAACGCTCGGCTGAGCATGTGCGATCCGTGTGAAGGGCTCGACGGCCTGTGCGTAATCCCCGTTCTGTGTGAGCGCGCTTGCGAGCACCCGAACTGCGCGAAGGTCGTTCGGATTTGCCGCAAGGACTTGCTTTGCCTGCTTGATTGCATCCTCGAATTTGCCTGCTTGTATCTCGGCGGTCCCTAGATCGAGGCGCGTGCCGGGAACATCTTCGAAATGGAGGGAACTGCCGTAGAGTTCGACGGCCTGGGGATACGCCTGTTGCGGCCATTCGCAGTCGGGCCAGCTCGCTGAGAGCTACTGCGATCAGGCGTTCGTTGGCTAGCTGGGCTGCAGCCGGATCTCCTGAGTCCCGAGCCGCGCGGGCGGCGGCGAGACGTTTGTCGAGTTCGGTTGGCGCGGGAGCTGCTTTTTGAGTGGACGGGGAATGGCGCGCCTGGGTCTGCGCAAGGCCAGCGCAAGGAACGAGCACGCTCAATACGGCAATCACAGAGCAGGAGGCGGTGGCGGAACTGTGAGAGCGCAATCTCAAAAGGCTCAACGGATTTGGGCGAATTGCACTTCATGCGAGGGAATCACTGGCCGATTCTACTGGATAATGAAACGGCGGAGCCTGAACAAAGGCTCCGCCGTGGGGTTGTAGTGTGATTGAGCCTCTAGAACGTGAACTTGAGGCTATATTGCAGTTCCCGGTTGCCGCGTCCCGACCTGCAAGGCAGACACAGCTCCGAAGCCAGATACTCCACTCTGGGCCGTTACAAGCCTGCTTGGGTTTGTCGGACCGCATGCGGCAGAGCCACAGGTAAGTGTCGCGGGTGTGTATCCGGTACCTTCCAAGCCGTTGCTGTTGAAGTTGGGATGGTTGAAGAGATCGAAGAAGTCCATCGCAAACTTGAGTCGATAGCGCTCCTTGATCTGCCAGTTCTTGGCCAGTTGTGCGTCCAGGTTTGTAGTTGGGGCGCCGAAGCAGGATCCATGCCTTTCCATGTTTGCAGGGGCCGTGCCGAGGGTGTATCCCACAAGCGTGAAGTAATTGGCGTTTAAGATTTGCGCGCCCTTCTGACCCGAGTTGCAGGTAGTGCTGGCGACCGTCAACGGCCGGTTATTGCCGATATAGCCGGTGCCGATCAGGCCGGACACATTACCGCCGTTGTAAGTACCGTTGGCGTAAGCCGTAAGCGAACTGCCGTGGGCAGCGGTGAAGATGCTGTTGACCTGCCACCCGCCGATCGTGTTCTGCACAAAGGCATTTTTATCGGCAAGCTTGGGCAAGTAGTAGACCTCGTTCATCACGAAGATATTGGGACGATTGATGTTGGTGCTTCCCTTGTCAAGTCCTGGCTGGCTTTGAACGGTGATTGCCTGCTGGTTGAAACTGCCGGAGGAGTTGTCCAATTCCACATTTCCGATCGAGTGGGACCAGGTGTAGGCAGCCTGGAAGGTAGAATTGCCGATCTGAGAGCGGAAGAGTGTTTGAAGCGACTGATAGGTAGCGTGGCCGCCGCGGTCGAAACCACCGATTGTCCCGAAGTTGAACGCGGGACGGAGAGCATTTTGAACGGAGCCGGTGGCAAATACCGACTGTGCCCAGTTCGCCTGTGGAATCGGATTCAGGTCGTACATGGAGGTCAAATGCAAACCGGTATTGCCAACATATCCAATCTCGAGGGTTGTGTTTCTAGCCAGCTCCTGCTCGACGGTTATGTTCCACTGCCAGGAATTTGGAACTACTCCCCGTGGGGTTCTTCCCATAGTTGGGAGAGACTGACGGGTTGGCCAGGGATGCTGGTGTGTCCAACGAACGGTTCGTATTGACGCCGATGACGAATGGCGCCGTTTTCGCCATACCTTCATCGATGCCAACTGCCTCGCGCTGAAAGAACTGGCCGCCGCCCACGCGAAATGCCGTCTTCCCGTTGCCGAATACATCCCAGGCGATTCCGACGCGAGGAGCGATGGTGTGGTTGTTGTTATTGATCAGAGCCCGGTTCGCTCCAGGCGTGCCGTTTGACAGCGGCAGATTGACGCCAAGACCGGAAAGGAATTTGGCGGCATCCGCGCAAGGAGTTGTTCCGGGAACAATAATCGTGCCGTTGCACGCATCGGACGGATTGCTCTTTGCTTGCGCGGCACTCCAGGAAGAAGCGCTCCAGTTCGCCCAATGATTGTCGTCTCCATATGGTTCGCGATAGAACGACCACCGGAAGCCGAAGTTAAGGGTGATATTTCTGGAGATCTTCCACTGGTCTGCCAGGTACCACTCGACGTCATGCCACTTGACGTATGCCGTCGCGTCAATGCTGTTTTCGTTGACATTGAACGTCTGCGGCGTGGAGCCCGTTCCGGGTATAAGCACATTGGTAAGCAGGTTATCGGTATTTCCGCAGGCAGGGTGGCCCGGTCCGGTAATGGTGTTTCCTGCCGCGTCGGTGTCGCAGTGCACGGAGGTCGGAAGAGACGGCCGGTCGGCTCCGTTTCCACCATTCTCGACTTTGATCGTTTGAGCTGAAGAATGCACCCGCCTTTAGCAGGTGATTGCCGTGTACCTTCGTCAGGTTGTCCTGCACCGTGTACAGGTCTTCGTGGTTCTTGTAGGGGGCAATGTTCCAGAAGGAGGCCGCCCCTTGGAAGGAACCATAAGGATTCAGACCGCCCCATCCGCCGAAGAACTCGCCCGGAGTCTTGATGGAAGATGGGAACGACGCGGGATAAGCAGCCTCTAACCCACCAACGATGGCCGCCCTGGTACCCCCGAGGGTCGTGATGATCGCGTTGTGGCCGTATCCGAACTCCACGTCGTTCACCATGGTTGGAGAGATCGTGGAACTCAACTTTGCCATCACGCTCTTGGAAGGCTGGCTCCAGCTTGATTGCACTGTGGGATAGTTGGATTCACCCCAGAATGAAGAGCCGTTATTTGGGGTTGGGTTGTCCCACGACTCCTGGGTCCAGCGAAACGTGACCAGGTTTTTCTTCGTAAGGTTGTAGTCCGCACGGACGTTCCACTCACTCCAGTTCAGGGGGTTATTGATAGGGGAAGCCCAGTTGTGGCCGTTGCTATCCAAGGTCTTTCCGTTGTTACCGGTTGTGGGATCCGGATAAAACTGCCCAATCAGCAGACCTGCTTTGTCTGGATTGGCGACCTTCTGCGGGTTCCCAGCGGCCTGAAATTGCGCCGGAATCGGCCCATGATTTGTCTTACTGCCGTCTGCGTTGACAGTAGTGGTGCCCGGAATCGCGGCCCCGCATTGATCGAGGCCATTCGCGCCTGCCCCATATCCGCTGAAGTCGCCCGCCGACTCCGCGATTGTAGGCACACAGGTTGCGAAGGAACTGCCCCGAATTTCCTTGTTCCATTCCTGGTTCCACCACAGGAACAGCTTGTCTTTGATGATTGGCCCGCTGGCGTGATATCCATAGTCGTTGCGGCGCAGTTTGGCCTTACCCGTCTTGTTCTGGTTGGAGAAGTAGTCATTTGCGTCGAGTGCGTTATTGCGACCCGCATAAAACACGCCGCCGTGAATCTGGTTCGTGCCGGACCTCGTCGTGATGCTGATAATGGCGCCGGATGCCTGGCCGTACTCCGCGCCATATGAGTTCCTGATCATCTTGAATTCCGCGATGGTGTCGACTGCGGGATAGACCAGGATCGTGCGGTTTGACCCGACGTCATTGTTGTTGACGCCATCGACCAGGAACAGATTGTTGGTGTAAGGATTGCCGTTCACCGAGAAGTTGACGCCACCGGAGAGTCCTTTGCCGGTGCCATCGTAGGATGCGGCGGCCGAAACTCCGGGGGAAAGCTGTGTCAGTCCGACAAAGTTTTCACCGTTGAGCGGCAGTTCGCGCACCTGAGTACCATCGATGACTTCGCCGACCTCAGCCGACACCGTCTGCACCTGCACCTCATTGGCTTGAACCGTGACCTTTTCGCTAATCGAACCGACCTCAAGCGAGGCATTGACCTCCGTCGTGGTCGAGACGTGAACCTCTACGCCGGTCGAGACGAATTCCTTGAAGTTGCCCGATGTGACGTGGACCTCGTAAGTGCCAACCGCCAATTGGGGAACTGAGTACGACCCATGGCCGGTTGTGGTAGCTGTGTAGGTGCTATTCGTTCCGGTGTTTCTGACCGTGACCTTGGCTCCTGGGACGGCGGCACCGGTTCCGTCCGTCACATTGCCGACAATGGTGCCATAGTAGGTCTGCGCATGAATGGCGAGTGGAAAGAAGAGCACCATACCGAGAGTGGTTAGCAGCACCTTATGTACAAATCGCGTTTGAACCGCGACACGGCGTCCTGAAATTTTATTGCTCATTCACGCACCTCCAAAAGTCTTTCAGTCATTTGGAATGCAACTTTAGTGATGTGCCTCGACCAATGGATGGAGTATCTCCTCCACCTTCAGGGCCATTTATCAGTTGCTTTCCGAGTCGCCGAGCATTGTTAGCCGCCGAAGGAAGGGTTGTCAACACAATAATGTTATTCTTGGGCATATTTGCTTGATCCAAGCCACGCGAAGAGAACGCAGCATCTCTCTTTGCAGAATCAGGAGTGGCGATCAAACCTGCAGATTCTACTGCCTTGAGCGCGGTGGTACGACCTCCAAATTTGGAGTTCGCCCGGAGCGTGTGATCGATGGATCCCAATTGCCCGGGAGCCATGGGGTATCTGGAAGGTAATAACTGAAATCGTTCGGACCGCCGATGAAGTTTGGCAAAATCCTTGAGGCCTGTATCTTGTCACCATGGGACCTATTGCAATCGAAGAACAAATTTCCATTTGGACTACATCTAATGTCTTCGAAACGAACGCCTGATCGGAACGAGCCCAAAGTGACCCTTCAGACCCTGGCTAAGCATCTGAACTTAGCTGTCGGCACGATTTCTGCGGCCCTGAACGATTCGCCTGCGGCGCGGGCGATTCCTGAACATACGAAGCGGCGGATTCTGGACGCGGCACGTGAACTCAACTATCAACCCAACTATTTCGCCCGTTCGCTCCGACTTCAGCGTACTTATACGATCGGCGTGATCGCTGAGCAGATCGGCGATCCATATGGCGCCATGGTAATTAGCGGCATCGAGGAGCACCTGAGGGAGAGTGAATATTTTTTCCTCACGGTGATACACCGACATGACCCTCGGATCCTGCAAAATTACTCGCGAATGCTGGTAACGCGTGGCGTGGAGGGATTCATCACGGTCGATACCTCGATAACCGAGAAGCCCTCGCGTCCCACTGTTGCGGTGGCAGGGCATACCTCGGTCCCAGGCGTCACAAATCTTATCCTTGACCAGCAGCTTGCGGCACGCCTCGTGTTGACTCATCTACTTGAACTTGGACATCGTGATATTGCGTTTATGAAGGGGCCCGACAAGCAGTTCCGACTCGGCAACGCGCTGGGCAGCGATTTGCGCGGCCAGCAAAGAGTTGGGAGTGCGGATTCGACCCAACCTTGTTGTGCAGATCGAACAGGACTTGACCACGCCCCACCTTGGTTATCCGTTTGCCAAAGGACTTCTTGCGCGGCAGCAACGCTTTACGGCGCTATTCGCTTATAACGACCTCTCGGCAATTGGTGCCATCTGGGCTTTCCAGGAAGCCGGACTGATTGTGCCCGAGGACATCTCGGTTGTAGGTTTCGACGATGTGCCGATGGCGGTTTTCTCTAGCCCCGAGCTGACGACGGTCCGGCAGCCACTGCAAAGAATGGGACAGATCGCTGCGAAGACACTGATCGAGCAGATTGAAGGGAAGGCAAAATTTCAACAGGAAATTGTTATTGAGCCAGAACTGGTCGTCAGGGCGTCCACCGGTCCGGCGCCCAAACCATCGTCCCGAGGGATGCAAGTCCCCCTTGTGCCTGCAGCCTTAAGTGATGACAGGTCGAGTCCGAAACTTGCAAATTCGAGACGGCGACCGAACGGTTAAGAACGATGCCTACATCGGGCCTAATCGCGCGACTCATCCTAGAGTTGGAGGGGGACAAGGTTCTCCTTAGAAATTTGCGCCGTTGCGGATCTCTCGGCTTTCTTCTTGCTCTGGTTCTCCACACCGTGTCTGCTTTTGGCCAGCTTTCGACGGAAGACCATCTCGCCGAGCCCGGGTTTTGGCCGACGCAAGACAGCCCTTCGCGAGACAACTTTACTGGATCTGACGCTTGCGCGCGATGCCACCGCTCCAAGACTGCCGCGCAGAAAAAGACCCCCATGGCCCGCGCCGCCATGTCCGCCTCACTCTCCGACGTCCTGCATGCGAATCCATTGATGGTCTTTGGCTCGGGCAAATATCAGTATCGGATCGAGACCGGGCCGAGCCAGAGTCTTTACTCGCTGCGGGCTGGAAGTGAGAGCTTATCGTTCCCGCTGCTCTGGGCGTTCGGGACCGGACGAGTAGGCCAGTCCTACTTGTTCAAGAAACAAGACGCGAGCTTTTTCGAGGCCAGGGTTACTTATTTCAGGGGCCTCGGAGCTTTGGACTTCACGCCATTTCGCACACTGCTCTCTCCTTCCGGCATTGAAGAAGCCATGGACCGTCCCGTCGGCCAAACAGAGGTGATGCGATGTTTTGGTTGCCACACGACCGCCTCGAGTATCGGGGGGCATTTCGACGAGACCCATCTAATACCTGGCGTGACGTGTGAAGCCTGCCACGGTCCAGGCGCGGCCCATGTCCATGCAATGGACGCCGATGCCCGGGGCGCTCCGCAAGAGGCGAAGCCGGGAATCTTCAACTCCGGTCAACTTAATCCGACAGACGCTGTGGAATTTTGCGGGGCCTGTCACAGTACGTGGTGGGACGCGAAACTTGCCGGCGTCAAAGGTGTGTCCAATGCGAGATCGGCACCTTCCCGTCTGGTCACGAGCAAATGCTGGGGAAAGGGCGGTGCACGGCTGACGTGCACTGCCTGTCATGACCCACACGAGCAACTGCAGACAGACGCCGCGGCCTATGACAAAGCTTGCCTGAAATGCCACGCAAACTCAATGGAACCGAGCAAAACCGCTAGCCATGAGGGCCCGGCCTGTTCAGTCGCAAACAGCCGCTGCACAACTTGTCATATGGTGAAGGTCTATGTTCCGGAGATGCATGACAATTTCACCGACCACCGCATCCGCATCGCAAGAGCGGGCGAGCCTTTTCCGGATTGATGCCTCCCGGTGAAAGTGTGATCACTTCCACTTGCCTGCGCCCTCCGTGATGATGATGTAGCGATCCGAGGAGATATCTGTGAATCGTTCGACGCCGCCACCGGGCTGAGGCCACTTCACTTCAAGCCAGTCGACCTTTGGATGTTGCCCGAGGCCCAGGACGATCCGGGGATCGTGCGAGGAAAGGAAACTGCCTCCTCCCACCTTCATCCTCGTGCGCTTCAAATCTCCCGCTTGATAAGTAATGCGAGCGCCAATCGCGTCAGGATTGCATTTGCGGCCGACGAGATGCACGCCGAGCCAGTGATTGTCTTTGCCGGCGTTGTTGCGCAACAGCAGGGGCGCTCCATCATTGTTGCTGATAAGGACGTCGACCTTCCCATCGTTGTTAAAGTCGCCCAGTGCAAGCCCACGAGCGGGAAAGTTCCGAGCGAATACAGGACCGCTCACGGCGCTTACATTCCGGAAGGTTTTACCTTCGTTATGGAAAAGGAGCAGAGGTTCCTTCCACTTGACCAGCGACGATGTCTGGTCGATCAGATCATCTGGAAAGCCGTTTGCCAGGATCAGGTCGAGATCGCCATCGTTGTCATAGTCAAAGAACTTGAGCCCCCATCCGCTCATCCAGCGCGTCGACATGCCGATCCCCATCGGCATCGCCAGATCGTCGAACGTGCCATCCCCATTATTGCGATAAAGCGAGAAGATCTCCTGGTCGATGTTGGCGACAAAGAGGTCCATTTGTCCATCACTGTTGAAATCGGCGGAATCGACACCCATTCCCGATCGGGCCCGGCCTTCTGCGCTATACGCGACGCCGGCAACCAGGCCGACTTCTTCGAATGTGCCGCCCCCGTTCATGTACAGGTAGTTCGACACTGTGTCATTGGCTACGAATAGGTCCATTTTGCCATCGTTGTTCACGTCCGTCGCCACGACTCCCCAGGCTTTTCCCAGATGGCTGGCGATTCCGGTTTCGCGGCTTACATCGGTGAATGTGCCATCGCCGTTATTGTGGAACAGCCAACTTGGCCGTGGCTTGAAGATCCGCGGAATGCAGTAGTGGCGCACACCGGCGCCATCGGTGCCACAGCCGAGCAACGCGTCGAACTCAGCGAACTGGCAGACGAAAAGGTCAAGCTTTCCGTCATTGTCATAGTCGAACCACACGGCGCTCGAACTCCAGCCCGCCGCGGCCACTCCTGCCTTTTCTGTTACGTCAGTGAAGGTGCCGTCACCGTTATTGCGGTAGAGAATGTTGCGATCAAATTGCGTGACGTAAAGGTCGGGATAGCCGTCGCCGTTGTAGTCGCCGACTGCCACTCCCATACCATATCCCCCGCCGGGCACGCCCGCCCGCTCCGTAACGTCGGTAAACGTCCCGTCGCGGTTGTTGCGGTAGAGTGCATTCCGCAGTGGCTTGGGCGGATTATAGAAGTCCGATTTTCCGCTGTTCACCAGGTAAATGTCCATCCAGCCATCATTATCGAAATCCAGGAAGGCACAGCCGGCTCCACTGGTCTCCGGTAGATGCTTGTCCGCGGACTTGCCGGCAGTGTGGACCCAGGTGATTCCGCTCGATGAGGCCGGAACCTCTTCGAAGGTGTAGTGCGTCTGCGAAACCGCGGAACTTCTGAACGAAGCAGCGTTTAGCTGTGAAGCAGCGGCGAACGCGGTAAGGTTGCGAAGGAGCTTGCGACGTGTGAGTTGTTCAAGAGGCCTGTCATTCGGTTGTCGCATTTTGAAGATGAGGGGTAACTCCAAGAGCTAAACTTACAACGGAATGAAATTGCTGTCCATGCGCGCTCTTCGATCGATTGCGGTGAGTGCGGTGCTTTGTCGGTTGCTACTTCCATCGCACGCGACTGGGGGAATCCTACCGTCTCCACAGGCGGCGACCAGCCGGCCGGCAGCGCAAGTCAATATCGACGCTCTACAAAAAATGGCGCAACAGGAGGGCGAATCCGGGCAAACCGCCGAGGCGATTCGCGACTACCAACGTGTGCTCGAGGCGCGGCCGGGTTGGAAAGAAGGCTGGTGGAATCTCGGGGTGCTCCAATACGGCGCCAACCAGTTCGCCGACGCCATATCCACGCTTCAACATGTGGTCGGGTTCGCTTCCGATCTCGGCGTCGCCTGGAGTCTTCTTGGACTGTCCGAGTTCGAGACCGGAAATTTTGCCGATGCTCTGATCCATCTCGAGAAGGCGCAGTCCCTTGGAATCAAAGATGACGCCGAGGTTGAGCGCGTCTCGATCTATCATCTGGGATTGCTGCTCGTCCGGACGGGGAAGTTTGATCGTGCATCCGATCTGCTGTTGAAGACCTTTGGGGGGACCGCAGATGTCAGACCAGCTCAAGATCGCGCTTGGACTGGCAACACTGCGGATTGCGTTGCTGCCCGAAGAGATCGATCCATCGAAGGAGGCGCTCGTGCTGGCCGCCGGAAGCGTTGCGTCCGCAGAAACGGAAGCACTCGACCGTTTTCCCGCGTTGCTCCGGACTTACCCGGATGTTCCTTATGTGCACTACGCCTATGGACTGTCGTTGGCGAAGGCAGGGCACGACAAGGAAGCCATTGGCCTGATGCGCGAGGAGACGTCGGTCTCGCCCGAAAGCCCACTGCCGTGGATCGAGATCAGCCGTCTTCAGCTTCGGCTCGGTTCTGCGAAGGAGGCGCTCGCCGCGGCCCGGAAAGCTGTCGCGCTCGGCCCGACAAATAAGGTTGCTCATGAAACTCTGGTAGCGGCGTTAGGGGCCGTCGAGGATACAGGGGGGGCAACGAGCGAACGGAGGGTTGCGGACAATTTGACTGCCGTCCAGGACACTCCCGAGCAGCGCATTGTCCTCCTATATAGAAACGCAACTGCGGACCAATTACCCGTGGCCAACCTGAAGGGAGATCAGGAACCTTGGAATCGGGCGATGCGGGAATACGCGGAAGGACAGTACTCCGCCTCGGCGGGCCACTTGAAAGAGTGGTTGCAGCAGAATCCAGAGAATGGCACCGGCTGGGCAGTACTGGGCCTCAACGAATTTGCGTTAGACGACTTCGACAATGCACTCATTCATTTTGATCGTGGCGCGCAGCTAGGCCTGAGTGGCAGCCCTGAGTCCCTGCAGTCGGCGAGATACACATTCGGAATCTTGCTGATTCATGCGGGAAAATTCGATCAAGCCTCAGACGTGCTGGCCTCCGCCTTGAAAACCGGACCATTGGACGAGAAGGTCGAGTATGCGCTCGGCTTGGCGCTCCTCCGCAGGCCGGAGTTTCCTGGGCAAGGGAAACAGCAGGACTCCGGCCTGGTAAGCTCTGCTGGAAAAATCGCCATTCTGCTTGGCAGCAGTCAATACGATCTTGCGTTTCCGGAGTTCCGACGACTGATAAAGGAGAACCCTTCCGCAGCCTTTCTCCATTACGCTTATGGGACTGCGCTGCTCGCAGTGTCCGAGTTCGATGAGGCTTCCACTCAGATGAAGGAAGAGATGTCGATCTCGCCCGCAAGCGAGCTGCCGTATATTCGGCTGGCTTCGATCGCGCTACGTCAGCATAATTTTGCTGACGCGATAACCTGGTCGCGACGCGCTCTGTTGCTCGCGGCGAACTCCGCCGAGGCCCATTACCTGCTTGGACGAGCTTCGCTTGAGTCGGGTGACGATGTAACTGCGCTACGCGAGCTCGAGACTGCCAGCAAGCTAAGTCCAGCGAGTCCAGAGATTCATTTCAATTTGGCCAAGGCCTATGCCCGAGCGAAGATGCCGGAGAAGGCCGAGCGGGAGCGCGTGATTTTTTCGCAATTGAACGAAGCAATGGAAAGTCAGCGCGGCCAACGTGGCGACCAGATCTATACGGGACCCCACAATGCTGAGGACGTCACTACGATGCCACAGGTCCGGGCAACACCGTCCACACCACGCCCCAATTAGCAGGCTTATCCTTTGGTCCGGTCTTTGATCTGCTTGGCAAGCTTCTCGATCTGCTGCGCCTTCTTTACGAAAGATAAGGGAAACACCGTCGTCAAGTTGGTATGTTCGACCTCGTCCTTGAGTTCCGATGCCAATTTATAAACCTGCTGCACCAGAGCCGCGATTTGCTCTTGGTTCATTGGGTTCGGCTTGCGTTTTGTCTGTGTTCGAAACAGGCGGACCATTCAGCCCACCCGGAAAATTCTGATTAGTCGGAGCATTCGGAGATGGCATCGGCTGCGGAGTTTGCGGTGCAGCGAACATCCATGGGCTAGTCGCCACAGCACCCGCGGCCCCTACAACGCTTTTCAGTAAGCTGCGACGCGATTTCAGCATGGCCTGGTTATTCCTCGTACACATCCTGTCTCAGGGGCCCCAATTCTATACCAAGCGACATGCTGTTCGATCGACAACACGGCTCACTGGATTTTTCTAACTTTAGGCCAGGGCATTCCCGCGAACACCTGCACACCCTTTGAGCGATGGAGGAGCACCGGACTGGCGTACCATGGCTTTGCCGCTCTCCAATAGAATCGCGGAGGATGAACTCGCGTATGCGTTCGCGGTCCGGCGTGCTGCACAATCGAATCGGGTTGGGATTGAAGGGGTCGAAATGGATCGTAGTGGGAGGCTGTTCAATTGGGCATACAGAGTTGAATGGATTCTCCTCTCTTTAGGTTTTCTGCTCCTGCTCTGCAATCCGCTACAGGGTAGGACCAGCGTTAAAGTATCTGCTCAGGTGGAAGCGGTTCGCCTCAATAACATTGGCACTGCCCTGATGAATCAGCAGCTTTTACAGAAGGCCCTCGATAAGTTTGGAGAGGCTCACAGACTTGATCCATCGCTTACCGTTGCGGAGCTGAATAGGGGCATTGCGCTGTTGTACCTTCAACGGCTGCCGGAGGCAACGACAGCATTACAACATGCTGCGACACAGGCTCCGAATAATCCACATATCTGGTATGTCTTCGGCTTGCTCTACCGTAGCGACAATAAACCGCACCAGAGCATAGAGGCTTTTCAGAAAGTTCTAAAGCTTGACCCGGCCAATGCAGACAGCCACTATTTTTTAGGTTCTTTCTTTCTTGACCAGCGCGACTTGCCGGCTGCCACGGCTGAGTTCCGCGCGGCGCTTCGGCTCTCACCTTTACATGCGTCTGCCGAATTTGGTCTTGCCCGTGCGTTGCAACGTCAGGGCAACGTGGACGAGGCCCGTGGAGCCGTCGAGCGTTTTCAGCAATTGACCAGCGCGAAGCTTTCCTTTCCGTTCTCTCATACCTATGGGGAGGAGGGAAGTCTCGGACGAGCGGTGGACGCTGCCACCAACGCGCCGAAAGTAGGGCCAATGATTCCTGTTACGTTTTCGAAGGCGTGGGAGAGTTCGAGCGATGAGGCGCGGAGATCGGACACGGCAGCCCACACTAACAGCGCGTGCCTGATCGATGTGGACGGAGACGGTCGAGCCAGTTTGCTGATGATGGGGAGAGGAGCGTCGGCCGTGCGAATGTTCCGTAACACGGGAACTGGCGGCTTTGAGCTAGTAGCGCCAGTTCAAACCGGCCTGCAGGTCAGTGGTGAAGGCATAGCCTGTGCCGTGGGTGACTTCGATAATGATGGATTGCCGGATGTCGCAATCGCCATGAGTGACCGGGTACTCCTGTTTCGGAATATCGGTGGTGGCAGGTTTGCCGATGTGACGGAGGCTGCGAGAATCGTTCCTATAAATCATCCGTCCGGCCTGATATTCGTCGACTACGATCACGACGGAGATCTGGACCTGTTCGTCACTGGAGAGGGAAATACCGGCGCGAAACCTAATATTCTATGGCGAAACAATGGTGACAAGACCTTCACGGACTGGACACAACAAGCGGGATTGGGTGGTGAGGGCACTACGACTGCGTCCGTGCTCACAGACTTGAATAATGATCGCGCTGTCGACCTCATTGTTACTGGCTCGGGCTCATCACCCACTTTCTTCGTGAATCCACGGGACGGCGCATTCCGGTCCATTCCTTTATTTTCGGAAAAGGGGATCCCGACAACCACCGGGGTTGTCGCTTTTGATTTCAACAAGGATGGGTGGATGGACGTTGCCTTGACCCATGCTGGTGCGCCGGGGGTGACACTTTGGAAGAATGTTGATGGCCAACGTTTTGAGAAAGTGGCGCTTCCACTTCAAAATGCGACAAGGGGTTGGAGCGTTGCTGTGATTGATTTCGACAATGACGGATGGCTTGATCTTGCGATGCTCGTCGAGACGGCGGGTGAGTCAAAACTGAGGATGCTACGCAACCTGGGGCCAGATGGGTTTGGCGATGTAACGGAGCAGCTGAAACTGGAAGATACAAAGTTAAAATCGCCGGATTCTCTCATGGCTATGGATTTGAATGGCGATGGTGCCGCTGACCTTGTCGTTACGCAGACCAATGGAGCAGCTGTGGCGCTAATGAACAAAGGTGGAGAACGAAATCGCTCGCTGAAAATCTCATTGAAGGGCCTTGCCGATAACAAGAGCGCCCTCGGCACCAAAGTGGATGTCTTCGCAAACGGCCTGTGGCAGAAGTGGGAGATGACCAGTACGCTGGACATTATTGCTGGGCTCGGCGGAGCAGATCAAGCTGACCTTCTTCGCTTATTGTGGCCAACGGGTGTGCCGCAGGATGAGGTTGACATACCGGCAGGCAAAAGACTGATGCTCACAGAGTTGGATCGTCGCGGCAGTTCATGTCCAACGCTTTTTGCTTGGGACGGCGGCAAATTCGCATTTGTTTCAGATGTGATTGGCGCCGGAGTAGTGGGACATTGGACGTCCCCCCTGGAACGCAACACTTCAGATCCTGATGAATGGATCAAAATTGACGGAGCACGATTGAAGACGCACCACGGAAGACTAAATCTGCGCTTTGGTGAGCCGATGGAAGAGGTCAACTTCATCGACCAAGTACGTCTTGTTGCCATCGATCATCCGGAAGGAACCGACGTCTTTCCGAATGAAAGGTTCTTGAGCGAAACACCCTTTGTGAAAGCCGAAACGATTTTGAGCCAATCAGCCCATGCTCCTTCTGGAGCCTGGGACGACCATGGAAATGATGTGCTTCCTTTGCTGCGCACTGTTGACCATACGTACGTCAAGGATTTTACGAATTTGCCGTACGCCGGGTTTACCAATTCGCATACTCTGACACTCGATCTGGGCGCGTGGACGCCAGAGAAACCCTTGTTTCTTTTTCTTCATGGGTTCATTGAATATTTTTCTGCGAATTCGATGTACGCGGCTTGGCAGACAGGTATCGCACCGATAGCCCCCTATGTTGAAGCCCAGCTTCCGGACGGTTCCTGGCGGCGCATCGTCGACGATATGGGTTTCCCTGCCGGTCTGCCGCGCACGATCGTCGTCGACCTTACGGGGAAAGTGCCTGAGGCGAGTCACCGCATACGTCTGGTTACGAATCTGCAGATCTACTGGGATCAGGTGCTGGTCGAGAACGAGTCAAGCGTTACGGATGCTTCGAAGGGGGGCGCCAGAATTCGGCAGACCGAGTTGCCGTTGACGACTGCATCGCTTGCCTTCCGCGGTTACCCGCAACAGATTGACGGGGTCACTCCTGGCGACTTGAACTACGACTACCGACAGATGAGCCGCACTGGTCCGTTTATTCAGCAGCGAGGCGCTTACACGCGTTATGGTGACGTGACGCCGCTCCTTCAACGGATTGACGACGAATATGTCATCTTTGGAACCGGCGAGGATATGGACCTGGAATTCAACGCTGCCGCACAACCTGCGCTCCCTGCGCATTGGGTTCGTGATTATTTTTTCTACGCGAATGGATTTGTAAAGGACATGGATTTTTATGAAGCGTCTCCTTTCACAGTAGACGCAATGCCGTTTCATGCGATGAGCGGTTATCCATATCAGAGCAAGGAACATTATCCCGACGACGCAAAGCACATCGCCTACCAGCTGGAATGGAACGACCGCTTCGAATCGGGCACTGTTGCTCACAGATTCGAGTTCCGCTATTTGCCAACTGTGTCGGCACCTGGCGCAAACGACACAAGACCTCCTCAATGACCGGCGTGGTTCTGCGTTCCGCGGTCGAGATGCTCGCGATGCTTCGCGCTCGAAAGATATCTCCCCTTGAGCTCGCTGAAGAGCACATTCGACAAATCGACAGACTCAATCCGCTGCTCAATGCGTTCATCGACTTTGATGCCGACCGCGTGCGTGCGCAGGCTGCTGCTCTGGATCAGGCCGGAACCACGCCCGGAATGCTCTCCGGCCTTCCCATGTCTGTGAAAGCCTCGATCTCAGTGGCGGGACACCGTTGCGAGACAGGTAGCCTGCTGAACCAGGGATACATCCCCGCCACAGATGCGATCGTTGTTTCGCGGATGCGACAGGCGGGTGCCGTTGTACTGGGAACGACCAACTGTCCTGAATTCCTGATGGCGTATGAGACGGACAATCGTCTGTACGGACGAACGTCCAACCCGTGGGATCTCCAACGGACGGCAGGCGGATCGAGCGGTGGTGAATCTGCCGCTATCGCAGCTGGCCTCTCTGCGGGTGGTTTTGGCAGCGACAGCGGTGGATCGGTGCGGGAGCCGGCACACTTTACGGGCATTTGTGCACTTAAGCCGACGCCAGGCCGAATTCCAGGCGATGGCCACCTGCCTCCATGCGCTGGGCCATTTTCGCTCCTTGGAACCATTGGGCCAATGGCGCGCACGATCGAAGATGTATCGTTGCTCTTTGGAGTACTCTCCGGTCACGCCGACGCCGACCCCATAGGTGCACCGATTCCCTTAAGGCAACACTCCCTGGAAGACCTGCAGCAAGTCCCTATAGGGTTTTTCGAAGATGACGGTCTGACGCCGGTTACCGCAGATACGCGCCAGGCCGTGAGGAGCGCGGTTGCTTCCTTACGCCGACAAGGTTTTTGTGTTGAATCATTTCGGCCCAACGCTCTTGAAGAGGCGCGCACACTTTGGTGGAAGCTGTTCGTGCGTGGCGGGGCGATGTTGGTGGACCGAATGATTGCGGGACAGCAAGCCTTCCTGAGCCCTATCCTCGAAGACTTTCTTCGCATCGCGCACGCTGAGGCGCCCCTATCTGGAGAGGAGTTGCTCACGGCCTGGGGAGATTGCGACAGGGTGCGGGGACGACTATTAACAGAGATGCGTCAGTACCCGGTTCTTCTAATGCCAGTATGCTCCGTGCCGGCGTTTCGTCACGGCGAACGGGAGTGGAATATAGGTGACCAATCGGTGGCCTACCTGGATGCGATGCGATATACCCAGTGGTTCAATTTGCTCGGAGGACCGGCTGCCGTCATTCCCGTGGGGCGATCGCTAGAGAACCTGCCAATTGGGATTCAGATCGCAGGCAGACCATACGAGGATGAAATTGTGCTCGGAGTTGCTGCTGCATTGGAGCGAGATTTCGGTTATCTGCCACCGCCCCTGGCGACTTAGGACTAGGAGCACCAGCGAACTTCTGATCGAATGCGTCTCGGTCCAAACTGTCGCCACCAAAAATCAAACGGGGCCAGACCCGCAAGGTCCAGCTCCCGTCCTTCCGTTTTACCAACTACTATTCACGAACCACGATCCACCGCTTTGCTCTCAACATCATCCCTGCCAGTCCAGTCGCCAATAGCATCAGGCTTTCTGGTTCCGGAACTGCGCTCGTTCCATCCGTCGCATTCACTGTGAAATCAGCCGTCGCGAGTTCGTCCAGCGCACCTCCATCCGCCCCACCCAGGATCGCGAACGACCCAAGATATTGGCCCGCACTGATATTCGACGGCAACGTGATCGTAAACAACAGTCCCGAGAAACTCTCCCCAGGATCCAGGCTCAAGGGAAAGCCGAATAGAAAACCGTCATCGTTCGATATCAGTGGCGATGCCAAACTGGTGAAGTTGTCGCCGTTCAGGAAAACCGTTCCTCCATTCTTGCCGGCGGCCGCAACCGTCGCATCGAAGGACAGCGTCGACCCAGCCGCCCCCGTCTGAACCGGGTTCGTCAGGTTGAGGATGATGGTATCTGCAGATGCCAGCCTCGTGAGCAGCAGAGCCGCTCCCAGCACCAGCATTGAAATGGAGAATGTTGTTTTTTTGAACATGGTCTAATTTCCTTAAGGTCCCGTATTTTTCTTTCGTTTTGAACTGAATCAATCCTTACGGCAGAGTCGCCCGGATGCTGCCAGAGAACGTCCCGCCCACATAGCTCCCCGAGTACTTCTCCACGGCAGCCGTGCCCGATGCTGCCGCCGTCGTGTAGGTCACGGTCACCACTGCAGTCCCGCCGCCTGGCGCAAGATCGCCCAGCGTCTGCGGAAACGGAGTACCGTTAACACTGCCCAGAGTTGCCCCCGTCAATTGCACATTCTGCGCTGTGCCAGTGCCGTTGTTCTTCACCGTCACCGTCGCCTGGTAGCCGCCCGACACCTTCGTCAAGGTCGCCGTCGTCGCCAGTTGAACCGTACCTTGGACTGGAGGAATCGTGAAATACGCCACCGCTGGATCGTGGTCGCTGACCCGCTCCGGGCGCGTCGCATCGTTCTGGTACACCAGCGGGAAATCCGAATCGATATGCGCGTATACGAGCCGCGTATTCGTCGGGACTAGGTCGCTCGTCACCACCACATGATCCAGTACCTGCGCGCTGCCGGTCTCCACATAGCTCTGCCGCTCGGCCGCCGGCAACAAAGTCACCAGATCGACCAGCGTAGGATTCGCCAGCCCTGCCGTCGGAGCGGTAATCACCTGCGAAGCCGGCACCGGATTGCCACGCGTCACGCCCAGCACATCCACAAACCCATCCGAGAACTCGAACGAGTTGTAGTCGCCCACAGTAACTACATGCTCGCCGGCGGCCTGATAGCTCTGGATCAGTGAAGCCAGATACTCCGCCTGCGCCTCACGCTTCAGCCGGACCGTAGCGCCCGTGCTCGTCGGATCATCCACGTTGATCAGCGACCGCTGATGCACCGAGATCACCGTCACCGGATAGTCCCCTGCGGACCCGCCCCGCTTGATCCCCGCATGCAACACCAGAGGAGTGCGGTCGTTCAACGTGGCCTGGTTCCCGCCCGCGTTGGTGAACGTGGTTGTCAGCCCGATTTGCTCCACCTTCACCGTCGTCACCCGCGTGCTCTTTACCAGCAAGCCGGTGTTGATCCCAGTGCCATCATTGGCCAGGAACAAATAGGGCTGGTACACCGGATCGGCCTGTCCCGCCGCCGTCGCATCCGAGCTGATCTTCGCGGTCAGGTCCGTTAGCACCGCCAGATTCTCAATCTCCTGCACTCCGATGATGTCCGGAAAATTCAGCACATTCCGAATCGCCAGCGAACCCTTCGCCAGCCGCCGCTGATACGCCTCCGGCGTCACCACCACAACCGACGAGCCCGGATTGTCGGCATCCGCCTTGTCGTTGTAGAACCGCTCCATGTTGAAGCTGGCCACTGTGAACTCATTCGCCGCCTGCGCGGGAATCGGTGTCGCCGTCATAAGCCCCGTCACCGTCGGACGCGTCGCCTTGTCCAGCAGTATCTCCGGAGAGCCGAACGAGAAGTCCATCACTCCCACGAGCCCCGTCACCGTCGCCTTGCTCGTCAGGTCGATCGCCGGGCCGCCGAACGCCAGGCTGTCGATATACAGCAGCTCAGGATTTGCATCGAACGATGGAACACCCGCCGGGAAGGACCCGTACGTCAAATCCGTGATATCCAGCCCCGGCTCACGGAATGGCCGCGCCACTCCCGTTACCACCCCGTAGAAGCGCCCGTTGGATGTATTCGTCTCCGTCGACTCGGTCAGCGTCGCTCCCGTTCCCGAGGTCGTCGTCAGCGAGTCGATCGCCACCCGCATCCCCTCGTACCTCGTGAACTGCTTCACTCCGCCGCTCGGCGAATCCATAGCCTGAGTGATGGTGATCGGAGTCGGCAGCGGATTACCTGTCGTCAGCAGCGTGAACGTCTGCGGCCCGTCAATCTCCGTCCCCGGCGTCAAACCGGGCGTCGGATAGGTGGCCACCTTGCCCGTCACCTGCACCTCATTGCCAATCTGGATGTACGAAGGCAGCGCGGTCGATCCCGTATAAACCAGGATCCCCTCCGGAGTCACGGGGGCCGTATCTGCATTCTTAGCCTCCAGGTAGAACCCGTTCGACTTGACACCCACCACGATGCCGCTCGTCGTCACCGTCTGCGTCGCATAGGTCGAGGGCTTATTCGCCTGAATCGTCCGAATCGTCACGAATGCTGGCGGAATGTTCGCCGTCAGTGCGATCGAAGCAGACGCCATCCGTAGCTGCGCATCGCTCACCATCACCGGCAACGTGAAGGTCCCCGCCGCCGTCGGAGTCAGACTGTAAGAAAACACATTGTCGCCCGCCGTCTCATCCCCATTCGTTCCGTCGTCAAAGAACGTCTGCGCCGACGACCCTCCCACGGTGCTCAGGTCGGCCGCCACCTGAATCCCTGAGCTCGCGGGCACGGTCCCCGGCACCACCGGCACCTTCAGCAGCGTCGCCACCCCGGTATACGTCGACGCCGGACTCGCCAACCCAGTCGCTGTCAGCGGCGTGCTCCCCGGCGTGCCGCAGGTCACTAACGCACTTGCCGTATTATGCGGAACCACAACGGCAGCCGCAAAGTCCGCCCCATTGTTGTTCGTCGGCGAACACACGTTCGTGCGGATCGCCGCCGTCGTGTTCGATAATGTCGCGGTTGGCGTCCCAAGAGAGCAGTTCGCCGCCGAGCCAAAACCCACAAAGTCCACCAGCGTCGGATCTGCCGTCGGGCATGAGCCACTCAACGTTGTCGTGCTGCTGACCAGCGCAACCTTCCCCGCCGTCGCGCTCATATTGATCGAACCCGTTGCATCCGGTGTCGGCAGGTTCGTTGCTCCTCCGGCTCCGACCGCCTCCTGCACCAGCAGGTACTGGCCCGGCTGCAGAGTCAGCGTCGGCAGCGACGTCACCTGCCACGACGTCCCCGTGGAACTCGCATACTGCAAGCTCCATCCCGCCACCGTCACAGGCGCAGCCGTCGGATTGAACAGCTCCACGAAGTCGTTCTTGTACGTCGCCCCCGAGTTCCCCCCGCCACCATACACCTGGGAGATCACCACCGACGTCTCAGTAGCGGCGACCGCCCTCTCACTCAGACTCGAAAAAACAGAACAGAACGCGAGCAGGAAAGCGAGGATCCGGAAGGAAAATCGTTTGGAGGTCATGCCGGGATACTACCCCCGAGAGTCGAGAAATAATTAGACAATTGTGTGAATATTTCTGTTGATCTATCAACATTTAGGTGCATTTCATTGCGATCGAAAAAGGAAAAGTTAAACACACTACTGGAACACCATCTCCGATTGCCTTTCGCACGCTGTGCAACCTCCAACCGCACAATCCCAAAGAAAAGAATTTCCCACTACAATCTGAACCCGCCCGTTCAGAAGCTCCTCAAAAAGCGTAGCGGATAGATTGGCGCGCAAGCCTCGAAAGAAGACGCATCTACCAGTTGAATTCCCTGAATCACGTAGCTGAAGCTCATCGGTGAAGTTTTTAGTTTGCGATGTCTCTCTCGCAGTATGCCTCGCAAGAAACTGAAACTATGCGCTTTAGTTGAAAATACATCCATGTTTACGTTACCGATACCGCAGTTGACAACGATTGCTTGGCATCAGTAAGGTTTTGGTCGCCCCTCAATGTCAGAAAGTTACACGGCGAAACGTCCGTGGGTATTCGCCGCAACTCAGAGGCCATTTCGATTCAAGTGAGGACTACATCATGCGCAGTCAAAAGACGGAAAAATACGCTGCTTACGACGGAAGTTTGAAAAACGCGAGGTCTTTCCTGGCAACGGGATGGTTTCACATGGTGTTGGTACTGGTTCTACTGCTTCCAGCGCTAAGCGCCTATGGACAGTTTGAATCGGCCACAGTGCTGGGATACGCCAGAGACACCTCCGAGGCTGCAATCCCAAATACAACCGTCACTCTGAGGAACACCGGGACCGGAATCGTACAAAAGGCGGTCACGGATGCAGAGGGTCGATTCGAATTTGCGAGTATACCGATCGGCACCTACACCATTGTTGCTGAGGCGCAAGGTTTCGAAAAAGCGCAGACCCCGCCATTCAAGTTGACCACCGATTCTCGGCAGAGAGTGGACTTGTCGATGAAACCCGGATCCGTCAGCGAAACTGTAACAGTGTCCTCCGCGCCGACAGTGCTGGAGACAGAGACGAGTTCTCGCGGGCAAGTTATCGGGACACAGCAGATCGAGAACCTCCCGCTAAACGGACGGTCATATGCAGACCTCGCGCTGCTGGCTCCCGGTGTGCGCAAGTCATTTTTGGAGAACCAGTCGACTACAAACCGCGAAGCATCGTTCAACGTGAACGGCCAGCGCAGTGCATTCAACAACTTTCTGCTGAACGGTTTGGACAACAACTCGTACGGCACATCGAACCAGGGATTTGCGAACGAAAATATTCCTCCGTCGCCCGATGCAGTATCGGAGTTCCGAATCGAGACAGACAACTACAGCGCTGAATACGGCCGCGCCTCTGGTGCGGTGGTCAACGCCTCGATCCGTCGAGGGACAAACCAGTTTCATGGTCGGGCATGGGACTATATCCGCAACACGGACCTGAACGCCATTGGGCCCTTTGCACCGAATGGCGGGGTGAAGCCCACCTTCATCCGCAACCAATTTGGAGGGACCTTCGGAGGCCCGATCTGGAAGGACCACACCTTCTTCTTCATGGACTATGAAGGACTACGCCAGATCTTCAAGAGCTTTGCCACTGCCACTCTTCCCACGGCAGAACAGCGCACAGGTACTTTTCTTCTGCATCGCGTTGATGGCACTACTGCCCCGATCCCGCTACAGAACCCTGTTACCGGCGCGGTTTATGCCAACGGTGTTATCCCTGCCGCAGCACAGACAGGCTTTGCGAAGTCAGTCCTTGCCGCTCTTCCGGCAACGAACACCAGTGCTCTGCCCGGTACGCCGAACTCTTTCGCAAGCAATTTCACGAACTTTCCTCGCGGCACGATTCAGGACGACAAGGGCGACGTCCGTGTCGACCACACTTTCAATGCCAAGATCAGCGTGTTTGGTATCTATAGCGAGCACCAGACGACCATCTTTGATCCCCCGGTATTTGGTGGGCCAGCAGGTGGCAATGCCAACACGAATGTTCATATCTACAATCGGCAGATTGCATTCGGCACGACGTACATCATCACGCCAACCTCTCTGATTGATTTTCGGATGGGGATTGGCACCAACCAGGGCGCGAAAGCCCCCTACGGTGTAGGAACCCCGGGCTTGATGGCTGCTGCTGGAATCACCGATGGCTTGCCTACCGACCCGCTTATCGTTCGTAGTTTGAATGCACAGTCTGTCACCGGGTTCTTCCAGTTCGGCACCCAGCCTTCGAGTCCGCAGTTCCAGAACCCTTCGGTCATCAACCCGAAGGTGAACTACACCATGGTTCATGGTATCCATTCGATCAAGCTCGGCTATGAGTACCAGGCGATCAACACGCAAATCAACGACTACAATCCCAGCTTTGGCCAGAGTAATTATGGTGGCGCGTATTCCACGACTGCAGGAACTCCTTCGGATACGGGTCCAGGTAATAACGCATCCGCCCAGATTTCGCAGGCCCGCAATCTGGCGGACTTCCTGTTCGGAAACCAAAATTCCTACTCGCTGACAAACTTCTTCATCGCCAGCGTTCGTCAGCGGATGAATTTTATGTATGTTCAGGACGATATCAAGCTGAGGCCGAACCTGACGCTCAACGCAGGCCTGCGCTACGAGTTGGCTACACCGCAGTATGAGGCCAACAATAAGCTCGCCAACTTCAATCCGGCGAATAACACCCTGACCCAGGCGTCAAGCGGATCGATTTATAACCGCGCGCTTGTCAATATGCCTCTCAATAATCTTGCGCCTCGGTTTGGCTTTGCCTATAGCTACACGCCCAATACGGTTATTCGCTCCGGGTACGGTATCAGCTATACGCAATACAACCGTGCGGGTGGAGAGAACAACCTCACCTATAACGGTCCGAACGTCGTCAATGCGACCATCAACAATCCAACACCCACGACAGCAAATGTGTGCGCCAACGACACGCAGAATCAGTTGACGTGCTTCCGCCAAACGCAGCAGGGTTTCGCGGCGAGCCTCGTCTCACCCGCCGCATTCAATCCCGCATTGGTCACGTCGCGCTACATCCCCGCTCATACCAAGACGGGCTATATCCAGAGTTACTTCTTCGGCATTCAACAGCAGCTTCCGGCTGGGTTCGTGATGGATGTGGCTTACGTCGGCAACAAGGGCACCCATCTTCAGATCCTCGCCGACTACAACCAGGCGGCAATCTGCACCGCCGCGCTAGCGATCAACTGCCCGGGCGGTACTCTTGCAGCACGTCGCCCGGTACAAAACTTTGGCGACATTGAGATTGCATACGGTGGCGGACCCTCGAATTTCAACTCGTTCCAGTTGAAGGTGGAGAAACGCTACGGAAACGGCGTTTATTTTCTCAACTCGTTCACCTGGGGACGCGCTTTTGACGAGTCATCCGGGCATCTTGAGACCAGCAATGGTGATAACTCCCGCGTGAACTTCGCGAACCCAAGAGGCGACTATGGCAGATCGGGTTACGATCAGCCGCTGAACAATACAACGTCGATCCTTTACGACCTTCCTTTTGGCACAGGTCGGCGTTTTGGTAGCACTGCCCCAAACATCGTCAAATTCTTTCTTGGCGGCTGGCAGTTCAATACCATCAACTACATGACTAGCGGTTTACCCGTAAACCTCAACTACAGCAATTCAACATCAAATGGCACTAATGTGACCGATCTCTACACCTATCGCCCGAATGTCAGCGGGAATCCTGTGGCTCCGGCCTCCAATCGCGCCAAAACGTCCAGTGCCCTCACTGGATATCTCAATAAGGCCAACGTTTCTGTCCCGATTACCGGTAGCCCTTTCGGCAACGCTCAACGCAACATGGTCGTTTCCTACGCTTTCTTCCAGACGGACCTTGGCCTTCATAAGGCCTTCCCGTTGTGGAACGATGCATCGAGCTTCGACTTCCGCGCTGAGGCGTTCAACGTCCTCAACAAGGTGAACTACCAGGCGCCGGATGGGAACGTCAGCAACTCCACGTTCGGCTCGATCACTTCGGCATATCCGGCACGGCAATATCAGTTTGCAGCCAAGTTGATCTTCTAGCCACCTGCATTCGCCGTAGCTAACCTTGAACAACCGCGGTGTCGTGTCATGTAGAACGGCACCGCCACTTAACCAGAATTGTCCTTAGGCCGAAGGATCGGATCCTCTTTACTAATGCAATTCCCGGAGCCCCCGACGCAGCATTCCTGGAACAGACTGAGGGATCGCTCGAAGAGATCAATGCGCTCGTAAAACAGGGCTACCTTGTGCGAACTCGCACAGACGAGAGTACGGAACAAGCTCGGACAAATGACACGACACGGCGTGACCTTGCGCTTTAAGTGGAGCGCAGATATTGAGCACGGATTACCCTCTGTCGGCAGCTTTCGCAATGGACGAACTACTCGGTCGGTTTGCCTGACGGGCTCGTAGCGCGATGCAACCCGCTGAAGAAGCCAACGATTTGCGTAGACGGCCTACTCGAACCGGCCCACGGTGCAAAGTAGCTGGTGTGCTGCTTAACTAACGGAGACGACAAGAGATGACGACGGCGTCGAAGCGAAAATTTTGGGTCCGCCCCAGTGGCGTCTATGGCGAGCGATAGTAATTTAACCCGCACCTCTTGTTGAGCGATCGCTGAGGCACCCACCGGCTTTCAAAGCGAACGCCCCAACGAGACTCGTGTGGAGTTCGAAATGGAAGACGAGGTCCTGCTATAAGCTGCTCAAAACAGACGCGCATGTAAATGGTCGGGACGACTAGATTCGAACTAGCGACCTCACCCACCCCAATCCTAGAAACGACGCAATCTGAATAACTTAGCGAAATCTATCAATACGTTAGAGAGCGGGAAACAACCCGACGCAACGCTTATTGGACCCATAATGGACCCACAGTTGGACCCACGCTGGCGCACGCGATTGACAACGCGGCACGAACGGCAACCAGCAACGGTGCAAACTCAGCAGCTAATCCGGTCTTCGATGAGTGCCTAAGTGATTTGGCGCTCGTTGAAGTGAAGCGAATGGCCCGTCCTCAGTTTTATGTCGATCCGCGTCCGCGGACTCCAATGTCGAATAGCGATTGAGTCAAGCAAATTGTGGGATACGAGGACTTGAGTTTTCATTGAAAGGGGCTTCGTCTCTTCTACCGACTTGTTGTTTCCTCCGCTTCTTGACAGAGGAATGAGAAGCGGACTTTTATAGTATCCGGGCCAAGCTTAGGTTTTTGACGGATCCTCTGCCATACGAGATCGGGGGGGAACAGATGCTCACCAAATTGACTGTCAACAACGTGGCCGCGACGGTGGACGTGTCACCGGATATGCCCCTGCTGTGGGTGCTGCGCGATGTATTGAACATCAAAGGTCCCAAGTACGGGTGTGGCATAGGGCTATGCGGGGCTTGCACGGTAATCGTTGGCGGCGAGGCCGTCCGCTCCTGCCAGACGGCGGTGAGCAGTGTCAGTCAACCGGTCACTACCATCGAAGGGCTTTCGCCGGATGGCCTGCACCCGGTACAGGTGGCCTGGGAATCAATCGACGTGCCGCAGTGCGGCTACTGCCAGGCAGGCCAGATCATGACGGCCGCCGCTCTGCTGCAGCATACGCCGCACCCTACCGATGCAGAAATCGATGCTGCGATGAGTGGGAATCTCTGCCGTTGCGGAACGTATACGCGTATTCGCGAGGCGATCCATGAAGCAGCACAAGCGGGCGCGGTACCCAGCAAAAAGTAAAGGACGGGCATAGTTATGCGCATGCACCGGAGATCGTTTCTGCAGTTGACGGCCCTTGCGGGCGGTGGGCTTGCCCTGGGTCTTTATCGCTCCCCTCTGGCTGAAGCCCAGGGTCCGGAGAAGTCGCCGGAACTGACGCCGCAGGCCTTCATCCACATCGCCCCGGATGGCGCGGTCACTATCATGGCTCGCGCCTCGGAGTCAGGCCAGGGCATGCGGAGCATGCTGCCTATGCTGATTGCCGAGGAACTGGATGTCGACTGGAAGGACGTCCGAGTCCAGCAGGCCGACCTGAACGAGAAGATATACGGCCAGCAGTTTTCCGGAGGCTCCGCGAACACGCCGCACGGGCTGGGAGCCGATGCGCCGCGTCGGCGCAGCCGGACGCCAGTTGCTGGTCGACGGCCGCTGCGCAAAGCTGGGCCGTGCCCGCGGCTGAATGCACCACTAAATCCGGCCGCGTGATGCACGCCGCCTCGGGGCGCTCCGCGAGTTATGGGGAGTTTGCCGCCAAAGCTGCTGCGCTGCCCGCGCCCGACCTGAGTAGCGTGACGCTCAAAGATCCCAAGGATTACTGCATCATCGGCCACTCGCAGCAGGGCGTTGACACTCGTAAGATTGTTACCGGCAAGCCGCTCTTCGGCATCGATGTCCAGTTGCCCGGAATGTTGTACGCAGGCATTGAAAAGGCCCCCGTATTTGCCGGCAAGGTGAAGAGCGCTAACCTCGATGAGATCAAAGCGCTGCCCGGCGTACGCCATGTCCTGGTTATCGATGGCGGCATCACCCCCGCGGCCTATACGCCATGGGAGCCTGGCATGGAGCCCGGCATCGCCGTCGTTGCCGACACCTGGTGGCAAGCACAGCAGGCGCGCAAGAAACTCAAGGTCAACTGGGACCTTGGCCCCGCAGCTACGCAGAGCAGTGAAGGATTCGCAGCCAAGGCGGCTGAGTTGCTGAAGGCGCCGCCGGAGAACACTGTGCGCCGATACGGAGATGTGGACGCGGCGCTCAAGTCGTCGGCGAAGGTTGTCGAGGCGACTTACGAATTTCCCTTCATTGCCCATGTCACGCTTGAGCCTCAAGGCGCCACTGCACACTGGAAAGACGGCAAACTGGAGATGTGGTCGACCAGCACGCTGCCGGCTGATGGTTGCGCACTGGTGGCCAAGACGCTTGGCATCCAGGAGAGCGACATCACGACGCACCTGGTGCGCTCAGGAGGCAGCTTTGGCCGACGGCTGCAGAACGACTACCTGGTCGAGGCCGCGTGGATCGCGAAACGCGTGGACGCGCCCGTCAAGTTGCTTTGGTCGCGCGAAGATGACATCGCCCACGACCCCTTCCGTCCAGGCGGAACGGTTGGCCTGAAAGCGGGCCTTGACGCGCAAGGAAAGATGAGTGCCTGGCGCCAGCATTTCGTCACCTTTGGAGACGGCAAGCACGCAACGTCCGGCGGGGGAATCGGGCAGGACAGTTATCCAGCCGGCTTCCCTCCCGCCTATGCGCTTTACACATCCATGCAGCCCCTCATGCTGCGGACGGGAGCGTTGCGCGCGCCCGGCGACAACGCCTATTGCTGGGTGGCACAGTCCTTCCTTGACGAGGTGGCTTGTGCTGCTGGACGCGATCCGCTCGAATTCCAACTCGCCCTGCTAAGTAACAAGCAAATGCCCTGGTCTTCAGGTGAACATGACGCCGTGGGCGATCACGAACCGACGGGACAGTCGGTTCTTGTCCCGGAGCGATACAAAGGCGTGTTGGAGTTAGTCGCAGAAAAGTCAGGCTGGGCGAAACGGGCGAAAGCACCTGGCCGGGGAATGGGAATAGCCGCATGGTTCTGCCACCTGGGGTACTTCGCCGAGGTCGCCGACGTCAGCGTTGACGACCGGAACCGGGTCACAGTGCATCAGGTCTGGGCCGCTGGAGATGTGGGAAGCCAGATCATCAACCCCAACGCGGCCGAGAGCATGGCGCATGGTGGAATCATGGAAGGCATGGGCCACATGGCTCAGGAAATCACGCTGAAGGATGGCAAGATACAGCAGTCAAATTTTTATGACTTTCCACTTATGAACATGGGCCAGGTACCAAAGATCGAAGTCTATTGGCGCAAGACCGACTACGCACCGACTGGGCTTGGGGAACCGACTCTGCCGCCTATTCTGCCTGCAGTTGGGAATGCCATCTTTGCCGCGACTGGCAAGAGAATACGCACCTTGCCGCTTCAGCGCAGCGGATTCAGTTGGGCTTAGAGACTCCTCGGCGCGTGATCGAAAAGACGTTCGTTGATTCGCGAAGACCACAGGAGATAGGCATCCCGTTCTTCCTGCGCAACCAGAAACCGTGAAAAGAGCTGAGACTACCGCAGAAGTCGGCTTATCGATAACCTTGATTCTCAGTTGGCGATAACAAGCCGAGTCACGCAATATAAAAGGCACCCACTTTGCGGTAGGTTGTGGTTATTCGCATCATCACCTACCGAAAGGAGCGCCGTTATGAGCCAAGAGAAGTATGTCGGCATGGACGTCCACCAAGCAACGATCTCGGTTGCAGTCTTGGATTCGCGAGGCAAGTTGATCATGGAAAGTATTCTGGAGACGAAAGCGGCCACGATCCTTGAGTTCCTCCAGGGGCTGCACGGAAGTTTATCGGTGACCTTCGAAGAAGGGACCTCTGCGGCCTGGTTACATGACCTACTGAAACCTCACGTCACCCGCCTCGTGGTCTGCGATCCGCGCAAGAACGCCCTGTTGAAAGACGGCAGCAAGAGTGACCGAATCGATGCGCGAAAGCTGGCGGAGCTGCTGCGTGGCAACCAGCTCACGCCGGTTTACCACGGCGAACACGGGATGCGCACCATAAAGGAATTAGGTCGCAGCTACCTAACCATTACGACGGATCTCACACGAGTCATGAGTCGAATCAAAGCACTCTACCGAAGCTGGGCCATTCCCTGCCGCGGTACCAGTGTCTATGCACCGCGGCATCGCGCAGAATGGTTAGACAAGATCCCAGAACCCGGAGTTCGTCTCCGGGCCGAACGGTTCTATCAGCAACTGGATCTGCTGCAGCCGGTGCGTCAGCAAGCGCGACGCGATTTGCTGGCCGAGAGCCGCAAGCATAATGCCGTGAATTTGCTTCGCCAGATTCCTTCGATCGGTCCGATTCGCGCAGCCTTGCTGGTCGCGCAGCTGCAGACGCCCCACCGTTTCCGTACCAAGCGCCAGCTGTGGGCTTACAGTGGTTTCGCGCTGGAGACCCACGACAGCGGCGAGTACCGCTATGTCCGAGGGAAACTGCAACGAAACCGGGAGCGCATGACCGTGCGCGGCCTGAGTAACAACCACAATCCCGAGGTGAAGAATCTCTTCAAAGGGGCTGCGATCTCCGCTAGCACTCACCCTGGACCCCTGTACGATTTCTATGTTGCTCTTCTTGAGAAAGGGATGCGACCGACGATGGCGCGTCTCACCCTGGCACGAAAGATTGCCAGCATCACTTTAACGATTTGGAAGAAAGGAGTGAATTTCGACGCCACACAATTGCGTCGGCAAGAAGCTTGAGCGTCTCTGATGAAGAGGCCTTTCCATCTCCGGCCATTCTCTCTGGTGGTGGTCGGTCGGGTTCTCGAGACGCTCGGTTCGAGGTGAGTATCAGTCAATGAGTTCGGCCCTGTGTGCTTCGGCACCGAGTCACTAATGCACGCTATGCCTCCTCGGATAACCAGAAATAGCGATAGGCCACGAGCCTCTAATAGAACCATGGTTGACATTCAAATACCAGGTCCGCTTGCCAAGTCCTAAGACTCGATTGGCGTCGTCGTCACCAGAAGATGAAAGCCACGGAAATGGAAAACAAGCCACAACGAGCCTCTCAAGCGAATCGAGGGGCACGCTCACAGGCAGTGGGCTGGATCTCGAGACGAAAATCTTCTCCGCGTCCGGTCGAGGGGGAACTTTTTTCTTGACATCCCTTGACTCATGGAGCCCGACACGGGCGCTCTTCTGGCGTTCCGGGTGGATTGTGGGATCGAAGGCGCACGCTGAGGTACCGGCATCTGCTGGTGCGGCAGATGGTGCAGATGAAGAACCGTGTCTCCGGACTGCTGATGGAGACGGGCGTGGAGTACAACAAGCAACGGCTGCACAAGGTGAGTTACTTCCGGGAACTGCTCTCCGCCAACGGGGAGGTTCCTCCGAGCATACGGCCGCTGTTGAAGCTCAGCCGGGAGACGATCGAGCGCTGCCAGAAGACCGAGTACGCTCTGGTTAGTTCTCTTCAGCGCGATCCGGTGTTGGCCGACCGGATCAAGAGGCTCAGAACCGTTCCTGGCGTGGGTCCGATCACAGCACTGACGTGGGCTCTGGAGATTGGCGATGTCTCACGCTTCCGCTCGATCAAGCAGGCCATCAGCTACTGCGGCCTCTGCGGAGATGAACGTAGCTCGGCCGACAAGGCGATGCGTATGCCGCTGTCGAAGCAGCGCAATAAACATATCCAGCGTGCGCTGGTAGAAGCCGCCAAGTTGGCACCGAGACAGAACCACGAACTAGCTGTTATTTATGACCGGGAAAGGCAGAAAGGAAACAGCAATCGGGCGACCCTTGCCGTAGCCCGGAAGATGGTGGCGTATCTGCTTGCCGTAGATCGGCAACAGAGAGACTTCGTACCTGCGGAAGAACGCAGGACTTCGGCAGCATAATCCTGCCGAAATCAACAGGATGAACAAAATGCGCAGACTGCCAGGTCCCGCAGGTTGCCGACTGAGCGAAGGAGATCACCCTCCCGAGGCTCTCTACGAATTGTTTCGGGACTGGCAGAGAACACAAACTCAATCTTCTGTGACGGCCCTTCAAGGCCCGAGACTGCAAATGGATGTCTGGTTCTGCCGAGCGCAGGAACCGATGCCGAGAGGCACACTGTTGCGCGTAGAACATCCTGAAACTGTTGATTTGCACGCTCTCCCGAGCGCGCCCGGGACACCCGTGCCTTCACTTGACAGATGACTACATGGATGTCGGCAATGTGAAGGCGACGCGACTCTCCGCGCTGGTCGATAGCACGATGGAACTGCGTTCGCATGATTTTCATTGATCATGGTTGATATCCCATTCAGAAGCCGACTCCTCTTCGGCGGTCTGCTTTGCCCTTGTTCGTGTGACCGGGAAAGCTATACAGGCTCCATATGCTGCGCTAGAGTCGTTGGTATGTCTCGTCTCAGGTGCAGAGGTTTTCATTGTGCTGGTTTGGCAGCCGTTCTGAGTATGTCTCCGCTGTTTGCACAACGGAGGGGGGTGGAGCCGCAGAAGCCCGATCCAATTGCGGCGGCGACCAAGGTCCAGGAACGCTGGGTCGACCGCACGCTACGACACCTTACTCTCGAAGAAAAGATCGGCCAGATGATCGAGGTTCGCGGCATCATGCGCTATTACAACGCCAATGATCCGGGCTTCGAGAAGCTCATCGTTGACATTCGCAAATATCACCTGGGTGCAGTCCATCTGACGGTGAACACCGACGGCCCTTTGCTGGTACGCACAGAGCCGTATGAAGCGGCGATGACTGTCAGGCGACTGCAGCAGGAAACACACGGAAAAGTGCCGCTAATTTTCTCTGTCGACTTTGAGCGCGGCCCTTCCATGCGGTTGAGTGCGGTAGAGTATTTCCCTCATCCGATGGCTTTTGGAGCAACCCACAACCCTGCCTATGTCGAGCAGTGGGGGAAGATCGTTGCGGAGGAATCGCGTTCCCTTGGCATCGCGTGGAACTTCTTCCCGATTGCTGATGTGCAGATCAACCCGAAGAATCCGATCATCAACACGCGCTCGTTCGGCGAGGATCCCGTGGAAGTCTCGGCGATGGTGAGTGCGTACATCAACGGATCCCATGCTGGCGGAATGCTGACAGCGCTAAAGCATTTTCCGGGACACGGTGACACCGATACCGATTCGCATCTGCAACTTTCCAGGGTGAACGCACCGATGGAGCGATTGAATGAAGTGGAACTGCCGCCGTTCCGGAAAGGCATCGCCGCTGGGACCGACGCAGTGATGATTGCGCACGTAGCGTTTCCGGCGATTGAGCCTGACCCGGGAAAGATTGCGACTACGTCGCGGAAGGTAGTAACTGGCCTGCTTCGCGAACAAATGGGTTTCCGAGGTGTAATTGTCTCCGACGCGATGGAGATGCAGGGTCTAACGAAACTCTATCCGCCAGGCAGTGGGAATCCGGCAGGACGTGCGGCGGTAGATGCTGTGAAGGCCGGCCAGGACTTCCTCGAGCTTCCATCAGACCTGGATGGCTCGTGCTACAGGCGGTAAAGTCGGGAGAGATTCCACGGGGCCAGATTGACGCAAGCGTACGGCGTCTCCTGCTGGTGAAGGCGAAGGTGGGATTGGATTCGCGCAAGGGACAGGTGGTCGATCTCGACCAGGTGCAACAACACTTCGGCCAGCCATCAAGCTATGCGCTCGCCCAGGAGGTGGCGGAGCATGCGATTACGCTGGTGCGCGATGACAATCGTCTGCTGCCGATGAACCGTGACGACGGAAAATCGACCCTAGTAGTTTTGTTTGTGAGCGATCCGCACGGCGACGATGGGCGCATGCTGGAACTGCAGATTCGCGCGCGGTTGCCGGGAGCGACGGTGGCGTATGTAGATCGACGCAGTGCGCCGTTTGCAGCCGATGGAATTGCCGCGGTGCTTCCGAGGTTTGAACGGGTGATCGCGGCAATTTACAGTGTTCCGCAACCGGGGCAGGTTGGCGCGCAGACGAGCCTGGATACAATGTCGGCTGCGAAGGAAACAGCCGGAACCATTCTGCAGAGGCTTCTGGACCGGGCAGGAGACCGCACGGTTGTTCTTGCGATGGGCAGTCCATACCTTATTCTGAGCTACCCGAATATCCAGAGCTATGCCTGTGCTTTCAGTTCCGTTTCCACTTCGGAAACTGCCATGGTGCGCGCGCTTTTTGGAGAGATACCAATCCATGGGAAGCTGCCGGTGACATTGCCGAATGTGGCGAAACGTGGCGATGGAATGGATTTGAGTCTCTCTGCCGCTTCGCTTGGCTTACCCAGGGTTGAGGTGGTTCGATGAAGTTCAAAGTGCCTCTGAAACGCGCTCGTCAAGACTAGGGGGACAGACCGGCCATTGCTCTAGCCGCAACAACCACGATCACTCAGGAGAAAAGCGGACATGGATCGAAGGCAATTCTTACATAGCGCTGCCGCCGCGGCGTTGACTACTACCCTCCCGAACTCGTCCGCCGCAGCGGAACCGGTCCGAACGGACAGCCCACACGGCGCAAACAGATCGTCGGACCGAAGTCAGAGTTCCCTTCGAGAGCCGCGGCATTACGAGCAGTCGAAGGGCTTCGACTGGATGTCAACGCCGACGCGCTGTCGGTTAGCTCTGACCCCCTAACGGTGGATCAACTGATCCAGCACTACCGGCAGACTGAGCTTACCGATGCCAACATTAAGACCAGGCGGACGAAGGATGTCCATAAGCACCAGTTGACCAAAGTCATATCCCCCAGATGGGGAACATACCTCCTCAAGGATGTGAAGCCCATCGCGGTCGAAACCTGGCTGAACGGAATGAAGGTAGCTCCGGGCACCAAGGCCAAGACGAAAGGAGTGTTGAGCGTGCTGTTTCAACACGCCATGCGGTACGGATGGGCGACAACCAATCCCATCAGATTGGTTCGGCAGAGTGCTCTGCCCTTACAGGAGGAAGTAGCTCTCGCTCCAGTAGAGATAGCTGCACTTCTGAATGAACTGCGGGATCCGTTCTACACGCTGATACTGCTTGTGTCCGTCACTGGTTTACGTCGAGGGGAGCTGTTCGGCCTCAGATGGGAGGACGTCGACTTCGAACAAGCAGAGATGCGGGTAGCGCGGTCGATTGTCGACCAGGTCGAAGGGCCCCCGAAGACATTGGCATCACGACGGCCCATACCAATGTCTCCGGCGCTAGCGTCTACTCTAGAGAACTGGCGCAAGCAAGCCAGCTATCCTGATCCTCAGGATTGGGTATTCGCGAGCCCTCAAGCTCTCGGAATGAAGCCCTACTGGCCAGATGCCGTGCTCAAACGGCATGTCCTTCCGGCAGCTGAGCGAGCCGGGATCACCAAGAAAATCGGTTGGCATAGCTTCCGCAGAACTCTAGCCACACTGCTGCAATCCTCTGGCGCATCGGTGAAGACAACGCAGGAACTTATGCGGCACTCCTCACCACTGATGACGCTGGGCACGTATGCCAAGGCAGTAACGGCAGACAAGCGCAACGCTCAGGATGCCATCGCCGCGTTGTTCGTCGATAAAGATGACAAATCGGCAGCATGATGGACGGAAGAAGCGATTGGACCCTTTTGGACCTTCGCCGTTGCCTATTGGACCTTTTTCCGGATGCTAACTGATTGGAAGTAAATGGTCGGGACGACTAGATTCGAACTAGCGACCTCACCCACCCCAAGGGTGCGCTCTACCAGGCTGAGCCACGTCCCGACTATCGGTTTGCGCGTTACCCAGGCGGGCAACGGCGGGGTATATTGCAGTTCTAAGTGTACACGACCCACCCGCTTTCAGGCCCAATCCCTAGTGGCTGGGCGCAACATACTCCTTCGGCAACGATCCACCTTCACCAAAGAAAAACTCGTTCATCTGCTCGACCAGAAACTCCTGCGCCTCCCGAGTCCACGGCTGCAGACGATATTCGTTCAATAGCATCTTCTGCCGTTCCACCCATTCCCCCCACGACTTCTTCGAAACATTCTTATAAATCTTCTGCCCAAAGTCGGAATCGAATGGCGGTTCATCTAGCCCTTCCATCTCAGCCTTGAATCTCGTGTCGAAAACCATGTGTGCCATTCTCGTTAAACTCCTTTGGAACTTTCATTTTACGACGCCCCGAACAATTGCGCTGCATCTAACCCCGCATTAAGTCGCATCCAATCCCCATGACCGTTGCCTACGATATCGCGACCGCGACCGTCACAGGACTCATGGCAGGCAACGAGTTCGCTGTCGCTGCCTTCGTCCACCCCCAGTTGCGCAAGCTAAGTCCCAGCACCCACGCGCCAACAGCCACCCTGCTCGCGGGCGTGCTCGGCAAGGCAATGCCATTTTGGTATGGCTTGGCTCTCATGCTAATCCTTGGCGCGGTCTTCGAGCATCGTCCTATATCACCCGGCCCAGGCCTGTTCATCTTGTTAGCCGCCGTTCTCTGGGGAGCCACAATCGTATTCACCATTGCGATGCTTGTTCCCATCAACAATCGAATTGCAAGAATGGATCCCGAACACCCATATGACTGTTGGCTACAGGACCGTTGTCGCTGGGACCAGTTGCATCAAATCAGGGTTGTGCTCTTGATCATGGCCTTTGTCCTCTTGCTGACCGGCCTGTTCGCTGGTGCCACGGCAATCTAACGCCGCTTCCCCTTCGACTTCTTATTCCGTTCCCGCGCTTTGGACTTCGTCTTTCCCTTCTTGCCCGACTGTTTGGGACTCGAATGCGGTCGTTCGCCACTCGCACTCGCAGCCGTCTTCGATCGCCTCAGCGAACGCGTAGCACTCGCCAACTCCTCCGGCGACGGCAGCAACGCAAACTGCAACCGACGCTGCTGCCGATCGATGCGATCTAGCAACACATGCACCCGCTGCCCCATCTTGTACACCCGCCCAGTCTGTGTCCCAACGATCTGCCGATCCGTATCGCGGAACATATAGCGATCATCCTGCAGCGTCGCCAGCGGCACGAGTCCCTCAATAAACAGATCATCCAACTCAACGAAGAACCCATACTTCGTGCAGGAGAGAATGATGGCGTTGAAGTCTTCGCCAACCCGGTCCTGCATGAACTTGATCTTCTTCCACTCAATCAGTTCACGTTCAGCATCATCTGCCCTTCGCTCCGTCTGGCTCGACTCCGCAGCGATCGCGTTCAGCTCCGCCTCCGGAATCGGCCCTTCCAACATCGGCCTTTCCAGCCTCTCCGAACGTCCCTTCGCCTCAGGCTTCTCCTGCCAAGGTTGATGAACATCCGACAAAATCGCATCACCTTCAGTATTCGCGCCCGACTGAATCAGCTCTCGCAGTAGCCGATGCACAATTAAATCCGGGTACCGTCGAATCGGAGAAGTGAAGTGCGTATAACTCGGGCTCGCCAGCGCAAAGTGCCCAACATTCTTCTCGCTGTACCGAGCCTGCTTCAACGACCGCAGCATCAGGTACGAAAGAATCCGCTCCTCCGGCTTCCCCGCAATCTTCGCTGTCAATCTCTGGTACATCTGCGGAGTCACCGGAATCGACTCAGCCACCTCATGTGTTTTCGCCTGGTGATCCCGCCCGCGCGCCCCCCGCCGATCGCCCTTCGTTTGAATCCGCTTCACCGGCAGGCTGTTGAACCCCAGCGAATAACCGAACTGACTCGCCGTCTCCTCAAAATCAATAATCCGCTTCGGATCAGGAATCTCATGAATCCGATACACGCTCGGCACATTCTGCCTTTCAATCCACGTCGCCACGCACTCATTCGCCGACAGCATGAACTCCTCAATCAGCCGGTGCGACCATCCCCGCTGCGACCGGACAATCGCCTCCATGTTCCCATCCGGATCGAACTGAATCACCGGCTCCGGCAGATCAAAATCAATCGACCCACGCCGATGCCGCTTCGCATTCAGCTTCAGCGCAAGCTCATACATCCGTTCAAACTCCGGCACCAGGTCGGCGAACTCTGCCCGCGTCTCCGGATTCCCATCCAGCACACCCTGAACCTGCGTATAGGTCATCCGCTTGGCACTACGGATGATCCCCTCGCAAACCTCGTACCCCAGTACCTCGCCACGCCCATCGATCTCCATCACGCAGCTCAACACCAGCCGATCCTCATCCGGCCTTAGGCTGCACATCCCGCTCGAAAGTTGTGGCGGCAGCATCGGAATCGCACGATCCGGAAAGTAAACCGAAGTCCCTCTCAACCTCGCTTCAAGATCCAGCGCGGTCCCCGGCCTCACATAGTGGCTCACATCCGCAATATGAACCTGCAGTTCCCAATTCCCATTCCTGAGCGTCCGCACAAGCACAGCATCGTCAAAATCCCGCGCCGTCTCCCCATCGATCGTGACAATATTCAACCCACGAAAATCCCGTCGCCGACCCAGCTCCGCCGCATCCAGCAGTCTCCACCGTCTGCGCCGCGCTCGCCGCAGCCTCCGCCAGCACATTCGCCGGAAACACATGCGGCAGATGATGCTTGCGAATAATAATCTCGACATCCACTCCAAACGCATCAGGCGGCCCAAGCACCTCGATCACGCGTCCACGAGCCGGCCTTCCCACCGTCGGGAAATCCGTGATCTCCACATCAACCGCCAGCCCTTCCAGCGGCCGATGCGGATCAAGTTCCTCCGACCAATGCCCCTGCGAGGCTCGCGCCTCTTCCCCAAACACGCGATGCGGCGTCTCCATCGGCGTCGCTGGAATCTCCGCGCCCTCAGGAATCAGAATCGCTCCGCCACCCGGCGAGCCCGCCATCCGCTCATCCAGCGGGGTAACGTAGTTGCCGCGAATCATTGACGTATCGTCCCATCCGCTTCCACGATGCGCCCTTGCATAATGAAAGATCCCTACCACCGTAGGATTCCGTCGATTCAACACCCGCGCAATCCGCCCCGACCGCCGCCCATCCCTCCCGGGCGGCGCCTCATCAACAAGAACCTCATCCCCCTGCATGGCCCCGTTCAACTCATTCGGCGGAATAAAAAGATCATCTCCCCGATCCACACTTCCATTCGGCCGCACAAACCCATATCCATCCCGATGCAGATCCAGCCGTCCCGCCACCAGCCTGTCTCGCGTAGCCCGATGCTCCACCGGCGCCTCAAAGCCGTCACGCTTCACCCGCTTCGTCTTCTCGGGAGTAGCCGCAGGCAGACTCCACTGCTCGCTCTCCGTCTTCACCAGCTCCCCGCGCGCCGTAATCCGCGCAAGCTGCTCCAGCAGCAATCGCCGCTCGCGTCCGCCACCGAGGCCAAGCTCGCGTATCAGTTGCTTATACCCCGCGCGATGCCCAGGCGAGCGCTCAATCAACCGCATCAACTCACGATCAGTCTGTGGATAGGGAGTCCGTGCCATCATCTCCGAGCATACAGCGAACTGCATCGTGTAATCCTAAATCCCGACCAACGGGAGGATCGCAATCTCACGTCGTCGCCAGACAGGGTATACACGCCACGAAGTGGCCGCGCGAATCGGGGTCCCCGCAAACAGGTCTTCGTTTGCGGGGTGACAGAGCGCAGCGGGCCCGTCCGGCAGGACGCCCTTCACTTCTGCGCCCCATTCCCTACCCCATTCGTAGGTTTCGTCATCTCCGCCGCCTGTTCCAGCGTCGTTCCCGCCGGCACCTGCGTAAACTCCGTCTGCACCTCATCCTGCTGCTCTCCAATCGTCTTGAAGAACAGCGCCTTTCCCTCAATGTGCACATGGGTCTCGACAATCTGCCACAATCCCGGAGCCACCTCCCGGCGTTCTACCCGGAACGTTCCACCTTCGTGCAAACGCCCAAGCAGCCCCCACCCAATCGTCACGTCCTGCGTCAACTTCCCGCTGATGGTCTCAATTCTGTGCTGCGCTTTATTAACCACCAGCGTCCCAGCCATCGTTCCCAACACCCGGCCCTGCATGTTCGGCGGATTGAAATTTGGATTCGGCTCGAAATGCAACGTGTACCTCTGCGCGTCTTCACTCGCGATCTTCCAGGTAAACGCTTCCGGCAGCATATTCAACAACTCTTCGGCGTTCTTCCCGTCCTGCGCGCCGTCACGCTTCTGTTTCGCCAGCTTCTCCGGATCGTGGATGAACCGTTGCACTCGCTCATCTTCAGCTCTGGCCTCGGCCTCGCTCAACGGCTGCCCATTTCTCATGATCACGCGTCTCACCGAACCGTAATCGGTCTCGACCACAATCGCGACCGTGTCGGTCCCGTCTTTTTTCGCATCGCGATAGCGCCACCGCGTGTGATCGGTCTTGTCTGCAGCCAGTTCAGCCTTCCGCGCCGTATCAACGATCTCCTTGGCCGGTTTTGCATCCTGCGCGTGCAACGTGTACTGCCCCACCAGCAGAGACAACATCAGCACCAAATAAGACTTCAAAATCGTCATAGAACCACATCCTCTAAGACGCAAATTCTTCAGTAAGGTTTGTGTGCTGCTGCATCCACAAACTGCTTTTGTCCTTTATTTATAACCACTCCACCCGAACACTCTTTCTTTCCCAATCGCAGCACCGGCGATTCCCCAAGGAATTTCTCTCATCGACCGACTTCACCGACTTTCCTGCCTCGCAATTTCTCTCCGTTCACACTTACTGCATTTTCCGCGAGCTTGCGCGATCGCCTCTCCGGCCGAACTCGCCAATCCCGCCAGCACGAGCAGCTTTGGCACGCCGAATCTCCGTACCCAATTCCGATCTGTCGTCGGAACAAGCATCCCACCGTCCGGCGACTTCATTGCCAACAAGCTTTCGTCTTTAGACAACCTTCACCACCGGCACATCCTCGCTCACCCCGCGCTGCTGAAACATCTTCGCCCAGCCCTCCGCCGCAGCATCCGCCTCTGCCTGCGAGTGAAACCCCTTCGTAATCGTCCACGCCAGATTCTTCTTCGCCTGCATCGGATGCAGCGAGCCCTCACGCACCTGCTGCTCGCATCGCGCGAATCTCCGACGCGCGCAGATCCGTCAGCAGCGTCCAGTACCGCCACATCAGCTCATCCGAGATCGACATCAGCTTCCCATACATCTCCCCCGCCGGCTCATGCACACCAATCGCATTACCCAGCGACTTCGACATCTTCTGCACGCCATCCAGCCCCTCGATAATCGGCATCATCAGCACAATCTGCTGCGGCTGCCCATAGTGCTTCTGCAGATCGCGCCCCCGCATCAAATTGAACTTCTGATCCGTCCCACCAAGCTCTACATCGCACTCCAACGCTACCGAGTCATATCCCTGCGCAATCGGATAGATCAGCTCATGCAGCGCAATCGGCTGCTCTTCGTTGAAGCGTTTATGAAAGTCCTCGCGCTCCAGCATCTGCGACACCGTGAACTGCGCCATCAGCTTCACCATGTCGTAGTAGCCCAGCTTATCCAGCCACTCCGAGTTGTACCGAACCTCCGTCTTCTCCCGGTCCAGAATCTGAAACACCTGCTCTTTATAAGTCTCCGCATTCGCCGAAATCTCTTCCCGAGTCAGCGGCTTCCGCGTCACATTCCTTCCCGTAGGATCACCGATTAGCGCCGTCGAATCCCCAATCAAAAAAATCACCGTATGCCCAAGGTCCTGAAAGTGCTTCAGCTTCCGTAGCAGCACCGTATGCCCCAGGTGCAGATCCGGAGCTGTAGGATCGAACCCTGCCTTGATCCGCATCGGCTTCCCCGCCGCAATCGACTTCATGATGCGCTCCTTCAGGGCCTCCAGCGGAACAATCTCTGCAGCACCTTTGGTAATCAAATCAAGCTGGTCTTCCAGCGATGGAAATCGAGTCATATTTTCAGACGAAGAAACTGGCATATCCCTCAAGTATAAAGACCAAAACCCATCTTCCCGCTTATGAAGCAACTGCACGCATAAAAAATGCGTCGCTCCAACGGGAGATCCAGCATGCTGAAATACATCACCATCGCCCTTCTCTTAAGTGGAAGCCTCACCCAAACCCACGCCCAGACTGCGCCTCCCCAACGCAAGGTCGAAGGAAACACCATCATCTCGACAAGCGATCCAGACGCGAGAATCGAGCTCCTGACCTCCACCCCTGTATATTCGCTCGTATGTATCCGCCCGACCCGCAGATGACAGCCGGCCAGGTCCTACAGACCTTCCGTCACGACGAGCTGTACCTCTTCCTCGGCGCTGCCTTCACCACTCTGGGCCTCATGTCCGCAGCGTTCTCCTTCTTGCGCCGCAAATTCGATGCCATGCTCTTCTGGCTGGCGCTCTTCGCCATCCTCTACGGTCTGCGCTTATGGCTCCAGATCGATTTCTTCTCCCTTCTCGTGCCACCGACCGGCTTCTTCCGCAACCTCCGAATCGCAATCAACTACGTCGTTCCGATCCCTGCCTTCTTCTATTTCGAAGCCGCGGGATTTCTCGGCCGCCACGGCCGAAAAATCGCCATTGCCCTCATGATTCCATTCCTCTCTCTCTTCGTTTTAACGTTATTGGTCGGCCCCAAAGACGCCTTCGATCTGATCAACAACTTTATTGTCATCATTAGCCTCATCGCATTAGCGGTCCAGTCCTTCACTCGAAAGAACTCTGATCGCGACTTCATCATCATTCGCCTGGGCATCGCTGTCTTCATTGCCTTCGCCCTCTACGACAACATCTACGGCGCCCTCGGACGCCATCCCTTCAAAGAACCGATTGGCTTCGCCTTCTTCCTCGGAACCCTCGGCTACGTAGCCGCGAAACGCAGTCTTGATCGCGACCACCAGTTCAACGAAATTCAAAAAGAACTCGAAATCGCCCGCCGCATCCAGACTTCGATTCTCCCGCGAGCCTATCCTGATTCCGACCACTTCACCGTCGCGGCCCGCTACGTTCCCATGACCTCCGTAGCCGGAGACTTCTACGACTTCCTCCTCACCGATCCGCAACAAGCCGGCCTACTCATCGCCGACGTCTCCGGCCACGGTGTTCCCGCCGCACTCATCGCCTCCATGGTCAAACTCGCAGCCACCTCGCAGCGCGCCAACGCCGCCGATCCCGCAACCCTCCTATCCGGAATGAACATGGTCCTCCACGGCAACACCCAGGAACAGTTCGTCACAGCCGCCTACGTCTATCTCGACGCTGCCTCATCCACTCTCCGCTACTCCGCCGCAGCGCATCCGCCCATGCTATTGTTGCGCGCCGGAAACGTCGTCGAGCTGGCCGAAAACGGACTCATGCTCGCGGCCTTCTCCTTCGCCACCTACTCCACCGTCGAATACCCGCTCCAACCCGGCGACCGCCTCGTCCTCTACACCGATGGCCTCCTCGAGGCTGCCAACGCAACCGGAGAAGAGTTCGGTCCGCATCGTCTCTCCGCCCTGCTCAAAGACGGCGCGCGCCTCAACCCCGAAGCCGCCGCCGATCACATCATCTCCTCGCTGCAAACCTGGAGCAGGTCCCAGAACGACGACCTGACCATCCTCATCTGCGACTACGCAGGCTCGCAGGCAGCTTAGAGTAAACCCGGCAATTAATCTCCTCAGCGGCCGACGAATAATTCCCCTCAAATGGACAACCGGAGTGCTTTCCCCACTCACAATCACTATCCTCTTCCCATGAGTCAAAAGTCTCGGCCCTTTCAAGAACCGCTCGCCGCCGCCCTCCACCACGCCATCGATCACCTCACGCCCGTCTCCAACACCTCTGTAGCCGCAACGGCAGACCTCGCCGCCCTCAGAAAAAACCTCTCGCTTCCCCTCAGTGACTCCGGACAAGACGCCACCGAAATCATCGACGACCTCGTCAAAGCTGTCGAAGGCGGCATCATCGACTCCGCCGGCCCGCGTTTCTTCGGCTGGGTCATCGGCGGTTCGCTCCCCGCAGCTCTCGCCGCCGACTGGCTCACCTCCGCCTGGGACCAGAACGCCTCCCTGTACGCCACCTCCCCCGCCGCCGCCATCGTCGAAGAAGTTGTCGGCGCCTGGCTCAAAGACCTGCTCCACCTCCCTTCAACCGCAAGCTTCGCGCTCGTCACCGGATGCCAGATCGCCCACGTCACCTGCCTCCTCGCCGCGCGCCACGCTCTCCTCGCCCGCCGCCAATGGGACGTGGAGAAACAAGGACTAGCGGGCTCCCCACTCATCCGCATCCTCACTAGCACCGAGCTTCACGGCTCAACCATAAGAGCCGTCCGCATCATCGGACTCGGCCAAAACCACATCATTGCTCTCCCAGCTGACGCGGAAGGCCGCCTCCGCGAAGACGCCCTCATCGAAGCCCTGGAAACCTCCCCTGATCAACCAACCATCCTCGTCCTGCAAGCCGGCGACCTCAACATCGGCGCCTTCGACAACTTCGCAAAATTAATTCCCATCGCAAAACGGCACGGCGCCTGGGTCCACGTCGACGGAGCCTTCGGCCTCTGGTGCGCCGCCACCCCGCGCCTTCGACACCTCCTCAACGGAGCCGAAGCCGCCGACTCCTGGACCACCGACGGCCACAAATGGCTCAACGTCCCCTTCGATTGCGGATACGCCTTCGTAGCCGATCCCGCACCCCATCGTGCCGCTCTCTCCCACCGCGCCTCCTACCTTACTCATGCTTCAGACGCACGCGACCAGATGGACTGGAACCCCGAGTGGTCTCGCCGCGCGAGAGGCTTCGCCACCTACGCCGCCCTCAGGCAATTAGGCAGACAAGGCATAGCCGACCTCATCGAACGCACCTGCGACCACGCCCGCGCTCTCGTAACCAGAATCGGTTCTCTCGAAGGAGCCGACGTCGTCTGGGAGCCGCAAATCAATCAAGGCCTCGTCCATTTCCACCAGGTAGGCAAAGATGTCGCCCCCACCGAAAACGACGCCTTCACCGACCGCATCATGGCAGAGATCCTGGCCTCCGGCGAAGCCTTCTTTACTGGAACAACATGGAAAGGCCGTCGCGCCATGCGAGTCAGTGTCTGCAACTGGCAGACCTCAACCCAGGACGTCGATCGCGTCGTAGCTTGCATAGACAAAATCCTCCGCGCCACAAGAGAGAAGAATTAACGTACCGTCATTCCATACTCACGATTCAAGCCAAACATGACAGATCAGCTAAGAAAACTCGCCGAAGGCTATACCGCAGCATGGTGCAGCCAGAACGCCGCAAGCGTCGCAGCTTTTTACTCGCCCGATGGATCGCTCACCATCAACAATGGTCTTCCAGCCGTCGGCCGTGCCGCCATCACAGAAGCCGCCCAGGAATTCATGACCAGCTTTCCCGACATGAAAGTTGTCATGAACGACCTCACCATCGACGGCGAACAAGCCGTCTATCACTGGACGCTGCACGGCACAAACACCGGCCTAGGCGGCACCGGCAAGCACGTCCGCATCAGCGGCTTCGAACAATGGCGCATCAACTCTGATGACCTCATCACCGAATCCCGCGGCCACTTTGATTCGGCCGAATACCAGAGGCAGCTCGAACAGGGAGCGGGCGAACCTGCAAAGGCACCCCTCTAAGCGGGTGCCCGATGTTCCCGACAGTCTCATCGTCGCTAACGTGGGGTTCTTCTCTCCCGCACCAATCCGCTCAGGCGCCGTAGACGTCATCCGCACTGCCGAGTGCCCCATTCATGCGGCCTTATCGCGTGAGCGGGCAATCGCGGAAGCGCGATCCGCACTTGAACTACAAGAACAGCCTCGGGCACGATGCATCAAAATCTCCATTAGCCCCCATGCCCGACCGAAAACCCAAACCCGACCGCCCCACCCCACACAAAGAAAAACTCTGCAAGACCTGCAAGCGCCCCTTCCACTGGACCGAACAAAACGCCCGCGACTGGGACATCCTCAAATTCTGCTCCGAAGCCTGCAGCGGCCACCATGCCGGGGAAAAAGACGCCGCCCTTGAAGCCGCCATCCTCCAGCTCCTCGCCGAGCGAGAAGCACACGGCGACAGAAGCAAAACCATCTGCCCCTCCGAAGCCGCCAAACTCGTCGCGGGCGACCCCCGCAACAAATCCCACGCCGCCCGTCGCGACTGGGATGCCCTCATGGAACCCCCCCGCTCCGCTGCTCGCCGCCTCGTAGCCCAGGGCCTGATTGTCATGACTCAGCACAACCGCCCCGTCGACCCCGCGACTGCAAAAGGCCCCATCCGTTTACGACGCCGCTGAAAACGGCGCCCGATTCCACCATCACAGCACCATCAACCCAAGGGTTCAAAAACCATGATGCCAACCCGCAACACACGCCTAGTGGAGGTATCAGGCCAAGCTCCAGGCCACATCGAGGGCCAGCCAGTTTTTTTAATTCCTCAAAAACCTCAGCAAAATCGCATGTCAAGCCCCAAAACCACCTAACTCATTCAAAACAAGCCCAATACAGTGGGCATTTAAGTTAGGTCCATTTCGCTACAATAGAAATAGAGGGAAAATTGAGCAGACGCTAGAGGGAAAATGCTCCAGCCAGCTCCATCTCCTTTGTTTGCACGATTTTGCGGCTAACTCATTTCAATGCACGATTTTAGCGAAACACCTTGCGGCTATCTGCATGATAAGCAAGGAGTTGCTGCCGAGATACCCGGGGGGGGGTGCCCCACCAGAGGAGGACCAGCATAGACGCTGAACGCATTCGAGCCTATATCCTGGCCCTCCCGCATGCCGTCGAGACAATGCAGTGGGGTGCCAACCTTGTCTTTTGGGTCGGCGACAAGGCCATCGGCGGCAAGATGTTCGCCCTCGTCAACCTGGATAGTGACGAAGGAGATGAGCGAAACAAACCAAGGCCGGTTATCTCCTACGCTGCCGGCCCCCAACGTTACTCCGAACTCCTCGAAATCGAAGGTGTGATTCCCGCCCCTTACATGGCCCGCATCTACTGGGTCGCCGTCGAACGCTGGAACATCTTCCGCACCCCCGAATGGGAGCAGGAACTCAACGCCGCGCACGTCCTCACCCTCAACAAGCTTCCGCCCCGAACCCGCTCCGTCCTCGCCATGTCCCCGACCCAGCAAAAACGCCTCATCGCCGACCGCAGAAAACTTCTTGCCGCCAAAGCCGCCGCCAAAGCCCCCTGATACCCGGCAGTACACAGCCGTACAACTAAGGTGTGCTGTTGCCCCGCAATGGTTTGCATCAAACTTAACATGTGTACAAACGGAGACCTCATTGAACGCAAAATGGTTCTACAGTATCGTCGCTGCATCGGCCCTAACGCTTCCGGCATTCAGCCAGATCCAGATCTATATCGGCCCACCGCCGCCGGCGATCCGCTATGAGGTCAGGCCGCCCATGCCCGCAGAAGGTTTCATCTGGACCGACGGCTACTGGGGCCCGCGCGGCGGCCGCTACGTCTGGGTTCCCGGCGCCTGGCAACGGCCACCCTATCCCGGCGCATACTGGACCCACCCCCACTACGACCATTACCAGCAAGGTTGGCAGGTTCACGAAGGGCACTGGGACCACGAGGACCACCGCGATCATCACGACGATCATCACGACCATGGGCATGACGATCACCACGACCATGACCACTAGCCCCAATCGATTCTGAATTTCGATCAGGCTGCTGAATTGAAAAGGATAGGCCCCGCGGCATGCGGGGCTATCCTTTGTCACTACGTTTTAATTTGTATTCGCCACGGCGGAATCAAGCTCCCCTGCAAAATAGCTCTCGCGGAAGCGAATCCGCGCATCCGGATAGTCCGGAATCTTGACCCGGATCGTATGCATCCCCGACGCAGGCTCACCATTCGCGCCATGCGGTTGAAAGCTGAGCAGATAGTAGTTGTGAACGTGATTGGAGAGCTGATGCAGCCCTTCATCGAAGCCCTTCTGTGTCGTGAAGTTGATGTACTCGCCACCCGAAAGTGCAGCTAGTTCGTGCGCCGCGTTCTTCTTCAGAGCGTTCACTGCCATCACGAGTAGCCCGATCGGTCCGCTTCCGCCTCCATACTTCAGATCGTTCAGAACCTCCGTCTTTCCTGGTCCAAACGCGACGGAATCAACCACTGTGTTCGTGCGGCCCAGTGCTGCGATGACCTCGGCGGGCTTGGCCGTGCTGCCGTGGTCGCGAGTTTCGCTGACCAGCAGAATCGCGTGGCGATAGTGGTTCTTTCGCGCCTCCAGCAGCCTCGTCGCATACGCTACGGCATCGAGGGTTGAGGCCTCGGGATCGTCGCAGGGCTCGAGTTGCGCGAGTGCGTGAGCCATCGCGTCGACGCTGTTTGAGAACTTGCCCAGCAGCAGCGGCGCGGAGCCGTAGGTGACGATTGCGACCTCGCGCGGCGCGTCGCCGGCGATGCCGTCGATCATGGTTCCGAGGCCGTTCAGCTTGGGGAATTCGTAGCCGGCGGAGCGGCTGCATTGCACTACGACGACGAGCGAAAGGCCAAGGGAATCAGTGTCTTCGTCGAGGTGGATGGCTTGCGGAACGCCGTTGTCCTCGACCACGAACTGGTCCGGCTTGAGGGCGTAGATGATCTCGCCGTGCTTGGTTTGTACGGTGGTCGGCACCAGCACGATGTTCGACTGGGTCCTGAGCGTGTAGCTCTGATCGTTGTTTTCAGAGGGGTTTACAGGTGGGGTTGCTGAAGGGTTTTGTGCCATCGCTACAGCGGTGCAGAGGAACAGGACGAAGAGGAGGAGCCGCATGGGTCAAGTCTAAACGGAGGGATTTTGCGGTTGTGAATTAGAAAAAATGTCTTTATGGTGAAATGCCGTTTTTGCAGGGGGTTTTGGCATTTTCGTGGTGTTTTCTGATGGTAAATCGTGGTGAAGTTGTGGTGAATTGCATGGTAAATCGTGGTGGATGGAGAACGCTTTTGGGCGGGCGAAAATTTTCCTCGCTTTTCGAAAATATTTTCGCTGCTTAGAGCGATTCGGGAATGGAAGAGCCGACACCAGCAGATTCCTCCCCTTCGACTTTGCTCAGGGTGCGGAATGACAACTAAAAGGGGGAGCGATCTTGGCGTGATCTATCTGCGTTATAGTCCGAAGAGCGGACAGAGCTCCTGCAAACCCTCCCTGGAAGATGACCTTCATGAATCCGATTACCGCTGAAACGACGTTAGAGCTTAGCTATCCTCCAGCCCGACAGGTCGATCAGACCGACGATTACTTCGGCACCACGGTCAGCGATCCGTATCGCTGGATGGAGGATGTTGATTCCGCCGAGCTGAAGACCTGGATCGATGCCGAGAATGACCTGACGCAGAGCTATCTGGCGCAGATTCCTGTTCGGGAGACGATGCAGCGGCGGCTGATGGAGCTGATCAACTTTGAGCGTTACACGGCGCCGGCGCGGCGCGGCACGAGGTACTTCTACTCGCACAACAGCGGACTGCAGAACCAGAACGTTCTTTACTGGCAGGAGGGGCTGGATGGCGAGCCGAAGGTTCTGCTCGATCCGAATACCTTTTCGGAAGACGGAACGGTTGCGATCAGCGGCATCAGCATCACTGACGACGGCTTGCTGGCGGCGTATTCGATCACGGACGCAGGCAGCGATTGGCTGAAGTGGCACGTGCGCAACGTGACGACGGGCGAGGATCTGCCCGATGTGGTCGAGTGGTCGAAGTTCAGCGGGGCTTCGTGGCTCAAGGACGGCAGCGGCTTCTTCTATCAGGGCTACGATGCTCCGGAGGCGGACGCCTTCAAAGCCGCCAATTACTTTCACAAGGTCATGTTCCACAAACTCGGCACGCCGCAGAGCGAAGACAAGCTGATCTTCGACCGGCCTGACGATAAGGAGCTGAACCTCGGCGCGCACGTCACTGACGATGGCCGGTACCTGATGCTGCACCAGAGCAAAGGCACCAGCCCTAACAACGAGCTGGCGGTGAAGGATCTGCAGGATCCCAATGCGCCGATTTTGCGCCTGATCGATACCGCCGACGCGACCTACGCGCCGATTGATAACGACGGCACGCTCTTCTGGGTGTTGACCACGCTCGACGCTCCGAATGGCCGGGTAATTTCGATCGACCTGAACAACCCCGGACGCGAGCACTGGAAGACGGTGATCCCGGAGAGCATGAACAAGCTGAGCGATATTTCGATCGTCGACAACACATTCATCGTGAGCTATCTGGCGGACGCGCAGAGCCTGGTGGAGTTGCGGCGGCTTGATGGCAGCCTGATCGAACGGCTCGCGCTGCCGGCGATCGGCACAGCCTACGGTTTCAGCGGCAGGCGCGAGGACACCGAAACCTTTTACCAGTTCAGCAACTTCACCACGCCTGGCACGACCTATCGGCTGGACATGAAGACCCGCAAGTCCACGATCTACCGCCAGCCGAAGCTGCTCTTCGACCCGGCGCTGTACGAGACGAAACAGGTCTTCGCAACCAGCAAGGACGGCACCCGTGTGCCGATGTTTATCAGCTACAAAAAGGGCCTGGTGCGGGATGGCACCGCACCGACGCTGTTGTATGCATACGGCGGCTTCAACATCTCCCTGATGCCGGAGTTTGCGCCATCGCACGTGATGTGGATGGAGATGGGCGGGATCTACGCCCAGGCCAGCCTGCGCGGCGGCGGGGAGTACGGCGAGGCCTGGCACGAGGCCGGGACGCGGGTGAGAAAACAAAACGTATTTGACGACTTTATTTCCCTCGCCGAGTGGCTAATTACTAATCAGTACACATCTCCGCAAAAGCTTGCGATCTCCGGCGGCAGTAATGGCGGCCTTCTGGTGGCGGCCTGCGAGCTTCAGCGGCCCGATCTTTTTGGCGCTGTGGTGGCGCAGGTGGGTGTGATGGACATGCTCCGCTTCGATAAGTTCACGATCGGCTGGGCGTGGAAGGAGGAGTACGGTTCGCCGTCTGAGGATGCGGAGGAGTTTGCGGCGATCTATAAGTACTCTCCTTTGCATAACATACGGCCGGGCGTGAGCTACCCGGCGACTTTGATCACTACCGCCGACCACGACGACCGGGTGTACCCGGCCCACAGCTTCAAGTACGCGGCGGCGCTACAGGCTGCGCAGGCAGGGCTGAAGCCGATCCTGATCCGGGTAGAGACCAGGGCCGGCCACGGAGCGGGAATGCCGCTGAGCAAGCGCATCGAGGCAACGGTGGATCAGTACGCCTTCATGGCCAAAGAATTGCAGATAGATGCATAGTAGAAGTAAGGACGCAATGAAGGAATAGGTTGCAGGGATGGGTGTTTGTATACCTGGGCTGGGAATTTTGGTGACAGCCGACCCGGGCTCGCTGATACTCCATCTCATCCCCCGATTCCGATGTACCCAAAACGCTGGGGTATATTCCGTCAACGGAATTGAATCCGGGCCGGTGTTCTGCGCGTCCTATTGTTGTAAGGCAGGAAAAGGTTGCTTATGAGGCTGAAAATTTCTATCGCGTTGTTGCTGGCATTGGCTCCTTCCCTGGCCTTTGCGAAGCCGAAGACTGCGACAGGCCATATGCATCCTCAGTTGTTCCGCGATCGTGCGCCGAAGCCTCGAGTGCGCGACACTCGTGCGCGTGGGCCGCATGGTGTGCCTATTAAGACGCCCCCGGTCGTGTCACAGGGTGATCCCTTCCAGTAACGCTCCAATTAAAACTTAAAACGGAATAGTTTCCGCAGCGGTCAATTTCGAAAACTCCGTTTCTCGGGCTCCTAGAAGGAGCCGGTGGAATTGTCGAAAAGAAGCAGCGTAGCTAGAACGTTCGCAGGCGCTGCATGAGATTCCGGTTTACCTGCGTTCCCTTATTCCGCAGAAACTCGTCGAAAAGGGCGCCCCGGCTGCAACCTGCAACCCTTGTACTCATTGGATCCGTCACGGCACTTTCGCAGCATCGTGCCGTTTTTAGTAGCGAAGCAGTGCAGCGGCTCCGGTGAAGCCCGGAATCTCATCCGTATCGAACGTCAAAATCTCTGCATCCGTTAGAACAGCCTGCCGAATCAGCCCTTCATCCGCCTCCAGATCGTGGACGCTGGTATTGCTGCAAAATAGGCACGGTCCGTCCGTGAGCGGCTGCACTCGCCCACAGTTGCCGCATTCGCCGACGGTTCCCTCCACGGGTCTTCCCAGCATCAGTTTCTGTACACGACCTTCGATCAGACGTTCCATAACCGGGTTCACTCCTACCGCGCCATGAGCCGACTCGTTCCTGATTTTCTCGAGCAATGCGACGCCGTTCTTGCGCCGGTTCTCTTCGAAGATCGGGTACGTGGCCTCGCGAACCTCCGTAGCCGGCATTTCGTAGCCCGATGGAACAAATCGTCCGATCAATATGCCCTTCTCGAAGTCGGCAAACTCCGGTTTCGCTTCGCCCCACAGATCTTCCCGGTACCCGAAGACCATCTCATGCAGCTTCTCTTCGGCGAGGAATACGCGTACCTTTTCGGCCAGTTCCTTGCAGTACGCGCGCACATGCCCTTCGAGGTGGTGTTCCCGATGCTTTTCCGAGTCACTCCGAGAAGCCCTGACGTGGAGGGTGATGTTTTCCTTCGGCAGACGGCCGTTGAATTCCTGAATGTGAAAGCCTCGCACCATGAAAATCCGTGCCCGGCCACGCTCGAAGATCAGCACGCCATAGGGCGTACAGAAATTCAGCGCCCAAAACATGGGGGCCAGCAGAAGCCGCTCGCCCACGTGCAGCTGTCGGACCGATTTCGGCGCCGGCAGTTCAACCTTCCGCCGCAATCCCTGCTGGTGGCACGCATACAAGATCGTCCAGTACCGGGGATTATCTCGAACCTCCTCCGCCTGCATCAGAACGGCATTCAAATCTCCGGCCAGGCCTGGAGCCTTCCTGGTGTTGACGCGGTGCTGTTGCTCCTGCACCAGATCGCGGACGAGAGTGACCTCAGTGTGATGCGACTTGTCTGGAATCGATTGGAGGCTAAAGAAGAAGGAGACAGCGTGGCCACTCGTATCGCGAAAGTTTGCGAGGTCAGGAAGATCGCTACGCAGAAGCATGGGAGCAGGTACGCGGGGAATAGCAGAAGAAGTCGCAGAGTTCATAAGCTGCCTCCACCCCATAGATTCCCGCGACGTCTGCCTGGTTGCGAGGACTACCAAGATTCCGCTGTAGGAGGATGTATCGGAGGATCGATATGCTTCGAGAATGTCGCGTGCGCGCGCATCTGTCCGCCTAAGGCTGCTCCTCTTCACCGGTGCAGCCTCAGAGGCTACGGCATTGTTCTACGCTCGATCTTCACACCAGGACGATTATGTGCCCTAGGTTGCGGGTGAAGCGTGCAGTGCGTCTCCCTTGCAGGATGGGTGACCGCATTGGCATATGATTTCTACTGCTTCTCCCGAGGCCTCACAGTGAGCGCCACAGAATTTGTCACCCTTAGGTGTGACACAACTACAGGGGGGATTTGCACACTTGTTTTTGTCAGCCATGGGTTTCCTTCCTCTGACCTTGATAGGCCACTGCTGGATTAAGATGCGGGATCCGAGAGGCTGCGTGAGGGCGGAAAGTCGTACAGCGGACTACGACCTAGGGCGATGCTTCTCATACTCACATCGTTGAAGTGCGCTTTATGCTTAGGGAGCATTGCCAGGGAGATCGGCCAACGATCATCAACTGCTGCACTATCCGGCTATCGGAAACGGGCTTCTGCGCCTAATTTCTTTGGATTTAAACGAGAGTGTCAGGGTTTCGTGCGACGCGGATGAAGGCGGCTAGCTTTTCGGGGCTTTTGCGGCCGGGGGATTGCTCCACACCGCTGGCGACGTCGACGCCCCAGGGGTTCAGGCGGCGGATGGCGTCGCCGACATTGTCCTCGCGCAGGCCGCCGGCCACAATCAGCTTCAGCCCGGTTCCCGCTTCGGCAAATGTGGCGCGTGCGGCGTCCCAGTCGAAGGAGACGCCGGTACCACCGAGGTTCGAAGAGCCCACCTTTGTATCGATGAGCACACGGCCGACGAGTCCATCTGCGTCGATCTGCCGGAGTTGCTCGGCTACTACGGCAGCGTTTGCGGCGTCGGAGTCTACCTGCCAGTGCACGGTCTGGATTAGCTTGACTTGCCCGTTGAAGATCTCGTCGAGTTGCCGCAACAACTCAAGATTGACGCCACCGTGGAGTTGCACCGCAGTCAATCCACACTCCTGCGCGATGCCTGCGATCTGCTGGGCCGCGAGGGCAGGGAAGACCCCGACGCATTCGACGCCTTCGGGCAGATGCGGGGTGATGTGCGCCACGTCGGGTGCGGTCACTTGACGCGGGCCGGGTGCAAAGACGAAGCCGACGGCGTCCGCTCCGAGTTCGGCAGCCAGTTGTGCATCATCGAGATGGGTGTTGCCGCAGATTTTGATCCACATGGCCAGAGTCGATTAGATGTCGGAGGAGTATTCGCGGTCCAGCAGGAGCGCCAGCGCAGCAGCGGGATCGGGTTGGCGCATCAGGGCTTCACCTACCAGGAATGCACTGTAGCCAACGTCACGCAGCCGGGCGATATCTTCTGCGGTGCGGATGCCGCTTTCGGCGACCATCACGATGTCCTTCGGCATTCCGGCTGCGAGTTCCATCAGGATCTCGGGGTGAACTGAAAACGTGCGCAGATCGCGGCTGTTGACTCCGATGAGATTGAAGCCCAGGGCAATGGCGCGGTCCATCTCGCTGCGGTCATGGGTCTCGCAGAGGACATCGAGCCCCATGCTAAGGGCCTCGTCGCGCAGGTCGCTGAGCCCGGCGTCGGTGTGCGCCGAGACGATCAAAAGAATCGCGTCGGCGCCGGAGGCACGGGCCTCGAGCACCTGAAAGGGATCGAGCATGAAGTCTTTGCGCAGGCAGGGAATGTTGACGACCTTCGACGCCTGCTCGAGGTAGTCGATCGAACCCTGGAAGAACTCTTCGTCGGTGAGGATCGAGAGTGCTGCGGCGCCGGCCGACTCGAAGGTGCGGGCCAGGGTTGCGGGATAAAAATCGCTGCGAATGAGGCCCTTTGAGGGCGAGGCTTTTTTAATTTCTGCGATGATCGCAGGGCCGCTTTGTGCCGCGGCTCGAAGCGCCTGGGTGAAACCACGCGGAGTATGAGCGGCGGCTTTGCGTTCGAGCAGGCCGAAGTCGGCGGCCGCTTTGCGGGCCTTCACCTGCAACAGCGTGTGCGCAAGAATCTGATCAAGCTGTGTGGACATGGTGCCTTTGCGATTTCGCGGCAGGAGATGAGGCGACGAGCTCTGCCGCGGCCTGAGCTGGTCTGAATCGAAGTGCGCTCACACTCGGATACTGCCGGCAATCGCTTGCCGCTGCCTCATATCTTTGAGGCTGAAAACTTTGGTGCCGAAGGGGGGACTCGAACCCCCACACCCTTGCGAGTACATGGACCTGAACCATGCGCGTCTGCCAATTCCGCCACTACGGCACGGTGTTCTACGTTCCGCACAGATGGCCGGAGCACGCTAACCGCGAGTCTTTAGTCTTTCAAACGCAGCCGCGGCTGTCAATGCGGGCGGAGCTGCTGCGGGACTTGCCGATCGACGGATTTTTGATTAGCGGCGGAGGCCGGGTGCGGCGATACAATGCACGAGACTTATGCTGAAAAATAGCGTCTACTTGAGGAGGAAGGCTACATCTCCCACATGACCGAACCGAAAAATCTTTTGTCCCAGGCCCCGCAAGACGTCGAAAAAATTCCTGAAGATCTCTCTGTTGAAATGCGCAGGATCGCCCACGACCTAAGCAATGCGCTCGAGATCATTATCCAGACCAGCTATCTTCTGAGCACGACAGAGATGAAAGAGCCCGCGTCCGACTGGCTGCGCATGCTGGACAACGGTGTGCAAAAAGCGATGAGCCTCAACCTCGAGCTTCGCACCTACATCAAGGAACATACTTCAAGCTAGATCGACGCCTGGCGGTCAGGTGGCTATGACTTGCGCTTGAGGGAGGCTCTCGCCCTCTTCGAGAGAGGCTTGGCCTTGCTAACGGATCTCCTCTTCGAGTTGGCGGCAGCCTTCTTCGTGATGGGCTGTCTTTTTTTGGCTACGGACTTTTTGGTGGTTGCCGTCTTCGTTTTTTTTGCAGCAGGCTTCTTCGCGATAAGTTTTTTCGACGGTGTTTTATTCGCGGCGATCGATTGAGGTGTATTTGTCGCGGGCGCGGTCAGGCCCAGTTGTACCAGCTTTCGATCATGCGAGGCGATCAGGTCTTCGATCTGCTGCAGCAGAATTCGCGTATGCATTGGCTTGACGAGAAGCTGATCGGCTCCCATCTCTTGCCAGTCCTCCTCGGCGACGGGAAACGCGGTCAACAGCGCGACGGCGGGGTGATACGCCGCGGAACGCGCCGCCTTAATCACCTCGACTCCGGCAACGTCGTGTTCCATGCGCATGTCCGTAATGAGCATTTGATACTCGCGCGTGTGCAGCTTCGAAACGCCTTCGCGCGCGGAGGCAGCCGTGTCCACATCAAATCCGCTGATCTCAAGGACGGCCTTCAGCGTAAGCAACACAGCGACTTCATCATCGACCAGCAGGATGCGACGTCTCATTCGGATTCCTCTCTAAAGAGCTTCCGAGCAAACATACATGATCCGGCCAACGATGCCAAAACCGAGGAGGGAACTTACAGGCAATCTCGTTCGTAGTGTTATACTTCAGGTTAAGGTGCAACCTTTGCTGCGAGTTGCATCTAAACCCTAGACAATGCATAGCGAGTGAGAAAACCCGCTGTGGAGGCGACTTATTCCACCAATTGATAAACGTTCCGCGAAGTCTTTTATCCGCACCAATGAACGTATCCGTGCACGCGAAGTCCGCGTCATCGACGAAAATGGCGAACAGCTTGGCGTCATGCCCCCCTTTGAAGCCCTCAAGATGGCCCGGGAGCGTTCGCTGGATCTTGTAGAGATCTCTCCCAATGCCGTCCCTCCGGTCTGCAAGATTCAGGACTATGGGAAGTTCCTGTACGAGAAGGACAAGAGCGACCGCGCCGCGCGCAAGAAGCAGAAGGTTATCACCATCAAAGAGGTCAAGTTCTCAGTCACCGTGGATGAGCACGACTACCAGACCAAGAAAAATCAGGCTGTCCGGTTTCTTGGCGAGGGCGACAAGGTGAAGGCATCTCTCCGGTTCAAAGGCCGCCAGATGGCGCATCGCGACCTTGGCTACAAGATCATCAACCGGCTGATTCTCGATATCGGCGACGCTGGTTTGGTTGAGTTTATGCCACGTATGGAAGGCACTACCCTACACGCCATCCTGGCGCCCTCGAAGAAGTCTGACCAGGCTCCCCGAAAGGCTGACCCATCGCCTGGGGCTACTGGCTCCAAACACGCAGACCCTGCCGCTCCGGCAACGGCCTAATCTCGAAACGACCCTGCACGAAGCACTCATTTTCGCGCTTTTTTGCCCCGAAATGAGTGCGCAGGGACTTTCACAGTCCGGTTAATCGTGTTGTTACTGAGGCTAATCACTTGCTTCGCGAAGTGGGAGGCGCTGAGATGCGTTACCGGACGAAGAAAGATGCCTCCCCGTTTTCCACACATCCCTCTGTAAGTCTGCCACCAGCCGCAGTTGAAGCCTTAGGACCGAACCAGTCGTAACGCTTTGATGGGGGGTATGGTGACTCCTGCACCTAAGTCCAATTCCCTTAAAAAGAAGTAGTTACGCCCAAACTAATGTGGGATTGACATTGCAGATTGTTGCGTAAAGAAGACGTTTTGGTTACTTTAGTAATCTAAAGTATTGCATACTTCAGTATATAACTGATTCTATTAGACTTATTCCATTATGTATCCTATTGTTACCTCATCTGGTTGTCCAGAGAAATCTTTTTTAGCAAATACAACTTTAGGGGTATCCCATTATGAAACATATCGTTCGTGCCTTCGTCGTCGTCCTCGTCCTCACCGGTGCAGTTGCCTCCACGCAGATCTCCTCCGCTTCCACGCAGAACAAGGTTGCCGCAACGAAGGTCAGCGTACTTCCGATCCCCAGCTGCGCTCCCGACGATCCCAATGCCTGCGGTATGGGTCTAGGCCGCTAAGAGTTCGCTGACTCGGCTGCCGTTTCTCTATGACCATTTAGTTATTAGCAACTATCAAAACAATACCTCAAAGGGGCCCACACCATGAAGCTTATCGTCCGCACTTTCGTCGCAGCTCTTGTCCTCACCGGTGCAGTCGCCACGACTCAGATCTCCTCCGCTTCCACACAGAACAAGGTCGCCGCAGTGAAGGTCAGCGTTCTTCCGATTCCCAGCTGCGCTCCTGACGATCCGAATGCCTGTGGAATGGGTCTGGGCCGATGAGGCCTCCCTTGCTGGCCTGTCCAGGTCACCTTCCGGACGTTACTTTATGGTTAGCAAATTGTTGCATTAGCGCGTAATAAGTTGTTGTGTCCGTGCCTGGAATACGCTAGGCTGAGTTTGCTTTACAGGTACGGACAACCATGAAAGTATCTCTCTTCAGTCTGCTCTCGCAGCTTCAGTATGTGGAACCGATCCTTTGCGGCCTGCTCGTGTACTTCCTTGTACGCGCGAAAGCTGTTCGCCAGTTTGTCTACCTCTTCGCGCTCCTGTGCGTGAGACTCACCTGCTCTTTCATCTGCATTCCGCTACTTACCTTCAGCGGACATGGTATTGAGCGGCATCTGGCTTATCAAATCTATTTTTACGTTTATTGGGCGAGCTTCGCCCTTGAAGCAATTCTGTCCCTGCTTGTGATCTACAGCATCTTCAAGCTTGCAATGGCGCCCTTGAAGGGCCTTCAGACATTGGGAATGCTCGTCTTCCGGTGGGTAGCGGCCATCTCGGTCGCAGTTGCCATTGGCGTAGCGGTCACACCGCATCTGTCGGGTATCAAGTTCATGGTGGCCATGATCACCCAGCTACAGCAGACGTCAAGCATCCTTACCCTCTGCCTGCTGCTGTTTGTCTGTTTCGCCATCCGGCCGATGGGCCTCTCGTATCGCAGCCGCATCTTCGGCGTTAGCCTGGGTCTGGGGATGCTGGCAACAGTCAGCCTGGTCAATGCAGCCTGGCTCACGCATAGCCCTAGCATGTACTCAACCATCAGTCTCATCAACGTCTTCGCCGTCACTCTGACGCTGATGACCTGGTCAGCCTACTTCGCGTTTCCGGAACCGAAGCGCCGCATCATCGTGCTGCCGACCACCTCGCCCTTCCTTCGCTGGAACCAGATTTCTCTGGCTCTTGGCGACGATCCGGGCTATGTGGCAGTTGGCGGCATCCCACCGGAGCTCTTTGCCCCGGCAGAGCTTGAAGTTATGCGCCGCGCCTCTGCGAAGATGACCCCAGTGCTGGAGACACAATCTGCAATGCATTCGCTTTCGGCATAGAGGAGAGCAATCACCGTAGAAACTCTCGAAGAGCCGTCCCAGTTGGGACGGCTCTTTTGTGCCTGTGAGAGGAACGCAATATCGGCGAAGAGAGGGCAGCGCCTGACAAGTCCAGCCGGTCGGGTGAAGTGGTTCACAAGAGGTTCGGCACCGACGAGGACCTTCACCACAACCCACTACTTCGCGAGAACCTTGCCGCAGTAACAGGAAGGCCGCCCCGATTGGGGCGGCCTCTTGTTTGTCTGAGGGTTAGTCCCTCTCAGACTCGGAGCGCTTCCAGTTGATCAGGTCACCCAGCGTAGTGCTGCTGCTGTTGCTTGAGGAGGAAGAGGAACCCGAGTTGTTGCCCTTGGGGGTCTTCTCGCGCTCCTTATAGCTCTCGACCTCTGCGCGGCTGGCCTCTTCGCCTACGGCACGGATGCTCAAGCCGACCTTCTTCTCTTCCTGATTCATCTTGACGATCTTGAACTCGTGCTCTGAGTCCACATCCATCGCCACTGGCTTCCCGTCTGGACCGACAGCCTCGGAGACGTGGCACAGGCCCTCGACTCCTTCAGCGATCTCAACGAAGGCGCCAAACTGCGCGGTACGCAGGATCTTGCCCTTGATGACGTCGCCAACGCGGTGCTGTGCGAAGAACGTGTCCCAGACATCCGGCTGCAGCTGCTTGACGCCCAGCGACAGACGGCGGTTCTCCGGCTCCACGCCCAGAACGATCGCGCGAACCTTCTCGCCCTTCTTGAGGACCTCGGACGGATGCTTGATCCGCTTGGTCCAGCTCAGGTTCGAGACGTGCACGAGTCCGTCGATGCCGTCTTCGATCTCGATGAAGGCGCCGAAGTCGGTCAGGTTGCGAACGCGGCCTTCGATGATTGCGCCGGTCGGGTACTTGTCCTCGAGCTGCTCCCAGGGGTTTTCCTGGAGCTGTTTCATGCCGAGCGAGATGCGGCGGTCGTTCGGGTTCACGCTCAGGATGATGGTGTCGACCTCATCGCCGGGCTTGACCATCTTCGACGGATGTTTCATACGCTTGGACCAGGTCATCTCCGAGACGTGGACGAGGCCTTCGATTCCCTGCTCGAGCTCAATGAACGCGCCGTAGTCGGTGACCGAAAGAACACGACCGCGAACCTGCGCTCCGATTGGGTAGCGCTCGGTTGCGTCCAGCCACGGGTCAGGCGTCAACTGCTTGAAGCCGAGGGAGACGCGCTGCTTCTCCTTGTCGAACTTCAGCACCTTCACCTGAATCTCATCGCCAACGTTGACCAGGTCGCGCGGATGGGTCAGCCGGCCCCAGCTCATGTCGGTGATGTGGAGCAGGCCATCGAGGCCACCCAGATCAACGAACGCGCCGTAGTCGGTCAGGTTCTTCACCGTCCCGGTCAGGACGCTGCCCTCTTCAAGGGTCGCCAGCGTGATCGACTTCTTGGCGTTCTGGTCTTCTTCCAGAAGCTCCTTGCGGCTGATCACAACGTTGCCGCGCTTCTTGTTCAGCTTGATGACGCGGACTTCGATCTCGGTGCCGATATAGCCGTCCAGATTGCGGACGGGGCGAACCTCGACCTGGGAGCCGGGCAGAAACGCCTTGATGCCGATATCGACGGTAAGACCACCCTTGACGCGGCCAAGAACCATTCCTTTGACGGCGGTCTTGTCATTCGCGGCCTGCTCGAGTTTGTCCCACACCTTGTGCCGGAGAGCCTTGTCATAGCTGACCAGGTAGCCGCCCTCGGGCTCTTCACGCTCGACAACAACCTCAACTGAATCCCCGGTTTTGAACTTGGATACGCCATGAATGTCCAGCACCTGGTCCAAGGGGATGAGGCCTTCCGACTTGAGTCCAATGTCGACAACAACATGCTTGTCGGTGACTTTGACTACGGTGCCGGTAACGATGACCTCTTCTACAGTCAGATTCTGGGCAGCGGCGGACTCGGCCGCCTGTTCGCGATCAAAGTTCGCGAGGGCAGCAGCAAAATCAGCTGCATCGTAATTCAAATCATCATCAGATTCAGCGGCGGTTACCGTGGCAACGGTGCCATGGTCCGCAGACGCGCGAGCTGCGGCAGCGGGGGGAGCATGCTGTGCGGCACTCGCTGTTCCGTGGGCCTCATGCGATTCGGTTGAGGTGGATTCAGAAGACAGTCCGGTATGATCGGCTGTCGCGTGGGGCGTTAGGACTTCCGTTTCGGTGGTCAGGGGTTTGCTCTCGTTGATGTCAGGATTATGGTTTTCTACCATGGTGAATGCGGACTCCGGGATCCAAGGACTCATTCCCTCTCAGGCGGCGCGTCAGACGGGAACAATCAGCACTCCGAAGACGGATACTGATTGCGTTTTGTTTCCCCGTGACTGCTTCGGCAGGATGGGAAGGAATCAAATCTTGCAGAGGAGCTACTGCACTTGGGTCCCACACGCAATAGCCCACTAGGTAAAGAATAGAACTTTGCATACAGTCCGTCAACAAAAGCCGGGACCGGCCCCTGCATTTTCATCACCATGTCATCCCTGCGGATTGAATCCTTTGGAATCGTATGACCTTTTGATGCGGCGGACGGCCCTGCGACCCAACGCAGCGAAAATAATTTGCGTCTCCGCACCCTGGTGCGGTCCAGCTTTGGCGTGCCCCGCTATACTCTGCCAATGGATCGCCTCTGGACCCCCTGGCGCTACAGCTACATCACCCGCACAGACCCGCAATCCCGATCGGGCGTCCCCGCTGCGCTGAACGCCTGGCCTCCGACCGACGCGGACGACAAGCACTGTATCTTTTGCAACATGATCGCCGCTGTCGACTACGCCATTGCCCACGGCATGTCGCGCGAGACCGCCGAACAAGCCGTCCACATCGTCCATCGAGGGTTGCACTGCTTTGTGTGTCTAAACGCTTACCCGTACTCCACTGGCCATGTGATGATCGTGCCTTATGAGCATCTTGCCTCGCTTGCGGTAGTGCCGGCAGAGGCCGCCAACGAGCTGATGTATCTTGCCCAGCAGTCCGAACTCGTCCTGCGGGAGGTTTATAGGCCAGGCGGCCTCAACATGGGCCTCAATCTTGGGGAAGCCGCGGGCGCCGGCATCGCCGACCACATTCACCTGCACGTTCTGCCGCGTTGGCTGGGGGACACGAATTTTATGACTGTCACAGCAGAAACCCGTGTACTTCCCGAGCCGCTCGATGTAACATGGGGGAGACTCCGGCCCCTGTTCAAAACTTAATACAACTTACTCCCCGCCATATCCATCCAACTCCGTATAGCTGACATAAGGCGTAAGCCTCGTCCCCTATCGAGTTTTTCGAGGATTCCCCCATGGCAATCTTTCAACAGAACGTTCCCGCATCTCTCCGTTTTGGCCCCCCGAGCCCGCAGGAAAATCGCGGCGCCCCGGCGACCGACCGCCGTCCATACCTGGTCACCGTTCCTCCACGCCGACCCGTAACGTCCACCCGGCGAACCGTTGCCACCACCAGTCAGTATCTCGCCCTTTTCCCCCATGAGTCCGAGGACGCACGCCTCACTGGCGCGACTCGCTCGCTCTATCGACGTTTGCTGGCTTTGAATCTACCCCGTCCTTCATCAGATCTCCGGGACGTCACCGAGGTGCGGTTTAAGGTGGTAGATTCCAAAATAGCCTGAGGCATATGTAACTCAATATCTCTTCAGAAAGTCTAAGACCTTGCCCAGGAGCAAGGTCTCTTTGTTTAAGCCTTCGAGATCGATGGATTGGACGCCGATTCCTTGATTTTAAGATGGCCCGGTCGGCGGCGGTGCACTTGCTGTTGCTTTCGGGGGTGCGTTGTTATTGGTATTTCGTGAATCAGGTGGATTTTTCGGTCCCGGTACCCGGGTAGCCTCGAAGCTGGTAATCTTCCATCCCCCGGACGGCAAACGCTGATAGACCCGCGTGTACCGGTAGGTTCCTTTCACCGGAGCGCCTTCGTTGGTCCCTTCCACCTCAGCCCGAGAAGTCACGATAGCGATGGAGCCGATCAACTTCACCTGGCGGTCACCCAGATCGAGCTTTGTGAGGGCAATCTTGTGCATCCGCATCCGGTCCAGTTGCTGGGCCTTCGTATTTACCTGGCCAGTCATCGTGATGCCGATGTAGTCGTCCGACAGCAGCTTATCCATAACGGCAACGTCGCCAGCCAGTTGGGCCTGACGCCACTGCTCTTCGAGAGCCTCCACCTGGCGTTTGGCGTCGTGCTTCTTCTCATGCAGTGGCCCATTCCAATGGGCGCAAAACGCCGGCGCAGAACCTCCCATCACCACAGCCGTTAGCAGAACGGTAGTGGGTATCAGGGTGCGACGAATTGGGCGACCACTTAACCGCATTGCGTACCGGATACTAGACCGATTAATCGCGCACAGTCAAAACAACTTTAGTCGTACGCGTCTCTTGGTACCATAAGACGCCGAAACCGCTTGAAAAGTCGAGGGGAAAACGATCAACAGACAGCCGAAAGATTCTCCAAGTGGCGCTCTTTCATCTTTTGATACAGTCCACCGATTGCATACTGATGAAAATGCGGCGATCCCCTGTGATGATCCAAGGCAGCCTCGTCGACATACTGCTCATAAATTAGCACGGTGCAGCTCTCGCCCTCGACGAAATGGGGGATATAGCTAACGCACCCTGGCTCCTGCCGCGACGCAGCGGTCAGTTGGCACAGAATCTCATCAACGTCGTTGCGGTCAGTCTGATCAAATGTCATCCGTACGATAAAACTCAACATAATCGATCTTCTTTCTTGCCGTGGGCGCCTTCCTTTGCTGCCGGCGCTTCTTACGCCTTCAGCGCCTCGTCGAACTCCGACAGCATCATGGTCTGGTCGCGATCAGGCCCGGTCGAAACCATACCAATCTTCGCACCGGACTCCTTTTCTACGAAGGTTAGATAGTCCTGTGCAAGCTTCGGCAGCTTGTCGAACTCGGTAATTCCCTCGGTCGAGGCCTTCCAACCCTTCAGCTTTGTGTAGACCGGCTCGATCGCGTTATATCCCGGCATGTCGGCTGGAATGAGGTCCGTCAGCTTACCGTTGATCTTATATCCAGTGCATACCGGAATCTCCGCGCACTCATCCATTACGTCCATCTTCGTGACCACGAGCCATTCGGTACCGTTGATCATATTGCTGTACCGCAGCAGCGGCAGATCCAGCCAGCCGCAGCGTCTCGGACGCCCGGTCACCGCGCCATACTCCTGCCCACGTGCTCGCAGCAGATCGCTGGTGGAGTCGTGAATCTCCGTCGGAAAGGGCCCTTCGCCCACCCGCGTCACATAAGCCTTGGTCACCCCGATCACCGTGCCGATCCGGGTCGGCCCAACGCCTGTGCCCGTCACCGCTCCACCTGCTGTTGAAGATGATGACGTCACGAACGGATAGGTCCCATGGTCAATGTCCAACAGCGCCCCCTGCGCGCCTTCAAACATTACCTTCTCGCCGTTGTCGATGGCGTGATTCAGCAGCACCGCCGTATCGGTCACAAACGGAGCGACCTGCTCCGCCGCCCGCGAGTACTCCTCGTACATTGTTTTCGGATCGAGCGGCTCGGTGCCGAACAGCGCATGCGCAATCGTGTTCTTCTCATGGCAGGCATTCTCGATATGCGTGCGCAGCAGCGCCGAGTTCAGCAGATCTACCACACGCAATCCGCTGCGATGCATCTTGTCCTCATAGGCAGGGCCAATACCGCGGCTGGTCGTGCCGATCTTCGTGCGTCCCGGAGCATTCTCTGCAGCCAGCTCGATCATCCGGTGGTAGGGCAGAATTACCTGCGCCCGGTTCGACACAAATAACTGGCCATCGACGGGCAGCCCCGCATCCTTCAGCTTCTTCACCTCGTTCAAAAACGCCATCGGGTCGAGCACTACGCCGTTACCGATCACGCCCTTGCACTCCGGCCGTAGAACACCGCACGGAATCAGCTGCAGAACAAACTTCTTGCCCTTGATGATGACGGTGTGTCCGGCATTGTGGCCGCCGGCATACCGTGCCACGACGGAGAACTTCTCCGACAGCACGTCCACGATCTTGCCTTTGCCTTCATCGCCCCACTGGGCACCCAAAATAATCGCTGATTTGCGTTGATCCACGACGAATGTTTTCTCCAGGGATTGGTGTTGGCCGGAAAACGCGCATCGCATCACGCGAAACGCGTCTATATCCATCATATCGCGTCCTATCCGTATGCACTCGAAGACGCCCGGAAGACGACCTTTTTTGATAGCGCGAGCCACGAATCTCTGGTTATCCTCCTCATGCATCTCGCGTCATGAAAACAGCGCACTGTAAACACACCAGGAACGCCGCGCAGCCGTCCTTTAAGCCACAACTATTCTGGGTCACACCATGTCCGCATCCCGCCTGCTCTACGGCATCACCGTCTTCCTCGGCGCATTTCTGCTCTTCCTGGTGGAGCCGATGGCCGCCAAGCAGCTCCTTCCCACCTTAGGCGGCTCCTCTGCGGTCTGGCTCACCTGCCTGGTCTTCTTCCAGGTCACGCTGCTGCTCGGCTATCTCTATGCCCACTGGATTACGCGCCGCCGCGCCTCCAGTTGGAGGCAGCATATTTACCTCGTCACGCTCGCCGCAGCAGTCGTGCTGCTGCTCGCGCAGCGAATCTCTCCCGCCACGTTAAGCCCAACCTCCGTTCATCCGGTCACCACCATCTTCGCGACCCTCGCCTACACAATCGGATTGCCTTTTCTTCTCCTCGGCGCAACCAGCCCGCTGCTGCAGGTATGGTTCTTGCGTACCCAGGGCGGCAGCATTCCCTACCGTCTGTTTGCTCTGTCCAATGCAGGTTCGCTTCTCGCCCTGATTGCATACCCGTTTCTCGTCGAACCGTACTTCACGCTGAAACTTCAACGAACACTTTGGTCTTTGGGATTCCTCGTCTACGCCCTTCTATGCGCTGTTCTCTCCCCGCGAACAAGCGCGTCAACGCCAACCGTCGAAGCCCAGCAGGAACCAACCGCCCCACCAGCACCAGTCGCCGCGAAATGGCTCTGGTTCCTCCTTCCCATGGCGGCGGCGATGCAGTTGAGCGCAGTCACGGCGCACATCACCGTCAACATCGCCGCGATCCCGCTGCTGTGGATGCTCCCACTCGCCGTCTACCTGCTCACCTTCATCCTCGCGTTTGAGTTTCCCAACGTCTACCGCCGCGGCATCGTCGTGCGTCTACTCGTCGTTATGCTGGCCAGTCTCGGCTACGCGATCTCGAAGACTGACGTCGGTCTTCCCATCGGCGTCGCGATCCTCTTTTTCCTCGTCGAGTGTTTCCTCGCCGGCCTCTTCTGCCACGCCGAAACCTACGCCCTGCGCCCGCAGCGCGCGTCTGAGACGACACTGTTCTACCTGCTGATCGCCGGCGGCGGAGCAGCAGGAACCTTCTTCATCGGCATCGCCAGCCCGCTCATTTTCTCCGCGAACTACGACCTCGCCATCTCCTTCCTGGTCGTGGCCGCACTCGCCATCGCGGTCACATGGCGCGACGGCTGGCCCCAGCGCCTCCTCTGGTCCACGGCCACCGGCCTGCTGCTTATCTTCGCCATCATGCTGCACTCCGCCTACGCTCGCGACGCCATCGTTGAGGTCCGCAACTTCTACGGCACCCTGCGCGTGAAGCAAACTACCACCGCCCAGGCCGACCCCGAACGAATGCTGCTCAACGGCACGATCCAGCACGGCACCCAGATCTTTGCACCGAACCTCTCCCATTTCCCCACGACGTACTACGCCACCGACTCCGGCATCGGTCTCGCTCTGCGCTTTTGCTGCGACGGCCGCCAACGCAACATCGGCGTGATCGGACTGGGTGCGGGAACGCTTGCCGCCTATGGTCACCCCGGTGACCGCATCCGTTTCTATGAGATCAACCCGCTAGTCGAACCGATCGCGAAGAATCTCTTCACCTACCTCCGCGACTCAGGAGCGCGGATCACCATTGCCGACGGAGACGCCCGCACCTCCCTCACACGCGAAGCGCCGCAGCAGTTCGACGTCCTTGCCGTCGACGCCTTCTCGGGCGACGCCATCCCCTTACACCTGCTCACCACCGAGGCCATTGCGCTTTATAAGAAACACCTGGCCGCCAACGGCATTGTCGCTTTTCATGTTTCCAATCAGTACCTGAACCTCGCGCCCGAGATCGCGCAACTCGCCATCGCCTCCAACATGCAATCGCGTCTCGTCGAAAGCGCTGGTGATGACCTGATGGGATCCTACCGTTCAACGTGGGTGCTGCTCAGCAACAGCCCGGAGTTCTTCAACCTTCAACAGATCGCCTCGTTGAGCATAGAGACACCCACAAAACCGAGCTTGCCCCCATGGACCGACGAGTATTCCAGCCTGCTGCCTATCGTCCAGCTGACCAAGCACTAAAGCGAGTTGTTAGTTGTCCGTTCTCAGTTGTCAGTGAGCAATAACTAACAACCTGCAACCTGCAACCTGCAACCTGCAACCTGCACACCGACAAGATCTTACTTCGCCCACGCCATCCCGTCGGCATCCTTCCCCGCATCAATCACGCGGGAGACCTTCCACTGCCCCAGATCGATCTCGGCCACCTGGTCCTTGCTGTTGCAAGCCACATACGCCGTCTTGCCGCCGGGGGCGATCAGCACCTCGGCCGGCCCATCCGGGACATCGATCGTCTTCGCCACCTGCATCGTCTTCAGATCGACCACGGCCACCTGCTTCGAGGTCCGCAACGTGACCAGCAGCCAACGCCCGTCAGGCGTCGGGGCCGTGCCATAAGCCACCCCGGGAAGCGGCACCCACGTCTTCACCTTGTTGGTCGCGGTATCAATCACGGCAAGCTGCGGCTTGGTCTGGTCCGCGGTAAACACCATGCTGTCGTCGGGCGAAATCGCGATCCGCTGCGTATTCTTCGAGATCGGAATGATTGCCAGCGTCTTGCGCGCCTTCATGTCCAGCACCGACACTGTCCCCGGGCCCACGTTGGCCGTGTATCCGCGCGACCCATCCCGCGTCAGGGCGAGCATGTGCGACTGCTCCTGCCCCGTCGGAATGGTGCCGACGATCTTCAGGGTCTTAGGATCGATGATGCTCACCGTCTTGTCTAACTCCGTCGTCACATACAGCATGCCGCTGTTGCGGTCGTAGATCGCACAGTGCGGACGCACCCCATGGCCAAAGTCGATCGTGTGCACAACCTTGCGGCTGCTCAAATCAATAACGGAGAGCTTCGAGCCATCAGTCCCCGGCCTGCCCACTCCCGAGTCGCCATAGATCGGCACGTACGCGGTCTTCCCATCCGGGGACGCCGCCACTTCATGACCGGTCACACCATCCACCGGCACCGTCGCGATCTGCTTGCCCGCAGCCGGATCAATCAAGCTCAGATTGTGATCGTGCTGGTTCGCCACCAACAGCAAAGGCGAACCTGTTTTTGCCGCGTGATTCTGAGCAAAAGCAAAAACCGCAACCCCACACATCACCGAACAACCTGCCAACGCACACACAATCGCAGCCTTCTTCATAGGACGACCAGTATAGCCGCGCAAAGCCATCCCATTCCAAAATTCCCGATCAACGGTAGTGGCATCAGTTTCTGAAAACCCCGTTTCCGGGATGTACGTTCCCGGCCAGGTAGGCAAGTAGCAAATCGGAATCCAATCCGGATGTACACTCACATTCCATGAGCCGTTCGAAGCCGTTCCTCGTGCTCGCCTTCCTTGCAATCCTCTCCCTGGGCTCGGCGCATCCACAACCACCGGCGGCAGTACCCGAAAGCCCTTCCGCACTCACTGGCTCCGTCACAGGGTTCGTCTACTACGGCGAGACGCGGTTGCCTGCACGCTTTGCAGAGATAAATATCGTCCCGATTCCACCGGAGGCGGACGTGGCGCCGGCCAAAAACCAGCCCATCCCGCCCGGCATGCCACAGCAGCGGGATCGGCGCGTCCGAAGCGTCTACGGGACCTCCGGCATGGATGGCAGCTTCCGCCTGGACGGCGTTCCGGAAGGGGACTACCTAGTGGCAGCACTCAAGCCTGGATACATCACCCCCGGCGCAGCGGCGGCCATGGACTTCTCTCTCTCCGAAGATCAGCTTAAGAGCATCATCGCGTCGCTGCCACAGGTGCATGTAGGTGCCGGACAGACCGCAAGCGTGAGCCTGACCCTGCACCGTGGAGCTGTTATCGCCGGTCGGATGCAGTTCGCGGACGGCAGTCCAGTGATTGATGCAATGGTAGGGTGCGACCCGATCGACAGTGTCCTGCGTCTCGAAAACCTCCAACGTCCTGAGAACCGGGCTAAGGTCGCCTCGCCTCGTCAAGTGGCCCTGCAATCTTTATCCTCTTCGCAACACGTCACTCAAAGGGCGCTAACAACAGACGATGAGGGCCGATACCGCATCTTCGGGCTACCACCCGGCAAATACCTCGTGAGCACAATCATGGCGATAGATCATAGCTCGTCGCGAGTCGTCATGTACGACGGGAGCAACCCTCACGCGGGCGGGCGAGAACACATCTATCCCGAGATGATTTCGGTGTACGCACCGGCGATCTTTCGCCGCAAGGACGCAAAGGTATTCGAAGTTCGCGGAGACGAGCAGATCGCGGACGCCATCTGACCATCGATCCGAATGGCCTGCACACCCTCAGGGGCAGGGTGCTCGCGGCGGACGACCGCCATGCGCCGTCGACGATCATCCGATTGAAAGAAGAGGGAGCGAAGGAGGTCCCCCGATTCGTCGAGATTGAAGACGACGGCACCTTCCAGGTCAACTACCTGCCGTCCGGCAGCTACACCCTTCAGATCACTTCCACCGACATTCCAGATCCGGCCAACTCCGCCGCGCAACCGGTGGAGTATAAAACGGTCGAGCTGACCGCCGTGATCGCCGCTCAGGACGTCCTGCTGGATGAAGTGCTGTTGGTGCCATTGAAGCCAGGCGAGCACAACTCTTTTAATCTCCTCTTCTAACGTTGGGAGCGCATATCTCGCTTTTGAGATGTGGGATGGACCATCGGTCAAAATCATGCTGGCGATGGAACTGCCGCGAAGTCCGCTTTTCGGAAACTGACCCACGACCCAATCAACACCGCATGTCTCAGGACAAACGCCCACCCACCTATACTTGAAAAGGCATGCCCGAACTCCCCGAAGTCGAAACCGTAGCCAACGGCGTCCACGCCCGCATCCACGGCCAAACAGTTGTCGCCGTACAGACCAGCAATAAGCCCCAAACCTTCAAATCCCCACCCGACGAGATCATCGACGCCCTCACCGGCAGCCGGATCGAGCGCGTCCACAGAGTCGGAAAAACCATCGTCATCGACCTAAGCCGCAAGAAAAAACCCGCCCAGTTCCTCGTCCATCTCGGCATGACCGGCCGCCTGCTCGTCTCCACGCCCGACACCCCCATCCCCCCGCACACCCACGCCATCCTCACCCTCAGCAGCGGCAAGGAACTCCGCTTCATCGACCCTCGCCGCTTCGGCCGGCTCTCAGTCGTCGCACCCGACACAAAATACGAAGGCCCCGGCACCGAGCCCCTCACCATCCCCCTCGAAGACTTCATCGCCCTCTTCCGCAACCGCAAAACGCCCATCAAAGCCGCGCTCCTCAACCAGTCGCTGCTCCACGGTGTCGGCAACATCTACGCCGATGAAGCTCTCTTCCACGCCGGCATCCGTCCCACCCGCCACGCTGGCCGCCTCACCCGCGCCGAGCTCGCTCGCCTCCGCACCGCATTGATCAAAGTGCTCACCGAGGCCATCCAGCTAGGCGGCTCCTCGGTCTCCGACTACGTCGACGCCGACGGAGTCGCCGGCTTCTTCCAACTCCGCCACCACGTCTACTCCCGCACCGGCCAGCCCTGCCGCGTCTGCAGCACCCCCATCAAACGCATCGTGATCGGTGGCCGCAGCACCCACTACTGCCCCACCTGCCAGAAGTAAAACGTCGACCGCGGATTAACACGGATATTCACGGATCAAAAACTAGTGAGGGACGAAAAACCCGGCTGAAAATACCAAGCTGGACTTTTCCGCATTACGTCTTTGGTTTTTAATCCGCGATTATCCGTCGCAATCCGTGGTCGCCCTACAGCCCCGCCGCCTGCTCCGCCGAAACCGCAGACCCAATCACCCGAGTCTCCGCGCTCTCCTCCACCACCTCCAGCGAGTAGCTCTGCAGCGGACTCATCTTCACCATCTGCTGCATGTAGTCCTTCAACATTGGCAGATCAAGGAAATGAATCGTAGACCCCGTCAAAAAGAACTTCCCCGGCCCAGCCATGTGGATCGAAGTCGCCGTCGCCGCCGCCAGCGCCTTATGCCAAAGCCGCTTGAACTCCACACACCGCGCATCCCCCGCCTTCGCCGCCTCGAACACCTCCTCCGGCTCCATATCGAGAAACCGCAGCCTCATCGCGCGATAGCCCATGATGCCTTCCAGGTGCCCGCGCCCGCCGCAGCCGCAGTAGGTCTCCTTGTCATCGAGCGTCACAATCGTGTGGCCACCCTCCCACACCCCGGGTGCAAAGGGATAGCGGCCATGCCCGATCCCCACGCCAATCGTCCATACACGGATCATGTGGTCCAGCTTCCCGTGTCTCGCTGCGAGCCCCGCCGCCACACCATCCGCATCATTCAGAATCGTCACCGGAGCCTTGATCCCACGCTCACGCAACTGCGCGCCCACCAGGTCCTTGAGCCGCGCCCCCTTCAGTTGCGGCAGGTTAGGAGCTTCCTCGACCACTCCATTCTTGATCAGGCCGGGAACCGCGACGCCGACTCCCGCCAGGTCGGTCTCTCCGTTTGCCGCCGCCACCACCTGCTCGCAGATCGTCTGCACCAGCGCATCGGTGTGCAGCTCGATCAGCGCATCCCGCACATCTTCGTCAGCGGGGAAACGCTGCAACTCCCCCACCAGCTTGTGATCCACCACAAGCCCAGCCAGGACCTGCTCCGATAAGGTAACGCCAATTGTCTTTGCCATAACCCTGTGCTCGCCCTCTGCCCGGCCTCCGCGTCTCTATTCGAACTTGCTCACGCGGTTCATTCCGTTGAAAGCCGCAACTTTATAACATTCCGCGAGTGTTGGATAGTTGAAAACCGTGTCCACGAAATAATCCAGCTTTCCGCCCAGTGCCATCACCGCCTGGCCGATGTGCAGCAACTCGCTCGCCCCCTCGCCGATAATGTGCACGCCGAGAATCGAATGCGTCAGCCGGTGAAAGATCAGCTTCAGCCGCCCAGTCGTATCGCCGCGAATCTGGCCACGCGCAATCTCGCGATAGTACGCCACTCCAACCTCATACGGCACGTCTTCCTCGGTCAGTTGCTCCTCAGTCTTGCCAATGAAGCTGATCTCGGGAATCGTATAGATGCCATAGGGATACAGCCCCGGATTCGACAGAATATTGTCGTCCCCAAACGCCCTTGCCGCCGCAACGCGTCCCTGTTCCATCGACACTGACGCGAGCGAAGGAAACCCGATCACATCGCCTACAGCAAAGATCGTCGGCACCTTCGTCCGGAAGTCCTTGTCCACCGGAATGCGCCCGCGCGAATCTGCATCGATCCCGACCGCAGGCAAATTCAGTTCATCCACATTGCCCTGCCGGCCCACGGCATACAGCAGTGCATCGCCCTGAACTTTTTTCTTACTTTCAAGATTCGCGACGACAGTGCCGTCGGGCATCTCTTCGACCGATTCCACCTCTTCATTCAAACGCATCGTCACCCGTGAATCGCGCAGATGGTAGCTCAACGCCTCGACGATCTCCTGGTCGGCAAATTCCAGCAGCCGCGGCCTCCGTTCAATCAGCGTCACCCGCACGCCGAGGGCGGAAAACATGCACGTATACTCCACGCCAATGACGCCGCCGCCCACGATAATCATCGTCTTCGGCAGGTTCACCAGGTCGAGCACGAGATCGCTGTTGATAATGCTGCGCCCGTTGATCGGCACCTTCGGCGAGCATGCTGGTTTGGTCCCTGTGCCAATCAGGATATTTTTCGCTTCGTACACGGTCGAACCGCGCGAGTTCGTCACCTTCACATGCGTGGCATCTTCAAAGCTCGCCACGCCGACCAGCATCTCGATGTTGTTGCGTGAAAGCTGCGCCTCCGTCACATCGATCTCGGTCTTGATCACATGTTGCACGCGGAAGGCCAGGTCCGCCATCGTAATCCGTTCCTTCACCCGGTAGTTCATTCCATAGATCGACTTGTAGTTGTACCCGGAGAGGTGCAGCACCGCCTCGCGCATCGTCTTCGAAGGAATCGTACCGGTGTTGATCGAGGCCCCGCCCACGACCTCGCGCATCTCTACCAGCGCGACCTTCTTTCCCAGCTTGGACGCATAGATGGCGGCGCGCTGCCCGGCTGGTCCGGACCCGATGACAATTAGATCGTAAACACTACTCATAGTGGCACATACTCAGGTGCATCGACTCCAGCATGGTGGCCGATTCTAGTCCCGTTATCGGCCCAAACGCGGTAGTTGGTGAGGGCCAGTCTCTTGACGCTGTGCGCATTCGCCTCGCTGTTTTGAAACTACCACACCAACATCAACACCCTCTACCTTCAGGCTTTGACAACATACACTTAGAGGAATCATGCTTCGCTACGCGATTACCAGCCGCGCCTTGTATACGGGCGACGAGATTCAACAGCAGGCACAACTCCTCCGTGAGACCCGGCGCTGGATTGCCGACGGCGTCGACCTCATCCAGCTTCGCGAAAAGGATCTCCCCACCGCCAGCATTGCAGTCCTTGCCCGCGAGATGCTTCAGACCATCGCAGCGACAGCCAGCCCAACGAAGCTTCTACTCAACTCCCGCCCCGACGTCGCCATCGGCACAGCAGCGCACGGCGTCCACCTCACGGCCGCTTCCGGCGAACTGACACCTGCCCAGGTTCGTAGCCTCTACACCACAGCGAACCGACCAGCGCCAATCATCTCCATCTCCTGCCACACACTGGAAGACGTCCACCGGGCCCGCGTCCACCAGGCTGACGCCATCCTCTTCGCCCCGGTCTTCGAAAAGAAGATTGCCGAGGAGACCATCACGCCCGGGCAAGGGTTGAACAAGCTTCGCGCCGCATGCCTCGCAGCCTCACCGATCCCGGTCTACGCGCTGGGTGGCGTCACAGTCGAAGACGCCGCCGCCTGTCTCGACGCCGGAGCCGCGGGCATCGCAGGCATTCGTCTCTTCCATCAAAGTTAGAAGGTGGTACTGACGGTCAATCGGAACGTCTTACGCGGCTCACGCAGGATGTAGTCGGCCCCATAGAGCTGCAGCGCCTGTGCGTAGCTGAACTGTCCTGCTCCCGAGGTCGGGAAGTAACTCTTGAACGTATTGTTCGGTCCGTTGTTCGGTACCGCCAGCTTCTGAGGAATGTCCTCGTACAGCCGCAGCGAGTTGTAGGCATAGAAGATGCGGAATGGAGCGTTGACGATCGGCAGAATCACCTGCAGCTCCGCGCCGTTCGACATGCGCGGCACATAATTGGTTCCGGGCACAACGGGGAGCAGCAAAGGGAACTTGACCGAGCTGCCGCCGAAGCAGGCTCCATTCACGATCGTCGGGCACCCATATTGCACGCCACTAATCAGCGAATTGCCGGCCGAGCTCTGCCGCAACTGTCCCGGCTGCGCGTCGAAATCCATCCCGAAGTCGGTAAAGAACGCAAACGTAACCTGGTTCACGATCGGAATGCGATATTCCAGATTCGCAATAAACTGCGTGTCGCCGCCAATCTGGACCATCCGGTAGATCGGCAGAGGAATGATCACGTTGCCCAAAGCAGGATTGGCCGGGTTGAGCGGAACCGCTGTTCCATCCGGGTTCGTCAAGGTGAACGAAACGTTATTCGGGATGAAGGTGTAGGGCGAGACCGACCGGGTATCGAACCCACGAAGATCCTGCTCGCCGCCGCCGTACAAACGATGGGTCGGCGGTGCCACTTCGCCGCCGAAACCGGTGACGTGAGCCAGTTGGAGACGATAGCCCAGAACATTATGGCCCTCGCGATTGACCTTCAGGCCTTTCATCGGGAAGAACTGGCGATAGCTGGCGATCGGCGAGATGTACTTTACGTTGCCTCCCACACCGGCAACCTGCATTGAGACGTTGAAGTCCTTGCCGTTATGTGGACCGACCGCGCGATCCAGACTGGAGAACGAAAAGCTGGGTGTGATGACCGAAGAGATGATTCCGTTCAGCTGGTTCTGTCCCGCAACTCCGGAACGGAACGCGAGCGACTGGAAGACATTGGTCGTATTCTGGTTGAACGTCGTCACCGACGACCGCGACAGCGAGTAGGACAAACCAACACGCGTCACACCGGTCCTGGCCCACAGATGCCGCAGCGGTTCGCTCGCCGACAGAGTCAATCCCGTCGTCGACTGGTTGTAGTTCGTCAACAGCGACTGTTGCGCCGCCGAGAGATTTCCGGTTGCCCCTGTCGTCGACTGGCTCTTCGACGGATTGAAGTCGTACTTGGTGGCAAATATCTGTGCCCCAACCGAAATCGGCTTGTCACGCAGATAGGGTTCCGTAAACCCGAAGCTTATGGTGCGTGACAAATCGCCTATATTCGCCTGCACCGACAGCGTCTCGCCAAGTCCAAGGAAGTTGTTCGTCTCGTAGTTCAGCCCGATAAAGGTGCCCGACAAGCCACTGATGCCGCCGTTCAAACCGATCGAGTTCTTGCCCTTTTCCTTCAGCTTCAACAGCAGATCGACCGTTCCATCATCCGCATTCTGCCGGCTCTCCGAATCCTGCTCCGCCTTCAACGGCTCGAAGTAATTCAGCTGGTTCAGCCGGAGAATCGAGAGCTCCCACCGCTGGCTGTTATAAATCTGCCCCTCTTCAAGCAGCAGCTCGCGCCGAATCACTTTGTCGCGCGTGATCGTATTGCCGGTAAACTCGATTCGCGATACATAGAAGGGCTTGCCTTCGTCGATGTCGATATTGAGCGTGATCGTCTTTTTCGCTTCGTCGAAAGCCGGAACCGGTTGGGCGACCATGTTGATATAGCCCAGCGAGCCATAGGACTTACGGAGCTGATCAAGCCCCTTGCTGAACAAAGTTGCGTTGAACCACTCGCCGTCCTTCTGCGCGAACTGCGCCCGCAGCGCCTTTACATTCGGCACGTGCGCGTTCCCGGTAAAGTTAATGCCGGCAAGCTTGTAACGGGCACCTTCTTCGACCGGCATCAGAATATCGATCCGCTTGCCTTTGGAAGGCCGCAGCGTAAATGGGTTCAACCCGCCGGCGTCGCGAATATGGGTCGTGGGCTCGCTGGTCTGGGCCTTGAAGTAACCCCGGTCGCGGTAAGCCTGGCGCACGCGCTCGGTATCTTCATCCAGCTTGCTCGCGTCGAAGGTCCGCGCAAACAGATTTTCCAGAATGATGGAATGCGGTATGCCGATCGGCTTCAGATTTTTCATTGCCCCGCGCAAGGTGCGACTGTTCAGGTTGTAATTGCCCTCGAACGCGATCTTGCCCACCTTCACCGTTGGGCCTTCTTTGATCTTGAACGTGATCGCAACCGAGGCCGGCGGAATCTTCTTGATCTCCGGCGTTACTGTGGCGAATTGGTGTCCGTGCTCGGCCAGCAAATCTTTCAATACCACCACAGCACGCGCGATCTTGGTCGCATCGTACTGGCTCTCCACCGAAAGCGGCACCTTTGCCTTCTTAAAACGGTCCAGAACGTCGGACTGGGTAACTGCATTCAGCCCCGTGTAGTTAATCTCGCGGATGGTCGGCTTCTCGCGGACGTAAATGATCAACTGCACGCACTTCGGGGTGTCAACCCGTTCAATCTGCACATCTTCAAAATAACCGGTGTTCCAAAGCGAATTGAAGTCCCGCTCCACCACCAGCGGGTCGTACACATCGTTCTGGCGGCTGAACAACCGCGCCAGAACCGACTCCTTGGGGATGCGCCGATTACCGATAACCTGAGGCTGGCAAAGAACCTCTACCCCCTGCGACGAAGAGGGTGCGGTCGGGGTCTGGGCAGGCAGGGATGAGGCGGTTACCACCGCAATGGCGAAAAGGTACGCGGCATGAGCGATGCGGGAGCGGCTGGAGCGCGTGCACACAGGTTTGGCCTTGCTTTTCAGGGAGCTTCCGCTCTCTCGATTCACGGTAAAGATACGCACACCCTCACTGCTCTAGAAATGACGCTCCGCCAGCACATCAAGCGAAGTCCTGATTATATGGGAGCGGCCAGCCGTTAGCGAGTTTGCCCCGTGGTTCAGGTCCGACCAACCTGCGTCTAACCCGCGTGAATTCAGCTTTGTTCTATTTTTGACGAAGCGCAGGCGCAAAGGCATCTCTACCACACCTAACTCTCCAGCTCCGACGTGATCGTAAACTCGTGCGCCGACCCAACCCACCGCACCGTCAGCACATTCGGTTGGCAACACACCTGGCAATCCTCGACATACTGCTGCTTCGAACCCGCAGACTCATCCACCGTGGTCTCAATCCACTCCCCACACCCCGCGCACTGAAACCCCGCAGCATACATGGCCGCCCTCCTTCTCTCGACCTACGCGAGCGAAACGAGCTGGCCACTCCCCAGCACCTCGCCAAACACCTCACTGTTCACATTGCCACCAGTCAGCACAGTCCCTACTCGCTGACCTCCGTTTGCCCGGTCCTTCAGCATCCCAGCCAACCCAGCCGCACCCGCGCCCTCCGCCACGTTATGTGTATCTGCAAAGTAGGCCCGCATCGCATCTTTCACCTCATCGTCATCGACCATCACGATCCGATCCATTCCCGCCCGAAGGATCTCTAACGCCACAGCATCCGGTTTCCGGCAGGCCACCCCGTCCGCAATTGCCGTCGTCGTCTCATACTCCCTCACCTCGCCGGCAGCAAACGACAACGCATACGCGGGCGCATGGCTCGACACCACTCCCACCACCTTGGTCGCCAGCCCCAGAGCATTGCGCGCGGCGATCGTTCCGCACGCCCCCGAGCCCATGCCGATCGGCACATAGATGGTATCGAGCGCTCCGCAAGCCGAAAACAATTCCAGCGCATACGTGGCCACGCCTGTCACCAGTCGCAGGTCGAAGCTCGACACCCGATGCCACCTATTCTCCCGCTCCAGAAGCTCCGCATGTTCGCTCGCCGCCTGAAAGTCCTCGCCAAACTCCACCAGCTCCGCTCCCAGTGCCCGCATCGCCCGGTTCTTCTCCGCGCTGTTGCCAAAGGGCACCACAAGCACCACACGAATCCCATACTGCGCCGCCGCAAATGCCATCGACTGCCCGTGATTTCCACGAGTCGCTGAGACCACAGTCTTCACCTCCGGCCGCTCCCGCCGCAGCCAGTCCATATAGACGAGGCCGCCCCGCACCTTGAATGCCCCGACCTGCGTATGGTTCTCATGCTTCACCCACACCTCGGCGCCTGCCCGCGCGTTGATCAGCGGCCAACTATATTGCGGCGTAGCCGGCATAGTCCGGTAGATCAACCGTGCGGCATTCTCGATTTCATTCAGCCCAGGCAGCAAACCGTTCATCTCACCTCACCGCGCCATCGTGTCGCCACCTGCAAACCTTCCTCACCTCAACCAGTGTCGAGTAAAACGTAGGCCCATCGCCAAGATCGGTCAGCGTTTCCGAGGTCAATGCATTGACATTCGCCCCGTCAGCCGACAACTTATTCCAATCCAGCCGCGCCGCCACGACTCCCGGACGCACAAGCCCATTTACCAACGCCTTGAGCGTAAGACTCCCGCGCCCGTTGAACACCTCAACGTCATCGCCGGTCAGAATCGCCCGCGCCGCGGCATCAGTCCCATGCATCTCCAGCACACCTGCCGTCCGCGCCTCCATCCGCTTATGCTGAGGAAGATTCGCAAACGTCGAATTCATGTAGTTATCTGCCTTCCGCGGCAGAAACTCCAACGGATACTCCCCCTCCGCGGCATGTGCCCGGGACTCCACCGGAGCCGTAAACACAGGAACCGGCACCAGTTCGCCCCGTCCACTCGGTGTTCTGAACCACTCTGCCGTACTGAACGGCAACGTCTCGCCCACAGCATCGACCGGCAGGTGCAACGGGATATGTCCCTCGCGCTCCAGCCGCTCCCGCGTAATCCCCGCAAACCACGGGTCGTCGGTCTCCAACGCCTGATCGATCAGTGCGTCCTCGCGGTCGTCAAAGCAAGCCTCCGCAAATCCCATCCGCCGCCCCAGCTCGCCAAACAGCGCAACGTTGCTCTTCGCCTCACCCAGCGGCGCAATCGCCCGTTCGCTCACCTGCGTGAACAGATGCCCATAGGCCCCCTGCACATCCTTCAATTCAAGAAACGTGGGCGCCGGCAGCAGCACATCCGCGTAGTCCGCCGTATCGGTAAAGAACTGCTCATGCACCACAGTAAACAGATCCTCCCGCCGCATTCCCCGCAATACATCGTTCTGGTTCGGAGCGATCGCCGCCGGATTCGAGTTATAGACAAACAGTGCCTTCACCGGGGGCCCGTCTTCTGCTTTACTGCCCAGCGAAGTCAACGCCTGTCCGAGCAGACTCATATTCACCACCCGAGCCGCCCGACCCAACGGACCCGCCTGCATCAGCTCCGGCATCTGCAGCGCCCTGTCATTGAACGGAAACGACCCCGAGGTAGAGAGCTGTAATCCGCCGCCTTTGTACTTCCACGCCCCGGTCAACAGAGGCAGCATGCATACTGCGCGCGCCGCAGTGCCACCGTTTTCACTCCTCTGAATGCCATAGTTCAATCGGATCACCGCCGGGCGCTTCTCACCCTCGCATGCCGCCATCGCATAAGCCCGCGCCAGCCGGACAATCGTTTCAGAAGAGATCCCCGTAGCCGCCGCGACCTTCTCGAGCGAATACTCCGAACCCAGTGCATGCGCCTTCAGCTCGTCGAACCCCTTCGTGCACCGCGCAATATACTCGCGATCCTCCAACCCCATGTTGAGAATCACATTCATCATCCCCAGCGCCAGCGCCGCATCCGTCCCGGGATTGATCGCCAGGTGCTCGTCCGCCAAGGCAGCCGTGCGTGTTCGATAAGGATCGATCACCACCAGCTTCGCGCCCTTCCGCCGAGCCTCCTCGATAAACGGCCACAGATGCACGTTGTTCCCATGCACGTTCGCGCCCCAGGCAATGATCAGGCCGGCATGAGCAAAATCCTCGGGCGGCGTCCCCAGCTTCACCCCATACACGCTGAGCAGCGCCACCCCACCGGCCGTCGAACAGATCGTCCGGTCCAGTTGCGAAGCACCCAGCCGGTGAAAAAACCGTCGGTCCATCGACCCATACGAAAGTTTCCCAATCGTCCCGGCATAGCTGTACGGCAGTATGCTCTCCGGTCCAAACTCCGCCGCGATGTTCTTCAGCCTCGCCGCAACCTCATCCAAAGCCTCATCCCACGAGATCCGCTCAAAGGCCTCGGCCTCGCGTCCCTGCGCCAGCGATCCCTTCGGCACACCAGCCCTTCGCCGCATCGGATATAGCAGCCTGTCCGGGGAATACACCCGGTCCAGATACTTCGCCACCTTTCCGCACAAAAATCCCCGTGTCACCGGATGCGTCGGGTCGCCCTGCACCTTCACCGCCCGCCCGGTCGCCTCATCCACAGTCACCAGCACCCCGCACGAGTCCGGACAGTCATGCGAGCAAACCGCATGAACGATCTTCATCCCGTCCAGATGCGCGCGCGGTTCTGTGGGAGTTGTCGCCATATCATGATTCTAGTTCAGCTATAGGCACTCGCCGGCACAATCGCCGTTGTATGCTTCTGCCAAAGACGAAAGACACTCCGGCAGCAAAGCTCATGACCCATCACACTTCCACCCCAGCTCGCCTCGAAGCCTTCTCCGACGGAGTCATCGCCGTCATCATCACCATCATGGTGCTTGAGCTCAAGGTTCCCCACCAGGACGGCCTCGCCGGGCTCCGCGCCGTTCTCCCCACCCTGTGCCTCTATCTCATCTCCTTTGCCTTCGTTGGCATTTACTGGATCAACCATCACCACCTCGTCCACCGCACCGAAGAGGCTGACGAGCGTATCCTTTACGCCAACCTCGGCTTCCTTTTCTGCCTCTCGCTGCTCCCTTTCTTTACCTCCTATGTCCTCGAAAAAAAGATGGACTCCTTCTCGGTCGCCATCTACGTCGCCTCCATGGTCCTGACCGGCTTCAGCTTTCTCCTCCTGCGCCTGGCCATCGGCCGCCGCCTGCGCCACTCGGGCAAACTGGAAGCGGAAGACACCGCCATCCAGCGCAAAAACTACCTTTCCCTTTTCGTCTATCTCGTCGCGATCCCGCTCGCCTTCAAGCATCCACGCCTGGCGCTTGGCCTCGTCGCCTTCGTCACCGTCATCTGGGTTACTCCCACCGTCGGCATAAAACCTCGCGAAGAATATCCTCCCCGCGATCGTCCCTAGCTTTTTTCTAGTCCCCACCGCCATCCTGATCGGCTACTATCAATCCGACCATACCTTGCGTACGTTCTATGAGACAGCTCGCCACCGTAACGCCAACCAAACCTGCTCTCCCCAAGAGAACCCTTATGCCGCGTCGTTTCACTCTTCGCCTCGCAGTTTTCAGCCTCGCCGTGGTCGCACCAGCCCTCCTTCCAGCACAGCAGCCTGACCCTCTCCACACAGCCTCACGCCAGGAGCTCAACATCATCAAGGTCCTCCTCGCCCAGGAAAACGCCTGGAACAAAGGCGACCTGGCTGGCTACGTCAATGGATTCAAAGACTCCCCCGATACCCTTTTCATCACTCACCAGATCTTCCGTGGCTTCGCCGGCCTGCTCGACGAGTACAAGCGCGACTACCCCAGCAGAGCTGCCATGGGCACTCTCAGCTTCTCCGACCTCGAGGTTCATCCGCTCGACGAAAACTTCGCCGTCGTCACCGGCAGATACCGTCTCGAACGCGGCAAAAAAGAAGGCGGCAACGCAGAAGGCCTCTTCTCTCTCGTCTTCGAGAACACGGACAATGGCTGGAAAATCGTCGTCGATCACACCACCTAGGCCCAGATTTCAATCCGCACTCAACTCTCGAATCAGCCCCTCCAGCTCCATCCGTGACTTCGCATCCAGGTTCGAAAATAGAAATCCCGCGCCCTTCGTCCTGATCATCCTGCTACCGGCGTCGCACCGAAACACCCGTTCGTTCACCCGAAACACCATCTCTACCGGCGTTCCCGGAGCCAGCTTCAGCTTCGCCTCGGTCTCGATGTAGCATCCCCCCACGCTGACATCCAGCACCCGCCCGCGAAACAGCATCGTCCCATCCTTCACCAGCACCTCGGCCCAAGCATCCACCGCGTAGCGAGTATGCAGTCTCCGCTCCACCATTCCCTCCCGGGCGACCAATCGCCTCTCGTTGTGGTGTTCTTCGAGAGGCCCTTCGAAGGGGCCGCCGAACTCCTCTGCACTCAGCTTACGCTCATCCATCTCAGCCACCTCAACCCGCGAACCCGTTCATCCGTCATCGGCAGGAAACGTAAAAACTTGATGCCAATTGAGTTCCGCGCTTTCACTTGACCAACCTGCCCATGTATCGTCAACCGTACAAAGGCCACCCTTATGACACCTCCGCCTCGAGAGATCGCCCGCCGTCACTTCCTTGCCACCGCTTCAGTTGTTACTGCTGCCGCCTGTCTCACCCCTCGCGCACTACGAGCTCAACAGCCCCCGGCCCCTCAGCCTCAGGACTTCCTCACCAAAGCGCGCGCCGCAAACGCCAATAATAAGATCACCGCCACTCCTCTCCGCCGCAATGTCACCTTCCTTGGCGGAGCAGGCGGCAACATCGCTGTCCTCACCGCCAAAGTGGGCAAACTCGTCGTCGACTCCGGCTACGCCTCCTGCCAGCCCCAGCTCACCGCCGCCCTCGCTGCCATCAACAACGACCCCATTCAGGTCCTCATCAACACCCACTGGCACTTCAACCACACCGACGGCAACGAATGGATGCACTCCGCCGGCGCCACCATCTGGGCCCACGAGAACACCCGCTACCGCATGACCTCCACCCAGAACATCGTCGCCTACAACGCCATCATCCCGCCCGCTCCCACCGGCGCACTCCCAACCATCCTCTTCAATACCTACCGCACACTCTCCGACCAAACCAACACCCTCAAGCTCACCCACTACGACCCCGCCCACACCGACACCGACCTCTCCGTCCACTTCACCGAGGCCGACATCCTCCACTGCGGCGACACCTTCTGGAACGGCTTCTATCCCTTCATCGACTACTCCAGCGGAGGCAACATCAACGGCATGATCCAGGCCACCGAACAAAACCTCGCCACCGCCACCGCCGAAACCATCGTCATCCCCGGCCACGGCCCCCTCGGCAACAAAGCCCAACTCACCGAGTTCCGCGACATGCTCGTCGGCACGCGCGACAACATCGCCAAACTGAAGAACGAAGGCAAGTCCCTCGACGAAACGATCGCCGCGAAACCCACCGCAGCCTACGACGAAAAGTGGGGCAAAAAACCGGCAGCCTTCATCGGCTACGTCTACCAGGGCGTCTGACAGCAAGAATCCGAGCCTCAAAGGAATAAAGAGCGAACAGGGCCGAGCAACCATCGCTCGACCCTGTTCTTTTGCGCCGAAGGCGCTTCCCGCCCTACGCGTAGTAGTCAGACTGTCATGATCTCTTTTTCCTTCGCCTTGCACATATCCTCGATCCGCTTGATCTCCGCATCAGTCAACTGCTGCACCTCTTCGCTCGCGCGCTTCTCATCATCGGCGGAGATCAGCTTGTCCTTCGCTGCCTTCTTGATCTGATCGTTCCCATCCCGCCGGATATTCCGAATCGCCGTCTTGTGGTCCTCCAGCGTCTTGTTCAGCTGCTTCACCACTTCCTTGCGCCGCTCCTCGGTCATCGGCGGCACCGGCACGCGAATCACCTTCCCATCGCTCATCGGATTCAGCCCCACGTTCGAAGTGCGGATCGCCTTCTCGATCGCCGACACCATTCCCATGTCGTACGGCTGCACCAGAATCAGCGTCGGCTCCGGCGTACTCACCTGCCCCATCTGCGCCACCGGCGTGTCCGTGCCGTAATAGTCCACGTTGATATGGTCGAGCATATGCACATTCGCCCGCCCCGTCCGCGCCGACAGCAGATGTCCACGGAAGTCCTCCACCGTGCTATCCATCTTCGCCTTCAGCTGCTGGTGTGTTGCCTTCAACGCCGCAATTCCTGACATTACCGATGCCATACAGTCTCCTCTGGTGCAATTCGATATTTTACAGAGACGTTCCGAAGCGTGCGAGGAAAGCCCGGAAATCGCTGCCCTAAGACTCGACCTTCGCCAGTCAGCCTAACCGGCCCCAATCCCAGGCGCGATCGACTTCTACTTCGCGCCGGATAAGCCTTCGCCGCCACCGGAGGCGCCATCGCCTCTTTCACCAGCGCCTCAATCCCTCTCCAGTACTTCACCTCTCCAGGCTGCGCAGACGGAATCGCCTGCCGCATCTGGCAATGCCAAGCGACCACTCCAGTTCCTGCGCTCTTGTTCTTGATCGCGGCTTCAATCCGCTTGACCTCAGAGTCCACTCACGTCCGACCCCAATGCGCGCAACCGCCGGCAAGCCTCCGCGAGATCCTTATCCTTCTTCGCAAAACAGAATCGCAACAAATCCTCACCCTTCCCCGGCCTAAAGAACGCCGACCCCGCCACCGACGCCACACCCGTCTTCGCCATCAGTGCCCGCGCCTTCTCGGCCGCCGTCGCCCCCGGCAGATTCCCCGCCGCGGCCAGGACGTAGTACGCCCCATCCGGCACATGAGGCGTCATTCCAGCATCGCGCAGCGCCTTGACGATCATCGTGCGCTTCACCTCGTGCTCAGTCGCCAGCCCTTCATAAAACTCCGCTCCCAGCTTCTCCACCCCATCCGCGCATCCCTGCTGCATCGGAGCTGGCGCGCACACATACGTCAGGTCATGAAAGTAACCAATCGACGGTACCCACTTCGGATCGGCGATCAGATACCCAACCCTCCACCCAGTCACCGAAAACGTCTTCGAAAAACCCGACATCAAAATCGTCCGCTCCCGCATCCCGGGAATCGTCGCCGGGCTCACATGCTTCGCGCCGCCGTAGATGAAGTGCTCATAGATCTCATCCGTGAACACGAATAGATCGAACTCCTCGGCAATCTCTGCCAAGGCCTCCAGTTCCCGACGGGTAAACACTTTCCCCGCCGGGTTTGACGGCGTATTGATCACCATCGCCCGTGTCCTCGACGTCACTGCTGCCCGCACCGCCGCCACATCCAGCGTCCAGTCTGGATCGGCAAGTGCCACTGGCACGGGCACCGCCCGGATCGAGCGCAACGTGCTGGCGTGATACCCATAGAACGGCTCGAACAGCAGCACCTCGTCCCCCGGATTCAGCAATGCCATCACTCCCGCCTGAAACGCCCCGGTCACTCCATTCGTAATGAACACCTCGCGCTCCGGATCGACTGTAATTCCCAGCGTCCGTTCCACCTTCCCCGCAATTGCGCGCCGCAGCCTTTCGATCCCATCCATCCGGGTATATATATTCAGCCCATGACGAATCGCGCGAATCGCTCCCTCCGCCACCACTTCCGGCACCTCGGTATCGCAGACCCCCTGCGCCAGATTCACCCCACCCATACGATCGCACTCCTGCGTCATCGCGCGGATCTCCGACTGCACAACCCCCGGAGCCAGTTCGCTCAAACCCAACCCATTACCTACGGCCACCCCTGTCGATCCGATGATCTGTCCCATCAACCCACACTCCTTCGCCAGTGTCTAGGTAATCTTACGTCCAGACCCATCCGCCGCTCCACCGCGGTGGCATCTCATCACAAAACCGTCAAAACCGAAAAAGGGCACAGCCTAAGCCGTGCCCTTCTCAGCAATCTCGTTGACACATCTTCGTCAAAAGTTCATCCGCCCGCTTCACTTCATTGATTCTGCGGAGTCGCCGGTTCCTTCTGCTTCTGTTTCTCCTTATCCTTATCCTTCAAAAACCCATCCTTGCAGGGTCCCACATACAGGTTCTGCTTGTCGAAGTTCTTCACCATCGCCTGAATCTTCTCCTGGAGTTCCGCGTTGTTCAGCAGGGCACTATGCGACAATTCGCGTTGCGCTGCCTCCATCTGTTCCTGGAACTCGCGGCTCCCAAAGGTGTCCTTGAATTTGAGGTCCGCCATCTCTCGCTTCAGATCGGCCATGTGCTTGGCGAAATCGCCGTTCTTGAACTGCTCCATCGCTTTCTCAACCTGTTCCTTCTCCTCCGGCGTCAGAGCGCGCACTTTCCCGTTGACGACCACGACATCATCGCCGTCCGGGGTCATCTGGTACACATAGCTGCTTTTCTTTTTGTTCTTCTCCTTGTCTGCAGGTGCCGCAGGCGAGGCGGGAGCCGCCGGTGCTACAGGAGCAAGCTCAGGCGCCGGTGGTGTCGCAGGTGCTGCCCGGGGAGCAGGCGCAGGTGCAGAAGGCGCTCCAACCGGTGAAGGAGGCGCCATGTCAGGCGCAGGCTGCGGCGCTTGCCAGGCGACCGGGGTCGCAACCGGCGTCGCATAGGGCGCTGTTGCGAAAGCAAGCGCGGCCGGCGAAACGACGGGCTTTGTCGCTACACGAGCCTTCGCCGCTACAGGGGCAGTCGCCGGAACCACCGGGCTTCCCGCTACCGGCGCAGCCGGCGCAACTACAGGCTTGGCCGATCTGTGTACGCAGACCGGAGCGCCCACCGTGGCATCCGCAGAACTCAGCATCGCCGCGCGTAACACCGCCGTTCGCACCGGCGAAACGGCCGAACTCTCCGCCGCCATGGTCGGCACTACATGGAACGAGCTCGCCATCAGCGTCGCCGCTGCCATCGCCGTAGCTCCGCTTACCAGCCGCACCAGCTTCGCGCGCGCGCTCAGCGCCGTCTTGCCCTCCATCAATCGCATCACGCGCTCTTCCAGCACGTTGTTGCTGAACAAGCCCACAAACTCCGGCCGCTCCGCCAACCCGCCGCTCAGCATTCCACGCGCCATCGTGACCAGGCATCGCGCATACCCAAGTTCAGACTGCATCTCGCGCGCTGCCATCTCGTCGCACGCCATCTCGCGTGTCCGGCGAACCCTCTGCTCAACCACATGCGCCACCGGATGCCAGTTCACCGGCAGCACCACCAGCTGGCAGATGCCATTGGTCAAATAGTCCCGCCGCTTCACATGCGCCAGCTCATGGAGCAGCGCCGCCCTGACCTCATCATTCGGATGCCCGGCAAAACCCTCCGGCAGCAGCACTACCGGCGATACCGCCCCTACTACCATCGGGCTCGTCACTGCAGCGCACTCCCGTACCTTTGGCAAACTCACATCGAAGCTTCGGCCAAAATCCTTCAGCACGGTCTCCGCCGCAGAGCACAGCGCCACCTCCTGCGAAACTTCCACAAGCCCTCGCGCGCTGCGCCACGCCTTCAATACGCGCAGCAGGCCGAGCAACACTGAACCGACATACACTCCCGTCACCCAGTGGGTCACCGTCGCCGACAGGTGCACACGCTGCACTCGAGACGGCAGCCGCCACATCCCGCTCGCAGTCGATTCTCCTGCCACCGGCACACTGTCCACACTTAGCGGAGCAGTCGCATCCACCGCGACCACTCCAGCCGACCTCTGAACCAGCCGAGCCGTCGCCAATTGATCGAACGTTGCCCCAGAGGTCGCATGGGACAGCGCAACGGATGTCGAGACAGGCGCCGCAACGATCCGGCCGCTGCGTATCCCCCACGCGGGCAGCAATACGGCAATCCCCAGCACCGTCAGCCAGACTCTGTACTGAGTCCGCGGGCCCGGCTTCGTCAACCAGAGCAAGCTCCACGCCCCAGCAGCCAGTACGGGAAGTTGCCACAACGCATTCGCAAGATACTCCAGCATCGCTCGTTCCATCACCGCTCCTCCTTGCCTGACTCCCGGCCCGACTTCTCAACCTGGCTAACTGCCTGACTCCCCGCCTGCCCCTTCAGCCGCGTCACGTTCCGCCGCAGCCAATCTCTCGGCCACCCGCGCCAGTTCCTCTGCGCTGATCTGCCGCGCATCCACCATGGCCATCAGCAGCGCCTCGCTCGATCCCCCGAACACGCGCGCGACCATGTCCTTCACCGCATTTCCCGTCGCTCGCTCGCGGCTCACCGCGGCCCGGTACCGAAACGCCCGCCCCTCCTGCACCCGTTTCACCTTGTCCTTGCGCAGCAGAACATTCAGCATGGTCTGCACCGTCGTATAAGCCAACTGCGCCTTCAACCGCGGCTGCACCTCGGAGACGGTGCTGGGACCGGCCTCCCACAAGACCTGCATAATCTCCAGCTCCAGAGGCGTCAGTGCCTGATCCATCTTCCGTTGCGTGCCCACGTTGCCTCGTCTCCTAAGAACTTAGGAGATTATGACGAAGCAAAATTCGTTTTGTCAACTAAAGCGTTAGGACTTCCCGAAAAATTAATAACCACCCCCGCCACCCCGGAAATTCTTCCTCCTTAGATTTGCAGGTGGACAGATTTGCAGGTCGACGATCCGTTCTGTCTAATCATGAGGAGCCACGCTGGCGCGTCGTATGCTCAAGAAACCATGGATCCATCCAGTCCGGAAAAGGCGACACTCATGCCCCAACCATCTAGAAAGCTCTGTCTTGCGCTCTGGATCACTCTGACTGCAGTCGCGCAGAATACCCAATCGGCGCCGAAGTCCTACGACTGCATTCATACTGCAACAGCAATCAAGATCGACGGCAAGCTCGATGACCCAGCCTGGAAGAAAGCTGGTTGGACCACCGACTTCGTCGACATCGAAGATGCATCCAAACCGCAGCCGCGTTTCCGCACGCGAGTCAAGATGCTTTGGGACGATCAATACCTCTACATCGCCGCTGAGCTCGAGGAGCCAGACGTAAAGGCCACGCTCACCCAGCATGACTCCGTCATCTTCCACGACAACGACTTCGAGGTCTTCCTCAAGCCTCTTCCCGGCACCGAAAGCTACTATGAGTTCGAGATGAACGCACTGAACACCGGCTGGGACCTCTACCTCGACAAGCCCTACAACAAACATGGCAAAGCCGACAACTCCTGGGACATCCCAGGACTCAAGACCGCAGTCGCCATCCAGGGAACCCTTAACAACTCAAGTGATAAGGACCACGGCTGGACACTCGAGATCGCTTACCCATGGCAAGCCTTCCAGTCACGCCAGCAGGTGCCGCAACCCGGGGCCGGAACCGTGTGGCGCATCAACTTCAGCCGAGTCGAATGGAAGGCCGGTCAGCCGCGCGAAGACAACTGGGTCTGGTCACCACAAGGAGTCATCAACATGCACGTTCCCGAACAATGGGGATATCTGCACTTCCGAGACAAGAAATAAGTCCAGCCTTACGCCAGCCCCGTAGACTCCGCCTGCTGCTGCGCATGGTAGCTGCTCCGCACCAGGGGCCCACTCTCCACATGCTTGAAGCCCATCGCCAATGCCTCATGCTTGAGGAAAGCAAACTCCTCCGGCGTGTAGTACCGCGCCATCGGCAGATGATCCCGCGAAGGCCGCAGATACTGCCCAATCGTCAAAATATCCACCCGCCGATCCGCCAGATCGCGAAACACACTGAGCAGCTCGTGCATCTCCTCGCCCATCCCCACGATGATGCCCGTCTTCGTCACAATCTGGTCGCCGTCTGCGATCCGCAAACATCTCCGCAGCAATCGCCTTCGCCTTATCCAGGAAACCCAAGCGACCGCTCATACCGCCCACCGCTCTTCGCCACGCGATACAGCCGAGGCACCGTCTCGATATTGTGGTTCAGAATCTCCGGCCGAGCCGCCACCACCAGCCGCAGCGCCTCCTCAACTCCCTGAAAGTCCGGCGTCAGCACCTCCACCCGGCACCCCGGAGCCTGCATCCGGATCTCTTCGATCACACTGACAAACGCCCGCGCCGCCCCCACATTATCGTCGTCGCGATTCACGCTCGTAATCACCGCATGCGCCAGCCCCAAGCTGCGCCACCGCATACGCCACTCGCCGCGGCTCATCGAAATCAATCGGCTCCGGCTTGCCCTTCGGCACCGCGCAAAACCCGCACCGCCGCGTGCACAGATTCCCCAGCATCATGAACGTAGCCGACTTCTGGTTCCAGCACTCCCCAATGTTCGGGCACTGCGCGCTCTCGCACACTGTATGCAGGTTCAGCTCCCGCGCCATCTTCTTCAGGTTGTGAAAGGTCTCGCCCATCGGAGCCTTCGCCTTCAGCCAAGCCGGCTTAGCGGCGGGCTTCCTAGGCGTCAGATCAATCTGTACCAGCTCAGTGTTCAACTGGATTTCCGATGAGGCAACCGGCGGAGTCATCCCTTCCATTGTATCCAACGCAGAACTGCAAGAGCACCCGACCCGCCAGACACAACGGCATCGGTCGACCTTATCGTCGACCTGGCGAGTCGCGAAATCGGCCCCTCAATTTACTAGTGCACACACAGTAACCCCCCGAAAGTCGTAGGCTTACGCGAAAAAATGTTGCGAATCGATCGCGAGCTGCAGATATGCTCGCGATAGTGACTTTCGTGACCATCTGCAGGCTCAAAGAGAGCATTCGGAGCTGACAGAAACGGAGGATGGGCCCAATGACGCGAACGAGTATTACGGGATCGCTTTCTGGACTGCTTGGCTTAGTGTTGGCGTTGGCCTCAATCGAACCTACTCTGGCGCAGGAGCTACAGCCCGCGCCCTCTTCGACCCCCCACTCCGCAGCCTCACCCACCGATGCGTCACAGCCCGCCGCGGAACGCGGGCCAGGCAATCAGTCATCGGAAGCCAAGGAAGACAAGAAGGAAATGTCCTCTCCGACGTCGCCACAATCAAACGCAGCCACGGCATCGGTTGAGAAGGCGAAGAAAGCCAAGGGGAAGGAAGAATATACCGGTCCAATGACGGTGGTGGAGTTGCCCCCAACGCCCATGCTCGACGAAGAAGGAAAGCAGCGGCAGGACCCCGATGGCAAGCTGATGTTCAACACGCCGGTCAAGCAGCAGCGCGACAAGAAGGGACACCCTCTCTTCGACGAACTAGGCAAGCCCGTGATGCAGACGAAAGACAACCTCGGATACGACGAGAACGGGAAGAAGCTGCATGCCCCCAAAGAGAAGCCGCCGAAGACAGTAGCGGTTTCAATCAGTCGTGGCACCCTGACAGTCGACGGACTGACAGGCAAGGCGGCGCTGAACTACGAGATCAGGGATCTGAAATACATTTACTTTTACGTGCCGGGGATTGGTACTACTGTCGTCTCCAATGATCCCTTCCCAGGCGCAGTCGAACAGAAACATGCCTTCGACGACAAGACGCTGACCGTGACGGTCGGCGAGCATGTGCTGCAGTTGTCCTCGGACAATCGCCTCCTGGGCAAAGCGCCGGAATCCGCTTTTGTGCTGGTTGATAAGAGCTTCTCGGTGACGACCAAGTTCCCAGTGATGGGGTACGGGCCGATCCGGGTGGCTCCCTATGCTTGGCCCGGCTCGAAGAGCAACGAGTATGTGAAGAGCGAGAGTGCAGTCGAAGCCCCTCCTCTGCCGAAGGATCTACGACCAACGTTGCTTCTCGAACCATGTCCTCCCGGGCAGATGCGAACCGCAGGACCGCCGACGCTGCCTGGGCAGACCGCCGCACCGCATCCGTGTGTGCCCATCGTTCCCGGTGTGGCGACTCCAGGTGCGAACCGCACCACGCCCGCTCCAACGAGCACACAGGCAACAAAATAACTTGGCACGCCGAGCGACGGCTCTGTCTTCTCCACAAGAGCAAGGCCGACAACCTCAACCGCCCCAAGCCCGCAAAGCCTCTTCTCGAGCGCGCCGCAGCGTCTCCACCACATCGCCGGTTGGATAGAACTCCATCGCAATCACACCCCGGTAGTGCAACTCCGCCAACCTCCGGTAGATGTTGATGTAATTCACCTCGCCGGTCCCAGGTTCATGCCGACCCGGAACATCGGCAACGTGAATCAGCCCAACCTCATCGATGTTCTTCTCCAGTTTCTCAATCAGGTTCCCCATCCCGCGTTGCTCGTGGTAGACGTCGTACAGCACCTTCACCTTTGGGCTCCCCACCGCCCTCACAATCTCGAACGCCTCCGTAACGCCATCCAGATAGATCGACGGATTCTCCAGCCGATCAATCGGTTCAATCACTCCGGTTACGCCCGCCCCACTCAAAATCTCTGCCCCACGCTTCAGTGCCTCGATCGACGCCGCCCGCTGCACTCCTGGGGCAGCCCCATCAATCCGCTTTCCTGACAAAAGAATGATCTGCCCACACCCCAGCCGCTGCACCGCCGGAAGGAAGCCCTTCAACTCCGCAACGAACGCATCTCCTCCCGCAGGATCGGCAAACCCCGCCTTAATACCCGACGTAGCATCCACCGTAATCTTCAGCGCCTGCATGCGAGCAAGGATCCGACGCCAATCCTCCGCAGACCAGGCGGCAAATTCACCCACAAGCTCTACATGGCCGTATCCCGCCTGCGCGACGCGCTCCAGGTTCTCATCAAAACTTCCCCATTTTTTGAGAGCCCACATCATCACAGAAAACTGCGGCCCCACCCCCGCAGCCCCTGACGCCTGTGCCATCAGCCCACTCGGCACCATCACCTGCGAAGCAAGCGCCGCACCCATCAGCCGTCCAAAGCCCCGTCGACTCAGCATGCGCCTCCTCACAAACCACGCAGAATATCGCGCCTCACCACGCGATCAATATACTCACTCCACGCCGCCGCGCAACTTTGCCTTCTCCTCATGAGCTGCCATCGTCGCGCAGTAGATCACCCGTTCCACCACCGCAACCACTCCGCCCGCTTCGTCCTTTATCTCAACCAAAAAGCGAGCGTCGTACCGCCCTTCGACGTCGAGCGCCGCACGAATCTTCGCCAGCGTCTCCTCCGTCAGCCGAAACTCGGCCCGCACCCGCCCCTTCCCAGGTTTTTTGTACCGTATCGACGCGGCCTTGTCCCACACCACATACTCGCCTCCCAGATTCGTCGCCACCATGATCATGTAAAACGGATCCGTCATCGCAAACAGCGACCCGCCAAAGTGCACGCCCATGTAGTTCTTATTCCACCGCCGCAACCGCATCTCCACGTCCACAGCACGCAGATCCTTGTCCAACCTCGTCACCTTGACGCCCGTCCCCAACAGCGGCGGCCACCACCCGATATGCCGTAGCCACCGGCTCATCGCAACCGGTCCCGCACTTCCGGCCGTACCAGGTACAGAAAAAACACCATCGCAAACAGCCCCTGCACCAGAAACGGCGCCGCATGCGTTCTCTGAAACACAAACAGGTTGCCGCCGCAAAGCATCACGCACCCACCCAGCACCAGTGCCCATCCCCACCGCCGCAGGCGCAACAACCCAAACACACCCGCAGCCAGCAGCGTGCACAACATCAGAACACCGTACTTCCCACGACCCTCGCCAAAGCTCCCCCGCAACGCCGCAAACGCATTGATCAGCGTCAGCACAAGCATGAACATGCAAATCCCCGCCACGCCCGGCAGCATCCCATGCGCACGCGCCTCCAGCTTCCTTACCTCATCCGCTCGCTCTTCCACATCCCGCCTCACAGCTTACCGCTGTTCACAATGTATGCAGATACGCCAGCAGATCATCGATATCCTGCTGATCCATCGTATTCCCCATCGCCGGCATCAGCCCATGCCCATGCAGAATCGTCGCCGTCACTCGCTCATCATTCGCCGGCGCTCCACTCGGCAGCGAAGGCCGCTTGAACACTCCAACCATCGGAGGTCCATGTAGCGGCTTATCCTTGCGATCGTAGTGACAGTTCGCGCAACGCGCCTGAAACACCGCATGCCCACGCATCTGCTGCGCATTCAACTGCTCCAGCGGCACAGGCGGCGGCCCCGATTTACACCCAGCCAGCGCAGCCAAAGCCGAACCCACAAACAAAACTATAAATTTCCTCACTCCACCATTCTCGCATCCGAAACGCACTGGCCCGCTAGACCCTACTCCCTATTCCATACACCCTGTCTTCAATTCTCCGCCGCAATCGCCGCCACAATCTTGTCCATCGTCTCCCGGTCCTTAGTCGTCTGCGGCATATGGTTCCCCACCATGATCGAAAAGATCACCGTCTTCCCGCTCGCACACTCCAGGTATCCACTCAGAGCCCGCGCCTCCCCCAACGTCCCCGTCTTCGCGAACACATGCTCCTTCAGCGGGGCTTTCCCGAACCGCTCCATCAACGACCCATCCTCCCCACCCACCGGCAGGCTCTTCTTCCAATCCCCAAACCAAGGCTGCGTGCTCGCATACTGCAACAACCGCGCCGTAGCCCGCGGCGTCACCAGGTCATGCCCACTCAACCCCGACCCATCGAAGAAAATAAAATCACCCTTATCAATTCCGGCATCTTCCAAAAACGCACGCACTAGCCGCGCACCGTCAACTGTCGAGCCACTATCGCAAGCCATTTTTCTGCCTAAATCATGCAGTAATAGCTCGGCATGAAGATTCTGACTGACCTTATTGGTAACTGTCACGTCATCCACGACGGCAGGCGAACGATGTGACGCCAACACCTTCTCTTCCGTCCCCGGTATCAACGATGGCGACTCTAAGCAAGTAGAGTGAATTACTCCGCTTTTCAGGAAGTCATGTTCCCGTCCAACTTCCTTCATTTGAGTAACAAAGCCTTCAGCGTTCGTCTCAACCTGGTGTAGCGCCCGCGCCTTCCCCGTCACTACAACCCCTCTCGTCTCCAGCATCCCCTTCAGCGCCACCGCCGCATACTCCGCCGGATCATGAATCGCGACCTCCTCCTCATCCGGCTGCGCATCCACCGCAATCGACCCGTACACCCGCAGCACCTTCGACCCCAGCGCCCGCTCCATCTGCACAAGGCTCCCGCTCTTTTTCTCTCCCGTAGTCACCGACACATCCAGCGTGTAATACGACGGCACCGCAGGATCGACCACCACCGTAGCAGGCTGACCCGCAATCAGCAGCAGGCGTCACCGTCACCTTGATCTGGTTGTCATTAATCGTCAATGCCGACACCGGCGCTCCATACCCCCACACCGTGTCATCAATCGACCAGTCCTGCGGATACGGCTCCCACGGAAACAGCGTATCGTCCCCCACCACATCGCCATTCACCACCTTCAGCCCTGTGGCCGCCACCTGATCCGCCATTGCCTCCAGATACCGCAGCGGATTCACCTCCGGTAAAGGCGGAGCACCCTTCTCAACCTTCGGCCGCAAAGCCGGAGGAACGTAGGGAATCTCCCGCCCCGAAAGGTTCGCATCTCCAGCCCCCACCACCACCAGGTCACCCTTCAGGCTCTCCACCCCGCCAAACACACCCTTCGCCACAATCTTCGTCTCAAACGTAGTCCCCGGCCCCAGTAGCGCCATCGCCGCTGCCGTCGTATACAACTTCGCATTGCTCGCCGGCTGAAACAGCTGCCCCTCATTCAACAAATATATCGGCGCCCCGTCCATCGCCGTAACCACGATCCCCCAGTGATCTCGCGAAACCTCGGGACCCTCCAGCAACCACGCAATCGTCCGCGCCAGCTTCGTGCAAGGCCCACTCCTCCCCGCCTTTGCGACCGCCGCGCCATCGCAACCGACGTTCTTGTCCTGTGCGAACACAGGCTGCACCGCTCCCGCCGCCAACAGAACCCACACCACGGCACCGCACACAGAAATCCTCAGCATGCGCGCAGTCTAGCATCCTTCCCCAGCCAAATTCGTCTCCAATCGCCAATCGCAATCACGAGGTAAGCGCGAAAGAAGCGTATAGTTTCCTGACCGAGAGCCCAGGCAATCGAACCACCCGATCTCAATCTGTCTGAGAGGACGCCCATCTTGAAGATGCAACGAACGTGTATCGCCCTGCTGTTGACGCTTTGCGCCAGCATCGCCTTCTCCCAGGAATCTCCCGACGAGACCGCCGTCTGGAAGCTCGAAAACTCCTACTGGCATGACGTCAAGGTGCTCGACCTCGTCAGCTATCGAGCGTTGTGGCAAGCGGACTTCATCGGTTGGCCTTACAGCAGTCCTGCCCCGCAGCAAAAAGACCACATCACCGACTGGATCGATCAATACACCGCAAAGGGGCTCCATCTTCGGTCCTATTCGCTCAGGCCCGCAGCCAGCCATGCAACCGGCGACATCGTCGTGACCTACTACTGGCTTACCGCCACCTGGGAAGACAAGAATGGACACGGTGAGCCTGAGATCAGCCGAATCACCCACACCTGGCTCAGAACACCCAACGGCTGGCAGATCTTCGGTGGCATGTCCGCAGCTCAACCTCTGGCAATCCCACCCGAGGCAAAGAAGTAGGCAGCGACTACCCTGCCGCAATCGCCTAACCGGCAACTGTCCTAAACTAATCTTCCATGCCCTTCGTCTCTCGTCCCCGCTTCGACTGGAGCCTGCGCACCCGTACCCTCCCTCTGGGCCAGCGAACCCTCATCATGGGCATCGTCAACGTCACACCCGACTCCTTCTCCGACGGCGGCCATTTCTACTCCCCAGAGCACGCCCCCGAACGTGCCCTCGCGCAGGCGGTCGCCATGCTCGACCAAGGCGCCGACATCCTCGACATCGGCGGCGAATCCACCCGCCCCAACGCCACCCCGCTCAACCCCGAAGAAGAACAATCCCGCATCCTCCCCGTCATCCAATCCATCCTCGAACACCGCCCCAGCACGGTCCTCTCAATCGACACCTTCCACGCCTCCACTGCCCGCCGCGCCATCGAAGCCGGAGCCGAGATCGTCAACGACGTCAGCGGCCACCTCTGGGACCCCGACATGTCCGCCACCTGCGCCGAGCTCAACTGCGGCACCATTCTCATGCACACTCGAGGCCGCCCGCAAGACTGGCCAACGCTTCCACCCCTCGCACCAGAAGACGTCCTCCCCCTCGTCCTGACCGAACTAGCTGAGCGCATCGAAACCGTCACCGCTGCCAGAATCTCCCCTGACAAGATCGTTCTCGACCCAGGCTTCGGCTTCGGCAAACGCCTCGACGAAAACTACCCTCTCCTCGCCCACTTCGACCAGCTTCGCCGATTCCAGCTGCCCCTCCTCGCCGGCATCTCCCGCAAGGGCTTCCTCGCCCATACCCTAGCCCAACACCCGTCGCTCGCCGTCCTGCTCAACGGAGCCAACCCCTCCATGGAGGACCGCCTCCAAGCCACCACCACCGCCAACGTAGCCGCCATCCTAGCCGGAGCCCATATCATCCGCACCCACGACGTCCGCCCCGCCGTCGAAGCCGCCGCCATAGCCGACCGCATCATGGAAACCCTCTAGAACAGGTTCCCCAATCCGAATCCTTCCATCGTTCCCTTTCCGCCAACAGGAGAACTCAAAGCCATCGTCCAGCGTCGACAAGGTATACCCCGCCACGAAGTGGCTGTCCCGCACGCAGCGGGCCCGTCCCCCAGGACTAAACCGGATTCCCCACCGAATCCGTATTCCAGCTCTCCGTCTGAAACGCAATAAACACCGCAGTCCAAGCCTTCTTCGCCGGCAAGTTGATGAATAAAGCCCCATCCTGCCAAACCCCATTATCCCCACCATGATTGTTCTTCGGATTCCCCTGATTCATATGAATATCGTGAATTCCATCCACCTTCCCTTTATCCGAGAACGCGCTCCCAAACGCATAGATCACGCCATCCTTATCCGCAATCGTCATATTCAGCAGCGTCACCACAGCGTTCTCCAGTGCCTTCGCCTTCGCCCGCTGAATCATCTGCTCCTCGGCACTTCCACCCTGGGTCTTGGTACCCTCCTTCGGCAATAGCGTCATCTGCGCCTTCGTAATCATCGGAGCACCGCCCACAGTACTCCGTACAAAATCCAGAGCCAGCCCACCCGCCGCACTCTTCAACTTCGTCATCCCCATCGGCAAAGCCATCAATCCTGCAAGGTCCGGTGGCGTAAACCCCTCCTCAATCGCATACAGTACCTCCGACCCATCCACCGACTGAATATTCACCGCAACCGTAAACGGTCCACCCGTCGCCTGCATCGTGATCTGATAATGTGCACTCGCCCCACTGACAACCTTCCCCGCCGTCGGCCGCCCCGCCAGCACGCTATAGCTTGCAATCGGCATCGTCATACCCTCCCTGCTGATTTCAACAGAAGACCATTTCAACAGAATTAGTTCTCGACCAGTCGGAGTTACGCCATATCCTTTTCGCATGATCGAAACATTGGCGATCTCCGGCTATCGCTCTCTGCGCGATCTCGTACTACCGCTCGGCCGGCTGAATCTCGTTACTGGTGCCAATGGCAGCGGAAAGTCCAGTCTCTATCGAGCGTTACGGCTGTTGGGTGACGCCGCGCAGAACTCTGTAGTCGCATCACTCGCCCGCGAAGGCGGACTACCCTCCACCCTATGGGCAGGCCCGGAGACGATTGCTCGCTCCGTTCGTCAAGGCGATCACCCAGTCCAGGGCACAGCCGCACAAAAGCCCGTCAGCCTCAAACTGGGCTTCTCCGGCGACACCTACGGCTACTGCATCGATCTCGGCTATCCATCGCCCCCACCAGCCACAGCCTTCAGGCTCGATCCCGCGATCAAGCGCGAATGCATCTGGCACGGCGGGAAATACCGAAGAGCTGCTGCACTCGTCGACCGCCAAAACAACTTCGTCCATTTGCCCGGAGGACGCGATGAAGAACCCGTCACGCTCACCCAAAACCTCAGCGCCGCCGATAGCATGCTCACCAGCATCGCCGACCCGCAGCGCGCTCCCGAAATGCTCGCCGTGCGCGAATCCATTCGTGGCTGGCGGTTCTATGACGGATTCCGCACCGATATCGCCTCCCCCGTACGCATTCCGCAGATAGGCACCTTCACACCTATCCTTAACAACGATGGAACCGACCTCCCCGCCGCACTTCAAACCATTCTCGAAATCGGCGACGACGAAGCCCTCAGACGCACCATCGACGACGCCTTCCCCCAAAACCGCGTTCACATCGAGGTGCAGAACGGACGCTTCGAAGTCAAACTCCAGCAGCACGGCCTGCTGCGTTCCCTCTCGGCCGCCGAACTATCCGACGGCACGTTACGCTATCTCCTCTGGACAGCCGCTCTCCTCACCCCACGGCCCCCGCAACTCATGGTGCTGAACGAGCCCGAGACCAGTCTCCACCCCGACCTCCTGCCACCCCTCTCCCGCCTGATCGTCGCTGCTTCCCAGCAGAGTCAACTGATCGTCGTCTCCCATGCCCGCATACTCATCGAATCCCTAGCCGAAGCACCGCAGTGCAGGCAACTCCATCTAGAAAAATCCTTCGGCGAAACCGTTCTTTCGGACGCAACCCCGTTCAACCGCCCAACCTGGCAGTGGCCATCACGCTGATTCAATTCTCAGCCTGGGAGTGATTTGCGGATGGCCTAAAGAGGAAGTTGGCAATGCGCACTCTCCGCGAAGTGACGGCTTACCCCGCAGCCTAAGTTACACCGGCTTTTCCGAAGTGTGCCTCGACTGGATTTCCAGCTCGCCGACCGTTAGGCGTTGAATATGAAGCTCCTCGAGCCTTCCTTCCAACAAGCGAAGTCTCTTTATGCTCAGTGCTCCAATCGCAAGTGCACCGATCGCCGCCGCGCCCACCGCGAGAGCGCCAACGGCCGTGGCACCGAGTGCGATTGCACCGAATGCCCCCGCACCGGAAACGACGCCGCGCCTGATCTGGACTTGTCTCATAGAAAATTTGATGCCACCGGACCAACTAAACGTCGTCTCTCAGGGCGATACCGTTTCAGGAAACCTGGACGCCAGCCTCGTCCTCGACATCCTGCTCCTCGTCCAACTCGTCGTCCTCCTCCAACATAGCGTCGTCATCATCTTCCTCTTCAAGTTCCGCGTCCCGCCCATTGACAATCGTCGCCACATTCGTCGCCTCACTGCTGGCATGCTCCGTCGGATTACTGGGCGAGTTATCGAACGTCGCCGTAGCATCCGGCCCAATCCTGCTAAAAATCTCATCGAAATCCTGGTCCTTACCAGCCTTAGCCATAAGCATCCTCCACAGTCGAACCAAGGTTCGTTTCCCTTAGCTCCTTGGATGGCCCCCCGAACCGCGAGCGAGTTCAACATTTCCGGCGCTGGTGACTTCAAAGCCTCGATCCACATAAGAATTCACAGCAAACGGGTGCTATCCTGAGGGGCGAAGGAAAGCCGAATGTTGACCCTCACCTTTGTCCTCCAAATCGTCATCCTCGTCGCCCTTGTCTTCCTTCTCGTGCGCAAACCCACTGCCGTCCAACAGGATGGCCGTCTTGGCCAACTCGCCGACACACTTCCCACGCAACTTACCCGTCTCGATGCCCGCTCCGAGGCCCTTGACCACCACCTTCGCAGCGAACTCGCTCAGCTCCGCACCGACAACGCCGCCGAAGCTCGCCGCACCCGAGAGTCAGCCGACAACGCTTTCGCCTCCCTCCGTTCCGAGATCACTAGTAATATTGCCGAGCTCAGCAATCTTCTCAACACAGGCCTCAACGGCTTCCGCTCCGACAACAAAGCGTCCGACGAAGCCCTCCGCCTTGCCGTCCAGACGAACCTCGACTCCATCGCGCAGCGTCTTTCCTACTTCATCGCCGAGGTCAACAAGAACCAGCTAGATGCACGCGAGGCCCTCCACAGCCGCCTCAACGAGCTCTCTGGCGAAGCCAACACCCAACAGGAGAAGTTGCGCTTCACCGTCGAAGACCGGCTCACCAAACTCAACGAGGACAACGCCGCCAAACTCGAACAGATGCGCGTCACCGTTGACGAAAAACTTCACGCCACCCTGCAGACCCGCCTCACCGAGTCCTTCGGCCAGGTGACCACCCACCTGGGCGAGGTCCAGAAAGGCCTCGGCGAGATGAAGGAACTCGCCACCGGCGTCGGCGACCTCAAAAAAGTCCTCTCCAATGTCAGATCCCGCGGCGTCGTCGGCGAGTTCCAACTTGGCCAGCAGCTCGAGCAGATGTTCTCCCCCGAGCAGTACATCAAGAACGCCCGCATCAAACCCAATACTCTCGAGGCTGTCGAATATGCGCTCAAATTCCCCAATGGTGAAGGCGCCGACTCCTATACCCTCCTGGCCATCGATGCCAAGTTCCCCAAGGAAGACTGGGAGCGCCTCGAACATGCCTATGAACATGGCTCGGCGGAAGAAATCGCCACTGCTGGCCGCGCCTTCGAGCGCGCCATCCGTACCGAAGGCAAACGCATTTGTGACAAGTACATCGATCCGCCCACCACGATGCCCCACGCCATCATGTTCTTGCCGACCGAAAACCTCTACGCCGAGGTCGTCCGCCGCCCAGGCCTCCAGTCCGAAATCCAGTCCAGCTGTCGCGTCACCATCGCTGGCCCATCCACCTTCATGGCCATCCTCACCAGCTTCCAGATGGGCTTCCATACCCTCGCCATCCAGAAAAAGGGCGACGAGGTCTGGCGCGTCCTCTCCTCCGCCAAAAAAGAGTTCGAGACCTACGGCGGTCTTATGCAAAAGGTCGAAGACCAGGTGGGTACCGTGCAGAACACCATTCAGAAACTGGGCGTTCGCACCCGCGCCATCAATAAAGCATTAAAAAATGTCTCGAGCCCGACCTCGAATCTGGGCACCGGAGCCGCCATCTCGAACCTCATCGACTTCGACGACATAGCCGGCGTCGCCCCTCTTCTCGCCGCCTCCAGCGACGACGAGTAAAATACCCCCTCTACCAGCCCCTAACACCCAGCCTCCCCTTTGCTTTACACTCACAAAGGCGCTCAGTATGCTTGATGTTGGCTGTGTGGGCGAACGCGCACGAAATTCAGACCTTGATTCCAGACGTAAACAGGAGAACGAAATGGCAGCAGTAGACGAAAAGGTAAAGCAGATTATTGTCGAGCAACTACAGGTGGATGAGGCAGAAGTCACGCCCGGCGCAAGCTTTCAGGAAGATCTCGGCGCCGACTCCCTCGACGTCGTCGAACTCGTCATGCAGTTCGAAGAAGCCTTCGACATCCAGATCCCCGACGAGGATGCCGAAAAGATTAAAACCGTCAAAGACGCCGTCGATTACATCGAAAAGAACCAGAAGGCGGCAAAATAAAAAATGGAGCAACGTCGCGTCGTCGTAACCGGCCTCGGGCTACTCTGCGGGGTCGGCAAAACCACCCCTGAGGTCTGGCAAGGCCTGTTGGCTGGCAAGAGCGGTATGGCCGAAATCAAAGCCTTCGACCTCACTGGCCACCCCGTTCGCTTCGCCGCCGAGGTCAAAGACTTCGATCCGCTCCTCTTCGTGGACAAAAAAGAAGCCCGCAAAATGGGCCGCTTCATCCACTTCGCCTTGGCTGCCTCAGCCGAAGCCATGGCCCACGCCAACCTCCAGGTCACCGACGAAAACCGCGATCACATCGGCGTCCACATCGGCTCCGGCATCGGCGGCTTTGACGTCATCGAGCGCGAACACATCAACCTGCTCAACGGCGGCCCGCGCAAGGTCTCGCCCTTCTTCATCCCCGGCGCCATCATCAACCTCGCCGCCGGCCACGTCTCCATCAAGTACGGTGCGCGCGGGCCAAATGAGGCAACGGCGACCGCCTGCACCACCTCCGCCCACGCCATCGGAGACGCCTTCCGCCTCATCCAGCGCGGCGACGCCGACGCCATGATCGCCGGCGGTACCGAGGCCTCCATCACCCCTCTCGGCGTCGCCGGCTTCGCCTCCATGCGAGCCCTCTCCACCCGCAACGACGACCCCACCCACGCCTCCCGTCCCTTCGACAAAGACCGCGACGGATTCGTCGTCGGCGAAGGCGCCGGTATCCTCATCCTCGAAGAGCTCCAGTTCGCCAAAGCCCGCGGCGCCAAGATCCTCGCTGAAATCGTCGGCTACGGCCTCTCCGCCGACGCCTTCCACATGACCGGCATGGCCCCCGAAGGCGAAGGCTGCTACCGCTCCATGAAGCACGCCCTCAAGGTCGCCGGCATCGCCCCCGAACAGATCGACTACCTCAACGCTCACGCCACCTCAACCCCTCTCGGCGACGCGTTAGAATCCAAGGCCATCGAAAATCTCTTCGGCGAACACGCCCTCAGCCACAAGCTCCTCGTCAGCTCCACCAAATCCATGACCGGCCACCTCCTCGGCGGCGCCGGCGGCCTCGAAGCAGGCATCACCATCATGGCGATGCTCGAACAGACTGCCCCACCGACCATGAACATCGTCGAACTCGATCCCCAGTGCCGCCTCAACTACGTGCCCAACAAGCCCCAGCCGGTGAAGATCGACTACGCCCTCTCGAACTCCTTCGGCTTCGGCGGCACCAACGGCTCCCTCGTCTTCAAACGCTGGATCGAGTAACCCTCACCACTTCACCGCAAACAAAAAGGCCCGGACTCGCTCCGGGCCTTTGTCTTGCTATCACATCGCTCCCATCAAAAGCTTCAACCACTAATGGCCGCGCCTGCCACTTTGAGCAGCACGTACAGAAACCACCATCCAAACACCACGATCGCTGCCGAGCTCCGCTTGATGCCCGCCACGATCGACACTCCAATCGTCAACAGCAGCGCCGACCAGATCGCAAACACATCGATCGCCGCCAGCAGCGTCACCAGCCAGTGAGGAGAATCGCCCCCCGAAAGGTAGTACCCAATATTCGTCCCAATGGGATTCTGGATATCGAACGAATCGCCCGACAGGCCTGCATAGATCGAAATGATGACAAGCAGATTGAACACAAACAGCGGCAACGTCCCATAAAACCACACCGCCAGCATCTGTTTGTATTTGGCGTGTCCACCAAAGACGAAGTTGGCCGTCGCCATAAGGACCGCGGCGCAAATCACCCCAAACAGCAATCCCAGTACCGGAAAAGCATACGAAAATTTGAACTGCGTCTCGATCCTCGATCGTATCTTCGCTGCGTCCGCCGGAGCCGCATTCGCCAGCGTGTCCTCCAGCGACTTCGAATGATGCACCACGCCATCCACCAGCGTAGGCAACCCGACCTTGTTCAATATCACATAAGCAAACAGCAGCCCCAACAGTGCGCCCAACAAATACGGCAACCACCAGCTTGAGTCCCGCAATATGTCCTTGAACGTCTTCGTAGGAGCGACAAACGTATCCACCACCCGCTCCACCTGGCTCAAACCCGGTCCCGCAGATTGCCCTTCCACTGCCGCGATATCGCTCATCACTCTCTCCTCGCGCACGTTCACCATCTCACGAGACGTTGTCGAAAATGGCATTTTTAGCGCTGACGGATTGTAGCCCGCCTCCACCACACCTCCCAACAAAAATCTTCGGCGCCTTACCTCAACTGACTCGCATCAGCCGCCAGGCTATCGCGTGAAACCGGCGTTCCATGCACCCAGACCGTAACAATGCTGTCATACGCCTCCAGGCTCTCCAATGGAGACTTCTTCAGAAGAACGAGGTTCGCAATCTTTCCCGGCGCAATACTTCCTAGTTGCGAATCAACCTTGAACTCCCGCGCATTATTGATCGTCGCAGCCTTGAAGATCTGTGCAAGCGACAACCCCGCCTTCTGCAGTTGCTGCATCTCCAGATACCCATTCAGCCCCGGAAGATTCCCATAAGTCGGACCCGACGGAGTGTCTGTGCCAAACAAAAAGTTGGCATTCTTGCCGGCCAGGTAACTAACCACCAGACGCTCGCGACGCAGAGGGCCCTTGTCATACCCCTGCGCCATCACCACGTCCGGAGTATCGTCGTCGACCAGGTCTTTTTTAAACCCCTTGCCTTCAGGAGTGTCGAACCACTCCAGCATCTCCTTCGGAACCACCTTCCTGATTGCCTCCGTCCTCAGATAATCCGGTTCGAAGTACGCTCGCTCTCCCTCCAACACCTGAACCGTAGCCTGATACCCAATCTTCTTCTCCACGATCCGGTCAAGCAGTTCCCTGATCTCATCCGACAGCCCGGCCTCCTTATCCAGATCACCCCAATGCCACATACCATGCGCAATAACATCAACGTCACCGTCAACAGCAAACTTCTGTGCCTCAAACGAGTTGGCATGCATCATCAACACCAGCCCCTGCATGGTCGCATTCTCCCGGATCTCAGCCAAAACCTCCGCGCTCATCACCGGCAAATTCTTGTCTCGCCCAAACCCGCGCTCAAAAAAGGTCTTTACGCAAATCCCGCCCTCACCCTTCACCCGCGCCACATCCGCAGCAGGAGTATGCCCCTCCGGCTTATATTCCGACGGAATACTCGACGCCTGCTCGGGGTCGTAGATGAAATTCGAAAACAATTCGAACCGCACCTCCGGCGGAGCGAACGACATCGGATATCCATTCGCAAACACCAGAGGCTCGCCGCAACTATATAAATCTGGATGAAACGGGGCTTGTCTGAAATCTTCCAACGGCTGGCGCTCCATGACCGCCAGATCAATAACCGTCGTATAGCCGTAGTAAAGATAGGAGCGCGGGAGTTGCTTGTAGTACGCCTTCACCATCTTCGAGTAATTCCCAACCTGATCGAAGCCCATCCCGGGCACAGAGGCAAGATGGACGTGCGAATCGATCAGCCCCGGAATCAAAAACTGCCCCTTTCCGGAAACCACCGTGGCATTGCCAGGCTTCTTCGGCCCTTGCCTTCGCTCAACCCGAACGATACGCCCATCTTCTATCAGCACACTGCCCGTCTCGACACGGTCGAGCCTGTCCGGCGAGATGATCGTGACGTCCGTAATCCACGTTCGGCTTGCAGCCTCGGTCGAAGTCTGACCATCGACAGCCACGACGGCAAAAACCGACAGCACGAGAACCGTGAATATCTTCATCATGCCCTTTTATCGAAACAAAGATCAGTTTTCGGTCTTACAAGCGCTCCTGGTCGTGAGCTATCATCCGAACCAGACTCAAGCGCGCCCGGCAAACTCCCCGTTCTCCGTCGACACCTTGACCTTCTCGCCTTCCTTGATGAACGGCGGCACGCGAATCGCGAGACCCGTCTCCAGCCGGGCCATCTTGGTGCCGCTGCCGCTCGAGAAGTCTCCCCGCGCCGCCGGGTCCGCCTCAGCAACATTCAGCTCGACAAACATCGGCAGCTGCAAACCAATGGGATTGCCGTTGTACTTGTGCAACTGAATCAACGCGCCCTCAATCAGAAAATCCAACGCATTTCCCATCATCCCCTCGCCGAGAGTAAGCGTCTCAAAGCTCTCCTGGTCCAGAAAGTGCGAACCCTCGCTGTCGCTGTAAAGATAGGAGGCCGGGACAAGCTGAAGATCCGGCTCCTTGAACTTGTCATTCGCCTTGAATGTCTTTTCAAACACCGCGCTCGTCAGCAGGTTTCTCATCTTCAGACGCACCAGCGTCTGTCCGCCGCGAGCAGTAGGAGTCGTGATGTCGGAATCAAGACACGCGTATGGAGCGTTTTCGAACTCGAACAAAATCTTGCGCTTGATATTAATAGCTTCAATAAGGACTGCCATGAACTCCCCAATAACAGGCCGGCGCCACGATCCAGCGCACCTGATCAACTTCCAACTAAGTATAGAGTGAGGAGACCCGCCATCGCCTCAAGCCCCACGATCGAAAGTAGACAGTAACCCTTGAGTTGAGTAGATTAACCGAATCCCGTAGTTGGGCTCCCACAAAATTAACTCGCAGGTGGACGCTGTTAGAAAGGCTACACATGTCGTCCCAAACTACCGAACCGTCCGAACCATGCGTGCCCTGTTAGCGCTGTCGCTAGCCTGCGCCTTTGGGATCTTCGCATTCGCTGCAACCATGGGACTTGCCGGGTCCGCCGTGATTGCCGCCATCGTGTCTGTGGGCGTTGTGGCGCTCGTCGCCTGGTTCTGGTGGCGACATCCGATTGTTCCGCTCTATGAAGGGGCGAGTTCGCGTGGCTTGAACGTCATATCCGGGCTGGCGACGATAGTGGCCCTCATTCTACTGGCCCGCTTGTGTGTGTTCATCGTCAATCCCGCGGCGGTTGGCTACGCCATTGGTCCTTCGCGCGGACTTGGTCTCACGATCAACCACTCCTGCCTGTCCGCTTACTACGTGGCGGCTCGCTCGGTGACAACGGTGCCGAACGTGTATGCCTACGAGCTGTATTCGTTTCCGGCCGAGAGTCCAACGGCTCTGCGGAAGCCGCGGCCGATCGGATCGTTCAACATCGACGCCTACGAGTATCCGCCACCGTTCCTGCTGCTGCCCCGAACGCTGGCGATTCTGGCGCCGGACTTTTTGCGCTTTCGCATGATCTGGTTCGCGCTCAATGGTGCAGTGTTGGTCATCGGTTTGATCGTCGTCGCGAGAATGCTCGGACCCGTGGCGGGCACACGCGCGTTGCTGCTCGCTCCACTCGTCTTGGCCTCCGATCTCACGGTCGGCACGTTGCAGATTGGCAATCTGCAGGCGATCGTGTTCTCGATCGCAATGATCGCGATGGTGCTCCTAGCCCAGCGTCGCTACGCGGCCGGTGGCGCGCTGCTGGCGTTCGTGACCGTGAGCAAGCTGTTCCCCGGCCTGCTCCTCATATATTTGTTGGTGCGGCGCCAGTGGCGTGCACTTGCCTGGACCAGCGGCATGATGGCTGCCCTCGTAGCTATCTCCCTGCTCGACACCGGATGGACCCCATATCACGTGTTTCTCGACCATCTACCCAGACTGCTGGGAGGTGAAGCCTTTCCTGCATTTCGCAACCCAGGCGCCATTGCAAAGAACTACTCTGTCCCCGGCATGGCATTCAAAATTCAGCTGTTCGGCATTACCGGCGCATCGTTTGGAGCAATGAAGATCGTCGGCTGGATCTACACCTTGGTTGTGCTAGCCCTGACGATCATCGTCGCGAGACGAACCCTGAATCGCGAAGACGAACCGCTGGCGTGGCTCACAATCCTGATATTGGCCTCGCTGCGTAGTCCGTTCCTTCCGGCGTATGCGGTCATCCCAGTGCTGTGGCTTCTCACCCTGCTGGCGGCCAACGTTGCACCCACGGTCAGAATCCTCTCCAGCGCGCTTCTCGCCTGGGTGCTGCTCAATATTGCGCTACCGCAGCAGGGCCCCGATCCCAGACTGGTCTCGATGGTTATGCTGCTGCCTCAGGCGGTAATCGTTATCCTCATCGTGCTCGCGTTGCGAAGCCGGCCCGGCTCATCTGCTCACGCGCCCGCCTCACTCGGCTTGGCGACTCCATCTTTGCAGTGAAAAGATGGTCGTGTGAAAACGTGTGTCGGCCTGTTATTGAATCGAAAACAGCTTGCCTATGGCACCTGCGTCTGTACCTTCCATTCGCAGTTATGATGGTAAGGGCGAGGCATATGCTTATATGTTTGTTCCCCAGCCGATTGGTTTTGTGAGCAGCCCTTACAAAGCTACCGCCGAAATTCCGAAGGGTCTGAACACGAAAGCACGAGGCAGAAGGTGTGCTCAAGGTTCTGCCAGAATTCGAGCTGGGGCTCACTGACATAGAGGGTTTCTCGCATCTGTTTGTCATCTGGGAGTTCGATCAATCCCGCGACTTCGATTTGTTTGGCACACCGCCTTTCGACGATAGACCGCACGGCGTGTTTGCCACTCGATCTCCCCGTCGACCGAACCCCATTGGTCTTACGGTCGTCGAGTTGCTTCGCCGCGAGAACGCACTGCTGCACGTTCGAGGCGTCGACATGCTCGATGGAACGCCCATTCTCGATATCAAGCCCTACCTATCCAGCATCCCCGTGGAAACCTTGCGCCGAGGATGGCTGGCAGAAGCTGAGGCACGCAAAAAGTAGTTTTCCATGGCACAGTCTTTCAATTAGTCACTACTTGAGTTGAGGAGCGACTCCAAAGAGTCTGCGCCATAAATACCCCGGGGGGTTAGCTATGAACAAGCCAGCCTACTCGACCACGATCAGCACATCCCCGGACCCAACCGTATCCCCGACAGCCGCCCCCGCCCTGACCACCCGCCCCGCCTTGGGCGATTTCAGCTCATTCTGCATCTTCATCGCCTCAATCACCACCACACCCTGCCCCTCTTCCACATCCTCACCTACCTCCACCAGCAACCGCACCACGCGCCCCGGCATCGGAGCCTTCACCGATCGCGGCCCCTCCGTGCCCGCTCCCGCACCACGCCTGCCCTGCAGCGACCGCGGATCTTCCACTTCAAAACCATATCGCCGGCCATCAATCACCACACCATCGCCATCAAGAACGCACCGGAACTGCCGCCCTCGCCCCTCTGCGGATGTGATCAGCAGCGACATCACCCCTGGCTCCAGCAGCCGCACGTCAACGCTCATCGCACGCCCGTCGACCGAACATTCCATCGCACCCGTGACCGCACCGCCACCGGGCGTACCGCCCAGCACCACACGCCGCTTCTTTCCGCCAATCTCGAGCCAGACTGTCACAGACGCAATCCTTCCCGCCGTCCAGCCTCGGCCCACCGGCTCTCCGCCGCAGCATCACCCACCGGCGTCGTCTCTCGTCTGGCAGAAACCACAAAAAGTGCCGCAGCCAGCGCAGCAACGTCCTCAGGAACGTTCTCTCCAGCCGACGCAGTGTTGACCGCAGGAGCCGCGGCAAGCAACCTTTCCAGATATCCCGTGTCGATTCGCGCCGCCCGAAAGTCCACATCGGTCAGAATCCGCCGGAACAAGCCAATATTCGTCTTGATCCCCCCAATCACGTACTCCTCAAGCGCCCGCAGCATGCGATCGATGGCCATCTCCCGCGTCTCTGCAAACGCCACCAGCTTCGAGAGCATCGGATCGTAATCAAGCGGCACCGTCCACCCCGCAAACACCGCGCAGTCCTCACGAATCCCCGGTCCACTCGGCTGCACCAGCCGCGTAATCAGCCCTGGCGATGGGAAAAAGTTATTCTCCGGATCCTCCGCATAGATCCTGCACTCGATGGCATGCCCGCGCAGCCGCACATCCTCCTGCGCGATCGGCAGCGGCTCCCCCATTGCCACGCTAAGCTGCAGATGCACCAGATCCAACCCCGTCACCATCTCGGTCACAGGATGCTCCACCTGCAACCGCGTGTTCATCTCGAGAAAATAAAAATTCTCTTCGGCATCAACGAGAAACTCGACCGTCCCGGCATTCACATAACCCGCCGACAACGCCAGACGAACCGCGGCCTCACCCATCCTCCGCCGCAAATCCTCGCCAACAACCGCAGACGGAGCCTCTTCAATCACCTTCTGATGCCGCCGCTGCACCGAGCACTCCCGTTCGCCAAGATAAACGCAGCCGCCATGCTCATCCGCCATCAGCTGAATCTCGATATGCCGCGGCCGCTCGATCAGCTTCTCCAGATAAACCTCACCCGAACCGAAGCTCCTCTCCGCCTCGCTGCTCGCCGCTGCAAACGCCGCCGCAAGCTCCTCGGCCTTCGCCACCGCTCGCATACCCTTCCCGCCGCCGCCCGCCGCCGCCTTCAGCATCACCGGATACCCAATACCCGCAGCCACCCGAATCGCCTCTGCAACATCCGCCAGCCCAGTCACGCTTCCCGGAACTCGCGGCATCGCCGCCGCATCCGCCGCCTGCCGCGCCCGAGTCTTCGACCCCAGCACCCGCATCGCACTAGCCGGCGGCCCGATGAACGTCACCCCCGCCGCCGCACAGGCCTCCGCGAACTCCGCATTCTCCGAAAGGAACCCATACCCCGGATGCACCGCATCCGCCCCAACTCGCCGCGCCACCTCCAGGATCAAATCTCCCCGCAGATAACTCTCCGCTGCCGGCGCAGGCCCCAGCCGGTACGCCTCATCCGCATGCAAAACATGCAAGGCCCCGCGGTCCGCATCCGAGTACACCGCAACCGTAGCCAACCCCATCTCGCGGCAAGCACGAATCACTCGCAGTGAAATCTCTCCGCGATTCGCAATCAACACTTTTTTTATCGTTCGTCGCAAGCGGCAATTTTACCCCAGCAGCAGTCGCTCGTAATCGAAGGCAGGTCACAACGAAAGAGGCCTCCCTTCACGGGAGGCCTCAAGTCCCAAGCAACAGCAGCTACTGCATCGTGACGCCACCCTGCGTTGCCTTTTCCTTCTTCAGTTCATTTGCCTTACGTGCACCCATGGCCTTCTGGATCCAGTCGTCGACCTGAGCCATGTCGGCCTTCCGGGCCGCTTCGTCGCCGCACTCCAGATCAGCCTTGCGACGATAGGTAAGCTGCAGGTACTGCATGGCATCGTCATAGGTCGGGTTGAGTTCGACCGCCTTATGCAGATATTGCAGACCTTCGTTTACCAGATCCGTATTCGCAGCCTTCAGCTTCTCGCAAGCGGCCTTGCTCTTCTTCGGATTGCCGTCGCCTACATCCGTTAGTCCATCGGCGGCAAGAATCGAGGTCGCGTTCTTATAGGCCAGCACCCAATCCACGAAACCCACGGTGTAATACGCTTCGGGATCGTTGGGAGCAATCGCAATCACCTTCTTCTCGTACTCCTTCGCCACATCGAACTTCTTAATGTTGCGATTGATGGAGGCGATCTGCTTCAATGCCGTAAGATCGTTCGGGTCCTTCGCCAGAACAGCATTGAAGCCATCGAGCGCCTTTTGGGCAATGGCGAGATTCTCCGGCGTGTCCAGATTCGGGACCACCTGGTAGGAGTACGCAGTAGCCAGATAGAGCTTCGCGTCCTCATAGTTCGGATCGAGGGCGATCGATTGTTGGAAATGGTTTACTGCTTCCTCATAACGTGCGTTCTTGAATGCCTGCACGCCCTTAGTCAGCTGGTCCCGAGCCTTCAGGCGATTACACCCGGTTGCAGTGATAAGCAGCAGCGCCAGCAGACTGGCCGTAACCGGAATCCGTGCGGTGAATTTCATTGAGCGAATCGTCTCCTTCAAAATGGGCGCGAGGTTTGTAACAGCACAGAAAGGCGAAGCTTTTGAATCGGGATTCTCGGCTTTATCTTTGATTGTAATGGTATACGTCCCAACGTGACTAGAGGACTCCTTCTTTCCAAATTCAATCGGCGGTAGAGTCTTTTTCATATGCTATCGGCGCTCTTCACATAATAGACACAATCGTCTGCCAGAATCAGCTTGCGAGGTCATGTTCAGTTTCCGGGATCAGTCGCGCTCCAAGGGTAGGATGCGCGCTGCGAGGGCAAGGGCCAGTCAAAATCAAGAACAATTGCGCTCCTAGACGATACACCCATCGCGCATTTTGACAATCCTGTCAGCATAGGAAGCCGCGTCGGAATCGTGGGTGATCATCAGGATTGTCTGCCCCAGGCGCCGATTCAGGTCCTTCATCAGCCCTAAAACGGCAGCCGAGTTCTCACTGTCAAGATTGCCAGTGGGCTCGTCGGCCAGCAGAATCGCCGGGGAATTCACAATGCCCCGGGCGATCGCCACCCTCTGCTGCTGCCCCCCGGAGAGAGCGCGAGGCTTGTGTTTCATCCTGTCCTCGATTCCCAGCAGCCGGAGAACCTCCAGAAATGCCGGATCGAACTCCGTGTCGCGGTCGGCGATATACTGCACGATCCGAATATTATCTTCCGCGGTCAGCGTGGGCAACAGATTGTACTTCTGGAAGACAAAGCCCACCGTGGCTTTACGAAGATCCGTCCTCTCCGCGTCCGTCATGCCCGCTAGATCGCGTCCATTGATCCGCACAGTTCCCGAGGTCGCCGGTGTCAAGCCGCCGAGCACATGGAAGAGGGTCGATTTCCCGGATCCGGAAGCGCCGATGATCGCCACAAACTCGCTCTTCCGTACCTCGAGATTGACACCCCGCAGTGCGTGTACAGGTACATCGCCCACCTGATACGTTTTGGTCAGACCATTTATCTCGATGATCGGTCGGCTCCACCCCCGGCTCACTCATACGAGAGAGCCTCCGTAACATCCTGTTTCACCGCTTTGACGCCAGGAACGATCGCTCCCAAAAGTGCGCCGGCAATGGCGATCCCGGTCGCAATCGGCCACCAGCCATAGACCGTCTCCTGCACCAGACTCGCCCGAATCGACATGCTCCATCAACCATTGGCTCACGTAGGTGAGGGCAATACCGACGACCGAGCCCAACAGCGCCAGCACCAGCGTCTCGCGAAACAGGATATTCAGGATCAGTGCAGAGGAGCCGCCCACAGCTTTCAGGATGCCAATCTCGCGCGTCCGCTCCAGCACCGCCGTGTACATCGCCATGAAAACCACGATGAACCCGACCACCACGGCAACCCCGATCACCACGGCGATAAAGCTCTTCAGCATCCCGACATTGCTGATCGAAAGCATCGAGGTGAACTCTTCCATCGTATAAATCTGGTATCCCTTGTACTTCGCCCGCAGCTGCTCCACGACCGCCTGCGCGTTCTTCGGGTCAGTCCACCTTGATGAAGATCTGGCTAAGATGGCCGGGATTTCCAGTCAGTGCCTGCAGCACCTTCAACTTCACACAAACACGCGCCAGCTTCCCCGACTCGAAGATGCCCACCAGCTTCCAGTCGTGATTCATCATGTTAATGGTGTCGCCTACATGGAGATGTTTCTGCTGGGCATAGTACTCATCCACAATCATGTCGTTGTCATTGACCAGCGCCCCGCCCCGCAGAAAGTGAAACCCGCCGTTCAGCCTGCGAAAGTCGTCCAGATCGAGTCCCGTGATCGTATCGAAGCCAGACAGCGGCTGCACCATCGTCCCCATCGCAAACGTGACATGCGGCTCCTTCATCAGCAGTGCCGGAAGCTTGTCGCTCATCGGGGCTGTGCTCAGGCCGATCGCCGAAGATCCTGGTGGGCGAAACCAGATGTCCGCGCCCACACCGCGCGCCCTCTGTGCCGATTGATCCAGCGTTCCACGACTAACCCCAACCAGCGTCAGGATCATCGCCACCTCAACGGCAATGGCAAGCACGCTCAGCAGCGTTCGAATCGGTCTGTGGCCAAGATTGGCGAAGATCAACTTATTGAGCAAGGCTTAAGCCTAATTGAAATCGAGGCAAAACAGCACATTACGGTGCAATAGATAGGACATCCGATGACCCTGCTCGCGTTGTGTCTATTGCAACGAAGTGCCAGATCCGGGAGTCAGCAGTCCGATGCTCTCCGCTCCCGCAGCCTTACCCGCGTCAATTACCCCCGCGACAACACCGAAGTCCAGCTTTGCCTCCCCCTTGAGGAGCACCTGGCGTACGGATCTTTTCGACAGAAGCGCGAGCAGCCGCGGCGCAACCTCGTTTCTCTCCATCCAGACCCCATCCACCACGTAACGCACCGCCGTCTGGCCCTGCTCCACCTGCACCAGCACCGGAGGCTCCGTAACTTCAGCAGTTCCATGAGTAGCGGGGGAGGGAAGCACCGAGTTCAAGCCTCGAGGCATGACCGGCACGATCACCATGAAGATAATGAGCATGACCAGCAACACATCGATCAGCGGAGTTACGTTGATTTCAGAGGAGAGGCCTTTGCCCCTGGAGGTACCGGTCGTTGAGAATGCCATCGCAGTTGTCTCCCAATGCAGAATTGGGTGTGCGAGCATCCATCTCTATAGACACCAATCGGCCACAAAAAGCTCCGGGCGGTTGGCCAACCGGCCACACCGCCCGCATGAAAAGCCTATTCGACTCGCGATCTATTGTCCTGCTTCAACCCTCGGCGTAATCAGACCGATATTGTCCACCCCGGCCTGATGGCCAAAGTCGATGACCTCGGCGACATTCTTGAAGTCGAGGTCCTTATCGCCCTTGACGAACATGACCTTCTCCTGGCGGGTTGCAAAAATCTCCGTCAGCTTGGGTTCGATATCTTTCTTTGCAAACGCTGTTTCGTTGATCAGATAAGACGGCGCAGCTGCTCCATTCGATCGCACCTGCACCACGATCGTACGGTCGTTCTGCTGTTCTTCGTGGTGTTCCTTGGGCGGCTGAGGAACCAGTGTCTCCAGCCCTCGAGGCGTCACCGGAACGATGACCATAAAGATGATCAGCAGCACCAGAAGAACGTCGATAAGCGGGGTTACGTTGATATCAGAAACCGCTCCGCCTGTACTTCCTCCACCCATTCCCATAGCAATCTCCTAAAGTCCGTTGGCCGCTCCAGTGATTGCGAGTCGGCATCCTGTCAAATAACCCTGATTACTTCTTCGTAGGCGTTGTGGCTGCGCCGCTGTCATCCACTCTCTCCGTAAGCAAGCCAAGCTGGCTGACGCCGGCAGAGCGGATCCCATCGACCGCATCCATCACCTTGCCATAGTTCGCTCGCTGATCGGCACGCATGAAAACTTCTTTGGTGGTCTTGTTCTCCAGCTTTGCCGAGATCTTCGGACCAAGATCATCCAGAGTCACCTGATCTCCGCCGAGAAACGTTCTGCCGTCCCGGGTCACCGCGACGGTAATCGCGTCTTCCTTATTGGCGTCTTCCATCACCACCGCAGCGTCGGCCTTCGGCAGGTCTACATTGACCTTATTGTTCAGCATGGGGGTGATGACCATGAAGATAATCAACAGCACCAGCATCACGTCCACCATCGGTGTCACATTGATGTTGGAGTTTACCTTCTTGCCTTCATCCCGCTTATTGATACCCATAACGTATGCTCCGTCCGGTTTCCTGTTATTGCTCTCCCTTGCGCCTGTCCGGCCTCCGGACGCCGTTCGCTGGCGGTGTCCGGAGGGTCCCGATCAGAGCTGTGACTCTCGCGAGGGTACTGATGTTGCTACCTTAGGACCGGTGGCTCTGCTTGATGAAGTAGTCCACCAATTCGCTCGAGCTGTTGTCCATCTCGACGTCGAACGCTTCTACCTTGCCGGTGAAGTAATTGAACGTCATAACCGCCGGGATGGCGACCAGAAGGCCGAACGCCGTCGTTACCAGAGCTTCCGAGATACCGCCGGCGACTGCGCCGATACCCGAGGTCTTCTGCGTTGCAATCTGCTGGAACGCGTTCAAAATACCAACCACGGTGCCGAACAGGCCGATAAACGGAGCCGTTGAACCGATCGTGGCCAGACCGCCAAGACCGCGCTTCAGCTTCGCGTGAACGATTGCCTCTGAGCGCTCAAGCGCGCGCTTCGAGCTTTCAACCTGCTCCGGAGTGATGCTGCCGCCGGAACCAAAGCTGCGAAACTCCTGCAGACCGGCCGTAACGACCTCTGCCAAGTGCGACTTCTTCGAGCGGTCGGCAACCTTGATCGCCTCATCCAGACGGCCGTCCTTCAATGCACCGGCAACCTTCGGGGCAAACTCGCGCGACTGCTTGCGTGCAGCCGAGAAATAAAGGGCCCGGTCGATGATCACAGCGAGAGACCAGATCGACATGATGAAGAGAAGGATGACGACGCAGCGCGCCAGCCAGCCCATATTGCCCCAAAGACCCATGACACTGAAACTGACCTGGGCCTCCTCGAAGTACATCGCGAGGGAAGCGGGAACGTGAGCGAAAGTTGTTGCAAGATGAGCGAGAATCACTGGAATATTTCCTCCTGGTACGAACTCTAACTTCCTGAATCTTTACCCGGAATCCCCCAAAAGTTCGACACTATGGGTAGGCTTCGCGAGAGACGGTATTGAGCTTTGAGCCTTGGCCTAGCCGCCGCCAAAGTTGAAGTTGACGGTGATCTGTGTATCCACTTCCGTGGGTTCGCCATTTAGCAGATATGGCTTGTAGCGCCAGTTCTGCACGGCTTCCGTTGCGGCCGTTCGCAGCATCTCAGGACCGCTGATGACATGTAAGTTCTTAATCGTGCCGTCCTTCGAGATGAGAGCCTGAAGAACGACAGCACCAGAGACGTGCGCCGCTCTCGCGATCGGCGGATAAGTCGGGTTCGCCCCGGAGATTTTCAACCCGGAGATAACGCCGCTCGAAACGCGCGCTGGCCCTTTCGGCGCCGCTAGCTTGACGACTGGCGCCGGAGCAGCTCCGATACCGCCCATCACTCCGCCTGGAACGCCAGAGCCGCTACCCATGCCGCTCATACCGGCAACACCAGCACTCATCGGCGGCGGGGCGGCCTCTTCCTTCAGCATCTTGATGTCTTTGGGAATCTTCGTCGGCGCGTGCAAGCCCTGATCGATCTCCGACACCATCTTGATCGGCTTTACGATCTGCTGCGGAGGCGGAGGTGGGGGTGGAGGTGGGGGTGGAGGCGGCGCTGTCAGCATCGCGGTCATCGCCGTCCTCGGCAATGCCTCGGGATACAACAGCGGAATAAGGATCATGGTTGCAAGGATCGCAGCATTGAAGATAAAGGTCCCAATCATCCAGTATTTGGACTTGGTCTTAATCTTGCCGCCGGACTCCATCAACGAATCTTCGAACATATGCAGCCTCTTTAGGTGAAGAAGAGCTATTTTTCTTTAGACACCACGGTGCTTCCATTTGTTCCCGAACGAATTCCAGTTGCTGTAATGCTGACGAACCGCTATGCCTTGGCCCGCTTTCCTGCTGGCAGTGAGGCCACCTTGCCCCGCTTCACCCGCCAATCCTGGTAAGCCACCAGCATCGGTGCCGCTACCGCAATCGACGAGTAGGTCCCAATCAAAATCCCAACCACAAGAGCAAAAGAGAACCCGTGCAACACTTCGCCGCCAAACAGATATAACGACAGCACGGTCAAAAACGTTAGCCCCGATGAGATCACGGTCCGGCTCAGCGTCTGATTGATGCTCCGATTGACGACATCATGCAGCGACTCTCTGCGGGATAGTGCCAGATTCTCGCGAATACGATCGAAGACGACGATGGTGTCGTTCATCGAATAACCAATCAATGTTAGGATTGCTGCGATTACGGTAAGGGTTATCTCCTGATTCGTCAAACTGAAGGCTCCGACTGTAATTAAAGTGTCATGGAAGACCGCCACCACGGCCGCCACCCCATAGATGAGCTCGAACCGGAACCATAGATAAATCAACATCCCGATCAGGGAGTACAGGGTCGCCAACCATGCCTGCTTTTGCAGCTGCTTGCCTGCCGTCGGACCCACAATCTCCACCTGTTCAATCGTGGCCTGGCCGGGGAAATTGGCGCTCAGCGCCTTCTCGACGGCCACGCGGCCTACGTCGTGCGATTGGTCCGCCGATTCCGGCAGCGCAATGATGACCTTGTTCGCAGCATGCCCGCTGGGGTCGCTGACCCGCTGAATGAGCGCATTATGCACCCCCGCCTTGTCCATCGCCTGCCGGATCTGGTCCTCATTCGGCGTCTGGTTAAAGGCCACCCGGATCTGCGTGCCCCCTTTGAAATCGACTCCAAGCGGGATATGGTGCCAGAACAGCATGCTCAACACGCCGGCCACAGAAAAAATCAGGGAAAACCCGAGGAAATACCACTTCTTCCCGAGCCAATCGATATTCGTTGTACGAAACAGTTCCAAACTCACGCTTTACTCCAGTAAATCAGTTGTCAGTTTTCACTACAAGCGATCCGTCCCCATCCGACAACTGAGAACGGACAACTGAAAACTTTCTTCAAATAGACAGTGCCGCGCCGCGCTGCTTCTTCTGCAGAATCGCGTCGAAGATGACACGCGAGACCAGCACAGCGGTAAACAGATTGGCAAACAACCCGAAGGCCAGCGTCACGGCAAAGCCGCGCACCGGACCCGAACCGAAGAGGAACAAGATCAACGCCGAAACAATCGTCGTGACGTGCGTATCGATGATCGTTGTCAACGCATGCTTAAACCCTTGCTCCACCGCCGCCGCAGCCGTCTTGCCAGCCCTGAGCTCTTCGCGGATGCGCTCAAAGATCAGCACATTCGAGTCCACGCCCATACCAATGGTCAGGATGACTCCGGCGATTCCCGGCAGCGTCAGCGTCGACCCGGTATAGCCCATAAACCCAAGCAGAATGATTAGGTTCAGCATCAACGCCAGATCGGCATTGACGCCCGCCCCGCGGTAGTAGATCAGCATGAAGACCATTACGGCCAACATACCCGCGATAGCGGCCACAACACCCTGATGAATCGACGTCGCGCCCAGGCTCGGCCCCACAGTCCTGGTCTCGAGGAAGGAGATCGACGCCGGCAGCGCGCCCGTCCGCAGCATCAGCGACAGGTCGTTCGCCTGCTGCTGCGTAAAGGCACCCGTAATCTCGCCACTGTCGCGAATCGCCGACTGAATTCCGGCAACCTCGCGCACCTTGTTGTCGAGCACAATCGCCATCGAGCCGGGCGTGGCGCTCGAAGCGGTGTGAGCCTCCGTGTACTTGTAAAAGCGGTCTCCCGCCTCCGTCGTCAGGGTGAAGCGAATATTCGGCCGTCCGTTCTGGTCCTGCGAAGGCTGCGCATCACGGAAGTCCGTGCCCTCAACTTCGCTCACCCGCTTCAACAGCCAGACCATCTCCGGAGCGCCCGCGGAACCCGATCCGCGAACCAGCATGGAGTCGGCCGGAATCGTCCCGCCGTTGGCCTGCAGCGCCGCCTGATCGCTCTCGTAAGGTCCACCCGTCACCGCGTGAATCGAAAGCTTCGCAGTCGATTGAATAACCTCCTCGACCTCCGCCGAGTTGTCGATGCCGGGCAGCTCCACCAGAATCTGGTTCTCGCCCAGCCCATACTTCTGGATCACCGGCTCGGTAACGCCAAGCTTGTCGATGCGCTCCCGAATCGTCTCGATCGACGTATCCAGTGTGCGCGTCTCCAGATCGCGAATCGCCGCCAGCTTCATCGTCAGCGTCAAGTTGCCGTCTGCGTTGCTCGCCACGTCGTAGTTGGAATATTCGTTACTCTGCAGTATCGAGCGGGCATCAGCCAGCTTTGCCGGCGGAATTCCGGACACCACAATCGTCTGCGGTCGTGCTGGATCGGTCTTGCCTACAGTGGCGCCGGTAATCCCGGCCTTCTGAAACGCATCCTCAATCCGCGCCACATCCCGGTCGGTCGCCGAGGCGACCGCCTCGGCGACGTGAACCTCCAGCACCAGGTGAGTGCCGCCTTTAAGGTCAAGCCCCAAGTGAATACGATCCTTGATCGACTGCGCCAGGCTCCCGTGCGGGATGCCCACAATGCCGAAACAGAAGACCACCAGTACCACTACGATGAGTGCCGTTTTCCCGGCCAGATTCTTGCCCATGATCTCTATTGAAGGGTGTAGCCGCGGTACCTTAACTTGAGCCCCGCCGCTATCATCCCTGCTTCTTCCTTATCCGTAGTTAACGGTTCAATCTCAACCTGCATACATCTCAAACTCAATACAATCGACTCGCTTGCAATTCTCTGCTTCAGGCGGCCTGTTCGTCGGTAGTGACCGTGGCAATCGCGCTCTTGACGAACTCCAGCTTCACGCCGTCCGGCTGGACCCGCAGCACCACAACATCATCCTTCACTGTCAACACCGTGCCGCGAATACCGCCATTGGTGGTCACACGGTCGCCGGACTTCAACTGTCCCAGCATCTCCTGCCACTTTTTCTGCTTCTTCTGGTTCGGAGCGATCATCAAAAAATAAAGCGCCACGAAAAACAATATCGGCAAGGCCAGACTACCAAGACTACCCAGCCCGCCCCCTGTCCCGCTCTGCAGCCACATCGCAAACATCCATCCGCTCCATTCAGCAACACAAATCGTCATCGGCTAACAAAAGCCGGCAGCAAAATCCACCCGCAAATCCGCTTTGGCGAACCCGAGCTCGTCTCCCGCGCAAAAAGAGGCCTAGCCCCTAAGCATCGCGTAACCGAAGGGCAGTGTCAAGGCGAGCACCCTCCCGCTCGCTTCGTCTAGGACGCAGTCCCCAGCGCCAAATCCGCAACCCCAAGTTCACGACCGTCAACATCTGTGACGCGCATCTTCTCCAGCCCCTTGCCCGAAACCCGCTCGACCAGCTCCGGATGCGGCTCCCCCGGCGCAAACAAGAATCGCTCGCCCCACTGCCGCATCGCCACCAGTACCGGCAGCAGCGCCTCGCCCTTTTCCGTGAGCTGATACTCCTGATACGACGTGCCATCCGCCGCTGGAGCCATCGTCATCACCCCATCCGCCACCATCTTCTTCAACCGGGCGCTGAGCACATTGCGAGCCAGGCCCAAACTGCGCTGAAAGTCGCTGAACCGCCGGATGCCCAACATCGCATCCCGCACAATCAACAGAGTCCACCAATCCCCTATGCTGTCCAGCGACCGCGCAACCGGGCAGGTGCTGTGATCCAGGCATCTCCGCTGCATAGCTCCTCCTTCTTACGAACATATGAAAAAAAACAAATCTAGTTGCATCATTATACTAGTTTCCTCCATCTCATAACTGGTTGCACGACTTAGCGAAAAAGGAGCAACACGGATGAAACTCATAGGAAAGAAAGCCCTCATCACCGGAGGCAACAGCGGCATCGGCTTCGCTACAGCCCGTCTCTTCATCAAGGAAGGCGCTCAGGTAGCCATCACCGGCAGAAATCAGGAGACCCTTGACGCCGCCCTCGCCGAACTCGGCCCCCAGGCCATCGGCTTCCGCGGCGACGTCACCGACTCCAAGTCCCGCAAGACCATCCTCAAGCAGGTCGCCGAAAAATTCGGCAAACTCGACATCGTCTTCGCCAACGCCGGCATCCCCGGCTCGACCCCGGCGGGCAGCACCGAAGAAGAACTCTTCGAACAGATCATCCGCATCAACCTCACCTCGGTTTTCTTCACGGTGCAGGACGCGCTTCCGTTCCTCAACGACGGCGGCTCGGTCATCCTCAACGGCTCAGTCATCGGCACGCTCGGGCAGCCGGGCTACTCGGCATACTCCGCCTCGAAGGCCGGTGTCCGCGCCCTTGCCCGCACCCTGGCAGCAGACCTCTCCCCGCGCAACATCCGCGTCAACGTCGTCGCTCCCGGCGCCACCAAGACTCCCATCTGGGCGCGTAACAGCCAGCGCTCGCCCGAAGAGAGCGGCGAGATTGCCAAGAAGCTCGCGTCCCAGATCGCCCTTGGACGCTGGGGCGAAGCCGACGAGATCGCAAAAGCTGTGCTCTTCCTCGCCTCCGACGACTCCTCCTACGTCCAGGGTGTCGAGCTTTTCGTCGACGGCGGCCTCACCGGCACACCGCTCGGCGGAGCAGCCAACCGCTTCTGACCAAGCGCCGGACGCGAACCCTTTCCCCTCGTGTCCGGCTTCCTGCACTAGCGAAACAGTACTGCAAGCTTCGCCTGTTACCCTGCCTCTACGGAGGAAACATCCGCAATGCCCATTGCTGAAGACCTGGCCACCATCGCCCGACAGGAAGCCGAACTCCACTTCCCTGGCTTCGACTACGACACCGCCTGGCGTCTCGGCGTCAGCCTCCGCGAACTCGCGCTCTCCCGCAAGCAGACCATCGTCGTCGACATCCGCCGCTTCGGCCAGCCCTACCAGCCGCTCTTCTACACTGCGCTCGGCGGAACTCCGGACAACGCCCGCTGGGTGCAGCGCAAATCCAATGTCGTCGCCCGCTTCCATCGCAGCTCTTACGCCATCGGACTCATGCTCGAACAGACCAACCGTACCTTCGCCGACCGCTACAATCTCCCCGACGCCGACTACGCCCCCCACGGCGGCAGCTTTCCTATCCACATTGAAGGCACCGGCATCATAGGCTCCGTCACCATCTCCGGCCTGCCTCAGCGCGAAGACCATAACCTCGTCGTCGAAGCCCTCTGCCTCGAACTCAAAAAAGATCACGACGCCCTGCGGCTCTCGGCTCCCAGTCAGTAGCCAAGACCACCCGAAGAGGGCACTTTTGCCGTAATTGTTTTCTGCGCTGGTTAATCGGCGTTTTTGCTGGGGGTTTTGGCAAAAACGGTGTGCAGAACGTGGTTTTTTGATGGTGAATTTGTGGTGGATTGCTGGTGAAACGCTGGTACGTTGACGGTCGTTTTTCAGACTCGAAAAACATGCCACTTTTCCGGATTTATTTTTGAGGAATTCCCATTTTGGGAATACCAGCCATAACGGGCCTGCCCTTACGCGATCTCAAAGCTCCAGCTCCCCTTCGCCACATCGCTTACCGTCTTCAGCTTCACACGGTAGAGCGCAGGACCCCAAGACCGCCGCATCCCTTCGTCGTTCAGCTCGATCTTCTCTGCGCTATATCGGAGCGCCCCAGCGTCATACCTCAGTGAAATATCCTTCACGCCCGCCTTCGTGGACCTCAGCACAAACACTCCGGGGCCGCTCTCGGTGGGCACTCGTGATGTCATAAACGACAGCGCCACCGGCACACTCTTCGTCAACGCAAACTGCTCCGTCAACCGCACCGTTCCCCCCCTGCGATCGAGCGCAACCTCGCGCATCCATCTGGTCACACCAGCCTCCGGCGGATATGCAGTCGCAAGATTCATCGTCATCCCCGCACTCGCGTCGCTGCTCGTGTACTTCACCTCGCTGGCCCCATAGGGGCCCTCATGCTGCATCGCGTCCCCAATCGTCGGCAGGTTATGGAACGCCGACTGCATCGTCCAGATCGTGTATCGCTCGGCGCTGAAGGTCTTCGCTGTGTACGCCTCCACCCCCGGATCGATCAACGCAGGCTCGCCATCATGGAACACGATGAAGCTCCCGGAATCGTTGTGGCCGTGGCTGCGCCCGTTGCTTGCCGCCTGCACCGCAAGATAGAAGCCATCGGTTGTTCCTGCCTTCTCACGCGCCGTCATCAGGTGCAGCGCCGGATACCAGGCGTCACGTCCAAGCGCATCGGCCTTCCCCGCGGCACGAATCTCCGGCGCACACATCACATCAGCCAGCTTGCGCGCCAGCGTTGGAAGTCCGGCGCCGAGAGCACGCTCCAGCTTCGCGGCATCTCCCGCCGCTCCCATGCTGTCGATGGCCGCGTGATACGCGCCAAATTCCATGAGCACTGGCATCTTCGCCGCTACTCCATACCGGTACACCAGCTCCGGAGTGGGCGCATCCTCCATGTGCGCGTCGCCATAGTTCACATAGGCATTGCCCGCAATGTGCACATCCGCGATGTACTGGCCCATGCGCTGCACAAACGGATTCGTCATCACGTCCGCCGCGCCGTTCACTGCCGAGGCCAGCACTCGGCAACAGTCAAAGTACGATCCCGGTGACCGCTGCCAATACACCGGCCCCTCTTCGCATCCTCCATCAGGCGAGTAGTCGCTCAAAAACTCATCGAGGCTGCGGCAACATTTCACAATTGCACGCTGCCTGCGCTCCGCATCCTGCTCCAGCAGCATCGTCACCATTAGCCAGTTCGAGTTGATCCAAGGATTCCAGTTATTCAGATGGACACGTTTCGGCAACACTACCTTTGCGCCGAAGTCGATCCACGTCTTCTCGTTCTCACGCTCCTGCTGCAGCCCCATCCACGAAAAGTCATCGCGCTCCAGCAAAGGGTCGAGAATGCGCCGTTTCGCTTCCGTGCGGATGCGTGGAACGATCAACGGCGACACCGCATTCAGCTTTTCGCTCAGCAGATAATCCATCCACGCCAGCGTCGAGGCCGTCTCCGCCGCAAAGAGATCCACGATCGGTTCGGAGATGTCGGGCAGTCCCGTCTTTGCCTTCTGCGCTCCCAGGTGCGCGGGGGCTCCCCAGAAAGTCTCCTCGCAGATCAGCCAGATGCCGTTGGCAATGTCATCCAGATAACGCCCGTCATTCACCGCACACTCGCCGAGCACAAGGTCGATCAGCCTCTGCCGCCGCCCGAACTGCGTGGACTCATACCGCGTGCGATTCCCGTTGCGTTTGAAATCGAGCGCAGTGGTCGCCAGCAACGACGGCCACTCCTTGCCCTTCCACACCTCCGCGCGCTTCATCATCGCGGCACGCAGATCTTCCGGAACCTTCACCCAACCCTCGCGCTCCGTGGCCCGCGGATACGGATGCCACTGACCAACCGGCACCAGCTGCGCACTTAGTAGCTCCGACGTATAGGTCGAGCTCAACAGCCGCCTGGGCGGCCCAGCGATCGCATTCTCATCCCGCCCAAAGACAGCTCCCCCAAATGCGGGAGGCAGATAGCTGCCACTCACCATTGAGGCTGCACCACGCAAAAGCTCACGACGATTCATGCCAACCACTATCGCATCTCTTTCGGAGAAACCGTCGATTTACACCCCGGCGTCGAGAACTTTGCCACGCTTTCGGGGGGTACAAGTGATTCACTCAGCCAGCGGCGCCCTTACCCAACGCGTGCAGCACGCACACTCTTCCTCTCAGCACTCTCCAGCATGTTCTTCCTCGGATACCCGCAGAGATCCAACACGGGACAGCGGAAGCACTGCGGCTCGCTCGTCTTGCAAATCTCCTTGCCATGCTCGCGCAGCAGCGTAAATGCCCTGGCACAGGCGTCTGCACTCCGCGGAATCTCTCCTGCCAACGCCTCCTGCGCCGATCGGTACATCCGCCCGTAATCCCTCTGCTCGCGCCCGTAGCCGGCGCGCACCAGCACCCTCAACCCGTTTGACTCGAGCGGCAGCCCCACCCCCATACCGCAGAACATCAGAATCTTGTCTGCGCCGGGATCGCCAATATTCGGAAATCCTTTGAGCGCCTTCTTGGCGTCTTTCACCGATCCCTGAAGAATCTGATCCAGATTTCCGCCAAACTGCGTCAGCGTGATTCGTGCGATCTCGCGCCACCGGAACACCCTCACCTCCGGCCGCATTCCCCCCAACTTTGCAAGCGGCAATAACACCTCATCGCTCGCCGCGGCAATCGCCGCAGCACTCATCCCCACCTGCTCGCGGAGCAGCTGGAACACGATTGCCCTGCGGTCATCGGGAAGCAGATAGCAGGCGTTCTCCCACATCACCAGTTCGAACGGACCATGCGCAGGCGGCGGCTGAGGCTCGCCATACTGCTTTGCCAGACGCGATATGAGCTTGGTCAACTTCGCCACGTTCGCCTCGCAACGAACTGCTCGAAACTCAGTTATCTAGAAGTCTCAAAGCGCTTGACCCCAGCGCTCCACGACTCCGATTGCAGTCTCGATGTCCTTACCATTCACCTCAACCGAATAAGTGACATAACTCGCGTCCTCATCGTCAACTATCTTTTGTACAGTACTCCAGATTCCAGCGGTTGTAAGCGCAGTCCGCACAGCCTCGGCATCTTCTAACGCCTCGCAAGCAGCTGCTTGAGCGAGCACCTCGTCTCCGTCCCCTCCGTGGTCCACAACTCCCACCTCGCGTTCGGGAAACAAATGCATCGCCTTCCGTAAACACCCTTTGGCGCGCTCCAAGTCTTCCTGATGCACAAACACGTCCAACCGTATTGCAGGACCCTCCTGAAAACGGCTGACTCCTTGCCGCCGCACACTTAGATCCTCCAATACAAACGGGATCTTTTCTGCTTCGAGATGCTGACAGGCCTTTCCCGCATCCAGCGCGTCGAAAAATGTATTTAGTATCACTAGATCGTCCGAAATATCGATCACTCAACACCCACTTTTTGCGCACCAGCCAGGTTCCTCCGAACCCTCTCCATCGTATCCAGATAAAAGGCCAGGTTGTGAAGCGAGTTCAACGTGCCTGCAAGCGGCTCGCCTGAAGAGAACAGATGCCGCAGATAAGCCCTCGAATACCGCCGGCAGACCATGCATTCGCAGGTGGGATCGATCGGCCCCTGATCCTCTGCGTACTCGAGCTTCTTGATGTTGAGCCGACCTTCTGAGGTGAAGAGCAGGCCGTGGCGTCCGGCGCGGGTGGGCAGCACGCAGTCCATCATGTCGACGCCCATCTTCGCGTACTCCTCGATCTCGTCGGGGTAGCCGACACCCATCACATAGCGCGGCTTGTCTTTGGGGAGAATCTCGAGCGTGCGCGCAATCATCTCGCGGGTCACCTCGCGCGGCTCGCCGACGGCAAGGCCTCCGATTGCGTAACCGGGCAGGTCCATCTCGACCAGCCGCTCGGCCGACTCCTTGCGCAGATCCGGATACATACCGCCCTGCACGATGCCGAACAGGCTCTGCGAAGCGCCGCCGAGCGCCTGAAACCACGGCACTCTCTCTTTATGTAACTCAAAATGATCTTTTGATCGCTGCGCCCAGGCGTGGGTGAGTCCCATCGACTCTCGCGTCCGCTCATGGGTCGCCGGATGCTCGACGCACTCGTCGAACACCATCATGATGTCTGCTCCCAGGGCGATCTGCACATCCATGGAGTGCTCGGGCGAGAAGAAGTGCTTGCTGCCATCGAGATGCGAACGGAACTCCACTCCCTCGGGCGTAACCTTTCGCAGACCACTCAGGCTGAAGACCTGAAATCCGCCGGAGTCAGTCAGCATGGGCCGCTCCCAGCTCATGAACCGGTGCACCCCGCCCATTCGCCGCACCAGCTCGTGCCCGGGGCGCAGATAGAGGTGATAGGTATTCGCGAGGATGATCTGGGCACCTTTGCCCCCGGCGCCAATCTCCTCCAGCAGACTCTGCGGCACTGCCTTTACCGACGCTGCCGTTCCCACCGGCATAAATACCGGCGTCTCGACCGCTCCATGCGGCAGCGCCAACCGGCCTCTGCGGCCGCCACCCTCCGCCGTCGTATGAACTTCAAATGAAAATGCCATCTTTTGAATTGTATGAGGTGCCAACCTCGAGGCAGCCGCGACGCACGAGATAGCACTTCGAATCATTGCATTCGCATTAATTCATCCGACGTTCAACTCTGGTTCACAAATCCGCTTATCTGAAAGCCTAACAATAGGGCGCAACGCATCTTCCCAAACTTCTGAGGCCTCAAAAAAAATGATCAGGAAACTTCTCGCCCTCTCGATGTCCTTGACCCTCATTCTCAGCGGCTGCGGTCAGGGCACAGTCAGCACGCCTCCCGGCAACGGCAATTCGAACACGACTCCGACTCCCCCACCCCCGACACCCACAACCGCCTCGGCGGTAATCAAGCACGTCGTTATCATCTATGGCGAGAACATCTCCTTCGACCACTACTTCGGCACCTACCCCAACGCTCTCAACAACCCCGGCGGAACTCCCTTCACTGCCGCGACCGGCACGCCGATCCCCAACAACTACGTCAGCAATCCGAACCTGATTACCGCCAACCCGAACCTGAATAGCGCCAACAACAGCACGGCGTTGAATTCCGTGGCCGCCAATCCCTTCCGTCTCGACTTCTCCCAGGCCGCCACCGCCGACCAGAACCATGCTTACACTCCCGAGCAGATGTCCTTCGACGGCGGCAAGATGGATCTCTTTCCGCTCTCGGTCGGTACCGCGAATAACCCCACGCTCAACACCCAGACGGGTGGTAATGCCCTGATGGCCACGACCGCGCTCACCATGGGCTACTACGACGGCAACACCGTCACTGCGCTGTGGAACTATGCGCAGCACTATGCGATGAACGACCACTCCTTCAGCACCACCTTTGGTCCTTCTACACCCGGAGCCCTCAACCTCGTCTCAGGGCAGACTAACGGTGTCATCAATGCGGTCAACCCCGGCACCGCGGTCATTGCTGACGGCAGCGCCGGATTCACGGACATCAACGACGCAGATCCAGCCGGCGACATCTGCTCCTCTACCAGCAAAAACTTCAGCATGTCCGGCAAGAACATCGGCGACCTGCTCAACGCCGCCAACATCACCTGGGGCTTCTTCGAGGGCGGTTTCGACCTGAGCATCACCAACTCCAACGGAACGACCGGGTGCGCCCGGTCAACCGGCGCCGTCAACATACCCGGCCACCCGGCGACGGCCGACTACATCCCGCACCACCAGCCCTTCCAGTACTACGCCAGCACAGCGAACCTGAACCACACTCGTCCCTCCTCGATCGCGGCCATTGGAACCACCGACGCCGCCAAGCATCAGTACGACATGCATGACTTCACCGACGCTCTAGCCGCCGGGAACATGCCCGCCGTCAGCTTCCTCAAGGCCCCCGCCTACCAGGACGGCCACGCCGGCTACTCCGATCCCCTCGACGAGCAGACCTTCGTCGTCAACACGATCAACGCCATCGAGAAGTCCTCGTTCTGGCCCAGCACCGCCATCATCATTGCCTACGACGACTCCGACGGCTGGTACGATCACCTCACCAACTTCGTCAACGGCTCTGCCACCACCGCTGATGCGCTCAATGGAGCAGGCGTCTGCATCAGCGCCAGCGCTGCCGCCGCTGCTCTGCCTGGTATCAGCGCCACCACCCTGCACGCTCAGGGTCGTTGCGGCTACGGTCCGCGTCAGCCGTTCGTGGTTATCTCCCCCTGGGCCAAGAAGAATGCCGTTGACTCCACGGTTACCGACCAAAGCTCGATTACCCGCTTCATCGAGGATGTCTTCCTCTCCAGCCAGCGTATCGGTGGAGGCTCCTTCGACAGCATCGCCGGGCCTTTGACCAACATGTTCAACTTCACCAACGCGGCTGTGGTACCGAATCCCAACGTCGTCCTTCTCAATCCAACTACGGGTGCGGTCACCAGCGGCAACTAACCCCCCGGTTCACGGAACCGTTACATTTCTCCTGTAGTGTCAAAGGCACGCATCCTGAGTCGAGGATGCGTGCCTGCTTTTTGCCACCCTATCTCCATCCGGAGCACGTTCGTTGTCCTCGTCTCGACGCACCTTTCTGCAGCAAGCCTCCGCACTCAGTCTGCTCTACGGCACGCAGCGCGCTTTCTCCCAAATGGCGATGGCACCCATGCAGTCGCCCCGGCCGAACGCGCCGGGCAAGTCGTCTCCCATGCTCCACACGCTGGAGCTTCCACCTTTCGTCGATCCCCTCCCGCTCCCCGAGACCCCGCGGCCCATCCTGCGCAATGGCAAACGCTCGCTCACCATCTCCATGCAGGAGATACACGCAAAAGTCCATCGCGATGTCCCGCCTACGCGTATGTGGAGCTACGGGGCTGGTCCACTCGCCCCGCTGATCGAAGCCCGCTGCGGTGAACCCCTCCAGATCAGCTGGGTCAACAACCTCCCGGCAAAACATTTCCTCCCAATCGATCACTCTCTCCACGGCTGCGGCGCTGACATCCCGGAGGTCCGCACCGTCACCCATCTGCACGGCGCCAAAGTCCCCTCTGCCGACGACGGCTACCCCGAAGACTGGTTCACCGTCGGCAAATCCCGCACCTGCACTTACCCCCTCGAGCAAGACGCCACCGCGCTCTGGTACCACGACCACGCCATGGGTCTCAACCGCCTCAACACCTACGCCGGCCTGTTCGGCATGTTTCTCCTCCGTGACAAAGTCGAAGACGGCCTCCGCCTCCCTTCCGGCAAATACGAAGTCCCCCTCATCTTCTACGACCGCAACTTCACCGCCGACGGCCAGCTCTTCTACGCGACCTCCCCCGATCCCGAACACCCCTGGATACCTGAGTTCACTGCCGACGGCATCCTCATCAACGGCAAGCTCCGCCCGTTCTTCGAGGTCGAGCCGCGCCTCTACCGCTTCCGGCTCCTGAACACCGCCAACAGCCGCTTCTTCCTGCTCGCTCTCTCCAACCAGCAGCCTCTGGTTCAGATCGGCTCCGACCAGGGACTCCTCCCCGCGCCAGTTGACGTCAAGCTGCTCGCCCTCGCGCCGGCCGAGCGTGCCGACATCCTCATCGATTTCACCCAATCTGCCGGAGAGACCCTCCACCTCCGCACCGGAGCCTTCGACATCCTCGAGTTCCGCGTTGCCAAACAATCTCCCTCACCCGTCTCCAGCTCGGTCCCCAATCCCGTTCCAAAGACCCTCCGCCCTATCCAGCGCATACCCGAGTCCGCAGCCACCGTCACCCGCACCATCACGCTCAACGAGTATCAGGACCGGGTCGCCAACCCGATGATCATGCTGCTCAACAACAAGCGCTGGCACGAACCCGTCACCGAAACTCCAAAACTCAACTCCACCGAGATCTGGGAGTTCGTCAACCAGACCGAAGACACTCACCCCATGCACATCCATCTAGTGCGATTCCAGATTCTCGACCGCCGCACCTTCGATGAATTCGAGTACATGGCGAATAAGAAACTACGCTTCATCTCACCTGTCACCCCACCCGACCCTAACGAACTAGGCTGGAAAGACACAGTGCAGTGCCCTCCCGGCACTATCACCCGAGTCATCGTTCGCTTCGAAGGTTACCCCGGAAAATACCTCTACCACTGCCACATCCTCGAACACGAAGCCAACGACATGATGCGCCCCTTCGAGGTCATAGCGTGAGCGTCGGAGTGTAATCAATGGTAGTACTTGAGCTCTTTCCAGCCCGCCTGATAGCTTGTCTTTCTACCGCGGCATAAATAAACGGGGCCCTTCTCCCATGGCATCGTGTAAGGAAGATTCCGTTCGCCGACAACCGTGCAGGAGTCATACGCAGCCTTCATCTCGTCGGGAGTCGCTTGATTGATAACAATCATCTCCTCCCCGGTGAAGCCGCGTGGCCCCCATATCCAATAATTCTGATGCCCGCTGATCGCAGGCGGCAGACCGTATTGTGCCCCGAGAATGTTGATCGCACTGGCTTGACCATAGTTGGAAGCAAGAACGCCCGTGACTGCACGCTCCTGCGGGGGCAACGACTTATAGATGCTTGAAACCTGCTCTGCCAGATCCTGCCAGCCAAACCGGTCGGCAAAGAATTGCGGCAATAAGAGTGGCGGCGTGGTTTTCGCTTTCTTTTGGTCTGAAGTGAATCTTCTCCGTGTAGGCGAGCCATTGCTGGGGCGGCAACACCGGAACAGAGAGCGGAAAGAAAACCACCAGGCCCACGATCACAATCGCCGCATAGGTTCCGATGAATGCGTTGCGCCACGCGATACGCTTCGCCCACGAAAACCACGCGACGGCTCCTGCTGCAAAGAAGACCGGATACGCGGGAACAAGGTAGTAGTCCTTCGCGTGAAGCGCCATCATCATCGCGAGAAAGATCAGATAGAAAACGCCGAGGAAACGAAAGTTCCGCGCCGCCTTGGCGAAGAGCAGCCAAGCTACGCCGGTTCCCCAAAGAAGAACGCTGTACGGCGTAAGCATCACGATCTGGGCGACGAAGAACGGGAGCGGTGGAAGCTTGACGTCTTTATCCGAGGCCTGCACGCTACGAAGCCATTCCAGGGTAGGGAAGTGGTTGTGTATCTGCCAGAGCAGATTCGGCAGTGCAACCAGAACAATCAGAGACACCGCAACCGCAAACCCGCGGTTCGCAAGAATACGGCGTTGCGGCGTCAGCAGCAGCGCGATCAGCATCGCCACAAGAAAGAAGGCGATTGAATCCTTGTTTTCGAAGGCGAGCCCCGCGCTCAGACCGAACACAATCCACCAGGCACGCACTTCGATGTCCGAATCGGACACTGCAATACGTATAAGCGCCAAGACGCAGAGCATCCAGAAGACCGGATCGAATGAGTTCATCGACAGGAATCCATCGATGCCCAGATAGACTCCCCCAGCAAGAACCCCCAGCATCGCAAGCGCCGCCGCTCTCCGCCCGCCCCCGAGCGCCCAGCACAACACACCAGTCAGAAACACCTTCACTGCGCCGGCAATGCCGGAGATCAGCCGTAGAGACCACATCGTGTCATGCCCGAAGAGCGTCTCGCTCAGGCGCGCCTGCAGCGCAACCAGCGGCGGCTGGTCGACATATCCGAAGGCGAGGTTTCGTCCGCAGACCAGGTAATACAACTCGTCTCGGAAGATCCCGTACCCTGCATGCTGCGCCAGGATATTGCCTACGATCTGAATTGTGAGTTTGAGCGCAGCAAAACCGGCACTGAGCCAGAGGATGGCGCGCAAATCTTCCTGAAATATCTTCTGCTGCCTGATTTCCATGACACCTGCAGTGTAGGAATGATGTGTCTCCATCATCCACTACGCATCACGGCGTGAGAAGTTCCGGTCTCGCCGCCTCAGTTCGTCGATGTGGTCGCAGCCGCAGGCTTCGCTGCCGGGGGCATCCCCAAGTATTTGTCGTACCAGTCAAACCAGCGCTGATACCGATCCTTGATAAAACTCGGCCGCGTGAATCCGTGGAACTGTCCTGGATACACAACCAGTTCCGCCGTGGTCCCCACACTCTTCAACGCCTGATACATCTGTTCGCCGCCAACCAGCGTCACGTTGAAGTCCTTCTCTCCTCCCATGAACATCGTCGGCGTTTTGATCTTGTCCGCATGAAGGAACGGATACGACAGCTTCAGATAGGGCTCAACGTTCTTCCATGGCGGCGCCAGTTCGTTGTCATACTGCAGAATGTACTGATCGACTCCATACATCCCCAGCAGATTCGCCGTCCCTGCTCCACTCGAAGCCGCCTTGAACCGCGTCGTCGAAGCAATGGTGTAGTCGGTCAGAATTCCTCCATAGCTCCAGCCACCAACTCCCATACGATCCTGGTCAATCTTGCCCGTAGCCACCGCGCCATCGACCGCGCCTAGCAAATCCTTGACCTCTTTATCGCCCCAATCCGCATTGATCGCATAGCTGTAGTCATGCCCGCGCCCCGTGCTCCCGCGATAGTTCACCTGCAGCACCGCAAATCCATGCGCCGCGAGCAACTGCCGGTCGGGCGCAAACCGATGCGAGTCCTGCGACGTCGGCCCGCCGTGAATCCACAGCAGCATCGGCGCCTTTGTCCCCGCCGCATACCCCACAGGCATCGTCAGCAAGCTGTGCACCTCGCTGCCATCCGAAGCCTTGGCCGATAGATCCTCAGCCGGAACCAGATTCAACTGCGCCATCAATGCATCGTTATGCGAAGTCAGCTTCCGCAGCGTCTTGTTATTGGAGGGGCCCTCGAGCGCATATATCTCAGGAGCCTGCACATCGGTAGTCCAAACCACCGCGACATGTCCGCCAGCCGAAGAAAGCGTCACCGCAGTGCCCTTGTCTGCCGTCAAGCGCTGCAAGCCCTTGCCCTTTAGCGGAACCTCCGCCACATAATCCACCCGGTCCTCGCCAATCGTGGTCAGCAGAGCCTTTCCATCCGCTGCAAACGTTGGCACCCCCGTCCCCATCTCCGCCGTAGCCGCGAGCACTTCGGGCGAACCACCCGCAACCGGCACCACCGCCAGCCGCTGCATGTCATAGATCGAGTATCGCTGCGACAGACCCTGCCGATACGCAATCGTCGTACTATCCGGACTCCACGCCAACGGCCCGCCATCCGCTCCCGTAAAACTCGTCAGCTTCTTCGGCCCGGCCACGCCGTTCGTTCCCGCGCCGCCCTTAGCCTCCACCACAAATACATCCGAGTTATTCGACCGGTCCGGATCAGGCCCTTCCTGATTGCTCACAAACGCAATCCAGTTCCCATCCGGCGACCACTCCGCCTGCCGCTCGTCATACTTGTCTTCTGTCTTGTCATCCCCAATCAGCCGCGTCAGCTTCTTCGTCGCAATATCAAACAGAAAAAGATGATCCCGCTTATCCGAAAGATACCCCTGAATGTCCTGCTTGAAGTGGTAACGATCAATCACAATCGGCTTCGGCGGCGCAGGCTTGCCGCCCTCCTTCGCCTCAGGTTCGTCCTTCGCCTTAAGCGTCAGCAGTAACTGCTTCGAGTCAGGAGACCAGCGATAATCCGCCAGGTCTTCTTTGACCTCGGTCAACTGCTGCGCCTCGCCGCCACGTCTATCCAGCAGCCACACTTGCGAACCCTTCGCCTTGCCCGGCCGCGACGACGTAAACGACAGCCACTTGCCATCCGGACTCCATCGTGGCGAACCCGCACCCTCCGGCCCATAGGTCAGATGAACATCCTGCGTGCCATCCCAGCTCACCATCCAAAGCTCGGAGACATTCTTATCCTCGCCCACATCCACATGCGATGTCGTGTAGGCGATCCACTTCCCATCCGGCGAAACCTGCGGCCCACCCACATTCACCAGCTTCGCCAGGTCGTCGAGCACCATGGCGCGCTTCTGGCCAAACCCAAACGTCGTCGAAACACACAAACTCAGCAGACAAAATCCAACAGTACGCAAGTTGTATCGCATGAGAGGCAGTCTAGCAGACTGATTTACTGCACCAGGAGAGCCACCGCGTCGGCCACGTTGATGTTGTCGGAGATTCGCTTGAATTCACTATGCACCACGTGTTCGTTCCTGCCAATTTCTTTAAAAAGCATCGCCTTGCCTTCGATCGCCGTATTCGCCAGAGCTTCCTTCCATTCGCCGCCCTGCTCCATCTCGTGCTCCGTGTTGAAGCTGCTACCGGCGTGAACCGTTCCTAGCAGGCCATACCCCAAGTTCACATCCCCAGGAATCTTCCCTTCGATCCGGTGAAGCTGCTTGGTCCGCTCATCGACCAGCACAACACCCGACATGGCGTGCAGCACCTTCTCCTCCATCGTCTTCGGTTGATAGGCAGGATCCGGCCGGAAGCCTATCTTCAAGTCGCTGCCCTCCGGCCGCGGATCGTCAAACAGAAACGCCTTATGCAGCAGCGCCAGCATCTGTTCGGCGTGCTCTTCATCGTTCTTCATCGCCTGCTCGCGTTTTTGAAATGCCTCGGGATGCGACGCAATATCTTTCAATTTCGCTTTCTCGGCCTGCTGGCGCTCCGGGCTCAAGGGCTTTCCATCCTCGGCGAGCAGCAACCGCACCTTCCCCTGCTCCGTCTCGACCACACGCTCTGTCCATAGATGGCCACCCGTCCTCTCAGACCGTTCCTCGGAAAGATACATGTACTTGAGACGATGTTCCGCGGGGTCGCCCTCATGCGTCAGCATCGTGTCCACGATCCGCCGCGCAGCATCTGAACTCCGCGCGACGTCGGCACTCTGGGCCTGCACGGCTCCCACCGCCAGCAGACCGAGCAGCACCACCGAACCTCTTCCAACACCCATCAAATCTTACTCCTGCACTTCCTGAAGAATTGTGATCGATCCCGCGTCAGCAGTAGAACACGATTGCGAGAGATCTCCGGCCAATATCAGCCCCTTCTGGTTCGACGTACCCTAATTTATAAGGACTCAGCAGGAGATGAATTATCGCCGAAATCTCCACGAATCCGTGACAAAACTCACGTAAACTACCGCTCAATCGCCGATCGCAGGCACCGCAAACATGCCAGATTCAACGCAAAATCCGCCCGAGGCGCCCAACCCGCTGCTCACCGAGCCCGAACTCGTCGGACTCGGCGAAACGCAAACTCCCCATCCTCCAAAGGGCCGCCGCGCCGCAGCTGCCTTTATTTTCTTCACCGTCACGCTGGACATGCTCGCCATGGGCATGATCGCCCCCGTCCTCCCGCGCCTCATCGAAGGCTTTCTCCACGGCGACACCTCCTCGGCCGCCCGGATGCTCGGCCTCTTCGGAACCGTCTTCGCCGTCATGCAGTTCTTCTGCTCTCCGATCATCGGCTCGCTCTCCGACCGCTACGGCCGCCGCCCTGTCGTCCTGCTCTCCAACTTTGGCCTCGGCCTCGACTATCTCCTCATGGCCTGGGCTCCTGCGCTCAACTGGCTCTTCCTCGGCCGCGTCATCTCCGGCATCACCTCCTCCAGCATCCCCACCGCCATGGCTTATATGGCCGACGTCACCCCCCGCGAACGCCGCGCCGCCGCCTTCGGTATGCTCAACGCCGCCTTCGGCGTCGGCTTCGTCCTTGGCCCGGCAGTGGGAGGCCTACTCGGCAACATCAACCCACGCCTGCCCTTCTGGGTCGCCGGAGGCCTCTCGCTGATCAACGGACTCTACGGTCTCTTCGTCCTTCCCGAGTCGCTCCCAAAAGCAAATCGCAGCCCCTTCTCCTGGACCCGCGCCAACCCCGTCGGCTCCCTCTCCCTGCTGCGGCATGGAAACATGATCGCCATCGCCACCGTGCTTCTTCTCGGCTACATCGCGCAGCAGTCCCTGATGAACGTCTACGTCATCTACGCCGGCTATCGCTACCACTGGACTGTCGGCACCGTGGGCTACTCGCTTGCCGCCATCGGCGTCTGCACCATCATCTACGGAGCCTTTCTCGTCAAACCCATCGTCGCCAAACTCGGCGAACGGGGCGCCATCACCATCGGCCTCATCGGTGGGGCTCTCGGCTACACTTTTTTTGGCCTCTCCAAAACCGGCGTCCTCTTCTGGCTCGGCATCCCACTCCTCAACATGATGTCCTTCACCTGGCCGGCCGCTCAATCCCTCATGTCCCGCAAGACCAGCCCCTCCGAACAGGGCCAGCTCCAGGGAGCGATCAACGGCCTCCGCGGCATCGCCGGCCTGGTCGGCCCCGGCTTCTTCACCTACATCTTCAGCAGATCGATCAGCACCGGCGTCCACATTCCCGGCACTCCCTTCTACACGGCGGCGACCATGCTCCTCATCGCACTCGCCCTCGCTCAGCGCGCCACCCGGACACCAACCTCAGTCCTCCAACCTTGAGCTGCTCAATCAGCGGCGGCCGGCATGTAAAATCCACAATACTCATGAGATTCGTCAGGGCAATTCTGCTGCTCGTCCCGCTTGCGGCAAGCCTTGCCTTTGCCGCTGAAACACCCGGAAATCCGGCCGGTATCGATTTCTCCTTTGCCGGCTTTCAGGGAGGCGGACACGCAATCCCTACCGTCCCCGCCAAAATATCCGCCAGGCCCTCAGGCGGCGACGACACCGCGTTGCTGCAGTCGGCCATCGACCACGTTGCCGCGCTTCCGCTCGGACCTGACGGATTTCGCGGCGCCGTCCTGTTACGCCCCGGACGCTTTCTGGTTCAGGGACAACTCCATCTCAACGCCAGCGGAGTCGTCCTCCGCGGAGGCGGCACAGGCTCTACCGGCACGGTCATCGTGGCCACAGGCAACAGCCGCCGAACCTTACTCCAGGTGGGAGGAGAAGGCGACCCCCTCCTCAATACCCCCATCAACACCGGCGATCCCAAGGTCCAGCCCGGCGACCGCAAGCTGCCCGTCGCAACCACCGACGGCCTCACCGTCGGCGCCCACATCGTGATTCGCCGCCCGAGCACCGCAGAATGGATCAAGGCCCACGGCATGAGCGGCCTGCTCGGAACCTTCGCCGATCAGCGCGTCGACTGGAAACCCGGTTCCCACGACCTCGTCTGGGACCGGACCATCATCGCCATCGATAGCACTACCAAAAGCATCGAAATCGACGCGCCCGTGACGTTCCTCATGGAGAAATCCACCGGCGGCGGCACCGTTGCCGTCGTTCGGAGCAACCCTCCACTCCAGAACATCGGGATAGAAAATCTCTCGCTCGAAAGCGCCTACGACTCCGCCAATCCCAAAGACGAGGAGCACTCCTGGATCGCCATCGCGTTGAATCACGTGGAAGATGCATGGGTCCGCAACATCACCGCGCGGCACTTCGTCAGCTCCGCCGTACGCGCCGATCAGCGCGCCCGCCGCATCACCATTGAGGACTGCCGCAGCGAAGCGCCGATCTCCGAAGAAGGTGGATACCGTCGTCAATCCTTTCTCGTCTACGGACAACAGATCCTGATCGACCGCTGCCACAGCGAAGATGCGATGAATGACTACGCCGTAGGTTTACTCGCGGCAGGGCCGAACGTCTTCCTCGACTGCGACGCCACTCGCTCGCTCGAACCCAGCGGCGCCTTCGAAGGACTCGCCGCAGGAGTGTTGTACGAGCGAGTACACGTGCCGGACTCTCGCATCCAGCTCCTGCTCGACCAGACACGCGCACAAGCCGCCGGATGGACCGCCGTCAATTCCTTAATCTGGAACTCCGCCGCAAAGTCGCTCGACGCCATGGGCCCATACGACGGACGGAACTACGTCATCGACTCCCCTCAGCCCCTCTACGAAGCCGAACTGAAAGCACGCGGCCTTCATCTTCCGCCCTCATCACCCACTCCAACGCTCTCCAGCGAACAAGCACCTGATTTCGACAAAGCGAACACACCGCCCGCAAACAAGCTCCCTCAACATCCATTCGAAATCGTGAACGGATACTTCGTCGTCGACGGCAAGGTCGCCTACGGCGCATCGCAAAACGATGCCTGGTGGCACGGCAACACCTCGCCTGCCGTCTCGGGCGCACTCACCGGTTCCAGCATCACCCGCTTCATGCCCGGCCAAACCGCACCCGGCCTCACCGAAGATCTCAACGAGCTAGTCACGCGAGCCAAACAGCACGGCGCCGCCTTTTACCAGACCATCCCCGGCCTCTGGTACGAGCATCGCCGCGACGAGCACACCGTAACCCGCCAGCCAAACGGCGACGTGTGGGCCCCCTTCTTTGAGATGCCCTGGGCGCGCAGCGGAAAAGGCATCGCATGGGATGGACTAAGCCGCTTCGACCTCGCCCGCTATAACCCCTGGTACTTTGAGCGCAACCGCGAGTTCGTCCGCATCGCCGGCGAGCAGGGAATCATCGTCTATCACAACCTCTACAACACTCACGATTTCCTCGAGATTGGCCCACACTGGATCGACTATCCCTGGCGTCCGGCCAACAATATCAACGACACCGGCATGCCCGAGCCCCCGCCATTCAAGGGTGGCTACACCATCTCCATGGACACTGTCCAGCCGACCGTCACCAAACTTAACATAGCCAACGAGTTCTACAGCGTCGACTACCCTCCGCTGCGCAAGCTGCATCACGACTACATCGTTCACGTGCTTGACGAACTCGGCGACATGCCGAACGTGATCTTCACCGTCGCCTATCAATACGCCGGCCCGCTCGCCTTCGAGCAGTTCTTTCAGGACACCGTCGCTGAGTGGGAGAAGCTCCACAACCATCACGTGCGCATCGCCTTGATCACGGATAAAAAGATTACCGACGCCATCATGTCTGACCCGGTGCGTTCGAGGCAGATCGCCGTCGTCGACTTGCGCTATTGGTACTATCTCCCCGACGGCACTCTCTTCGCTCCCGAGGCCGGCCAGAACCGCGCCTTTCGTGACATGATCGCCAGCCGCTTCGGCGATAAGTACAGCAACTTCGGCCCCCCAACCACGCAGGAACAGCTCTACCGCCAGGTTCGCGAATACCGTGACCGCTACCCAGACATCGCGTTAGTGCCAATGGAAAACGGTGCAGGCCCGCTCCCCATACTGATGGGCGGCGGCGTCTCGCAGTCCTCCACGCGCACTGTCCCGGAGAACAGCGCGGCAGGTCTATCGACCGATGCCATCATCGACAAATTCATTCACGAATATCTCGCCGAAGACCTCCTAAAAATGAAGCCGCTCGACGGAGCCGTCGCCGATCCCGAACGCAACTGGGTTCTCGCGGGAAAAACAGCTGGCACCGTGCTCATCTATTCGCGCGCCGGAGCCGCAATCACTCTGACGACTCCACTCGCCCACGCCGCCTACCGCGGGATCTGGTTCGATCCATCCTCAGGAAAGACCAGAGACGCGCCGGGCATCTCAGGAAAAGCCGGAACAAAAATCGACAAGCCCGACGAAAAAGATTGGCTGCTTCTTCTGCGAGCCACATCGTAGCCAAATCGTAGACCGCTTCCAGCCTCCGCATCTGTTTGCGGCACTGCTGTCCCATAGCAAACCGATCCTTCGCATCAGGCAATCGTGTCAAAGCCATCAATCCTCCGAGCATCGGCCTCTAGCCTACGCCCCCTCCTCAACCCAGAGATTGAAGGGTTGGGAAAAATCTCAACCTTTTGACCGATGTTCGTCGCCGGGTCTCCGCGGTAGAGTGATCGCGCAATCCTTTCAACCCATTTTTGCAGCCAAAGTTGATTTTTTTCGGAGACCACTACCCGAGGGTGCCCATGAACTATAGAACGCAGTTATTCCTCCTTATAACACTGGCAGCAACCATCTTTCTCCGCACCAACGCCTTCGCGCAGGGATGCGTGGCTGCCCACGCCAACCAGCGCGTCATGGGCCAGCTCATCACGTTCGACAGCCCCGCCGCTCCCGGCCGCTTCTCCATCCACAACCTCACCGTCGCCATCGGCTACCGCGTCTTCAACTCCAATAAGTACTTCGTCGGCGACGCGGAGATCCCCCGCGCCAACGCCACAGAGAACCACCAGAACATCTTCAATGTAGGCCTCGAATATCGCCTTTCCCCGCGCTGGAGCCTCATCGCCGACGTTCCCGTATACGACGGCACTCGCAATCAGCTCTATCCTCCCTCGGGCATCTTTCAGGTCAGCGGCGTGGGCGACGTTACCATCGGAGCGCAGTCCTGGATCATCCGGCCACCGAGTGAAAATGGAGGCAACATCGCCGTCAATGTCTCACTCAAAATCCCGTCGGGCATCGATGGCGCCACCGGCTCGGCTCTCTACAAAGGAAAGATCGTTAAAGCCACAGCCGACCAATCCATGCAGCCAGGCGACGGTGGATGGGGATTCGTCCTCGGTTCGCAGGCCTATAAACCCCTTGGGCACCGCGGCTCCAGCCTCTACGCTCAGGGGCTCTACCTCTTCAATCCGTCGAACACTAACGAAATCGCCACCTTCCGCTCTCAGCCCGGGCAAAGCGTCTTCTCCGTCACCGATCAATATCTCTACCGCACCGGCGTCTCACAAGCTGTGCCGAAGGTGCGCGGCCTGGCGTTGAGCCTGGGTGTTCGCGGCGAAGGCGTCCCCGTACACGACCTCATCGGCAATAGCGACGGCTTCCGCCGCCCCGGCACCATCATCTCGCTCGATCCCGGCGTCATGTACGACTTTCACCGCATCATCGTCTCGGTCAATGGCCCCTGGGCTCTCTATCGCAACCGGCCCCCCAGCGTACCCGAGATCCAGAACAACACCAAAAATGGCGACGCCTTCTTCGCCGACTACACCGTCATCGCCACCGTCTCCCGCCACTTCTAGCCCCTACGAATCTCCGCACCTCCATCGGCAGCCTGAGGCGTATCCCCGCACACGGACCTCAAGGCTGCCGATCCCGACTCGTCCTGCTCTGCCTACTCTCGCGGCTGGCCATCCGCCAAACATTCTTTGCCTTGATGTATTCTTGGCCCGATAAGCCACTCCTTTCTCCAGGCTCCGCGAGGTTGTATGTCTTCCACTCGAAGTAGCGAGTTCTCCAGGATTGGGCCCTTTCTCGCGCTCGCGGTTACCGTTCTGATCCTGTACTTTGCCCGCGAACTTCTCATCCCCTTCGCCTTCGCGCTCACACTCGCCTTCCTACTGGCCCCCGCCGTCAGCCGCCTTGAGGCCCGCCGACTCCCGCGCGTCGCCGCCGTTGCCATCACCGGCATCCTCGCCTTCACCATCATCTGTGCAGTGGGATACGTCGTCGCCCGTCAGCTCCTCAACGTCGCCCGCAGCCTTCCCGAGTACCGTCTCAACATCCAGAAGAAACTCGCCTCCGTCCACTCCTCCGCGGAGCAATCCCTTGAAAACGCCGTCAAAGCGATCGACGATATCAGTGGAGATTTTGCCAAAGGCACCGGCCCCGCCTCCCCCAACCCGCAGCAACCCCCCACGCAGGTTCAACCAGTCCGCGTCATCGACCCCGACCGCACTCAGCTCCAATCCGCCAGTGAGCTCCTCATGCGGTTCCTCCGCCCCATCGGGACCTTCGGCGTAGTCATCGTCTTCACCATCTACCTCCTGATGAAGCGCGAGGATCTTCGTCACCGCATTCTCCTCCTCGCCGGAATGGGCCGCATCAGCGTCATGACCCAGGCCCTCGAGGATGCCGCTACCCGCATCAGCCAATACCTGCTCTTCCAGGCCGCAGTCAACGCCGCCTACGGAACCTGCTTCGGCATCGGCCTCTTTCTTATCGGCGTACCCAACGCCACCCTCTGGGGAGTTCTCGCCGCAATCCTTCGCATCATCCCATACGTCGGCACGGCAACCAGCCTCATCCTCCCGCTCATCGTCTCCATCGCCACCTCCACCTCCTGGTCCTCGCCACTCCTCATCCTCGCTCTCTTCCTCACCCTCGAACTCACCGCCACCAACTTCGTCGAGCCCTGGCTCTTCAGCTCCCGCACCGGCATCTCCTCCCTCGCCCTTCTCGCCATGGCCATCTTTTGGGCGCTTCTCTGGGGATGGCCCGGCCTCATCCTCTCCACTCCTCTTACCGTCTGCATCGTGGTCATGGGGCGCTACGTCCCCCACCTCTCCTTCCTCCACACCCTGCTCGGCACCGATGCCGAGCTCTCCACCGAAGCCCTCTTCTATGAGCGTCTTCTCGCCATGGATCAGCACGAAGCCCACGCCGTCGCCAACCGTTTCCTCGAAAACAAACCTCTCATCGAGCTCTACGACTCCGTCCTCATCCCAGCCCTCGCCCTGATCGAGCAGGACCGCCACCAGGGAACTCTCGACGACGTCCGTTGCAACTTCTTCTTCCTCAGCATCGGCGAGCTCGTCGCCGAGCTCACCGACTATCATCAGAAAGAATTACCCAGCGCTCCGATCTCTCCGCAACCGCTTCCATTCCGCTCCGCCAGGCTGAGCGACTTCGCCGTTGTCTGTATCTCCGCCAGCGATCAGGCTGACGAACTCACCACTCACATGCTCGTCCAGATCATGGAGCGCGCCAACCACCAAACCCTCCATCTTCCCGGTGGCTCCGTCTCCACCGAGATTCTCGAATCACTCGCCAACGAACCCAACACCGTCATCTTCATCTCGGCCCTGCCACCCTTTGCCTTCTCTCAGGCCCGCGCCATCTGCCAGCGCGTCCGCCTGCACCTGCCCCACAACCGCATCGTCATCGGCCTGTGGAACAGCCCCGACGATCCTGACCAGACCCCCGACCTCACCATCGAGCGCTTCGGCAGCGGAAAACCCACCGTCATCGTCAGTACACTCGCTCAGGCTCTCCGCCAGGTAGCAGTCTGGAGCCAGCAGCCGGGCCGAAATCCCGCCATACGGATGTAGCGCACACAGAAAAGGACCGGGCATCCTTCACCCAGTCCTTCGCTAAACAACTTATTCCAGTCAAACACTGTTCCAAATTAATTCGCTACCGCCAACCGCTGCCGCTCCACACCATCCAGAGCAACCCAAAGCGCCTTCGCCGCACGCTCGCCCGCTGCCAGCGCAGCCTCCTCCGCCTCAGGCGAAGCAGCCAGCTCTTTATCAATCAACTCCCGCCACACGCTGGCATGCGCAACATCCGCCGTCTGATGCAGCGTGAAGTACCGTGCCGCCACACCTTCCGTCCCGTAATGCGCGGCCAGGCCGTCTGCCTTGCTCGTAGCGATCGCCGGCACCTTCGACTCATACGCATACAACGCCGCCATCGCCGAGGAAGCCTTCTCTTCTTGCATCAACTCGCGAAACGTAGCAACCAGAGCTGTCATCTCCGGCTGCACCGCACGGCCTTTAACCTCATCCCGCGAAGCTCCCATGCCAGCCGCGAAGTCCATCCAAAGATCGCTATGCGGACGAGCCGTCGCAGCATCCACGCCCTCCTCTTCGACAAGATTCCGCAGAACCTCTCGCCGCATCTCTCCATCCGGCAGGCGCGAGTGCAGCGCACTCAGATAAGTCGGAAACGCCGACACATGATGCCAATACTCCGCGGCATACTCACGCAGGTCCTCGCGCGCCAACTCACCCTTCGACCACGCCTGATAAAACGGATGCTTCAACAGATTGAACGGCGCAACCCGCTCCTCGAAACGGCTCCAGAAACTAGTATTCGTCGACATTGCTTACTCCATCCAGAAGATTTTCCGCCCCACAACAACTCACGGCGATGCATCGAGTGTACCTTTCTTTCCCGTGGAACGTGCGCTCACCCGTAGGCGAGAATGGATACGAAAAAAAATCTTGAAGCCATGTCGATTATGCCCATCCATTTTCGACGTCAGAGTAGAGAGCATGGATTAAGCGCCCCGAACCCCAGCTCCAATCGAAGCTAAAAGGAGAAACAAGAATGCGTTGCATGGTATTCGTCAAAGCAAGCAAAGATTCAGAGGCAGGCGTCCTCCCCAGCACAGAACTCCTCACCAACATGGGCAAGTTCAACGAAGAACTCGTCAAAGCAGGCGTAATGCTCGCCGGCGAAGGCCTCAAGCCCAGCTCCGCAGGCAAGCGCGTCACCTTCACTGCCGGCAAACCCACCGTCACCGACGGCCCCTTCGCCGAGACCAAAGAACTCGTAGCTGGCTTTTGGATATGGCAGGTCCGCAACATCGAAGAGGCAGTCGAATGGCTCAAACGCAGCCCCTTCGGCCCCGGCGCCGAAGTCGAAATCCGCCCCGTCTTCGAGCCCGAAGACTTCGGCCCCCAGATGACTCCAGAACTCAAAGAACAGGAAGACCGCCTCCGCGAACAGATCGGCGCGAAGAAATAATCGAAAGTTCACAAAAGAATTCGCGCTCGTGTCGATTTCACAAACCCTCATTCGACGCATCCATAGAGCGGCATTCAATCCGCTAAAAAAAATCAAAGGAGAAACAACCATGCGATTCTTATGCCTCTACAAACCCGCCAAAGCCGAAGGCGCCCCTCCCAACGAAGCCGAGATGGCCACGATGGGGAAACTCATCGAAGACTCCTTTAAGTCCGGCGCACTCCTCGCCACCGAGGGCTGCCTGCCCAGCGCACTCGGCGCCCGCGTCCGCATGACCGACGGAAAATTCAAAGTTACCGACGGCCCGTTCACCGAAGCCAAAGAGATCGTCGGCGGCTTCGCCCTCATCCAGGCAAAGTCGAAGGAAGACGCCGTCGAATTCACCAAGGCCTTCATGAAGATCGCAGGCGACGGTGAAGTCGAAATCCGCCAGGTCTTCGAGCAGCCCGCAGAATAAGCCGCGCGATCTACCCACATTCAGTCCAACTCGAAAGGACAAAAAATGCGATTCATGGTCATCTTCAAAGCAAACGCAGACTCAGAAAAAGGTGCACTCCCAGACCCGCAGGCCATTGCCGACATGAACAAGTTCACCGATGAGCTCGTAGAAGCCGGAGTCGTTCTAGGCTACGAAGGCCTCCACCCCTCTTCCAAAGGCGCTCGCGTTCACTTCTCCGGCAAGAACCGCACCGTCATTGACGGTCCCTTCGCCGAGAGCAAGGAACTCATCGGCGGCTTTTATCTCTGGCAGGTCAAATCCCTCGAAGAGGCCATTGAGTGGGTCAAGCGCATCCCCACCTGCAGCCCCACCGGCGACGGCGAAGTCGAGATCCGCCAGGTCTTCGAGCCAGAAGACTTCGCATATGCCTTTTCCGAAGAAGGTATTCAGCAGGAAAAAAACCTCCGCGCTCAACTGGCAGCTCAGGCAGCAAAGAGATAGCCCCACTTGCACTGACGTATCCAAAACTGGTGTGATCGGTAGCAGTGTCCACTACCGATCCACATCACGCCACACACCGCACCATCGACGCCGTCTGGCACATCGAGTCAGCGCGCGTCATCGCCACCCTTACTCGCTTCACCCGTGACGTCGGCTTGGCCGAAGACCTCGCGCAGGAGGCCCTCCTAGCCGCCCTCGAACAGTGGCCGCAAACCGGAGTCCCTGAGAACCCCGGCGCATGGCTCACCGCCACGGCCAAACGCCGCGCCATCGATCTCTTCCGCCGCAACACCCGCCTCGAAACCAAACTCGCCCAACTCGCCCCCGAGATCGCAGAAAAGGAGCAGGCCGTGCCCGACTACGTCACCGCAATCGACGACAACGTCGGCGACGACCTCCTCCGCCTCGTCTTCATCTCCTGCCATCCCATTCTCTCCCTTGAAGCCCAGCTCGCCCTCACCCTCCGCATGCTCGGCGGGCTCACCACCGACGAGATCGCCCGCGCCTTCCTCGTCCCCGAACCCACCATCGCCCAGCGCATCGTCCGCGCCAAACGCACCCTCACCGAATCCCGCGTCCCCTTCGAAGTCCCCCGCGGCTCTGAACTCGGAGCCCGCCTCTCCTCTGTCCTCAAAGTCGTCTACCTCATCTTCAACGAAGGCTACTCCGCCACTGCCGGCGAGGACTGGCTCCGCCCCACCCTCTGCGAAGAAGCCCTCCGCCTCGGCCGCATCCTCGCCAACCTCGTTCCCAACGAACCTGAAGTTCACGGCCTCGTAGCCCTCATGGAGATCCAGGCCTCACGCTCCAAAGCCCGCACCACCCCCACCGGCGAACCCATCCTTCTCCTCGATCAAAACCGCACCCACTGGGACCAACTCCTGATCCACCGCGGCCTCGCCGCACTGCAACACGCCGAACAACTAAGCGACAATCAACATCGAAACCCCGGCCCCTACGCCCTCCAAGCCGCTATCGCCGCCTGCCACGCCCGAGCCGCCACACCCGAAGCCACCGACTGGCCCCGCATCGCCGCCCTCTACGAAACTCTCACACGGCTCACACCCTCACCCATCATCGAGCTCAACCGAGCCGTAGCTGTCTCCATGGCCCAGAGTCCCGAGGCCGGCCTGGACATAGTCGACACCCTAATCAACGAGCCCTCACTAAAGAGCTACCACCTCCTGCCCAGCGTACGCGGCGATCTCCTCACCAAACTAAATCGCCACAACGAAGCCCGCGCCGAATTCACCCGAGCCGCCACCCTGACCCGCAACACCCGAGAACGCAACCTCCTCCTCCAGCGAGCGAAAGACTGCGATCAGCTACTCCCCACTGAATAATCCGCGGAGGCAAATTCCTCCGCCAAATGGTTGACCGAAAAACCATCCCTTGTGCTCACGACAGCCTGTGACCGCGCACGTACACTCCTCCAGACCAATCAACTGAACTTTTTTTGGAAGCCAGATAGACAGGAAGACAGAACCTGTGACGCATCCACTCCGAAGCTCAGGAGTTCGCATGGTTCCGTCTGTGCACCTCCTCACAGAGACGGAGAAAAGACCATGATTTCCCTCCTCAGCAGAAGCAGGTACAAACGCCATAGAAAAATCCTCGCTTCGATCTATTTCGCTCTTATCCTCCCGCTCTGCCCCTCGCTGCAAGCTCAAACGATCGATGACGGCATCATGCTCGCCAACAAAACCCTCTGCGCCGGCGCGCTCTACAGTCACGACAGCTGGGACCACTACTGGGAGGGCAGCCTTGAGCGCGTCAACGGAAACATCGGAACCGTCACCACACAATCCCTCACCATGGCAGCCAACTATGGCGTCACGCGTTGGTTCGACGCCATCATCAACGTGCCATACATCTGGACCAACGCCAGCCAGGGCGTGCTCCACGGACAAGCCGGATTTCAGGACCTCGCGCTCGCCGCAAAATTTAAGGCCGTCAGTCTTCCCGTCGGACATCACGGCGCGCTGCGGGTAATCGGCGTTCTCTACGGCACTATTCCCATGACCAACTACACGCCAGACCTGCAGCCGCTCTCACTCGGGGCCAACAGCAAAACCATCTCAGGACGTACGACGTTGAACTATCTCGGTCAGCGCGGCCTCTATATCAACGGGACCGTTGCCTACACCTTTCGCGGCAACGTCACGCTGGACCGGCCCTACTACTACACCAACGGCCAGCTCTATCTCAGCAACGAAGTCGCGATGCCCAACCAGTTCAACTTCGGCACCAGCGTCGGCTATCGCAAAAACAATCTCGAGATCGTGGGCGAATACTCCCAGCAACAGACACGCGGAGGAGGAGACATCCGCCCCCAGGACTCGCCCTTCGTCTCCAACCGCGTGAACTTCTCCAAAGCCGGCGTAACGTTGAAGGTCCCCGTTCCGAAGCTGAAGGACCTGCAATATTGGTTTCTTTACACCAACACGTTTACGGGCCGCAACGTCGGACAGGCAAACACCATCACCACCGGGCTCATGTACACCTTCTCCTTCGAAAAGCGAGCCACACCATGATTCCGAAAACGAATAAGCTCCCCAGATTCCTCTCGCTCGCGGTCTTCTTCGCTCTCGCTTTCTCCAGCTCCAGCTGCAGCAAAGACATTCCATCAACCGAGGTCCTCCCCGCGGTCACGCCGGCAAACGCCGACGCCAACGCCGGCTCATGGAAGATGATCGTCCTCACCGGCCCCACTCAGGTTTCCGTCACCGCACCCGGCGCAACCGGCGATCCCGCTTACCAATCCGAGATTGCAACCATCAAGTCCGCCCAGGCCAATCTCACCGACGCGCAAAAGACCGCCATCACTTACTGGAGCAGCGGCGGAGTCCTGCGCTGGAACGAGATCATGCGCGAGCTCGTTGCCCGCTCCGATCTTCCGCCCTCGCCCAATCCCGACGGAAGCTATCCCGTTCCAAATCCCGCGAACCCATTCGCCAATCCACAATATCCGTTCAGCAATCCACCCTACGCCGTGCGGGCCTATAGCAACGTCGCGGTCGCACAATACGAAGCGCTAAAGGTCGCCTGGTATTACAAGTTCCTCTACAACCGCCCATCGCCTTCCAAAGTTGACAGCAGTATCAAGTCGCTGATGCCCACCACCAACGTACCGTCCTATCCCTCTGAAGACGCCGTCGAATCCGCAGTCAACACCGTTCTCCTGACTCTCCTCTTTCCAACCTCAGTCGACGAGATCAACGCCAAAGCAGCCGAGCAGCAACAAGCCGCGCTCCTCTCCGGCCGCGCCTCCCCCAGCGACATCGCCGCCGGAGTAGCCCTCGGCAACGCAGTAGCCGCGATCATCGCGGCCCGCGCCGCCACCGATGGTATGAAGGCCGCCGGCGGCACCCCAGCCATCTGGCAGGCCTTGGCCGACGGCGCCACCGCACGCGGTGAGATCGCCTGGATAAGCCAGGACGGCCCGCCCCGCCCGCCCATGCTTCCACTCTTCGGTCAGGTCAAACCCTGGATGCTCACTTCAACCGACATCGTGAACGAGCGCGCCGCGCCGCCTCCATCCACTTCGTCCACGCAGATGAAGACCGAAACCGCCGAGGTAAAAGACACAGTCAACAACCTCACCCGCGACCAGCTAGCCACCGTCTACAAATGGGCCGACGGAGTCAGCACGCCAACTCCCCCCGGCCACTGGGACGCCATCGCCGCGCCCTACATCAGCGCCGCCAGCTACAGCGAAGTCCGCTCCGCGCGCGTCTATGCTCTGCTCAACATGGCGCTGCACGACGCCGGAGTAGCCTGCTGGGACACAAAATACTTCTACTTCAACCCGCGCCCCTCGCAACTTGATCCCGAGATCAAGGTCCAGACCGGCCTTCCCAACTTCCCCTCCTACGTCTCCGGCCACTCCGACTTCTCCGCCGCAGGAGCCGACGTCCTGTCGTATCTCTTCCCCAGCGGCGCCACCTACTTCAGCGCGCAGGCACAGGAAGCCGCGATGTCCCGCCTCTACGGAGGCATTCACTATCGCTCCGACATCACAGTCGGCCTCGCCCAGGGCCAACGCATCGGAGACTACACCGTCCGCTTCGCCAAATCCGACGGAGCCAACTAAAAACTCTTGCGCTCACTCCGTCTTTGGCGCGGATTTGCGCCGAAGGTAGTCACTTCCCACCGAATCACCAACCGCTTGTATCGCTCGAAATTGCCAACTGAATCCCTACTGCGCCGGCTTGCGTGGTTGCAGCGCGGGCGTTGGAGCGTCTATCTCCGGCGCACTCGCCACTACAGACGGATTCAAATCAACCGTGCCCATCCTGCCATTGGCAAGATCGCGAACTGCGAAGCGCATACGTTTCGTCTTCGGTGGCACCCGGACAATCACCGAAGCCGAAGAATAGGCCGGCAACTTCTCGTTGTTGAGCGGTACCGTCAGCTTCCAGGTCGCAGCCTCTGACGCCAGCGGGCCCTTCGCAAACTCAGAACCTAACGCGGCGCCCGATATGCCAATGTCAGCCTCCCGCACCCTCGCCGTCGCATCCGTATGCCATTGCAGATCGCTGGCGTCCAGATGGAAAGTGAAGCGTGCGCTGTCCGTCCCCTTGATGCGCTCAATCTGCATCAGCGTCGCGCCGATCGAGCTGAAAGGCATCGCCTCGAAGGTCGCGATCGACAGGTCCGATACCACCTGATGCTCGTAGTCCTTCTCACCGCCAAACTGCAGGGCGTAGTAACCCGCCTTCGTCAACACGGTCCACTCCGGATGGCCCTTCACCGTCACGCGAATGTGCCGAAAATCTCCATCGAAGCTACGATTGGCCGGTCGATAGCTCAACGTGTAATACACCGTTCCGTAGTCTGCGGACGCTTGTATCTCGCCGCTAACATCGTTGCCATTCTTCCACTGGCCCCCTGTAGCAGAAATATAGCCGGAAAAACCGAAGTTACTTTCATATCGATTCTCTCCGACGCTCCCCGGAGTGGTCCACCCCGTTGCCGACTTTACTTTTATGTCGTCGCCTCCGGGGCCTATCACGTCCAGTGTGATACGGGCCTCCACCAACATGTTCGTAATCTGTTGCTGGTAGTGCTGGACTCTCGTGGGATGCCGTGGGTTACTTTCGGCCAGCCCCGATGCCTCCGGCGTAGGTCCGCCAAAGCCGAGCCAGATTACTACCTTACGGCCGGGAACACTCCGCTGCTGTATCGCCAGCGACCACATCGCTTGCAGGGTGTTCTTCGTCAGCGTGAAATCGCGTGATCCTTCCCCGCCTACTCCGCCCGTTTCTTCCAGGTAGTCGCGATAGGGTGATTGAAGCCCGGGGTCATGTTTGGCCACCCGGTCAAGAAGAACACTTCTGTCGTGCGTTGGTGGCACCAGAACGCGGTATCCATGGTGCGTCAGAATCAACACCTCGACCGACTCGTGCAACATCTCAGGTTGGGCTTTCAGATGACGAATCAGCTCATCTCTCCTATATTTCTCTTCATTGAGCTGCTCGATCGCGTTCCTCGTGGAGTTGTAGGCCCCCTGGTATGCGTAATTCATCTCATCGAGCACAAAAATCAACCGAGGGGCCTTTGCGGTATCTCCACTCGCAACCGCAGCTTGATGTTCCGAAGCCGACTCGAACGAATAAATCTCCTGCGGCTTCTTGTTCTCTTCGATCTGAAAGTCGTCGCGTGTCAGCGGCTGCGTAACCACACGCCCGGCCTTGTCCAGCACCGTGGCATCCAGCACCACAAGCTGCGTCGTAACACTCAGTGTCTCGGGCGATGTTGCTGGAGCCTGAGCCACCACACTCCCTGCCCCACTGGCCAGGCAGAACAATGCGATCCCTCGCCAAAAATGCATAAGCGATATTCCTCTGCAGCTTCCCATCTCGGGCGGTTGCCGTCGTTCATTGTCTCATCAACCGCCACAACCCCACCCTGAATTCGAACGCGTCGCGTCACTAACCCGCAACACCCGTGAAAGAGACCTCCTCTTAAAGCGTGCACAGGCCTGCGCGCCGTATCCAGTGAGATCGATTGACAAGAATCCACAACTTAGACTATAGTCTAAGTTGTGGCTAACAGTACAATATCGCTACGCGAAAAGCAGAAGCATCACACCAGAGCAGAGATCGTCCGGGTCGCCTTCGAACTCTTCGCCACTCACGGATACGAGGCAGTCTCCGTTGAGATCATCTGCGACACTGTCGGTATCTCGCGAGCGACCTTCTTCAACTACTTCCCGCAAAAGGAATTGATCCTCCGTGAAATCGCGAGCACCCGCGTTGAAAAACTGAAGTCAATCGTCACTCAATTCGGCGAAGGCGGTCACAAGCTCACATTCGACGATGTGATCGCACTCTTTCTCGAAATAACTGGCGAAAACACGCGCATCGCGGCCAAATCGCGACGGCTGCTGCTCAGCCTCTGGTTCCAGCAGGTCACCAACGGCCCCATGATGGCGGCCCGTCAGGAAGCAATCAACATACTCAGCGGCGCCATCAAGCGCATTCCACGCCGCAAGGCCGCCGCCCCTCAGCTGATAGCCGAGACACTCTTCGCCATCTACATGGCAACCACTCTGGAGTGGCTCATTCGCGAGGATCAACCCGGCACCTGGCTGATCAACAACATGCGCGCACGCCTGAAGCTGGGTCTGGAGGGCATGGCATGAGACGTAAGATCGTTCTCGCAATCGCCGCGCTCGCAATCCTCCTAATCGCCGGATGGCTCATCCGCTCCTGCGCGAACTCGAAAAACGCCTTGGTCTACTCCGGCACGATAGAAACTCGCGAGATCCAGATCGGCTCAAAGATCGGTGGCCGCGTCACTCAGGTTCTCGTCGAAGAGGGACAGGCAGTCAAAGCCGGGGCCTTGTTAGTCCAATTCGAGTTCGATGACGTGAAGGCCCAGCGCGCACAGGCCCAGGCGCAGTTCGAACAGGCCCGGGCAGACTATCATCGCCTCCAGCGTGGCAATCGCCCCGAAGAGATCGCGCAGGCACAGGCCAATGCGCAGATGCAGCGTGCCATGCTCGACGCCGCGCAAAACGGCCCCAGATCACAGGAGCTGAAGCAAGCCGAGGCTGACTACGCCGCGGCCAAAACCGATGCCGCGAACGCTCAAATTAACTTCCAGCGAATGGACATGCTCCTGCGCGCCGACACTGTCTCTCGACAGCAGTTTGACGACGCAAAAGCAGCACGCGATTCGACGGCCCAGAAGGCAGAATCTCTTCACCAGCGTCTCGCTCTCCTTCAGGCAGGCACACGCAAGGAAGACCTCCAGGCCGCACAGGAGCGCTACCATCAGGCGCAAGCGGCCGCCGACCTCATGCAGCGCGGCTATCGCAAGGAGGATATCGACGCCGGCCGCGCAAAAATGGAAGAGGCCCAGGCCCGCGTCAACCAACTCGACGTGCAACTGAAAGAGGCGGAGCTCTTCGCCCCAGCCGACGGACTCGTCCAGACGGTCAGTGTGCGTACCGGCGATCTCGTCAGCCCGGGAAAGATCGTCGTCACCATGCTCGAGTCCTCACAGCTCTGGGTTAAGGTCTACGTTCCGGAGACCGACCTCGCCGCAGTCCGCATCGGCCAGCCCGCACAAGGTCCAAGTCGACTCCTTCCGCGGTCGTTCCTTCACCGGACACATCCAGGAGATCGCCTCCCAGGCTGAGTTCCTTCCCCGCAACGTACAGACCCGAGACGACCGCCAGCACCAGGTCTTCGGAGTCAAGGTGCACGTCGACAATGCCGATGGCGCGCTCAAATCCGGCATGTCCGCCACGGTGCGGCTGCAATGACTCCCGTCATCACCGCCGACCACCTCACCATCCGCTTCGGCGACTTCACCGCAGTCGGCGACGTCTCCTTCGAGATCAACAAGGGCGAACTCTTCGGCTTCCTCGGCCCCAATGGCTCCGGCAAAACCACGATCATCAAGGCCCTTTGCGGACTCATCACCCCCACTGAAGGCACCGGCACCATTCTCGGCATGGACATCCACAAACACGCCGCCGACATCAAGCGCCACGTCGGCTACATGTCGCAAAAATTCGGCCTCTACGAAGACCTCACCGTCTCCGAGAACCTCGGCTTCTACTCCGGGGTATACGGCCTCACTGCCTCGCGCGCGCACCAGCGCATCCAGGAGGTCGTCGCGCTCACCGGCCTCGCTCCCTATCTGCATCGCCGAGTCAACGCCCTCTCCGGCGGCTGGAAACAACGCCTGGCCCTGGGCTGCGCCATCATCCACTCACCCGAGGTCGTTTTCCTGGACGAGCCTACTGCCGGCATCGATCCCGTCGCCCGCCGCTCGCTTTGGGACCTCTTCTTTCTCTTGTCGGCCCAGGGAGTCACCTTCTTCGTCACCACACACTATATGGACGAGGCGGAACGGTGCGGACGTGTCGGCTACATCTACATGTCAAAGCTCGTTGCTCTCGGAACCATCAGCGAACTCCAGAATCTTCCCGAAGCCAATCCCGCTGGCACTACGCGCATCGAAATTGAAACTCCCGACACTTCCACCGTCCTGGCCGCACTGCGCAAACGGCCCGGCGTCCGCGAAGCCACAATCTTCGGCCGTTCCATTCACTCGCTCGTCGAGTCCGGCCAAATCGACACCCTTCGCGCGCAATTCCCCCAGGCAAAGATCCAACCCATCGTGCCTTCTCTCGAAGACGTCTTCGTCACCTTGACCTACCAAATCATGGAGGCCGCGAAATGAAATCGCTCTTCTACGGTCTCTGGCCCGTCTGCCGCAAAGAGTTCACCCACATCGTCCGCGATCCCGGGACACTCTTCTTCGCTCTCCTCATCCCGCTCATCCAGCTATTTCTCTTCGGCTTCGCGGTCGACACCAACATCAGACAAATCCCCACCGTCGTCCTCGACGAGTCGCACACCCAACAGAGCCGGCAACTACTTGAAAGCTTCGCCGCATCCGACACCTTCCGCCTCGTCCTCACCGTTCAATCGAATCCCGACATGTACGCGGCGATGCGCGCAGGCAAAGCCCGCGTGGCCATCAAGGTTCCCTACGACTACGCCCGCCAACTCCAGAGCGGCGCCACCGCAACCGTCCTCGTCCTCATCGACGGCTCCGACTCTTCTGTAGCCGGACAAGCCGTCAACGCATCCACCGGAGTCGCCCTCGAACAGTCTCTCAACCGAATCCTTGGCTCCTCGCAGCTACCGATCGAAGTCCGCCCCTCCGTCCTCTACAATCCCGCGACCCGCTCGGCAAACTTCTTCGTTCCCGGTCTCATCGCTGTTCTCCTGCAGATGATGATCATTCTGCTCATCGCCCTCAGCCTCGTGCGCGAGCGCGAGCGTGGCACCCTTGAGCAACTCACCATGACTCCCGTCGCCCCCCTTGGCCTTATGGTCGGAAAGATGATTCCCTACGGTGTCCTCGGCTTCGGAGAACTCTGCATCATCCTCACCATCATGCGCATCGTCTTTCAGGTGCCCATCCACGGCAACGTCTTCGCGCTGCTGGGAATGTCGGTGCCCTTCCTGCTCACCGTACTCGGAGTCGGTCTCTTCATCTCAACCAAAGCGCGCACCCAGGCAGAGGCATTCCAACTCTCCATGGGCACGGTCCTGCCTTCGGTCTTCCTCTCCGGCTACATCTTTCTCATCGACACCATGCCGCCATTCTTTCGCGGCGTTAGCCGCTTTATCCCCGCAACCTACTACATCCAGATCCTCCGCGGTGTCATTCTGCGTGGCGCCGGCTTCACAGACCTGTGGCTCAACGCCCTGGTGCTCACGCTCATGGGATGCGCTACTGTCCTCCTCGCCGCACGCCAGTTCGTCAACCAGCGTGGACGGTGAATCATGCAACAACCACACAAACCTTATAACCGTCCCAACAACTCCCGCACCGTCACCCCAAGAACCGGATGCATCCAATCCGGCGCAATCTCCGCCAACGGCTCCAGCACAAACCGCCGCTCCTCCATTCGGGGATGCGGCAGTATCAGCTCCTCCGCCCAAAGCACCCAATCCCCATACAACAACAGATCAAGATCAATCACTCGCGGCCCCTTTGCCACAGAAGTCACCCGCTCCCGCCCCATCGCCCGTTCAATCCCAAGCAACTCCCGCATCAACTCTCGCGGCCCCAACTCCGTTTGGAGCAATATCGCCCCGTTCAAAAACCGAGGCTGCTCCAAATAACCCACCGGCTCCGTGTCATGGAACGACGAAACCGCCCGCACCTCACCCAGCCCCTCAAACCGCCGCACAGCCTCCCGCAGATTCGCCTCGCGGTCCCCGAATCTCGATTCCAGATTCGACCCCAGCGCAATCGCTGCCAGCCCGCTCATCCTGTAATCGCCCAGACAAGATCCCAGACAAGATCCCAAACGAGATCCCAGACCAGAGTGACACCAACCACCCCAATCACCACAGTTTCACCACGAATCCACCACAAATTCACCATCAAAAAAACACCCAAATCACCACAAGATCAAGCCACAGTGGCAGGCCGCAGATGCCCCACCGCGACCTCGGGCTCCATCACTTCGTTGTAACCATGGGCCAATTCCCACGCCGACCGGTCACGCATAAGTCGTTGCACAAGAGCAGTATGCATCGCATGCCCCGCTCTCTCCGCCACCACCCTGCCCTGAATCCTCCGCCCCGCCAGGGCCAGATCCCCAATCAAATCCAGCACCTTGTGCCGCACAAACTCATCGTCAAACCGAAGCGGCCCATTTTCAACACGTTGCCGGGACAGGATAATCGCACAATCCGGCGAAGCTCCCCGAATCAGCCCCATATCCCGCAACATCCGCTCATCTTCCTTGAACCCGAACGTCCGCGCCGGAGCAATCCATTTCACATAGTCCCCGGTAGCCAGATCTCCAGTAAACATCTCATAGCCAATGGGTTGCGGAAAGTCGATCGTGTACTGAATCCGATACCCCGACCCCGGATAGACCCCGATAAACTTGGACCCATCCCGAACCTCAACCTCTTTCAAAATCTTCAGATACTCCCGCTTCCGCCTCTGCCGCTTCAATCCAACTGATTGAAAAGCCTGCACATAGGGTAGCGAACTTCCATCCAGGATTGGAACCTCAAGATTATCCACCTCAACGATCACGTTATCCACGCCAAACCCAATCAGCGCCGAGAGCAAATGCTCCGTCGTCGAGATCAAAACACTCTGCCGCATCAGGCTCGTTGCATAACTAACCTTAGCCACATTGCGCCCCACAGCCGCAATCTCAAAGTTATCTAAGTCTGTGCGTCGAAAGACGATACCGGAACCAGCAGGCGCTGGAATCAATCGCATCGAAACCGGGGCACCGCTATGTAAGCCGACACCGCTGAACTCTATCTCCGATCGGATTGTCTGCTCAAAATGAGCTTCCAAGGCCACGAAAAGAAATCCTCCAAAAAACCATCCATAAGCCTACAGCCGATCAGCAAATGGGCACTGTGGCAAATATGCCACAGTTTATCCCCGCAACTGACTACTTATTTCCTCGCCAAGACTGGAACTAATTCATTTGATTGCTATAACATCCCATCCATGGATACCCAGGCAATCCTTCGTCAGGCTGAAAAAAAGGAAGGTTGGATTCGCGACACCCTCCACGAGTTGGTCCAGCAGGAATCCCCAAGTGAAGACCGGCAAGCGGTTAACGCTGCGATGGCCCTCGTCGAACATTTGGCGCGAGGACAGGGAGCACGCACCAAGCGCCACAGACAACGCGAATTCGGCGACGTGCTCGAACTCCGCTTCGGCCCATCGCGATCAAAACAGAGACCAGTACTCCTCCTCGGACATCTCGACACAGTCTGGCCGATCGGGACACTGAAGAAGATGCCGTGGCGCGAGGCCGACGGCCGGTATTGGGGACCCGGCGTACTCGATATGAAAGCAGGAGTCGTCATGGCTCTCGCCGCACTCGACACTTTGCGTGAAATGAAGTCAGTCCGTCCTGTAACTCTGCTATTGAACAGTGACGAAGAGGTCGGCAGCCCGATCTCTCGCTCGATTACAGAACGGCTCGCCCTGGAGTCCGCTGCCGTGTTTGTTCTCGAGCCCGCGCAAGGCCTCGCTTACAAGACCGCCCGCAAGGGGGTAGGCAACTACCATGTGGAGGTTACCGGTGTTGGTGCGCACAGCGGCGTCGACTTCGAAAAAGGTCACTCCGCAATTCTTGAGCTCGCCAAACAAATCCAGACCATCTCCGGCTTCACAAATCTAGCGCGAAAATTGACGGTCAATTGTGGCGTCATCGCCGGTGGAACACGGTCGAATGTAGTCCCCTCGCAGGCTTGGACTGAGGTCGATGTACGGATCGCAAAAGTGAGTGATGCCGCGCACGTGGAAAAATTATTTCGCAGCCTCAAGGTATCCGATCCGCACTGCAAGCTCTCCATCACCGGAGGCATCAACCGTCCGCCGATGGAGCGCAAGCCCGGAACCATCGCCCTCTTCAAAAAAGCGCGCTCTCTGGCAGCTGAACTCGGCTTCGCCTTAGAGGAGGCGGCGACCGGTGGCGGCTCCGACGGCAATTTCACCGCTGCTCTCGGTGTGCCGACGCTTGATGGGATGGGTGCAGTCGGTGACGGAGCTCACGCCGCCCACGAGTCGGTCGTCATCGAGCACCTAATCCCGCGAACCGCGCTGCTCGCAGCAATGATCGCCAGTGTAGAGTGACCGAAAGCGCAAGACTACCTACGCTCCATCGGGCACAGACACAACTTGAGCTTCAGCGAGCAAAGCGATCGTTAGCGCAATCGGAAGTCCCATGACGTTGAAGTAGCAGCCCTCAATCCGCGGGATCCACCGCGCCGCGTATCCCTGGATGGCGTAGGCGCCCGCCTTATCCAGCGGTTCGCCACTCGCGATGTACTGCTCAATCTCAGCGTCATCGATGCAGTTGAAGGTGACTTGAGTGATCTCCAGATCTCTGACGATCTTGCGCCCTGTAACAACAGCAACGCCCGTCAGGACAGCGTGCGTGCGCCCGCTCAGCAGCTCGAGCATCCTGCGCGCATCGGCCGGACTGGTGGGCTTGCCCAATATGTGAGCATCGCAAACCACGCAGGTATCGGCGCCGAGAACAAGCAGCTGGCTCATCGGAAGTATCCGCGGATCTGTGGGCGTTCCAGACTGCCTGCGCCTTCTCCTCGGCAAGCCGCTGAACATACGCGGCAGCAGCTTCATTCGGCAAAAGATCTTCATTGATCCCCGCCGCGACAGCAGTAAAAGTAACGCCGGCCTGCGAAAGAAGTTCGTGGCGGCGAGGCGAAGCAGAGGCCAGGATAAGCATTACACTCCCAAGAATCACAATCCCAGAATTACACTCCCAGAACAACACTTCAGACTAGCGGCAGAGTTATCAATCAGGCAAAATCATTCGTGTTGTGCGCCCTCGACTGAAACGCGGGCCTGCATGACATGCGTAGCACCTGCGGCAAGCGTCACCGCATTCGCCGCAGCATTCACCGTTTCGATCGCGATGAACTCGTGCCATTCGGTCGGGTCCAGATCCGGTAACTTCGCTGCGCCCGACTCCCACGGATTCCAAACTACCGTCGTGTTCGAGCCAGTCTTAGCCACGGTAATGCGCCGTTTGTTGCCGGTGTCGTGAAGAACGCAGGTGCCGGCGGTGTTCAGATACACACGATCCGTCGGCGCTGAAATCGTGATCGCACCATGTTGCACCTTCGATTGGAAATTGTCGTTCTTGTCCAGGTAGGTCACGCCGTTGAGCCCGTCCACGGTGACCTCATGAATATCCGCGACCGCGTAATACGTGTGCAGCGCTTCCTCAAAGACCAGCGGCGCGGCTCCATCGTTCGCCACGGTCAGTTGCATCGTCAGCGTGCGCCCAATCGTCAGTTGATACGCAAGCCGGAAGTCATCGTAACCAAGATTCCGGCTAACCTCCGTAGGCCCCAGCGTGAAGGTCAGATGCAGATCATCGCCAGCCAACGCAGCGAAGGCGAGCGTCCAATCCTGAATGCGGGCAAATCCATGCGAGGGACCGGTCTTGCCGTCGTGTCGCGCAGCAAACCACGGAAAGGCAATTGGAACGCCACCACGAATCGGCTTGCCCGGCGCGAACTCGCTCTTGCGACTGACAAAGATCGCCGGCTGTTGTCCCTTAGGCTGCCACGCGGTCAGGTGCGCTCCTTGCAGATAGACCGTCGCCGTCGCATGCCCCGTAGTAATGCCCGCATAGATGAGTCCGCTGGGCGTGCTATGAAATGCAAGGACACCGGGAAGACCGAAGTGTGTGTTGAGTTGGGTAACGTCCAAAGTTTTATCTCCGCTGTCGTTCGAATTCCAGTGTATGCGAATCCAATCGCTACTTCGATGGATGCGGCGGCGCCTTCATCAGATCGACCAGGAGTTTATTGAACCGCGGTAGATCCAGTTCAGTCTGAACGTGAACAGGCTGAAGGTCGAGCGCCGGTCTATTCTCCGCACTCCACGAGAGCGTGTCCCCATAGAACGGCCCCTGCCCGAGATTTACGTCAACATACAACGTCTCTTCCTTCGTAATGATCGCGGGATCAAGCCACGCCGCCGCAGCCAGTTCATCCCAGCAGTAAGAAAATTCCTTGGTGTACGCCGCCAGATACTTCGCAGCAGGATTCGGCGATCGAGCAATGTCATCGAGCATCGCTTTGGTAAAGCCGGTCTTGACGGAAATATCGACGGTGGTAAGGTCGATGCGCGGCCAGTGGGCCCGAAGCGTGATGTGAGCGGCCTCGGGGTCGAACCAGAAGTTGAACTCGCGTCGCGGATTGGCGCGGAACTCGGGATCACTGGTCTGCGGACTCAGGCTGCCGCCCATGATGACGATGCCTTTGGTCAGTTCGGCGAAATGAGGATCGACGGAGAGGGCGAGCGCGATGTTGGTCAACGGCCCGGCCGCGTAGATCGTCACTTCATGAGGATGCGCCTGGACCTGACGAACCAGAAAATGCGCAGCATCTTCCTGTATCGGCTTGAGGCTCGGCTCGCCCTCAACCAGTCTGGGCACCACATACGGACCGTGATACTGTTTGCGATCTTTTTCCCCAGGAGAAAGGTCGCTCCAGGCCCCGTAATAGCTGGAACTCCCGTAGAGCTGTTGCTGCAGCTTCGTTTCCTCTTGCGTGCGGACCAACGGAAAGATCGCCCCAGGAACGACCGGGACGTCGGTGCGATGAATGAGTTCAAGCATGCGAAGGGTGTGCTGCACCTCCTCCGGCTCCCACGCATCCCCAGTGACCATCGTGAGGCCCAGCACATCAGTCTGCGTAGACTGCAGCAGAATCATCATCGCCATCTGGTCGGTGCCGCCCGGCCCCGCGCCATCCTGATCGATGATCACCATGCGCTTGCCCTGGGCGCTTCCGGGCACAGAGACCAGCGCGAAAAGAAGCGGGAAACAGAGCGAAGTCAGTCTTCTGTTCATGGTGAAGACAAGACTAGCAGCCACACAGTGAAAGATTCATCGACACAAAGAAAACTCCGGCTGCCTTTATGCTTAGAAGCAATATGTACCGATCGTCCGTCCGCCTCCTTCTCTCTCTTGCCCTTCTACTCTCTGCCACGCATGCCGCCTCCGCGATCGAAGTCAAAGTATCGGCCCAGGCCCTCGAACGCACACTCCAGACACAACTCTTCAACGGTCCTCAGGGCCGCTATTACATCCGCGGCGACGCCAACTCGCCATGCTATGTCTACGCCGAATCGCCGCACGTAACCTTTGTGCAGGACCGCATCCTCGTCCGCGTCCACTCCAAATCGAAGCTCGGCACTACGGTTCACGGAACCTGCATCGGCGTCTCCCTCTCTACCAATACCGATGTGTCACTGATTCCGGAGGCAGAAGAAGAGAGCGTCGGCTTTCGCGATGCACGGATCGAGCGCCTCAGCGACTCCAAAGAGTTAAACTTCCTGCTGGTACCATTCATGAGCCACAAGCTTCCCGCACAGATGAAGGTCAACGCCGCTGTCCTGATGCGGCAGCTGCTCAGCCATTCCACCGAGACGACCGGCTACGCGCTCTCCCTCAACTCGCTCAAGCTGCACTCCCTGCTCGTCGAAGGAGACTCGCTGGTAATGGACGCCGACGGCACCCTCAAGGTTGATTGATGAAAGCGACCGTCAACTACTGCGGAGCCGGGCGCGGCATAGGACGCCTGCTCTCGCCCGCTCCGGGACCCGCGCCTGAGCCTGTTCTCGTTTCTGACTCCACGCCCTTCGTGACCGTCTCCCCTGGAATGATCTCGACCGTAGCGTCCTTCGGCGCTTTGAAGCGGCCGTCGGTCAGGTAAGCGACCACCAGGCCCGCGGTGATCTCCGGATTCAGCACCGCCAGCGGCACAACATACTTCTTCGACTTCACCACCGACTCCATCACGCCATCGATCGGATGGCTGCGCTTAATGCTGCCCGGCACCTGCGGAATCATGAAAGTGGAAAACGTCAGTTCAGGATGATGATCGGCGTACTTCGTCAACGACCGCGCCACCTGCTTCGGCGTCGTGATTCCCAAGTCCACGAAGAAATTCCGATGGACGCCGTGGGGGTAGTAGACATTCAAAAGCGTCCGCGAAAAATCGGCACAGTTGTGAAACAACAGGTTGAAGTGCCCTACGTTTGAGTGATCGTTGAACTTGTTCATAAACTGCTCGTCCTCGTCCGCAGTGGTCTGAATCTGAAAGCCGTAGATTCTTCGGTCGTACGACGCGCCGATCAGCTGTGTCCACTCGCCGCCCGGAGCCTCACCCGCCTTTTTCCCCGCCTCGATGTCTGGCGCCAACGTTAACAGATGCTGACGCCGGTACCGATCGCGCAGGCTGGCCTCAAGCGTCGCATCGGCTATCGACGGCACATCCTCCACGCGCTCCACCGCATACAAATAAGGCACCAGCGGAATCGCCAGCCAATCGTACCCATCGATCTTGTGATATCGGCTGATGACCGCCCCTGGCTCGCCCGGACGACAGGGCCGCAGCCGCGTTGGCGACTCCGCGCAGATGTGGCTCAAATAAATCGCTGCATGACCCGTCGGATTGAAGGCGCCAAACTCCCCATAAGGCTCCTCCATCAGCAGCGCCGCATCGGCACGAGCCCACAGCCCACCCATCGCCAGCACCGACACAGCAAACGCTGTCAAAGCGACGCGTATCCTTCTCATTCCGGCCCTTTCCAAACTCTCTCAAACAAGCACTCGACCAGTCTTCCTCAAATCAAGCGACTTTTTATTTTGAACACAGATCCTCGCAGACATGTTGCGGGATTTTGCGCAGTAACCCTCAGGGTCAAGGTCGGAACACGACAACGCACGCTACCCAATTAGACGGCTGGATAACGACTGACGTTGCAGTGGTTGGTCGATGATTTATTAAGAGTCGAGCGATGATCTTTAATAAAGAATTAAAGAGTTAGAACGACACACGCGCTCCGAACTGAAACTGCCGCGGATCATACGACGACGTCGGCGTTCCGGCCGAGGTGTAGAGAAGATTCACATCGAGCGTGTTGTTCTTATTAATCAGATTGAAGACGTCAGCCGTCACCTGCAGCGCGATCTCATGCGGAAACGTGAACTGACGTGCAATACGCAGATCGGTAAAGACCGTGTAAGGCTTCACTCCAAAGTTACGGCCGAGATTACCGGCGTAGAAACTGCTCGCCGGACCAGCATTGGCAGGAGCGTCGATGTAGCAAGGCAAATTGAACGCCCCGGTCGGAGAATATTTCGAAAGCACAGGAGCCGTGCCGCAGCTCGTGAGTCCACTGTTCGGGGCTACCGCATTGGGACGGTCTGTCAGCGGATTGAAATCGAAGGTGGTGTCAGTGCCCGTAAGAATATTGAACGGACGCCCCGAAGAAAGTTCGATGATCGGCGCAACGGTAAAGCCCGAGAAGACCGTAGGTACGAACCCCGAGCCGCCAATATGGCCCGAGTTGTAGACCCCTGAGACAACGAAGCGGCTACGCTGGTCGAAGGTAGAACTGCTGCGCTCGGCGTTCGGCGCGAAGTTGCTCTGCGGCGCATCCGAGTTGGAGACGACATCAGTCGAGTCGTCGATCGCATGCGACCACGTATAGCTCACCAGAAACTCATACTTCGAAGTGAACCGCTTCTTCAGGTTGACGCTCAGACCGTTATAGCCGGAGGTCCCAGAAGTCAGGTTGGGCGACATGTCGCCGAAGGGAACCGGAAGCCCCTTGCCAAGTCCATCCGCAAAGGCGATCTGGCTGGCAAGAGCAACGCACTGCCCAGCCCCAACCGCCGGGTTCGCAAGAAAGGGTGCCAGCGAAACATTGAGCCCGGACGGCCGGAAAAAGTTCAGCAGCGGCGGAGCAACATAAGGCCCCGTAGGCCCCACGCCGCAGGGATTCACGCCGCTCGCGGTCGCAACCGTTAGCGGGTTCGACGTTGGGCTCGCTGTGCCGGGTGCCGCAGTCCCGGCCTTCACGGCGTTCACCGCATTGCGCCAGTTCGCAATCAAAAGCTGCGGGTTGACCGGGTTCACATTGATAGGACGATTCAGATGCCGCCCGCCCGTCAAGTTATACGCAATGTTTAGAGACATATCGTGGCCGAGATCCTGCTCGATCCCGAAAGAAATCTGCTGCACATAAGGAGTCGTGAAAACAAGGTCGGCAGGCAGGCCCGACGGCAAAATCGGCAACGGGAATCCAGCCGTAAGAAAATTTTGATTCACAAACAAGGAGTTCGAATTGTTGGGATCGAAACGCTGCTGGTTGGCGAGGTAGTTCAACCCCGCCGCACTCGCCCCCAGGCAATTGGAATTTCCCAGCGACCCCTGAAACGTATTCGTCGCATTTAAGTTCACCGGGCTGACACTCGTAGTGGGAGCGCTAACCGCGCAAGGCGCACCCCCGGCAAGAATCACCAGAGGCACGGTCGTCGAGTTGAACGCGATCGACTGCGCCTCGAGATTCCCCGGCGCACGGTCATAGAACAAACCGTAGTTCGCCCGCACAAGTGTCTTCGCGTTGCCAAAAACGTCATACGCAACCCCGATCCGCGGAGCCACATTGGATGGCTGCAGCCGAATTCCCTCGCGGATCCCATAGACGTTCATGGCATTCGTGGTAGCCGTGTTCAGCGCAGTCCGAGTTGGGTACGCCTCAATGTCATAGCGGATGCCGAGGTTCAGCGTGATCCTGCTGCTCGCCCGCCAGCTATCCTGCAGAAACGCGCCCAGCACCTTCAGATCGTATTTCAGGCTCGTGTTCCCGATGCCCTGAACAAACGACTGCGGAATCCCAAGACCATACGCCTGAATCGGAGAGAACCCGGGAAGCCCGGCGAGCGACGACGAAACGTCTGTGCCGTTCAGCGAACCGAAGCTGTAATCGCCGCCGCCGTACAACTGCCCTTGCAAGATGTTGATCGGAATGTAGCGAAGATCGATTCCAGTCTTGAACGTATGCGCGCCGCGCGTGTAGGTGAAGTTATCCTGCAGTTGGTTCTGATCTTCGATGCGGTTGACGACCGAGAACGGCGTCTTGCCGAAGTACGCGAAGCCGGGAATATTCACCGCCGTGTTGCCGCCCCCGGCCGAGTTGGTGTTCGCGAAGAGCACAGGGTGCCGCGCAAATTGGAACCGCAGCTCATTAATCTTGTTGTTGCCGATCACCAGCGTGTGCTGTGCAGAAATTGCCCAGTCGTGGAGACTCTGCGTGGCGGTGCGCGAAAAAGAGTTTTCGCCAATGTTCTGGTTCGCGGCACTCTCTTCAATGCCGCTGATAAAGCTGGGGCTGGCGCTCCCATGCAGCGCAAGCTGTTGGTTAGCCGTCAGCTTGTGATCGATGCGCAGCGAATAGACCTCCGTTCGCTCCGAGATGGGAAAATTACCAATCAAATTATTCAGCGGAACAAACGACGCCGGCAAAACCTGTCCAGACGTGACAAATCTGTTCGCCCCAATGGTTGGCTGCAGAAACGCCGGATTCTGCCCGGTCGTGGCAATAGACGATCCCGAGCCCACCAGCGAGATGTACTGCTGAATCCCCGGCGTGTTCGCCGGAAGCGCCGGGTTCTGCAGAAACGCTTGCTGCTGTGGTGTCCCCTGCACCTTGAGCGCACCTGCCGGAGCGCCGAAGAAACGGCTCACATCAATACTCGTCAGCCCGAAGTTATTCGCGCCAATATCCGAAAACCCAGTCTCCTGGCGCCGCGTGATCTCGGCCGAGAAAAAATAAAATGTCTTATTCGGAATAATCGCGCCGCCGATCGTAAATCCCGCCTGTACCCGCGTATACGCCGGCTGATACACCGTCGAAAACGGATTCGTCGCCTGGATGTACCGATTGCGCAGAAAACCATACGCGCTCCCATGCGTCGTGTTCGTGCCGGACTTGGTCACAATGTTCACCACGCCGCCCGACGCGCGCCCATACTCTGCCGCGAAGCCGTTCGTGATGATCTGGAACTCCTGCACCGCATCCTGTGACACCGTCGTGCGCGTGCCGCCGGAGATATAGTCCCCCGCATCCGCGCCGTCGATGTTGATCGAGTTCGATCGCGCACGCACCCCGCCAAAGTTCAGCCCCGAAGTCGGAATCGCCCCGATCGAAGGCGCCGCATCCCGCGCAATCTGCGAGTTGGTGAGCGTAAAGCCAATGTAGTTGCGTCCGTTCGTGGGCAGGTTCTCGATGCGAAGCTGGTCCACTGTCGTCGACTGCGAGCTGCGCTGCGTCTCGATGATGTCCGCACCGGCCGTGACATTGACCGTCTCGCTTCCACCCACGGCAAGCGTAAGCCGCAGCTCGGCGCGCTCTCCCACTGTCAGCACCACATTGCTCTGCGTCAGCTTTGCAAAGCCTGGGGACGTCACAGTTAACACGTAGGTCCCCGGCGGCAAAAGAAGAAGCTGATACTCCCCCTGCCCGTCGCTGGTCGTCGTGCGCGTGAAACCCTTGGAAGCGTCAGAGATCGTGATCGTCGCGTTGGGAATCACGGCACCGGTCGAGTCATGCACTGTGCCATGAAGCTCAGCTGTCGAGATGTTCTGGGCCTGAAGACTGGCGGAAAAAAGAGACGCCAGCGCAACAATGGCGGCGAGAGCGACTACAGAGAGATGCCGCAACCTACGAGTGAACATGGATCGTGCTCCCCTTTTGGAAACCGTGCAATCCGCGGCATAACGTTACCTTCGCAACGCCCCGGCGGCCAACTTAGACAACGCGATGTTCTACATGAATGACCATTCAGTGCGCAAGTGGGAAAGCAGTAACGACAGGTATACTGGCCAAATTCCTTCGTAGAGGAGCGTCGTCATGCAGCCTGCAATGCGGCCTGTTTTGTGGGGTTTACTCGGACTCTTGCTCTGCCTCCCGCTGGCCTTCGTTCTGCTGATCGTCCTCGCAGCAAAGCATCCGGCAATGGACACCTTCACCATGAAGCTTCCAGCAGAGGTCCAGACCACCGTATCGGATCTCATCCTGCAAAAAGCCGGCTACGGGAAGGACTCGGCGAAGGCAGTTGATCGTGCCCTCAGGTTCGATCCCGAGAATGCCGACGCATGGACTCGTCGCTGCCACACCAATCTCAACAACGTCAACGGCACAACGTCGGATCCGGCAACCTGCCGCAAAGCAATTGCACTCCAGCCCACAGCGTGGAACTTCGACGGTCTTGGCGCTGCTCAGGAGCAGGCGAAAGACTTCTGCGCCGCAGAAGACTCCTACACCAACGCGATCAGAGCGCAGACAAATGACGCCTACTATCTGCGCAACATGGCGCGCGCTGCTCTGCGATGCGGCCACGCCGGCGCAAGCGTCGCGGGCTTCGAAGTCGCCGAGGGTCTCGACGCAAAAGCCGCCGCCGATCCCGACGAGGACGACGACGTAAAGGACGCTCTGCTCTCAGACCGCGAATATCTCGCAGTCGCCTACGACCGCACCAACCAGCCGGCGAAGGCCACCGCAATCTGCACCAAAGCCCACACCGACTGGAAGGCCTGCCACTGCGAGCTCACAGAGACCGGCGTGAAGTGCTCGGATACACCGACCGCATCCAAAATCCAAAAAGTAAGCAAATAGACTTTTCTCAGGAAGTCCCTACCATGTCGACCAGCGCCCCCGCCGTCGAACTCCACACCCCGCGACTCCTCCTGCGCCCTCTCCAGCTCTCGGACGCCCAGCAGACCCAGCTTCTCTTTCCCCATTGGGAGATCGTCAAACATCTTAACCCAAATGTTCCCTGGCCCTACCCCGCAGACGGCGCTCTCACCTTCTACCGTGACGTCGCGATCCCCGCCATCGAACGCGGCGACGAATGGCAATGGACGCTGCGACTCAGGCAATCGCCCGAGAAACACATCGGAGCCATCAGTCTGCATCGATCCAACGCCCAGAATCGAACCAGGCCCGACAATCGCGGCTTCTGGCTTGGACTTCCCTGGCACGGTCAGGGCCTGATGACCGAGGCCGTAATCGCAGTCAACGATTTCTGGTTCGACGTCCTCAGTTTCCCAGTCCTCCGCGCGCCCAAGGCCGTGGGCAACCTCGCCTCCCGCCGCATCTCTGAAAAGACCGGCATGCGCCTCGTCGCGACCGAAGAGCGAGACTTCGTCTCCGGCAGGCATCCCAGTGAGATATGGGAGATCACCACCGACGAGTGGCACAAAGCAAGAGCACAACTAGTCATCAACCAGCAGCGCTGAAGCTTCAGCCTCGTCGCAACGACAAACCACCAAACCTCAGTTACGAGTCACGCCAATCTCGACACCCGCAACCGTCCGCAGCCCCCACGCCATGCGCGGAGTGTTGTGCGCCAACCCCACCCGGCCATCGGCGTCCAGCAGAATAATCCCCCCATGCCCGCCCAGCCGCTCAAAAAGATAATCAATCGCCGCACGCGCAGCTTCGTCAGGGCTCGCACCCGCAGCGACCCGATCCACAGCCCATTTGCCGAGCACTAGTTTCATAATCGGCTCGCCCCAACCCGTCAGCGACACAGCAGCCGTGTGATTATCTGCATAACACCCGCACCCAATCAGCGAAGAGTCACCCACACGTCCCGGAGCCTTGTTCAACGTACCACCCGTGCTCGTCCCCGCGGCAATATTCCCATGACGATCCAGCGCCACCGCCCCAACCGTGTCATGAGAATCAAGACTGCCCGAAAAAGTCTCATCCGGCAGCCCCGCCCGTTCATCCGCCTGAGCTTTATACAGCCGCTCCTGCTCCCGCGGAATCACCAGCTCCATGTTGTCGCACAGCGCCATCCCATGCTGCCTAGCAAATCGCTCCGCTCCCGTCCCCACAAAATACACATGCGGCGACTTATCCAGCACCAGCCGCGCCGCATGAATCGGGTTGCGGATGCGCTCCACGCAAGCCACCCCGCCGGTGCGCAGGTTCTCCCCATTCATCAGCAGAGCATCCATCTGTACCCGCCCATCCTGCGTTAGAAACGATCCCCGCCCAGCATCGAAGGTCTCATCGTCCTCCATCACAGCAACCGCAGCTTCAACAGCATCAACAGCACTGGCCCCTCTCTCGAGAAGCGCATATCCGGCTGCCAGGGCATTGGCGACGCCATCTTCGTGGGCGGCAACAGCGTCGTCAGGCATAGCCCAGGCGCCGCCGTGAATTAACAGAACTGGTTGCGTAGTCATTGCATCTCAAGTTTACGGGATTGGTCTCATCCACACCGATCCACAATCGCAGCGAACAGATCCGAGGGAGCACATGGCAAAGACGATCGCAGAACTGTTGGTAGAAACCTTGAAGAATGCAGGTGTCAAACGTGTCTACGGCTTACCGGGCGACTCGCTCAACGGCTTTACCGACGCGCTGCGCAGAGACGGCACCCTGGAGTGGGTCCACGTGCGCAACGAAGAAGTCGCCGCATTCGCCGCCGGCGCCGACGCACATCTTACCGGCTCGCTAGCCGTCTGCGCGGCAAGCTGCGGCCCCGGCAATCTCCACCTCATCAATGGTTTGTTCGACTGCCATCGCAGCCGTGTGCCCGTCCTCGCCATCGCAGCACACATTCCCAGCACCGAGATCGGCACCAATTACTTTCAGGAAACTCATCCCCAGAATCTCTTCAAAGAGTGCAGCGACTACTGCGAGATGGTCGGCATCCCCGAGCAGATGCCCCGCGTCCTCGACATCGCCATGCGCACCGCCATCAACCTCTCCGGTGTCGCCGTGATTGTGATCCCAGGCGACATCGCCCTGCACAATGCCCCCAACGATCACAGCGGACCGCCCATCCGTATAGCGAATCCCCTTATCCGCCCCAACGACGAAGAACTCCGCGAAGCCGCCAACATCCTGAATGCCGGAAAGAAGATCACCATCCTCGGCGGCGCCGGCTGCAAAGACGCCCACTCCGAGCTGATGACAACTGCCGAAGCTCTTAAATCTCCGATCGTGCACGCCCTTCGCGGCAAGGAATACATCGAGTACGACAATCCCTACGACGTCGGGCTCACCGGCTTGATCGGTTTCAGCTCCGGTTACCACGCCATGGAAGACTGCGATGTTCTCCTGATGCTCGGCACCGACCTTCCCTACGATCAATTCTTTCCCAAACACGCGAAGGTCATTCAGATCGACATCCGCGGCAACCAGATCGGCCGCCGCACCAAAGTCGACCTCGGTCTCGTCGGATCGATCAAGGACACCCTTGCCGCCCTGCTCCCTCTCCTCGAGACCAAGACCGACCGAACTCACCTCAACGAGGAAACCAAAGACTACAAGAAGGTCCGCGAAGGGTTAGAGGAACTGGCCGCCGCCGACGACAACAAGACCCCCATTCACCCGCAGTACCTCGCAAAACTCATCGACCAGCTCGCAGCCGACGACGCTATCTTCACCTGCGACGTAGGCACGCCCACCGTCTGGGCCGCCCGCTATCTCACCATGAACGGACGTCGCCGCCTCCTCGGCTCCTTCAATCACGGATCAATGGCCTGCGCCGTTCCCCAGGGCATCGGAGCACAGTCCGCCTTCCCCGGCCGTCAGGTCGTAACCCTCTCGGGCGACGGTGGTCTGTCCATGATGCTCGGCGATCTCCTCACCCTCCGCCAGCTCAAGCTCCCCGTAAAGGTGGTCGTCTTCAACAACGGCGCTCTCGCATTCGTCGAACTCGAGATGAAGGCCGCCGGCATCGTCACCTACGCCACCGACCTCGACAACCCCAGCTTCGCTGCCTTGGCCAACGCCATCGGCATTCAGGGCATTCGCGTCGAACAACCCATCGACATCGAAGCCGCCCTGCGAACCGCCTTTGCCACACCAGGCCCGGCATTGGTCGAAGTCATGGTGAACCGCCTCGAGCTCTCCATGCCGCCGCACATCAGTCTCGACCAAATGAAGGGCTTCTCGCTCTACATGGCCAGAAGCGTCTTCAGCGGACGCGGCGACGAGATCATCGACCTCGCAAAAACCAACGTGCTCCAGCGGATCCTGTCCTAGCTCTGAGTGCAAACCAGGGGGAATCAGCTAGCTTCCTCCTCTGGCGAAGCAAGAGGTCGAGTTCCATTTGGCGTCTTGCGTCCGTACAAACTCTTGTCCAGCAGCATCAGCGCAAGCTCATTGTCAGGTTTGATAAAAAGGTGTGCCAGCGTCGGAACCACCACCCCCAGCCGCGAACGCCGCACAACCACCAGGTCCGTGACCTTGTCGTTGACAAACGAGAATCGCATCGGATGCGCCGTTCCGCCTTCCATGTACAGCTTCGTCATGCCGTGCGCGATCTCATGCTCCATGAAGTAAGACCGCATCACAATGCTCAGCGAGTAGGCCGACAGTCCGCTCCGGTTCATCTGCCATAGAATCTCCGTGCCATCATGATGCCTTCTTCCCCCCAGCAGGCTCAGCCAGCGTCCGTCTTTATCCTTGATCCCCATAAACAAAGGCGTCTCAAGATATTTGAGGGAGTCATAGCGCCACGCAGCCACCTTCGCAGGAACCGCATACATGCACTCACGATTGAACTCGAGGAACTCGCGCTTGCTGATCTGAACTGTTGGCAGGAAAACGCATCCCAGTTCCGCTTCGGCGCGTTTGCGATAGTAGCGCATGTTCCTTCTCGTACGCGTCCCAATCTTCGCCAAAGTCGCGTCGAAGGTCTCCCCCATCTCGAGATAATCCGGCGTCTCTCGCTCCCGCCACACCCATCGCGCGTTCTTCTCGGTTACCGTGGAACCCCCAGAGGGCTGGCTCTTGTCCGATCCCTTGTGAGGTTTCGCCGCATCCCCCTCGCGAAACGAGATCAGCACCGCAAGAACGCCCCGATCCATCAAACTGCGCGTAGCCATCTCCGCCAGGATCGAACGCAAAGCTGGCGGAGCCACCAGGGTGCCTCTTCCAGATCGGTCATTCGTGCTGAACATCCCAATCCCACAGCCCAGCACGACATATCGATACAGAAGAACAGCTCCCAGCAAGTCTTCCGCTGTCAGCCGTTCCATATCCAGTACGGGGGCCTTCGAGAAGAGCAACAGATGGGGAACCCTTCTCAGGGTACCCGGCTTGGACAAAAAATAACCCACATCGTCCATTACGCCCGGCTGCCCGCACTTCAAACTCAGATCGGCAAGAATCCGTTGCAGACGCAGAATTGAATCGCACCCGCGCACAATGTGAATTGTCGTGGCTGCAATCGACCTCGCTGCTTCATTTGGTTCAGAAAGAACAAGCATAGAACCCCGAAAAAGAAGATTAGTTGCTCTATCTTGCGCAGGAGCCGTACAAGGAAGGAAAAAGCCAATCCCAACCTGTCAAATTTTGCAGAAAAGCGCTGACTTCCCCTGTCTTATCCCACTCGGCCCAGGGCCCGATCCGCGACAACAATTTACAGCAGCAAGTCACTAGCCACTTTATACCTCTTGTATGTCTGTCGTAACTACCGCACCGCTTGCAGCTTGCGGCGCTCCGTCTCCAGATACGTATAGCGGATGCGGTGTATCACCGTTAACGTTGCAAACAGCGCCAGCACCCACAGAGCCGGAGCCATTACGCCCCATCGATAACACAGCGCACCCAGAATCACGCACACAATCCGTTCCGGCCGCTCCATGAACCCAACCTTGCAGGTCCCAATCAGCGCCTCGGCCCGCGCCCGGGTATAGCTAACCATCACACACGCCGTCATCACAAATCCAACCAGCCCCACATAAAACAGCCGATTGCCTCGAGCATAAAAAATCAGCAGGCCAAAAAAAATCGCCACATCCGAGTAACGGTCCATCACCGAGTCAAAGAACGCCCCGAACAGCGAAACCTGGTTCGTCTTCCGCGCCACCCGTCCGTCCACCATATCGAAGACACCCGCCCCGATGATGATCAGCCCCGCATACAAGAACATCCGGTTCGCGTTGTTCGGCCGCGCAAACCCAAAAAAACACGCCGCGATGATATTGATCACCAGCCCGATAAACGTCAGCATGTTCGGAGAGATCCGGGTTAACGCCAGCCCGTTGACGATCTTTTGCAGCAGCCAGCCGCTGCCCTTGCCGAATGCGCTTGTCCAGGTCAAAAAACTAATCCTCCGGGGCCAAAACCCCGTCTTCGCCGCTTCCTTAATAACACGTCCGGAGACGTGCCGCCCAACTTACTCGGCAGCGTCATGAATGGTAAGCAGCTTAAGAATCTCCAGCTCCCGCTTGCCGTTCGGCGTGATTACCGTCGCTGTATCGCCTACCTGCTTGCCCAGCAGCGCACGGCCGATCGGCGAAGTCGTCGATATCAGACCCTTTGCCACATCGGATTCTTCGCTGGTCACCAGCTGGTACCGGATCTCCTCGTCCTTACTCGCGTCGAAGACCGTAACCCGCGAGCCGAAGCCCACCTTGTCGTTGGGGATATTGACCAGGTTCACCATGGCCAGTTCGCCCATTCGCTTCTTCAACTGTCCCAGCCGGGCGTTGACGAAGACCTGGCGTTGCTTGGCCATGTGGTACTCGGCGTTCTCGCTCAGGTCTCCCAGAGCGACCGCTTTTTTGATCTCTGCAGGCAATTCGGTCGTCAGCTCGTGTTCAAGTAACTTGATCTCTTCTGCGAGCCTTTTCTTTACTTCTTCTGGCATTTGGGGCCTTCCGGACAATACTTTAGCGTGCTCGCAGATGGTCGGGCGGCAACGCTTTGAGGTCAAAAAACGATTATACGATGGCAGGACGCGAAAACCCGCACCCAGGGTTGCCCGCGACGGGAAGGAGGCCCTACGATCTCCCCCGCTGGTTGGCCCGAGCCTCCAGAAACGACTGTAAAATCAACACCGCCGCCACTTGGTCAATGATCCCCTTGCGTCCAATCGCAGCGTGACCGGCGTCGTCCAGATGACGGTGCGCCTGGGTCGTCGTCAGCCGTTCATCCCACAGATGCACCGTGATCCCGAACTCAGCCCGCAGCTCTTCGGCAAAACCCTGCGCCTTAGCCGCCTGCGGGCTCTGATCCCCAGACATATACAACGGATTCCCCACCACCGCCTCCGTCACTCCGTGCTTCCGAAGCACCCGCCCCACCGACTTCAAGTCCGCCCTCTTTCCCGCCCGGTGCAGCGTAAAAAGAGGCTGAGCCGTATACCCAAGCGGGTCCGAGATCGCCAATCCAATCCGCCGGTCCCCCACATCGAACCCCAGAATTCGCGGCACCAGCGCCCCCTCCTCAGCCTTCGGTGGCCCCCCCGCCTCAGAGTTCGGCGTCTCCGGTTTGAACGAATCCTCGGTCACGGTCTTGAGTGTAACGGTCTCACCGTAAAATAGTCGGAACTCAGTGCACCGGCCAACTGCCAACGCGTCGTCGCCGAACCTGACTCCCCAACCGGAGGCGCAGATTTGAAGTTTCTCCTCACCCTCTTGCTGCTCATCCTCCTCGCCGCAGCCGCCACCGCCTACATCGTCTACGCCCCCTTCGGCCCCACCTCCGAAACCTTCGTCGACATCCCCTCCGGCGCCGGCACCGCCGCCATCTCCGCCCGCCTGCAGCGCGCCGGCATCGTCCGCTCCCGCTACGCCTTCGAGTTCGTCAGCCTCCGCAAAGGCGGCACCCTCAAAGCCGGCGAATACCGCTTCGACCACCCCACCCCAATGTCCGAAGTCTACCAACGCCTTGTCCGGGGCGACGTCTACACCCAATCCCTCACCATCCCCGAGGGCTACAACATCTTCGACATAGCCACCGCAGTCGAAGCCGCCGGATTCGCCAAACGCGACACTTTCCTCGCAGCCGAGCGCCAGCACACCGAGCTCATCGCCGACCTCCTCCCGCCCAACGCCCACCCCGACTCCCTCGAAGGTTTCCTCTTCCCCGACACCTACCGCTTCTCCCGCCACGCCGCCCCGCTCCAGATGCTCGCCGCCATGGTTCACCGCTTCCGCCAGGCCAGCACCCAGCTCAGCCTCGACCGCACCAACATCGTTCCCACCGTTACCATGGCCTCCGTCATCGAAAAAGAGGTAGGCCAGGAAGCCGAACGCCCCCTCGTAGCTGGAGTCTTCACCAACCGCCTCGCCAAATCCATTCCCCTCGCCACCGACCCAACCGTCATCTATGCCGCCCTGCTCGACAATCGCTGGCGCGGCACCATCTACGCTTCGGACCTGCAGTCGCCGTCCCCCTACAACACCTACAAACACACCGGCCTCCCCCCCGGCCCTATCTCCAACCCCAGCCTGGCCTCCCTCCGCGCCGCCCTCCACCCCGCCCAGACCGACTACCTTTACTTTGTCAGCGACGCCGCCGGCCATACCCGCTTCTCCGTCGGTCTCAAGGAACACGCCCAGCAGGTACAGGACTACCGCCAGGCCCAAAAGCGCTAAATTCATCGGTCGCGGCCCCGAACTGTCGTCCCATCACCCCAAAACCCGTCTGTTTTGCCACCAACTCTGCGAAGCGTTGCGGAACACGGCCTCATCCAACACGTATAGGAAGCCATAGCGATTGGGTTTACCCCTGGGATGCCAGCCCGGCATTCTGCGCGAGGACAGATATACTTGAAGTTTGTGCCAATGAGGATAAGACAAGCGTTAGCGGTGGGGTTGGTCACGCTGGCTCCAGCGCTGACCGGATGCCTCACTCACATCCGCGCCGTCCCGAAGACGCACCCCCCCGAGGTGGTTTTGAGCACGACTCTAGACCAGCTCCTGTCTCAGGTCGATAGCCGCTTCAACGCCATCCGGGCCCTCAACGCCACCGTCGAAATCGTCGCCTCCGAAGGTGGCGCCCGCCAGGGACAGATCAAGGAGTTCACCAGCCTCGGCGGTTTCATCTTTCTTCGAAAACCGGAGGATCTGCGCGTCCTCCTGCGGCTCCCCGTCCTCGGCTCGCAGGCCCTCGACATGGTCAGCAACGGTAAGACCTGGAAGCTCTGGGTCCCCCCGAAAAAAATCGCCATGACTGGCACCAGCGAGGCAGCCGATTCTAAGCAGCATGGCCTGGAAAGCCTGCGTCCCAAAGTCATCTTCGACTCGCTGCTGGTCCGCGGTCTGGCGCCCGGCCAGGTCGTCGACCTGACCCAGGACTCGCGCGTCATTCCGGATCCAAAAGACAGGAAACAACTGATCGAGGAGCCCGACTACGAACTCACCATTCTGGAACCTCCCCAGGGCAATATCGCCCACACCCTCCGCGTCATCCACATCGGCCGCTCCACCCTGCTTCCCTACCAGCAGGACATCTACGATCAGAACGGCCACGTTGTGACCCAGGCCTTCTACAGCAACTACCAGACCTTCGGCGACATTCAATTCCCCATGAAGGTCGAGATCAAACGCCCGCAGGATCAGTATGGCCTCGCCATTACCATCACTAAACTGACCCTGAATCAAAAGATCGAAGACGACCAGTTCGAACTGAAGTTCCCCGAAGGGGTCACCGTCAAGACCATGAACTAACTACAGCACGCTGTCGAAAAGCACGGTCCGTTTTGCTTAAGGGCACGGCTTCAGCCGTGCCGCAAACGATCCCCAGTCAATGCGGCTTTAGCTGTGGTGTCTCAACAGGTTGTTGACATCGAGGCCTGAGCGGCTGATGGGTGGCGACTGTTTGAGGCTAGCATGTGGTCGGTGCCAGTTGTACTGGTGAGTCCAGGGCTGAAGGTGCTCCAGTCGCTGGGCTGAGTTTTCGTATCGTCGGGCATAAGCCCACTCGCGGATGGCGGTCTGGATGAAGCGCTCAGCCTTGCCGTTTGTTTGCGGACGGTAGGGCCGGGTACGACGATGCTCGATGCCCAGAGAGCGGCAAGCTCCGCCGAACTGGAGACGATAGAAGCAAGGGCCGTTATCGGTGAGCACGCGGCGGGTGTGGATACCGAAGCGTCGGAACCAGTTGGTAGCACGATGCAGGAAGTCGATCGAGGAGACGGCTTTCTCGTTGGGGTACATGGCGGTGAAGGCAAGCCGGGAGTGATCGTCGACGGCGACGTAGAGGAACTCCCATCCAGCGCCGCGGGTCTCGTCGCGGGGATCGCCGGTGATGCGATGCCCAGCCCTGACGATGCGGGCGAGCTTCTTGATGTCGAGGTGCACCAGATCACCGGCCACAGGATGCTCATAGCGAACCACCGGCTCGGCTGGCTCCAGCATCCTGATCCTGTTCAGCTTCAGCCGAGTCAGGATGCGGCTGACGGTGGCACGACTCAGACCGGTGACCTGGGAGATCTGCACCCCGGTCCAACGCTCGCGGCGCATCGCCTCTACTCGGGCCACCAACTCAGGCGTGGTGGGCCGCCGCAGCCGCCGCGGCCGTGAACTCCGATCAGCCAGACCTGCCAGACCCTCCGTCTTGAACCGCGTGACCCACTTGGCTGCCGTCTGCCGGCTGAGCCTGTGCTCGGCTGCCGCCTCGCACAGCCTCAGCCGGCCTTCCACAACCGCCCGGCAAAGAGCTTCTCGACCATGCACCGTCAAACGGGCATGATGGTGATAGTCCATCTGGCCTCCGAAGTTACTGCTTGCTCGACACAATCAGCTTCTACGTTCTCGGTCAGATGGACAACAACCTATTGCAACTTCACATTTAGCCGCTGAGGTACGCTTTTCATTTCGCGAGGGCAACTCTTTCACCTCGTCTAAGGCCTCGCGCCCCCGTATTTCTGAAAAGACCTTCGGTCTATCCAAAAACTCACTTCCCGAGTCCTCTCACCAATCCCAAACATCAAAACCCCGGTATGAACGACGTCCGCCAGTTCGTCCACCGCCCGTCACCCCGGCTCCGCCGCTACGTGCGCGAGATCCTATGGGTCACCTCAAACCACTCCCGCGTCCAACTCCTCCTCCCCGAAACCACACTCACCCTCGTCCTCCGTCAATCCGGCGCCGCAGCCCTCCACAACCAGACGCTCCCCAACACCATCGTCTCCGGCCTGCAAAATCGCACCCGCCTCGTCGAGCACGCCCCCAACTCCTCCATGGTCATCGTCCGCTTCACCGAGATCGGTGCTCCCGCCATCCTCCACGACCGCGCCGACCTTCTCTACAACCGCACCCTCCCCCTCGACGAAGTCCTCCCCCGTCAGCAGATCGACCACCTCCAGAACGTTCTCGCCGACACTCCCGAAATCACCCAACAAATCCTCCCCGTAGAACGCTTCCTCGCCGCCCGCATCCGTCCCCACGAGGGAATCTCCACACAGATCGAAGCGGCCGCAGCCATGATCCGCAACTCCCACGGCCGCGCCTCCATTCGAGCCATCGCACGCCACGCCGCCATGAGCCAGAGCGCGCTCGAACGACACTTCCGTGCCGCAGTCGGCGCAACCCCCAAAAAACTCAGCCGCCTCGCCCGCCTGCAACACGTCTGCCGCCTCTGGGACACCGGAAAATCCCTCACCGAGATCGCCTTCGAAGCCGGCTACTCCGATCAACCCCATATGGTCCACGACTTCCGCCTCTTCACCGGCGCCTCCCCCGAAGAGTTTTTCCGAAGCACCTCCCCGCGCAATCTGCCGACTTTTTACAAGTAGCCGCCACCCGGCATTCGCTACCTTGGCACCATGAGACCTGCCATCCGCAATGCCCGCGTCCCCGCGAAATCCCAGGCGGCAAGCTCCCTCGCATTCGCGCTGCTAGCCTGCCTCGTCCTCCTCATCCAACCCCTCCACGCCCAAACTCCCGGACCACAGGAGAAACCCATGAAACACTACGCCCTCCTCTTCCACACCTCCCGCACCCTCACTCCTGAAGAAGTAGCCCAGCGCAAGGTTGAGATCGCTGCCTGGGTCGAAAAAGTCACCCGCATGGGCATCACCCTCGATCCACGCACCCTGGGAGAGACCGCCGCAACCTTCTCCGCAGATGGAAGCAAAATCATCTCCCGCAATAGCTCAATCGATTCCAACCTCTCCAACCTAGTCTTCTTCGACTCTCCCACCAAAGACGAGGCCATAGAGGTCGCTCGAATTCACCCCGGCCTGCACTACGGCGTCACCGTCGACGTGCGCGAGTGGACCTCCCCTCGCCAAACCTCCGCCAAACCGTAACCCGCAACCGGCCCACCCGAGTCTCTCTCCAGCAAAACAACTCAAGAGGCAACAGAATGACAAAAGCCACGCCAAAGGCCAAAACAAAGCCAGCCATCTACTGGGCAGCAACCCTCTTCGTCGCGTTCATCATGACCATCTCCGGAACACTCGCCCTCATTCACTCACCATCCATGATGACCGCACTGGCGCACCTCGGTTACCCTCCCTACTTCTCAAATCTCCTTGCTGTATCGAAGCTCGCCGGCGTCTGCGCCCTCCTCCTCCCCGGAATCCCCAGGCTAAAGGAATGGGCCTACGCAGGATTCGGCATCACCATTCTCAGCGCCTCCTACTCGCATCTCCTCTCCGGCGATGGCCTCCTTGCGCTCGAGCCGCTTGTCACCTTCGCCGCATTGATCCTCTCCTACACAATGCGTCCTCCAAGCCGGACATTTTTCAATCGCTCCCCGGCCACTCCAACCTACGCCGATCGACATCCACCGATCGTTTCAGCCGACAAAGCGTAACCGCCCAAGAGGAAACCACAGAGGAGAACCAAACCAATGAAACTCGTCGTACTCGGAGCCACCGGAGGCATCGGCCTCGAGATCGTTCGCCAGGCCATCGAACAAAGTCACTCCGTCACAGCATTTGTTCGATCCCCCGAGCCCCTCAAGCCCTTCGGCAACCGAATCACCATCCGCCAAGGCAATCTGCTCAACAGCGCCGAACTTGCCAAAGCCATCAGCGGCCACGACGCGATCCTCTCCGGATTCGGTCCCCGCGTGCCCATTGCCAAATCCGACGCCAACCTTCTGCAAAACTTCGCCTCTGCCCTCACAACCGCCATGCATCAGGCAAACGTCCGCCGCACCGTCATCGTCTCAACCGCCTTCCTGTTCAAAGATTCCATCCTGCCGCCAACCTACCTCTTCGGACGCCTCTTCTTCCCCACCGTAGTCATCGACGCAGCCGCAATGGAACGAATCATTACGCAGAGCGGCCTCGACTGGACCATCGTCCGTCCCCCGCAACTCACCGACAAGCTTCTTACCGAAAAGTATCGCGTCCGAACCGGCCATCTGCCCCGCTTCGGCTTCAACATCTCACGCGCCGATGTAGCTCACTTCTTCCTCAAGACCGCCGAAGACCCAGCCTCCATCAGAAAAATCGTGGGCGTAAACAACTGACCTCGCCTCTACTCCCACCCAACCCAAACATCGTCATTTCGACCGAAGCAGCTCACAGGCCCCGAAGATCGCAAACACGATCCCGGGGCCATCAAATTTTTTTCTTGTAATTCGACAACGACGCCCTGAAAATGATCCAGCATCACCACTACACCCCATACCACCCAAAAGACATAGATTCGGTCCATCAAGAAATCGTAATATCCGAGCCGCTTGATTCGAAGCTCGGATCAGGTCAACTGCCACACTAACGAACAGAACTCTATGCCTACATCGAGCGAAGGGCCGACGTCCCTGGGGAATACATCTTGCCGCGATACCAAGTCTTACCTGCCACATTGATCGTCTTTCTGCTCACAGCCTGCAGTAGCGGAAATCACACAACCCCGGCCCCGGCTGCGCCTGTTTTTACCAGCGCGGCAGTTACCCAAGCCGTTGAGGGATCGCCTTACACCTACCAGGTCGCGGCAACAGGCACTGCGGTTACCTTCTCCTTGACCAGCGCACCAACCGGCGCGACGCTCAGCGGAGATACGATCTCGTGGATCCCCACGGCCCAGCAATCCCGGGTTTCGAACAGCTTCACCGTGACTGCGACCGCCACAAGCGGAGCATCGGCGACACAGTCCTGGGCGGTGACGCCATCCGGTACCATCCGCATCAGCCATATCGATACCTTGTGGAGTGAAAGCGGCTCAACAACTACTCCCTTCGACTGGAGTCGCGTGGACTTTTCCGTTGCAGCGCTCGTGCCGCAACCGGACGGCTCCTTCAAGTCCCTCTCCGGAACCGCCGGCGCGAATGGAACCTTCGAGATTCCCAACGTACCCGCCGGATACTACTGGCTGCGCCTTGCACCGCGCGACACCTACTGGACAAGCAGCAGCACCTTCGACGTGGGCAGCGACATCTTTGTTCCAGTCGCCAGCGCCGCTCCGACCACTTCGACCACGTACATCAACTTCAGTTTCACGTCATTGGACGCGGTGCCTGCGAACGGCCTGTTGAAAGCCGATACTCCTGAATCTGTCGTGCCGCTCTTTTTGTCTTCGACGAATGCAGGTTCCACCACAGCCGGCGGAGTAGTTGTGATTGGCAGTAACCTTGATTTTTCCGCGATAAAGAATGCGTTCGTCAGGCAGTACGAACCGGCTTCATTTGGGCCCGTAAACGGATATGTACTAGGCCCTGAGCTTACGCTGTCGAATCTGTCATTGACGACCGGCGGACACAATACGATTAGTGGAGCATTGAATCCCACTGTTCCAGCATCGATTAACCTCAGCGTCAAAGGTTCCGCCTGGGTACCCCTGTTCGATCACATTGCGCCAACGACACCCGCCGCTTTGGCAGGCAGCTTCTCACTCTCCGTACAGCCCTTTATCGCCTCCGACGGCCCAAACGTATCACCCTCAAACCCGTCAATGCCCATCGATCTTATATCGGACCGGCGGAAGCTTCTCGGCCTTGCTCACGTCCTCCTCCTGCCCGACGAATTCAATAACTGTCGCCACTTTATCCACGAATCCGCCGTTGACAACAGTCACGAGTCCGCCTTTGACAACCGATGTGGAAGCCGGAACCGTGCAATACAGCGATCCGTTCCCCACCACCTGGAGACGCACCTTCCGTGTTTGCCAGAGCGCTTCGGTGGCTGTTCCAGTGCCCGGAGGCACAACCCAGGGCATCAATTTGACCAACAGCCAAACCACCTCGCTGCCAACCGCGGCAGTTAAGCCGCTGCTCTCACCGGTGCAGAACCCGAAGATCAACGGCGCCGACCTCTTCACCACAGCCACAATCAGCAACACGGCTGTGGCGCTCAGTTGGGACCCGCCCGCGATCGGCACACCGTTCGGCTATAACGTGGCCATCATGAGTCAGACGACATTGCCGAATGGCACAGTCCAGTATTTCTCCACAACAACGTTGGGCACCGCAAAGACCTCATGACAATACCGCCCGATCTGCTGCGCTCCGGACAGACTTACTTATTTCTCATTTCATCGCGGGTTGACGGAAGGGCCAATATGGAGAGCAGCCCGCACCGCTCCTCGCTTCCCGTTGCGAATGCTGACGTGATATCGGCCCCGATAACCATTAGCACGGTTCAATCAAACTAGAAGAGGATACGGATACAAAGTTATTGGATTCGCGAGCGAAGCTCGAAAGCTTCACCCAGCCGCAATCCTCTTGCGAAGAAACACCGTAGCCTGCGGATTATCGTTATAGCCGGGTGCCGGGTGCCCCATTCATCGCGCGGCTCTTGGCGCGATGAGTGGGCTCCACTCTGCCAGCAGCGTCGAAGGGCTGGAGCGTAGCCCGAAGGGCGAAGCGACTGATGATTGCCTTTGCTTTTTGTCGTTGAATTTTATTTTTCGCGTTTTTAGCCCAAAAATTGCATGTCAAGCCCCAAAACCACCTAACTCCCTCAAACAAAAGGAAATCGAGTTGGCACGTTAGTTACGCCTCAACCCGCTATAATTAAATTAGAAATCAAGAAAAGCCCTCGGCTAACCGCCGGGGGCTTACCGTTTAACCCATAACTCGTTTATTTACTATATTTTGGACGCAAGTCATTTGTTATGAAGATTTTACAGACATAGATGCAGAGCAAATCTTTGATTATAGGGCACTTGCGCCCCGGCAATAGGGGGGGTACCCCCCCACCTCTCAAAGCCCGGTACGTTCCGCATGAGCCGCAATCGCCCGGTTGATCTCCAAAGCCAGAGCCAGCGCCGCCCGTCCATCTTCTCCCGACACCACCGGCGTACCCCTGCTCCGAACCGCCCCCAGAAACGAAGCAATCTCCAACCGCAGCGGCTCGCCCTGCTCCACCGGAATCTTCTTGAGCGACAACCCGGCAGACGGATGCTGGCTCACCTTCTCCGCCAGTGCCGCCAACTGCACCGGATCCATCGCCGCCGCTGCGGTCACGTCGATCATCAACAGATCCTGCCGCGCAAAGTCGAGCGAAAGATACTGGTGCGGCTGAAAAAACCGCAGCTTCCGTACCCGCTCCGTGCTCACCCGGCTCGCAGTGAAGTTGGCAACACATCCATTCTCAAACTCCAGCCGCACATTGGCGATATCGACCTTCTTCGAGAGCACCGGCAGCCCTACCGCCCGCACCTCGCGCACCGGCGAAGCCACCAGGCTCAACACAATGTCGAGATCGTGAATCATCAGATCGAGCACCACATCCACATCGAGCGAGCGCGGCGTAAACACGCTAAGCCGATGCGACTCGAAGAACATGGGACTGTGCAGTTGCCGCCGTGCCGCCGTCACAGCCGGATTGAAGCGCTCCAGATGCCCGGCCTGCACAATGCGCCCATACCCCCGGCTCATCTCAAGAATCCGGTCGGCATCGGCGAGGCTCGCGGCCAGCGGCTTCTCAATCAAAACATCCACACCCGAAGCCAGCAGTGGCTCCGCCGCCGAAGCATGATGCACCGTAGGCACGCAGATCGAAGCCGCATCGAGCGGCCCCGTCGCCAGACACGCCTCGACCGTCTCAAAGCCCGGCACGCCGAACTTTGCCGCGGCTTCCGCAGCAACAGCAGGATCGCGATCCACCACCGCGGCGAGCACAACCGCCTCGCCCGCCTGCTCCAACTCGCGATAAACGCGAAGATGATTGCGCCCGAAGGCTCCCGCCCCAACCACGGCAACGCGAAGTGGCTGCGAGCCTGGCACTACTTCTTTTCGACCGGAGCCTCAACCACCTGGCGGCAGCGGGCATAGAGTTCAAGCAGCTGCGTAACCTGTTCCTCAGGCTTCGGAGATGCTGTAACACCAAAGCCGGTGGAACCAACACTCTTGCTCCCTACATTGGCGTGCGCTGCAACGAACTTAAGCAAATCGAGCGCGATATCCTCGGTGCGGCGCGCTGCGTTGATCGATTCCATGAAAGTAGTTCCTCTCGTTTCTCTTAGCCCTGATGTTAATGGCCCCAGGCGAAGCGCGCAAATCACCAACGCGATACGCGCGTCACACCAACCGCGACTCGGCGCGCACGCCGCACACAATCTCATACGCAATCGTATCCGCCAGACGAGCATGATCGTCCGCAGTCACGCCATCGCCAAGCACGACAACCTCATCGCCAACTGCAACGCCCGGAATCTCCGTCACATCGACCACCGTAAGGTTCATCGACACGCGACCCAAAATCGCCGCCCGCTTCCCCCTGACCATCGTCCAACCGCCCGCCCTAGCATTCGACCCCGAAAGCTCACGCCGCAATCCATCCGCATATCCAACCGGAAGCAGCGCCAGCCGCATCGGCCCCTCGGCCGTAAAGATAGCGTTGTATCCAACCGTATCTCCAGCGTTCAGCTCACGCAGCCCAATCACCCGAGTCTTCCAGCTCATCACCGGCTGAAGTCCACACCGCACCTTTGCCCCAGCAACAGCAGCCTCCGACTCAATCGGCAGACAATATCCATAAAGAGCAATACCGCTCCGTACCATCGACCGCGCCCCAACACTCGCCGCCAGAGAACGCAGCCACGTCAGATTCGCCGCCGCATCCTCGTTATCGACAGTGGACGAACTACCTGCATGAACCCACGCCGGACGCAGACCAACCTCAGCGACCACCGCAACCGCCTCCTCAAACCTCCTCCGCTGCAGCAGCGTCTGAGACGATCCCGCCTCTTCCGGCGACGCGAAGTGCGTCAAGACGCCCTCCAACTGCAGCCTCGGTTGCCGCTTCAGCCAATGCAACAGCGCCCGCAGCCCTTCTCCCGGCAGAACGCCCTGCCGAGCCATTCCCGTATCGATCTCCAGATGAACACGCAATCGAGCCGCTTCGCCGCCATGTTGCAAGACCGCAGCCGCCAGCCACTCCATCTGCTGCTGCTCCCACACAACCGGCGTCAGCCCACGCGACACAACCACCTCAGCATCCTCACCCTCCAGACCGCACATCACCAGGACCCGAGGCTGTTGCTCATACGCAACTCCCGCCGCCGCCAGCACCTCACGAACAGCCCCACCCTCAGCAGCATTCCCCACCCCAAGCCACTCTGCCCCAGCCTCAGCCAGCACTGGCGCGCATACCGCCGCACCATGCCCATAAGCATTCGCCTTTACCACCGCAAGCACCGCAGTCTCGCGGCCAGCAGCCTCGACCAGCAACCTGTAGTTACCCCTAAGCCGCGCCTCTGAAACCTCCACCCAACTCGTCACACCCCTATCCTAACCTCGCGTTCCTCCGCAGCAGATAGCCGCGCAAGTACCCCCCGTTCCCGAGAGCACCTCGAGTGTGATACAAAACCACGTCTGAAGAAAACACTCCCGCCGCGACTCCAGCCAGTTTCGCGACCTTCCCAAGGGGCCAGTCCGCTGTCATGAAAATGAATACTCGTTCAGCCTCACGGTTCTCGAACACGCTCCTCGCCACAGCTCTTGGCCTTTCGCTCGCCGGCTGCTCCAGCGGCAGTTCAAATCCGCTCGCTGCCATTCAGGCCGCGCAGGCAAAGAACGCTGGCAACTTCTCGAACACGGTCTTTCTCGGTGACTCACTGACTGCGGGCTATCAGAGCGGTTCGCTACTGGACACTCAGCAAGTGCATGGCTGGGCGCCTCTGGTTGCCAAACAGGCAGGTTTCCCCATCCTTCAACCGCTGATCGCATACCCTGGTGCGCCCAACGTGCTGCAACTCGTCTCCGTTGGCCCCCCGCCAGTGATAACCACTGCACCCGGAACCACCACAGGCCGCGATAACTTCGCAACCCAGGTCACCGATCTCGCCGTGCCCGGAGCCTTTTTGAATGACGTTTTGAACACAGTCCCCCTCGTGAATCCTGCAGCGGGACAACAGCAGCTCAACCAGCTTGTCCTCGGGTTTCCCGGCCTCGGTTTCGGGCAGGACTACAGCCAGGGGACATTCGCCATAAAAGGGCAGCCGACGACGATCTTCCTCTGGATCGGCAATAACGACGCGCTGATCGCCGACCTCACCGGCATGCCCAGCAGCATGACTTCGGTCGCCAACTTCACAACTCAATATCAGGCATTGATGACGCAGCTAACGACACTGACGTCCGCGCATCTGGTCATCGGAAATATTCCGGACGTGACGCAGGTGCCCTATCTTCAACCCGCCGCTCTGATCCTCGCCGAAACCTCCCAGCAAACCGGCCTGCCAACGTCAGTGCTGAGCGGTCTTCTCGGCATCGTTCCCGGCGATTACATCAATCAGACCGGCCTGTCAGAGATCCCGCTGATCCTCGGAGGAAAGCAGAAAGGGCCCATCGACGATGCCGGCGTGCTCTCGGCTTCGGAAGTCGTCACCGTTCAGGCTCAGGTCACCGCCTTCAATCAGGTGATCGCCACGCAGGCGCAGGCAGCAGGAGCCACGCTGGTCGACATCAACGCACTCTTCAAACAGGTGTCCACGTCGGGCCTGACAATCAACGGATACACCGGCACATCAACCTTCCTCGGAGGCTTCTTCTCGCTCGACGGAATTCACCCCACCAACACCGGATACGCAGTCGTGGCCAATAAATTTATCGACACCATGAACGCAGCCATCAGCACGAAGATCCCCGACATAACACTTGGTCCCGTCGCCGCAGCCGATCCCCTGTGGCCACCGAACCTCGTGCCACACGCCGTTAGCGTCCACGCCCTGATCATGCCGGCCAACGCCGGAAAGAGCATCGACGACCTGATCCTCGGGAAGAAATAGGATCAAGCACGTTTAGGCAATCTCCCGACAGGATTCTCCTTGGTCACCTGTCGAAGATAATCCTCGAGTCGTTGCCCCTTCTTCTGGACGAACTCGCGATCCAGCAGCCGGAAATCCTGCATGCGGTCCATCCGAAACGTCCTGAAGTCCTTGCGCAGCTCGCACCACGAAGCCAGCGTCCAAACGCCGCTCCAGAAATAGAGCGCCAGCGGCCTGACCTCGCGTTCGCTGCTCTCGCCATCCTCCCGCGTATAGGCAAATGCCACCACACGGCGGTCAATGCATGCCTCGTGCAGTACGTCGAGCCGTTCCCGCAAATAGCTGCGGCATCTGAAAACCCGGCGCGTACATCAGAATTGCGTCGAGCCGCTCACGAAGATCCGGAGGCAGCACTCCCTCAATACGCTGCAATGCCTGATCCGCGGCAACAGCACTCGCCGCGCCGCCCCAGGCTCGTACCAGCCGTGCTCCGAGAACCAGCGCCGTCAACTCATCCCGTGTGAACATCAGCGGAGGCAGGTCCAGATCGCGCCGCAGCGTGTATCCAACCCCCGCCTCGCCCTCGATCGGCATACCAGACGTCTGAAGATCGCTGACGTCGCGGTAGATCGTACGCTCCGAGACCTCAAGCTTCTCGGCCAGCATGCGTGCCGTCTGCAGCCGGCCGCCACGCAGGATTCGTACGATCCGGAACAGCCGGTCAGCCCGTCGCATACACCTATCCTAACTATCCTGGCCCACGGTTTCGGTTGCGATTTCACTTTGCCGCTCCGCAGCCATCAGATCGAAGTATGAATGCCGACATGATTGCCCTCTGAATCCTTAAAGCAGGCAAAAGCGCCAAACCCACCGGGAACCGGAGTCCGCTTCATCAGGATCGTACCGCCCGCCCCGGGAACCCGCGCGATCGTGCCGTCCAACTCCCCGTCGCAGTTCAGGTACACCATCGTGCCGCTGCTGCTCGGTTGCTGGAATTGCCGCTTCACCAAAGCTCCAGCGACACCGCCGCGCTCTGCCGGAAAGACGCACATCACATCGCCTGCATCGCCGAAGTCGTCCTTCGTCATCCTGCATCCAAGAATCGTCTCGTAAAAACGCTGCGCACGGTCCAGATCGGCGCAGGGAATCTCGAACCACGCTGCTGCTGACTTTCGCTGACTATCCATAGTGCCTCCTGTGCTTTTGTGAATACAGAGGCAGCATACGGACACGCTACTGACAGCGTTATGTCAGTAGCCTTTTGCCAATTTGAGGTCTGGGAAACAGGGACTAGTAGCCGCCGGGATCCCCGTGCTGCAGATTCTCGAATCGCGTATAGTCCGCAAGATACGCAAGCTGGATACTGCCGGTCGGCCCATTTCTCTGCTTGGCGATGATGATCTCCGCCTTGCCCTTCAGGTCTTCGTTCTCGCGGTCGTAATACTCCTCACGATGAATGAAGCACACCACGTCAGCATCCTGCTCGATCGAGCCCGACTCCCGCAGATCGCTCAACAGTGGCTTTTTATCCCCACCACGCTGCTCACTCGCACGCGATAGCTGCGACAGCGCAACCACCGGCACCTTCATCTCCTTGGCCAGCGCCTTCAACCCGCGAGAGATCGCCGACACCTCCTGCGTCCGATTCTCAAAGCCCTTGGCATTTGAATTAGAGCCCGTCATCAGCTGCAGATAATCGATGACAATCAAGATCAAGCTGCGCCTTGCTGCTGCTTCAACCGCCGCGCCTTGGCCCGCATCTCCGCCAGCGTAATACCCGGCGTGTCGTCGATAAATATCTTCGACTCCATCAGCAGCTCAAGCCCCTTAATCAGCTTCGCTCGATCGTCGCGCATCAGCATTCCTGTCTGGATCGCCTTCGAATTCACCAGCGCCTGCGAAGCCAGCATTCTACGCAGCAGACTGGCCTTGCTCATTTCAAGCGAGAAGACGGCAACCACCTTGCCCCCGCGAACCGCCGCATTCTCCGCGATATTAATCGCCCATGCCGTCTTCCCCATCGACGGCCGCGCCGCGATAATGATCAACTCCGACTCCTGCAACCCGCTGGTCATGCGATCGAACTCAATGTAATGCGTAGCAAGCCCGGTAACCTCGCGCCCCTGCTCATACAGCGCATCGATCGAGCCGAACGAGTCCTTCACAATCGCCGCAATATCAGAAAAGCCCCCAGTGACGGCGTGCTCCGAGATCTCCGTCAATCGGCTCGTTACCTGGTTCAGCACATCCAGCGCCTCGCGGCTTTGATCGGACGCCTCGATCATCCCCATGTCGCAGACGGTCAAAAGCTGCCGCATCAAGCTCTTGTCCCGAACGATGCGAACATAGCTCTCAATGCTGAGTTTTCGCGGCAGACCTTCGCTCAACGAGGCCAGGTAAGGCAACCCACCAACCGAGTCCAACTCCTTTTTCTTACTCAAATAGTCGGTGACAGTAACGATATCGACGCCGTGACCCATCTCAACCAACTGCAATATCGCGGCATAAATCTTGCGATGAGAGTCGAGCGCGAAGTCATCAGTCTTCAACAACATCGTTGCGTCGATGATCGCAACCGGTTCCACCAGCATTGCGCCGAGGATGGTCATCTCGGCATGCACTGAGGTCGGCCGTTCCTGATCTCCGACAATGTGAGGGTATGCTGCCATGAAGTTCTAAATTATCGGAATCGGGGCCCGAGGACAGCTGCTCATTTTGTGGAATCTGTGCAAATCCAGTAAATGCAGTGAGTCCGGAATCCGGTGGTCTCAGTTTACGCCTTGATTAAAGGCACACAGACACACACAGCCCTCAACCGTTATAGGCTAAAGCGAGACAAGAAAATCAGCGCAATTCAAGTTGGGGCAGATGAAAATGGGTGTCGAGAAAAATTTGACCATTCCACCGGCAGCACAGCGCGACAAGGCATCCTTCGAGGTCATGCGCGTCTGGATCGCCGAGCAGAGCCAGCACGTCAGCATTCGAAGTGGCGCCTGGGAAGACCCCTTCGCCTGGGGCATCGTCCTCGCCGACCTCGCCCGTCACATCGCTCACGCTCACGAGATCCAGAATGAAGGCACCGACACCGACGCCTTCCTGCAACGTCTGCTCGAAGGCTTCCAGGCCGAAATCGACAACCCCACCGACGAACCCGAGGGCGAAGTCACCCAGTAGCAGACAACGGAGCCGGCGCCTTACTTGTGCTTGTAGTCCTGAAACAACTCCGGAAACTGCTGCCTGCAGCGCCGCAACCTTCGGCACATCGCAGACCTGGATGTAAGGATTGTTCGGATTCTTCTCCGCATAGTCCTGGTGATACTCTTCGCCGTCATAGAACGCCTTCAGCGGCACCACCTCCGTCACAATCTTCTTCGGAAACACATGCGCCGCATCGAGCTGCGCGATATACGCCTTCGCAATCTTCTCCTGCTCCGGCGTCGTATAGAAGATCACCGACCGGTACGACGTCCCCACATCCGGCCCCTGCCGGTTCAACTGCGTCGGATCATGCACCACGGAGAAGAACACCCGCAGCAGCGTCCCATAGCTGATCCGCGACGGATCGAAGACAATCTTCACCGACTCCGCATGCCCCGTCGTCTCCGATCGAAACCTGATCGTAAGTCGCCGTCTGCTGCCGAGCCACCCGAGTAGCCCGCCGTCGTCGCGGTCACACCCTTGATCCGCTGAAACGTCGTCTGCACCCCCCAGAAGCATCCGCCCGCAAACACCGCCGTCTCATGCTTTGCATCCGGCATTCGCTGCTCATCCATCGCCGGAGCCGGAATCGGCTCTTTTCTGCAGCCTCAGCTCCCATCACTGTACCCATAATCATCCTCCTGCCACCTGCAATCAGTAACACCAGCAACTACAACGACACCCAGCCCAATCAATCCTGTCCTTACGCCAGCCGTCATCGCACTTCTCCGTTCAATACCCTGTTCGACGCCGCGACATCGCCAATGGTTACATCATTTTTCTGAGGTCAACCTGCCACCGTCAGGCGACCCGCGCCCGTCCCTGAATCTCGATATAGACATGAATCAGACTCACCGCCGCCGGCGTAACCCCCGGCAATACGACTCGCCTGCCCCAGCGTCTGCGGACGAACCCGCGACAACGTCTGCTTCATCTCGCTCGAAAGCCCGCTCACCGCACTGTAATCAAACCACCCCGGAATCGCCCGCTTCTCCGCCTTCCGCATCTTCTCCATCGACCGCCGCTGCTGATCCAGATAACCCGAGTACTTGATCTCCGTCTCCACCGTCTTCATCTCATTGCGAACCCACGCCGGCAACCGCGCCACGGAACCAGGTGCGCGATATCTCGATCCTGAGATGTGGGGATCGTCCGAAGCACGACCGTTCTCTTTCAAGTCCGGCGAGGCATTATCCATAGCCGAAACCCATCCCCCAAAAACATCACAATCCTCAGCCAAACGATCCCGCAACACCGGAGCAATCTCCTCCACCGAAACCTCCGGCCGCTTCAGAAACTGCGCAAACGTCTGCCCGCTAACCCCCGCCGCATCGCCATCAAGCCGCGCCAGCAACTCCGCCGGCAACTCCTCCACCCTCACCCGCGCCGTGCCCAGCATCTTCTCAAACGCCGCCGCCCGCGCCTGCTTCGCCTCATACTCCGCCCAGGCATCATCATCAATCAGCCCCAGCCGCCGCCCATGCGGAGTCAGCCGCCGGTCCGCATTATCGATCCGCAGATGCAGCCGAAACTCCGCCCGCGAAGTAAACATCCGGTAAGGCTCATTCGTCCCCTTGCTGATCAAATCGTCGATCAAAATCCCCGTGTACGCCTCCGTGCGATCGAGCGTGAACGTCTCAGTCGTTCCCCCACTCAACATCGCCCGAGCCGCCAAAGCCGCATTGATCCCCGCCATCAACCCCTGGCAAGCCGCCTCTTCATACCCGCTCGTCCCATTGATCTGCCCCGCAAGATAAAGCCCCTCAAACGACTTCACCCGCAGCGTCCGATCCAGCTCCGTCGGATCGATCGCGTCATACTCGATCGCATACCCCGGCCGCAGCATCTCCGCATTCTCCAGTCCCGGAATCGACCGCACCATCGCCGCCTGCACCTCCATCGGCAGACTCGTGCTCATGCCATTGATGTAGACCTCATGCGTATTCAACCCCTCCGGCTCCAGAAAAAACTGGTGCCGCGTCTTCTCCGGAAACCGCACAATCTTGTCCTCAATCGACGGACAATACCGCGGCCCAATCGCCGCAATCTGTCCCGTATACATCGGCGACCGATGCACATTCTCGCGAATCAGCCGCAGCGTCTCCGGCGTCGTATGCGCAATGTGGCACATGATCTGCCGCAGCGGAAGCGACCCGCCTCTCCCAACATCAGACCGGAAGCTGAACGGGGTAGGATCGCTATCCCCCGGCTGCTCCTCAAACCTGCTCCAGTCAATCGTTCGTCCATCCAGCCGAGGCGGCGTTCCCGTCTTCAACCGGCACTCGCGCAACCCCAGCCGCTTCAAACTCTCACCCAGCAAAACCGAAGCCGGCTCCCCGCTCCGCCCCGCCGTGTACTGCTGCTCGCCACAATGAATCAGCCCATTCAGAAACGTCCCCGTCGTCACCACCGTCGCCGCAGCATGGATTGTCCGTCCATCCCGCAGCTTCAGTCCACGCACAACTCGCTCCGGACCCAATTGCTCAACAATCAGGTCCACAACCTCAGCCTGCTTGATAAAAAGATTCTTCTGCCCTTCCAGCACCTCACGCATCTTCACACGGTAAAGCGCCTTATCGCACTGCGCCCGAGGCGACCACACCGCCGGCCCACGCGACGTATTCAGCAGCCGAAACTGGATCCCGGTCGCATCTGCAACCTCACCCATCACTCCACCCAGAGCATCCACCTCGCGCACCAGATGCCCCTTCGCAATCCCGCCAATCGCCGGGTTGCAACTCATCTGTGCAATCAAATCAAGATTCAACGTAAAGATCGCCGTCCGCAGACCCATCCGCGCAGAAGCCATCGCCGCCTCACATCCAGCGTGCCCCGCCCCCACCACCACCACATCGAACTGTTCCGTAAAGCTCACGCCTCTATTCTAGGCGTTTCTGAACATTTCTCACGGATAATGCCGCACGGCCTCGATCTCCACTGCGGGCTCCCCCGCCGCCGCCATCATCTTTTTCAACTCCGCTCTCAACTCCGTCGCAGTCCCACGAAACTCCTGCCGTCCCGCCAGATTTACCTGCTCGAAAGGGTCCGCTGTCTGGCTGTACATCTGGTACTCGACATACTTGTCGGAGAACTTCTCCGACCGCCGCCCCTGCGCATCGATCACGCAATAGGTCCAGTCCTTCGTCCGCAGCGCCCGTGCCGTCATCGCCTCGCTGATCTGTACCAGTTCCGTGTTCGGCCACGCCTTGCGAGCCTCCGCCTTCGTCAGCATCGGCATCATACTTCGCCCCTTGACCGAAGCAGGAACAGTCACTCCCGCAACATCCAGCAGCGTCGGCATCACATGAATATTGCCCACAATCTCGGGCAGCGCCATCGCGTTGTTGAATCCCGGCCCCTGCACAATCAGCGGCACCCGAATCGAGCTATTGTGCGGGCTCCGCTTGTACTCCTCATTCCGCGTCATAAAGTGGCAGCCATGATCGCTGGTAAACAAAACAATCGTGTCCTCCGCCAGCCTCTGCTCCTCCAGCACCTGCAGGATTCGCCCCACTGACTTATCGATCGCCTCCACGCATCCGTAGTAGTCCGGCAATTGTGATTGCCAGTTCCCCGGCAGCGGTCTCAAATCGTTCGGCACGCACGGATCGTGAAAACGCTCCGCCGACCCCTTCGGCCCAATAAACCGCTTTTCGTCGTTCTGGAAGTGCGGCTCCAGTTGCGAGATATACAGAAGAAACGGCCGGTCATGTTTCTCTTTCAGAAATCGCTCAGCACGGTCCGTCACGAAATCCACCCTGTACTCGTCCTTGAACATGATCTCCTTGCCATCCCGGTCGAAGATGGTGCCCTCGTACGGATGCGTCGTCCACTCAAACTCGTTTGCACCCTCCCACAGGTCGAGAAATCCTCCACGAAACTCAGGCTTCACATACCCTCGGCCTCCACCTTCCGCCTCAGTCCCAGGCGCCAGGTGCCACTTCCCAATCATGTTCGCCGAGTACCCCGACTTGCGAAGCTCGCCCGCCAGCGTCGGCAACGACGGATCAATGTTCGTCGCGTTATGCCACACTCCCGTCTCCGTCGCATATCGTCCAGTCATCAACACCGACCGCGAAGGCGAGCAAACCGGCTGATTGCAGATCGCCCCGCCAAAGTTCGTTCCCCGGGCCGCCATCGCATCCAGGTTCGGCGTCTTCGTTGTGTAGTTCTGTCCATTTGCTCCAACAAAATCCGCTCGGAACTGATCGGCGATATACACAATCACATTTGGTCGACGCTTGCCCGCCTCTTGCCCAGCACCGTCCGTCACCTCCGCACCGCGACTGCTCGCAGCACCCATGCCAAGCGCCAGCCCCGACGCTGCACCCCCCGCGATAAACCGACGCCGGTCCAGTTCCCTGTGCCCATCACTCATTCACGCTCTCCTCATTTGTACTCGGAATCATGCTGCCCACACATGCGCCATACTAATCCCAGGTCATCTCACTGCCACCCTCCGCCAATCAAACAATAATCGTTGAAGTGCAATAATCACCCATGACTCTACGTCAACTCTCTATTCTTGCCGCTCTCTTCGCTGCCCCCCTGTCCCTCTACTCCCAATCCAGCGCCAACGCCACGGCCGCCATCACCACCGACCCCGCTCCGGACAAAGCAAATCCCGCCGCCATGGAGACCTTCCAAATCCCCAGCCACGGAGCCATGCTCAACGCCCTCGCCTACATCGCCGAAGGCCCAGGCCCCCATCCGGTCGTTGTCCTTCTTCACGGCTTCCCCGGCAACGAAAAAAATCTCGACCTCGCGCAAGCCATTCGCCGTGACGGCTGGGACGTTGTCTACTTCGACTACCGCGGCTCCTGGGGCTCTCCCGGCGACTTCTCCTTCACCCACTCCATCGAAGACACGCAATCCGCCATCGCCTACCTGCGCGACCCCGCCCACGCGCAAAAACTCCGTTCCGACTCCGCCTACATCGTCCTTATCGGTCACAGCATGGGCGGATTCATGGCTCGCTACGCCGGCGCGCAAGACCCGGCGATCAAAGCAGTCGGCCTGATCTCCGCAGCCGACATGGGCGTCGACAAAGTGCAATCCCTCAAACCCCCTCAGGAAAAAGAAGCCACCACCCGCCTCGCTGCCCACTTCGCAGCCGAAGGCATGGCACCCCTCGCCGGCTGCACCCCCGAGAGCCTCGCCAAAGAAGTCATCACGAACGCAGCAGCCTGGAACATCCCCAACCTCGCACCAAAACTCGCCCCTCGCCCCGTCCTCATCATCACCTCCGACGATGGCCTCGCTCCCTCCAACGACGCCTTCGTGGCCGCCCTTCACAAAGCCGGCGCCACCGACATCACCACCGTCCACCTCACAACCGACCACTCCTACTCCGACCAGCGCATCGCCTTGGAAAAAGCCGTGCTTGAAGCTCTAGAATATCTCCAGCATAAATAGCAGAAGAATTCTCCCGCTATAGCAGCAAACATCTACAACTCCTCGTCTCGCAGCATCTAACCAGCGCAAGGAGTCGAGCCGCTTGAATACAGCCACGCTAACCCTCGCCAAATCACTTTCAGGGCCGCCGGCCCTCTCGGCCCTCGCCGTCTTTCATTTCAAACACAACTGGTTCTTCGCAATCTTCGTCTTCTGCGGCATGCTCGTGGTCGCAAACCTGGTGCATTACATTCTCTTCCGCATTCTGCACCGCAAAGAAGCGATCAGCCACCCCCTCGGCTGGGGGCTGCAGGAGCACCTCGGAAAACCCGCTCGCGCAATCTTTCTTCTCACCTGTCTGCTCATCATTCTGCCCACCATTCCTGACCTTCCGGAAAACATCGAAGCCATGCTGCGCCAGGCATTCATCATGTTGACCGTGGTCGCCCTCGGCTGGTTCGCCATCGGCTGCATCTACGTCCTGCAGGATTTCCTGACGCGGCGCTACGACCTCAGCGTCGAAAACAACATCCGGGCACGCAGGATCCATACCCAATTTCAGCTCTTTCGCCGAATACTCATCACCTTCGTTGTCATCATCGACATCGGCGCTCTGCTGTGGACCTTCAACGACCCGCGCATCTGGCACTATGGCTCCGGCCTTCTCGCCTCTGCCGGCATCGCATCGCTCATTCTGGCCACCGCGGCCAAATCCACCGCTTCCAATCTCTTCGCCGGCCTGCAGATTGCCTTCACCGAACCCATTCGCATCGACGACGTCGTCGTCGTTCAAGGCGAGTGGGGACGCGTCGAAGAGATCAACTCAGCCTACGTCGTCATCAAAATATGGGATCTCCGCCGCCTCGTCGTTCCGCTGAATTACTTCATCGAGAACTCCTTTCAGAATTGGACCCGGCAGTCGTCCGACATCCTCGGCACCGCCTTTCTCTACGTCGACTACTCCATTCCCGTCGAAGATCTCCGCAAACAGCTAGAGGCCATCGTTCATCCTTCGCCCCTATGGGACAGCCGGGTCTGCGGCCTGCAGGTCACGAACCTCACCGACCGCTCCATGGAGTTGCGCTGCCTCATGAGCTCCCGCAACTCCAGCGACAACTTCGACCTCCGGTGCCTTGTCCGTGAAAAAATGACCGCCTGGATCCAGGAGAACTACCCCGACGCGTTCCCCTTGACGCGTTTCGCGGCCCATTCCCAGCTCACTCCAGGCCAGACTGGAGATCAGGGTTTCTTCCCGCTTCCCGAACAAGAACCCAACCGGCAGTTTCGGTCACCCTGATTAAACGAGGTCACAAGCATGCTCACCCACAGCCCGCTCATAGCCTTCATCCCCACCAAAGACACAACCCGCGCGCGACGCTTCTACGAAAAACTCCTGGGCCTTCGCTTCCTCAGCGATGACTCCTTCGCCATCGTCATGGACGCCAACGGAACCATGGTCCGCATCGTCCGCGTCGAGGACTTCACACCTTTTCCTTTCACAATCCTCGGCTGGCAAGTCACCGATATCCACAAGGCCGTCGCCGAGATGACCGTCAAAGGGGTGAAGTTCACCCGCTACCCCTACTTCGAGCAGAGCCCCGATGGAGTCTGGACCGCTCCAGAAGGCGCCAAAGTCGCTTGGTTCACCGACCCCGACGGCAACACCCTCTCCATCTCGCAGCACTGAGATCTCAGAACTCCACCCTGACTCCCACCTGCACCTGGCGCTCCGGCGACTGCCCTGTCGACGCCGCAGTAAACGTCCCGAACGGCCGCACATTCAACCCCTCCGCTGCAACGGTCGCAGCGTTTTGAAAAATCAGCGGAGTCACCCCATTCGTCTCCGTGCCCACCAGAAACGCACGCTGCATAATCGCGGAGTAATTTACCCGGTTGGTCAGATTAAAGATCTCGACGCTCCCGCGCATCCGCACCCTCTCCGTCACATGCACGGCCCGGCTCACGCGCAGATCGATCCGCGCCGTATCCGGCAGCCGCAACGTATTCCTCCCCACCGTCGGCAGATATGCCGCGCCCCCCGCGCCGTTGATACTCTCATGCCCACCCGCCAGCCGCGTGCCGCCAAAGATGTCGAGACTGTACGGCCTCCCACTCGATTCAACAAACAGCGGTGCAACCGTCCATCCATTCGCGGCAACCCGAACCCAGCGCCGTTCGCTGCCAAGCGTAGGCTCCCAAACCGCGCTCGCCAGCACTTTATGCGGATAGTTCAGCGCCGACAGCCCCTTGTCATACAACACATCGAATGGATCGAACTGCGCATTCGTCCGTGGCGTAGCCCCGCCCTGCCCATAGTCGATCGCCTTCGACCAGGTCCAGCTCGCACGAAACTCAAGGCCTCCGCGTAGCCGCCGCCGCGCCTCTAACACCATCGCGTTGTACGTCGCATCCGCGTTCGAAACAATATTCGTCACCGGCCCGAAATTCGTATTCATCCGCTGCGAATAGAACGGAATCACGAAGAGCTCTCCATCCCGCACCCCAGCCGCACCCGTCCCCCCTTGCAGCTGAAACGTCTTCGTCGCCGTAGCGGGACCGATATTGATATCGACAGAGTTCGGCAGCTGCCGATCGATATTCACCAGATACGTAGCACTCGCTAAAATCCCCGCACCAACTTCGCGCTCAACCGTCAAGCTGCCCTGCTGCACCGCAGGAAGCCGAAACCGCCGGTCAAATACCATCGCAGAAGTCGTCGTCGTAATCGCGCTCGGCGGTGTCGTCACATAAGCGCACACATACCCAAACCCCTGATTTGCCACCTGCGGACAATTTGTAACCGTACCAGGTGTAATTGAAATATGCCTCGCCGAACTACCCAACGCCGTATCCACCAGCGCGTTTCGCACCGTCGCCCCGGGCAACCGACCGAAGAAAAGCCCATACCCAGCCCGCACCACACCCCGACCCGGCCCAAACGGCTCCCACACCACGCCCAGCCGCGGCCCGAAATTATTCCTGTCTTCCGGAAACACGCTCGTCGCGCCAATCTTGCCGAAGGCCGCATCTAGAAGCCCATTCGGTTGCTGCGGCAAAGGCAAAAACTCATATTCATAGCGCAATCCTGCATTCACCGTGAGTCCCGCCTTCACGCGCCAGTTGTCCTGCAGAAACCCTGCCCACTCCTGCGTATCAAACGACACCGCCTGCTGCCCAAAGCTCTGCGTGAACGACCGGAAGCAGAAATCATGCACCTTCGAAACAATCGACGGGCACCCGCCATTCGGATTGACGTTCACATTGAACGTGTAGTCCGTAATCCAGTCAACGATTCCGCCTGCATGTCCCGAAGTCGTCGAACTGTCGTAGTGAAACGCACCCTCCGTATTCGCCAAAGAATTAATGTCGTCATGCACAAAACTCACGTCGATGCCCGTCTGGATCTGATGACGGCCTCGCCTCCACGTCACCATATCCGCAAGCTGCACTTTGTTCTCATCGGGAAACGATCTGCGCCCCAGCGAAGGCGAGCTCCCAAACATAAATCCATTTGGCCCAATCGCAATCTCCGGCGCAAATCCGCCCGACCCCACCGTAGGCTCCTGCGGCAGCGGAGGCTGCGACTGCTCATACTGGAAATCTCGCCCATACTGTACGCGCAACTCCTCGCTCAGTCTCGGGGTCGTCTGCCATATCCATCGCCCCAGCAAGGAATCCACCTTGCCATAGCTGCTGCCCATACTCGCCCTGCCCACATCCACCACAGGCGCCGACCGCACTCCCGCCGGAGAGCTCGAACGCGCCCGGTCATACTGCACGCTCATCCGATGATGCTCCGCCGCCTGCCAGTCCACCTTGCCGAAATTAACCGTCTGATCCTGTCGCCGCGCAATCGTCCCCGTCAAACTCTCCAGGTAATTCAACGCCGCGTTCACCTTCGACGGCGTCACCCCGCGGTTGCCCAGCAGCGCCCTTTGCGTCGGCGTCAGCGCGTAAAAATTCGGGTCATTCGGCGTCGATATCGCCGGAAAATCCCGCACCTGCTCGTCATAAGCATAAAAGTAGAACAACTTATTCCGAATCATCGCGCCGCCAACACTGCCCCCAAACTGCTGCCGCAGATCATGAGGCTTCACTGCGACACTCTCAACCACCCCATCGACATAGTTGGTCGCAATCGAGAAAGGATTCGTCGCCGCCAGCGCACTCGTCCGAAACAAGTAAAAACCGGTTCCATGCAGATCGTTTGTCCCACTCTTCGAAACTGTGGTGACGATCCCGCCGGCAGCATGCCCATACAATGCAGAGTAATTCTGCCCGCTCACCCGAAACTCCCGCACCGCCTCCTGCGAAAACGTATATGCCATTCCCGAGTGCCGCCCGTACCCTCCGCCACCCGCAGCGCTTCCCACGGTGATGCGGTTCGCCACCCCCACCTCAGCCGCATCCTCCAACTCCGCCCCACTCTCAATTCCGGTCCCGCGCGGTACCGACCCGAAGCTCTGATCGTCGTCTCCGCCATCGATCCGGCTGCTGTTCTGCGTCGAAGCCGTCCCGCGAAAACTCAACAGCCCATCTCCTTCAGGATCTGAATTCACCGTCGGCATCAACAGCGCAAACGTCTGCCAGCGCCGCCCATTCACCGGAAGCCGCTCAATCTCATCGGGAGTCACCACACTCCCCACCGCAGCCGACGACAGTTCGTCAACGCCCACCGCAGCTTGGGCAATCGGCTCCGCCTTCACGGTCACCGAGGTCGCCACACCCCCAACCCGCATCCGCGCCTCCACCGACGTCACGCCTCCCACCTCGACCACCACCGGCTCGAGCGTCAACCCGGCAAACAACGCATACTCCACCTCCACCCGGTACTCTCCCGCCGGCAGGTGCGCCACCAGAAACTCCCCCTTGCCTTCGGTCGTCGTACGAGTCTTCGTTCCATCGGCGACGTTCTGCACCTGGACCACAGCACCCACCAGCGCGGCCCCACCCCCATCAACCACAAAGCCGCCGATCGCTCCATCCACCGAACTCTGCCCCCACGCGCACCTCCCTACGGCCGCAGCGGAACAGCACCACAACAGGCAAACCCGGACAATCTTCCTAACGACCGCGCCAGACCACGCGCGTCCCACGCACAACGACATTGACTCTCCGCGGAAATTCGTACTGCTCTACACCAAGCCACGGGAAAATAGTGACGAACCGTTTCGATTCCCCGGACAGCCCGGGGCGGAACATCGTGACAATTTCGGCGCTACACCGAAGATCATAAGAGATTAACCGCAGACCGGCGAAGACTTTGCCACAAAAGTGGTAACGGCAAAGAGTCTCGCTGAATGGACCGGCGTCAAACAACAGGGCGGCAGCCAAAGCCACCGCCCTCTGTCAATTGCATTTTTGTCCCGGTCAGAACTGCGCCCGGACACCAAGCTGGATCTGCCTCGGAGCATACGAGAACCCGCTCGTGTTGGTCGCGTTAGGAACGGCAAAGCCTGGGTTTGCTGTAGAGAAGGCAAGAGTGTTCGTTTTGGTGGCCGCTACCGTGCCAACCGTGTACGCGGTCGAATTGACCCCGGTCACGTTCTGATGGTTCGCGACGTTGAAAGCCTCCCCGAGGAACTCCAGGTTGACCCGATCCTTCACGTTGAAGCGCTTGGAGAGGCGCAGATCCGCTACGGTTGTCTTCGGCTGAGACAATCCGTTTCGTTCGAACCCGGGCATGCGGAAGATACCGTTAGAGCCGTTAACACCGCCAAAGCCAGCTATGAGGCCGCCCGAAGGTGTATATCCAGGCAGCGTTCCGCTGGTTGAGGTGTATCCACCACTGGTGCCCACCAGGAAGGGCAGGCCACTCTGAACCTGAAGGCCCGGTGATACCTCATAGCCATTCAGCAGATACGCTTTCCAACCGGTGTACTTCCACGGCGCGGTGACGATGGCGTTCATCACAAGGCGATTGGGAATGTTTGTGATGGAGTTGCCATATTCCGCCCGGATATTTTGCGGATCGAGAAGATTGTTGGCGACTGTGGCCGTCTGATTGTTCTGCCCATAGTCCAGCGCATGAGACCACGTGTAATTCGCACTGAACTGGAGGTGGTTGGAGAAGCGGTGATTGATCTGAGCGACCAGGCCGGAGTAATTGGAGTTGACGCCGCTGAAGATGTCCGTGAGCGAACCGAAGCTGCAGTTCGGACGCGCGCTCGTGCAGCCGGGAGTCGTATTTCTCGGGTAGAACTTTTCAGCGAGGACAGTGCCGTTCGGCAACGGTCCTTTGCCGGCCGTGTCAACGACCGTGTAGTTGATCGTCGTGGCAGGGTTGAGATTGAGGTCGGTAAAGTTCGGCAACCGGCGACCCAGTGTTCCGAGCCACGTCACGCTCATGACAGTGTTCCAACCGAGGTCCTGCTCAACGGTGAGGTCAGCCTGATTGATCCACGGAGCTCTGAAGTTTGAATCGAAGAAGACCGAGTTCGGCGCCCCCGCCAGACTTCCATTCGCAATGACCTGCGGAAACACCGGCGTAGAATTCACCGTGAACTGACCGTTGGGCGAACCCGTGTTTACGAGTGCGTTGTAGATCGTCCCATTGAGAATGCGAGCAAAAAAGACACCGTAACCGCCACGCAAAATCGTCTTCCCAGTGCCAAACACGTCATAAGCAAATCCGACTCGAGGACCGATGTTGGTCTTATTGGACGGCAAAACTCCAGTCTGCGGAATAGCAGGAACGATCAGACTGCTGAAAGGCGTCGGCAACTTCTCATACTCATAACGAAGACCGACAGTAACCGTTAGGGCCTTGGTCAGTTTCCAATTGTCCTCGCCGAAAAACCCGAAGTCTCCGGTCTGGAACTCAACACCCGGAATGCCGAATCCCTGAACATATTGGCTCGTGTAGAACTTGGCCTTGCTGGCAGTGGCCGGATCCTGCGAAGAGTAAAAGTCCGAAAAGTAGGCTGCGAGATTCGAGTAGGCATAGGATCCAAAACCGGTAAAGAGATTGTTGATCCGGTCGTCAGTGTGGACGTAGTCTCCACCGAACTTGAAATTATGCCGTCCATGGATCCAGTTCATCGTATCCGCCAGTTGCCAGCGGCGTTCGTCCGGGAGTGCGGCACGATTCAGAAACGTGGGTGTACCGAACGTAAATGCGTTGGTGATACTGATTTGCGGAGGAGCGCCTAACGGATTGGTATATCCGGCGCCAGTCGGTCCCATCAAATTGGCCTTCTCATAGGGAGTCGGCGTCTGTCCGTACTCAAATTCAAAGTCGCGCCCGTACTGGTAGCGGACCTCATTGCTGATGCTGTTTGTGATTACCGTATCAAGTTTCGCGATACCAAACGTGACGTCCACATAGTCGTTACCAAAACTGTTGGTGCCATTGAAGACAACTGCCGAGGTCTGAATCCCGGCCGGTGATGCCCATCGTAAGCGATTGACCTCGAAGGAAGCATGATTGCGGGAGTTCACCTGCCAATCGATCTTCGGAAAGAAAATCGTCTGAGAACCCGTGCGTGGCACCGTGCCCAGCATCGTGTTCAATCCGGCGATTCCATTGCTGTAGTCTGTCGCCGCAGCCGCATAGGTTGTGAGGCCGAGATTCTTCTGCAGCGTGCAGGCCGCAGCGTCGATGTCACTCGGTTGCGCTGCGCCGCTTGTTACTCCGCAGGTCTTGCCCGCAGGCAGCGTCGCATCGGGCAACGTATAGAAGCTGCCAGGGCTGCTGGCAGCTGCAACTGCGGGGAAGTTCCTCTGGAACCGGTCGCCGGCAAAGAAAAAGAAGACCTTGTCCCTGAAGATGGGACCGCTAATAGCGCCGCCATACTGCTTGCGCACATCAGTTGGCTTGAAGTGTTGCGCCACAAAGGGACCACCCGGCGTCAACTGCACATTATGGGTGGTAGTCGCGACCGACCCCGCCCACTCGGCATTGCGATCAAAGAAATAAAGGTCCCCATGAAACTGATTACCGCCACTCTTCGTGATCGAATTCACGACTCCACCAGCGGACCGGCCATACTCCACTGAGTAGTTCGAAGTATTGACCTGGAACTCCTGGATCGAAGCCTTCGCAGTCGAGTATCCCGCGCGCGTACGCCCACGCTCCTCGGAAAAGTAAGCCTGATTGTCATCCGCGCCGTCGACCGTGACATTATTCATCAGTGTGCTCTGGCCGCGAAAACTCAGCAGACCAAAACCGTTCGCGTCCGACACCACACCAGGGGTCAGCAGAGCATAGGCCGACCAGCGGTAGTTGTTCACCGGCGCATCCTGAAGCGTGCGCTGGCTGATCACATTCGCAAGCTCTGGAGAGGTCGTATTCAGCGCTGGCGCCTCGCTCGTCACCTCCACCGTCTGCGCATCGCTGCCTACTGGCAGCTTCGGCGAGAGATCCGTCAGCTGTCCGACCTGCACAATCACCTCGGGAGACTTGAAGTTCCCAAAACCCGCCGCTGTGATCGTCACTGTATAGGCCGACGGCTGAAGATGAATCACACGGAAGAATCCCGCGTCGTCCGTAATTGCCGTCTGCTCCGCATTGGTTGAGTTGTTGCGAATCGTCACCTTCGCCTTCGGAATCGCAAGGCCCGACGAATCCTGCACCGTGCCGCCAATCGCGCCATCCACCGCCGATTGCCCAAATCCGTACGACCCAACTCCCGCACACAATATCGCGATCAATAGAAATCGCACCACTGCCTTCAAAACTATACTTCGCATTTTCGGTCTCCTTAAATTCACACGATGCCGCAACAGGTTCTTTTTCCCGCCTGTTTATTCGGTCCCGGTCCGTTCGGACATAGATTGGTATGACAACACTCTCACACGTCGATTAACAAACGATTACGGGTAGGTCTGCCAGTATAGGTAAAAAAACGCCAGCCGCCCAGTAACCAAATGCCCCGCGGGCGGTGCAAGCGATCCAACGGCCAGCAGAATCAATCACCTGGCTACTTCCCCGCAAACTTGTACACTTGAAACTGCATGTTTATTGATGAAGCACGAATCCGGATCAAGGCCGGCGACGGTGGTAACGGCTGCATGGCCTTCCGGCGTGAAAAATTTGTTCCCAAGGGCGGCCCCTCCGGCGGAGACGGCGGCCACGGCGGGGACGTTCTCATGTCCTCCTCCCTCAGCCACAACACTCTCGTCCACTTCCGCTTCAACCCCGAGCACAAAGCCCAGCGCGGCGGCCATGGCCTTGGTTCCAACTGCTCCGGTCAGGCCGGCGAACACACCACACTCAAAGTCCCCGTCGGCACTCTTCTCTACGACGACCAGACCGGCGAGCTAGTCCACGACTTCGCTCACCCAAACGAAACCATCGTCATCGCCAAAGGCGGACGTGGAGGTCGAGGCAACCAGCACTTCGCCACCAGCACCCACCAGGCCCCACGCGAACACGAACTGGGCCGCGCCGGCGAAGAGCGCGCCTACCGCCTCGAACTCCGTCTCCTCGCCGACGCTGGCCTCGTCGGCTACCCCAACGTCGGCAAATCCACGCTCATCTCGCGCCTCTCCGCAGCCAAACCCAAGATCGCCAACTACGCCTTCACCACCCTCGAGCCCAATCTCGGCGTAGTACAAATCGGCGACTATCCCCACACCGAGTCCTACACCGTAGCCGACCTCCCCGGCCTCATCGAGGGCGCACACCTCGGCCACGGCCTCGGCATCCAGTTCCTCAAACACATCGAGCGCACCAGCGTCATCGTCCACCTCGTCGACGTCTCCGATTCCACCGCCGCCGAAGGAACCGCACGACCCGATCCCGTCGCCGACTACAAGGTCATCACCGAAGAGTTGAAGAGCTTCGACCCCGCCCTAGCCGCTAAGCCAACCATTCTCGTCGCCGCAAAAATCGACGTAGCCAATCCCGAAAAACTAAAAAAACTCGCCGCCATGGCAAAACGCCGAAAGCTGCCCTTCTACAAAATCAGCGCCGTCACCGGCGAAGGCGTCGAAGCCCTGAAGTACGCGATCGGCAAAATGGTCGCGGCCAACCGCCCCATCGACATTGAACCGAAGACCCCACAGAGCGCCGCACCCGCGAAGCTCAAGCCCCACTACCCCCCACCACCCAGCTCCGCAAGGGGCCGAGCCTAGTCAAGCGTCCCGCCCCGAGCACTCGTGCTGTGTCTCCGATCACAGCAATATTTGAAAAAATCATTTAGACGTAGCTCAGGCTTCCGCGTATGCCCTTTGTATCGCGGTAAGAACTGACTTCGAGTGTGATCCTGTGCGGCTCTCAGGGCGGCTACGGTGATGGGGAGGTTGAGCGATGAAATCGAACAGGCGGAGAATGGTCATTGTTGGCGGCGGAATCGCTGGACTATGCACTGCTGTCTATGCGCAAAAATGTGGTTATCAGGTGGAAGTTCTTGAAATGCATGAGGCCCCCGGCGGCCTGGCAACAAGCTGGCATCGTGGCGGCTACACCTTTGAGACCTGTCTGAATTGGCTTCTCGGTTCTAATCCAGCGGGGGACATGTATCGACAATGGAAGGAAGTCTTTGACATTGAAAAATTACGGTTTGTGCACCACGAAGAATTTCTTCGGATCGAGACCGACAAGGGAGACTCCCTGAGGATCTACTCAAATCTGGATCAACTCGAATTGGAGATGCTGAAACGAGCTCCGCAGGAACAGAAGCAGGTCCACCACTTCATATCTTCGGTTCGCCACCTCTGCACATTTCAAGCTCCCCGATCCGGCAAAGAGCTGGCTTGGGAACTGGAGGACTTTCCTCAGCGATGCTCCCCAACTTTTGCTTTTGGAGCAACTCTCCAAGATGACGTGTGCCGAGTACGGAATGCGCTTCAACGATCCACTCATACGGGCATTCTTTACCGGTGGCAACTCCGGGCGCCTCTCCGCTCTTGCACTATTCTTCTCTCTCGTATGGATGAATAACCGCGACGCGGAATATCCCATCGGTGGCTCTCAAGCCGTCATTCAGCTCATTGAAGAAAAACTGCTCAGTTTGGGAGGGCAACTCCGCTGCGGAGCTAAGGTTGCGAAGATCCTGGTGGAACATGACGCCGCAGTGGGTGTGCAGCTAACCACCGGAGAACAGATTGCCGCCGATTGGGTCATCTCTGCCGCCGACGGCCACGCTACGATCTACGAATTACTTCAAGGTCGATATAAGAACAGCGACACCGATAAAATCTATCGAGAGCTCGAGCCCTTCAGCTCCTATATTCAGGTCTCGTTAGGAGTGGCGTGCGACCTTTCCCAGCAGCCAGGATTGCTCGTCCGCCTGCTCGACACGCCATTGCAGATCGATCCTGGGACCATCCTCTCTCAGGTTTCTTTCCGCTTCTTTAACTACGACCCGACCTTCGCACCCGAAGGCAAGACTGCGATCACATGCTTCCTGCCCACCCGGAACTTCGAGTACTGGCTCGATCTCCACCGACGAGACCAGCCTGCATACCAGGAAGAGAAGCAGAGGATAGCGGACAAAATCATTGTATTGCTGGGGAGACAAGTGGCCAACATCAAGGATGCCGTCGAGGTCGTCGATGTCTCCACTCCCGCCTCTGTGATCCGCTATACCGGCAACTGGCAGGGAAGCATGGAGGGCTGGCTCATTACCCCGCACACAGGGTTTCGGCAGCTGCCGAACACACTCTCGGGTTTGGATAAGTTCGTCATGGTCGGCCAATGGGTAATGCCGGGAGGCGGGCTGCCAGCGGGCTTGATGACTGCGAGATCTGCCATCAATTCGATCTGTGAGCACGACAACATGGTCTTTGCTGCGTGAAGCTCGCTATCACCGATAAATAGCGGCTTATTGCTAACGAATTCGTGTCAATAGTACAATCAGGTCATTGCATTTTTCATCACAAGGCGTTTTTATCTTGTGTGAGGTGGGGAATTACGATCGGCGACCTGAGCAGGTCATTTAGCTGCCAGGGACAACGAGGGCCCTCCCATTGCACTCACCCTCCGGGCGGCGTGCAATCATACAAACCGAAGAAGCATTCTCTCTTTTAATTTGTCCTGCCTTGAACCATGCGATTTTTGCACGATTCAAGAGGTGTTTTTGTTCCCCAGTATGTTCGGCCCCGGGCCCCTAGTTCAGGTTGTATCAACCTCCACCAGAAACTCCCCCACAATATCTCTAAAGCGATCCTGGCCTCAAAAGAGTTTCACCTGGCTCAACCGACGACGCGGTTCGCTTCTTCTCGCGGCCATTTGCAGCTTGGCGTTTGTGACGTCTGCCACGAGCGCGTCAGCGAAGCCAGGTCGCCAGCGACAACCGAAGTTGACGCTGAGCGCTTCGGCTCTCAACTTCGGCAGCGTGACGGTGAACTCCGCGGCGACAGGTTCGCTGACACTTACGTCGTCGGGCACCTCAGCAGTGACCGTGAACTCTGCTTCAATCACGGGCGCGGGCTTTACCATCGTCGCGGGGACCCTCCCTGTAACGCTAAATCCAAGCCAGTCGGTGACCCTGCAGCTACAGTTCCAGCCAGCCGCGGCTGGAGCAGCTACGGGAACGCTCACAATCAGCAGCAACTCGACGACTGGCAGTACCGCTACAGTGGCCCTTAGCGGCACAGGTACTGCGGCAGCGAGTCCGCAGTTGACGTTGAGCACCTCGACTCTCAGCTTCGGCAGCGTGACCGTGAACACCTCGTCAACGCAGTCGTTGGCCCTCACCTCCTCCGGCACATCGCCCGTGACTGTTAACTCAGCTTCCATTTCAGGGGCAGCCTTCAGCATCGTCGGAGCCACACTCCCAGCAACATTGAACCCCGGTCAGTCGATGACCCTCCAGCTTCAGTTCAAGCCAACCGCAACTGGATCGGCAACGGGGAGCCTGACGATTAGCAGCAACTCAACTACCGGCGGCACCGCAGTCGTGTCGTTGAGTGGAACTGGTACAACAGCGAACTCGACGCTCACACTAAGCGCCACCACACTGAGCTTTGGCAGCGTGGCCGTGAACTCCTCGACAACGCAGTCGTTGACGCTCACCTCCTCCGGCACATCTGCCCTGACGGTGAACTCGGCTTCCATCACGGGCACAGGCTTCACCATCGTCGGAGGTAGCTTCCCCGTCACGTTGAACCCAAATCAATCGGCCACCCTACAGGTCCAGTTCAAACCAACCGCAGCCGGATCAGCCACAGGCAGTCTCACAATCAGCAGCAACGCAACCACCGGAGGCACTACGGTTGTGTCGTTGAGCGGTACCGGTACGTCAGTCGCCCATGAGGTAGATCTCTCCTGGGACGCACCCGGCAGTTCCCCCGATCCGGTTATGGGCTACAACGTCTATCGCTCAACAGGCGGTGGGGCCAGTCAACTGATCAACACATCCATCCAGACCCCGACAAGCTACGTGGATAGCACAGTCGTTAGTGGCAGCAGCTACAGCTATATGGTAAAGAGCGTCGATAGCAACGGAGTAGAAAGCGTGCCGTCGAATCAAGTTTCTGTGACGGTCCCTTAGACCTTAGAGAACTAGACTCCTGAGAACCAGCGCCTTCGACCCCTCCCGGTAAACACCCGAAAGGTCGGAGGCGAAGGGGCTCTTGACAAAAATGACCCGTCGCCCGCGCGCCTCCCTCTGCCCGCGGGCGACCGCCTTTCCTTGCCCCACTCGCGCGCGCCAGATGCCATCAATCCCAGAACCAAAGTCGCCGCCCCGCACACCCGTGATAACTTTGTGCCGCGGAGAAAAACTAATGCCCAGGCTGTCCCCTCGATCCCTCGCGGTCCCCTTTCTGGCAATCTCGCTTCTCACAACTGCTCCTGCCCACGCCGCTCAACCCGCCGAGCCGCTCCAGGTAAAAACCGACAAGGGCATTGTCGAAGGGACACTCACCAACAACGATCAGGTCCGCGCCTTCAAGGGCATCCCCTTCGCGGCGCCGCCCGTCGGCAATCTCCGCTGGCAGCCTCCGCAACCCGCCGCAAGCTGGAAGGGTATCCGCCCCGCCAAAGACTTCGGCTCCCACTGCATCCAGTCTTCCGGCTATCCCGACATGATCTTCCACGACCCCGGCCCAAGCGAAGACTGCCTCACCCTCAACGTCTGGACCCCCGCTAACGCCAAACCCGGCTCCCTCCCCGTCATGGTCTGGATCTTCGGCGGCGGCTTCGTCAGCGGCAGCACCTCTGAGAACCGTCAGGACGGCCAGTTCCTCGCCCGTCGCAACGTGGTCGTCGTCTCCATGAACTACCGCCTCGGCATCTTCGGCTTCTTCGCCCATCCCGAACTCACCGCCGAGTCGCCCCACCACGCCTCCGGCAACTACGGCCTCCTCGACCAGACCGCCGCCCTCACCTGGGTCAAGAACAACATCGCCGCCTTCGGTGGAGACCCCAGCAACGTCACCATCTTCGGCGAGTCCGCAGGCTCCATGTCCGTCAGCGCCCAGATGGCCTCCCCCCTCGCACACGGCCTCTTCGCCAAAGCAATCGGCGAAAGCGGCGGCGCCCTCGGCGGCTCAGGCCTCCCGTCCCCCACTCGAGAAGCCCTCGAGCAGCGCAGCGTAGCATTCGCCCAGACCGCCTTCAACACCTCCACACTCGCCGACCTCCGCAAGCTCTCCGCCGATGACATCCTCAAGGCTGCCACCGCGAAGACCACGCCACCCCCACCGCGTTTCGGCCCCGACATCGACGGTTACTTTCTCCCCGACTCAGTAGCCAGCATCTACGCTGCCGGCAAGCAAGCGCACGTCCCGCTCCTCGCCGGTTGGAACGCCGATGAATCCCGCGGCCAGGTCATCGAGGCAAAGGTCAAACCCACCGCCGCCAGCTTCGCTGCAACCGCCCAGAGCGACTTCGGCGACAACGCCCAGAAATTTCTAGCCCTTTATCCCGCAACCACAGACGACGAAGCCCTCGTCTCAGCAGGCGACTACGCCGGCGATCGCTTCATCGATTACTCCACCTGGCGCTGGCTCGAAGCCCAGACAATCACAGGCAAAGCCCCCGTCTACCGCTATCGTTTCGACCTCGGCTCCCCGGGCGACAAAAACCATAAAGCCATCCTCGGGGCCTTCCACTCCGACGACATCGAATACGTCTTCGGCACCCTTGACTCCCGCCCCGAGGCCGCATGGCGTCCGGAAGACCGCAAGCTCTCCGATCAGATCGGCGCCTACTGGACCAACTTCGCCCGCACCGGCGACCCCAACAGCACCGGCCTTCCCGACTGGCCCATCTACAAGCCGCAGCAATGGCAGGTCATGCACCTCGACGCCAACTCCGATGCCAAACCCGATACCCAGCGCGATCGCTACCTCTTCCTCGACAGCATCTGGGGAAAAGACAGCATCTGGAGCAAGCCAAAGAACTAATCCGCTCGCGCGCGAACCCACCCAATAATCTCCCACCAGGCCGCCTGTACTATGGCTAAGTCATACGTTGCATCGGACCCGTCGTGCGTGTGCCGCATCTTGTGCGGCTGACAAGCTCATCAAACGAGGAGACCATCGGAATGGCCCTGATAAAAAACAAAAAAAACAGTCAGGACCACAAGCGCGACCTGCTTCTAGCAGAAAACCGCGCCACAGGAATGCTCAACCTCATCATCGTCGTCGCCATCGGCGCCATCGCTTACACCGACAAAATCGTCGTGGAAGACGACTCGCTGGGCTATCTCTACCTCCTCCCCATCGCGCTCAGCGGCCTCGTCAACCGCCTCCCCGTCACCATCGCTATCGTTCTGCTCTGCGCCTTCCTGCAGGATCTCTTCGGCCCGCCATCCGATACCCTTCACGTCCGCATCATTCGTAGTGTGATCATTCTCGCCGGCTACCTGATCGTCGGCTTCTTCGTCACCAGAATCGCTACCCAGCGCGGCAAGATGGCAGCCGATATCCGCCAGCAGCGCGACGATTACGAGAAGGACCTCACCCTCGCCTCGCAGGTCCAGCGTCAGGTCCTGCCCAAACCACCCATCGTCCCCGGCATCGAGCTCGCCGCCGCCATGCAGACCGCCCGGCTCCTCGGCGGCGACTACTACGACTTCTTCCAGATCTCCGACAACATCGTCGACATCGTCATCGCCGACGTCTCCGGCAAGGGCGCCGCCGCCTCTCTCCTCATGCCGTCCCTCGCTGTAGTCCTCCGAGTTCGCGCTCGCGAGCTACCCGGCCCAGCGGCAATCATCAAGGACCTCGACAGCGTCCTCAAACAGATCACGGGTCCCGCAAACTTCGTCACCGTCTTCTACGCCCGCGTTAATCCTTCCCTTCGCACGTTGCAATACGCCAACGGCGGCCACAACCCGCCTCTGCTCGTTCGCACGCGCACCCAGACAACCCTTCTCCTCGAAGAGTCCGGCCCCATCGTCGGCATCCTTCCCGACGCACAGTTCTCCGACACCGTCGTCAAGCTCGAATCGGGCGACATCCTCACCCTCTACACCGACGGCGTCACCGAACAGGAGAACGAAAACCAAGATCAGTTCTCCATCGACCGCCTGAAAAACCTCATCCTCAGCAAAGAAGCCGACTCCGCCGCCACCCTCGTATCCGACGTCACCGAAGCCGTCGCCACCTTCGCCGGAACAAAAGAACAGGAAGACGACCTCACCCTTGTCGTAGCAAAGATTCTCTAGCGGTTATCGCCACTCTTTGCCTTTGCTTTTCTTGTTGTCATTCCCGAAGGGAATCTGCTGTTGCCGTTGCTTCCATACCCTGACCAACTCTTCCATCCAACCTGTGCAGTTCCTCAGCCATCGCCGCCGCAAGCGGCAATCCCGTCGCCGCCTCAATGTACATAAACTGCCCAGCAGGATTAATCTCCAGGAAAACATAGTCACCCTGCGGCGTCAGTCGCATATCGATCGCCCCAAACACCAGCCCCAGCCTCCGCTTCAACTCCAGAAGCCTGTCCTCCACCTCATCGGGAATCTCAACCGCCTCCACCTTCGCCGACCCAATATCGATCCTGCTGTCCACCTTGTATACAGTCTCCTGCGAGTGGATCGCCGCCGGAAACAACCGCTCTCCCACCGCAGTAATTCGCAGGTCATACCGCGCTTCCACGTAATGCTGAAAGATCACCGGCGCATGCTGTACATGGTCCAGCAGGTGCAGCTCTTCTTCTTTCAACAGCCGTGTCTCCCTCCACTCCTCCTCGGTTGACGAGAACGACTTGTACACAATCTCTCGATACCCCCGCGCATCCACAAATCGCCGCGCCTCGTCCGGGTCGTTCGTTATCAGTGTCGCCGGTATCCGAATCCCAACCTCCTGCGCCACCTTCAGTTGATACGCCTTCCGCCCCGCAATCTGGTCACGCGATGGATCGTTGATCCACGCGGCATCCATCGTCTGCCACAGTCCCGTCATCGCCTCATTGATCTCGTTCGCTGCAAACGCCCTATGGCTCTGCCGCAGCATCTGCTCGCTCAACCGCGGCATCTGCGGTCGCCTCCACCAAACGCTCCCGTAACGTTCCAGCTCCAGCACACGACCCTGCGCCTCTAGCAGCAGGCCCCGCTGGTTATTGCAGCACTTGTATCGCATCGACAGCCGTGCGGCTTCGGGGAAGAGGCTGGTGTCCAGCACATCAGCCTCATTCCCCATCCGCTCCAGGTGACTCTTTACCGCTACCGCATGCTCGTCTCTCTGCGGCGCGATGATCAACACAGCCATCGCCTACCCTCCGGTCAACTGCCGATACTCCGCCAACAGCGTCATATACTCCGCTGTAATCTGATCAGCGCGAATAGCATCCACAGCGCTAAGCGTTCCGGCTGCATCCGCTGCGGCATATTGTCCCAGCACCTGTTCATATTGCGCAATCTGCGCCGCCAGTTGCTGCATCTGCTGCTGCGCCATATCCGGGAACGACTGTCTCCACGCCATCGTGTGATGCGGCGTCGACAGCACAAACGGCACGTGCCGTCCCGCTCCGCCACCGAAGCCACCCTGGAACGGCTGCGGATCTCCGATCGGCCCCGGACCACCCGGACCCGCGACATCCCGGAAAGCCACCGTCGGAAACGGTGTGTCCCGGATCGCCAAAGTCGGAAAATCGGAAACCGCCAGCGTCGGTCCAACATGGTCGACGATAACCAGCGTCGGTCCATGATCAAGCACAGCCAGCGTGGGTTGGTCATTCGCCGCCAGCGTCGGAAAGTCCGAAGCCGCCACCGTCGGGTGTAGATCCGCCGTCGCCATCGTTGGATGGATATCGTTCTGTGCCAGCGTCGGAAAGTCCGCTGAGACGAACGTGACCGGCCCCTGATCCGCGATAATCAGCGTCGGCCCACTCTTCGTATGCCCGATCGTGCTCCGGTCTCCGTCCAGGCAGGCCTGCATCCGCACAATCTGCCCATTCGTAAACATGAACATCGAGTCATCATCGGTGTAGTCCATGTAGTTCATGAACATGTCGCCGTTCGGCCCGTTGCTGCACGTGATATGCGGAAACGCCGGCTTGCCGAAGTTATGGTCCGCACAGTTCGGCGTATCGGCGATGAAGTCATCTCCACTGCATCCGCCACCGTCATCGCCCCATATGTGGCGAAGGTTCAGCCAGTGCCCGATCTCATGCGTCGCGCTCCGTCCCAGGTTGAATGGTGCCGCCGCCGTGCCCGTATTCCCGAATCCGCTGTGCAGAATCACAACCCCATCAGTCGCCGCCGGTCCGCCGGGAAACTGCGCATATCCCAACAACCCGCCACCCAGTTGGCATACCCAGACGTTCAGGTAGTTCGCCGCTGGCCACGCATTCGTTCCGCCCGTCGCCGCCGACTTCACCTTGTCGTCATCCGTGAAGGAAGCCGAGGCCGTCGACGTCCGTGTAATCCCATTCGTCGGTTGTCCGTTCGGGTCCGTCGACGCCAGCTGAAACTCGATCCGTGCGTCGCCGGCCAGCGGCGCGAACACCGAAGGCGTCTTGCTCACGTCCGAGTTCGTCTTCCTGTAGTCCTGGTTCAGAATCGTGATCTGGCTGTGAATCTGCGCGTCGGAGATATTCTGCGCCGCCGTGTTGAACACCACGTGCACGACCACCGGGATTACCGTCACACCGGTCCGTGCTCCCGACAACATATTGTGCGCAAACCCGAACGCATGGTTCTCGCTCGCAATACGCGCGCTCATGTAGGCCGGGTCCGTGCGCAGCAGCCGCTCGTGAACGATCATCGTTCCGCATGTCCGCACCCTCGGCGTCTCTCCCGCCGGCGGTGTCGGGGATTTCGGTGATTTTGGTGGCGCCGGTGGAACCACCCCTCTGCGACGAATCGTTGCCCTCTTTTTTCTCGTTGCCATAGTTACTTCTCCTGAGCTGCCAAACTGCGGTTGAAATTCGAAATGGGTTACAAAGGGCGGAGCAGCAGTTTGTCTGGATCTGCGTGCTCAATCTCGTACTCTTTGCTCGTGCCGCCTTGCTGTTCCAAAATCAGCTTTTTGCCGTGCACCTTCCACGAGCCGGCCGGCTGCGTAGTGGCGCGATCATCGGGCCCGGGAATCGACTTCACTAGCGAGCCGTCAGCTGCCAGATGCAGCGCATCGCGGCCCCGCGCTGGAGGAAACGCGTAGTTCGCAGGCCGAAAGACCTGCAATCCTTCCTTGTCTTCTTCATGGGAATGAACCCACGTCTTTGCCAACACTGCGTGTTTCGACGACGCCATAGGGGTCTCCTGCTTGAAACCTGAAGACAACCGAGCCCGCGCGGAAACAGTCTTTCTGCGCAGGAGTCTTCATTTCTGTTGTAGAACCGGGGGAGTGAGAATGGCCTGACGACAAGGGCCCGAGGAGGAGCCAATTATCCCTGCTGCAACATTTGCTGTCAAGAAAACCCGTCGCAGTCACTCTGTTTTCTGGCTCGAAAACCGCACGTCAGTGACTATTTCACTTTCGTCACTGCAGGTGGACTCCATGTCCCGTTGATCACGTTCTCTTCCGGCCAGTAGGCCCGCACATAAAGTGCAAAGTTCTCGTTCGGCGCTGGAAGCCAATTAGCCCGCTTGTCTCCCTCTGGCGGTGTGGACTGCACATAGATGGTGAGCGAGCCATCGGGCGCTGTCACCAGTGTCTTGTTCTTGGTTCCGACGGAATAGCGCTTGATCTCGTTGGGCGAAAAGAAGTGGTGCTGGTTATAGAGAGTGAGCGACCAGAACCCCTTCACCGCAGGGAGTTGTCCTGCAGGAAATGTGACAGTGTAGGCCTGGTTGCCGTTCAGCTGTTGACCATCAGCGTCGAAGTCCTGATAGAAGTACTTGGTCTCGTGCGGAGAGTTCACGAAGATATTCGATTTGGCAACCGCAGCGCGGGTGAAGTAGTCCGTGCCAAACTCTGCGCCGTTGTTCTGCGTGGTCCAGTTATGCGGCAGCGGAATACCATAGTTATGAAACTGAAAAAGAGGTGCGATGAGGTTCTTGTCCGCATCTACCGCCGACTCGACAAGGGCAGCATGCAGCTTTGGGTCTTTCGCCGCGGCATCCAGAACACTCTGAATATTCGCGTACAAAGCCTCCTCGCCACGCAGCGGCGGAACCTCTTTCATTACGGCGGGAAGAACATCGAAATAGCTCTCAGGCAGTACCCATTTGGTCTCCTCTTCTCCCTGTGGCCCGGACGGGAACGTAGGGAGCGTCGACCAGTCTTTGGTCTGCATCTGGCCCGTGAACTTGCTCATCGGATACAGCAGGATTCCCGTGAGAACCGGCTGGATAGCTTGTCGGTCCTCGGCGGTGTCATCCATGAACGCGCGAGGAATAACGACCCCGAGATTCGTCTTCGACTGATACACGCCAGTGATTCCGCGCGGAACGAGTCCCTTCCAGTCAGGTCCGACCAGCAGGTAAAATCCCGGCTTCGTGCCGTACATCTTGCCCAACTTGGCAAAGGAATCGGTACGCTGATCGACAACCTGATAGACCCAGAACCTGTCTCCAAAGTTCGGCACCTGGATGACAACCGGCTCCTGCGTGAGATCGAGAAGGCTGAACCCATAGACAACATCCTGGTTGGGACAAGCCACCACGCGCTCCTCCGGCACAATGTAGTCACGCAACATCCCGATCTGGTTCGAGGGAGCGACCGGCACAATCCCACCCATCAGTCCCGGTTCGGGAAGCTTTTCGAACGTAGTTTTGCGGTTATGAATATTGACCATAGGCCAACCCCACAGATACGCCATCGCTCCCACGCCGCGGACATACTCTTCCGTCATGCGAGATCCCGGAATCGGTCCCGGCACCGAAGACGACGGCGAAACCGGAGCTGCGTTCGACGGAGTCTCCCGAGTTGGTGTAGCAGGTTGTGGTGGATTGCATCCGATCACGATGCTGACCGCAGATACTGCTGCAACAATCGTCGAAAGGGACTTCGATTTACGCATGATTCGCTCCTACCTGAGATTCTGCGCTTTCCCCTCATTTAGTTCATAGCGACTTCAATCGTGTAGTTCATAGCCCACCTCAATCGTGCTTAGCAGGTCGATTTGAGCGCGAAAGGCCGCCCAAAACCTCACCCTCAATCTCTCCAACGAACAATGAACCACATCACAAACTGGCTGTCTCGTACTTTGCGACCTCAACGAAAACCGAGGGCGCCGCCAGCTTTCGCCGACCGGTCGATTTTGAGCGCCAAAGGCGCGTTCTATACTAGCCCAGGGCCAAGCCCTGGGCTAGTAATACCCCCCAACTCCGAGGGCTGAAGGCCCGATCTAAAGTCGTGTCTTAACAACGGGTACACCAGCCTTATCGACTACGGCGGCGAATCCACCCCCGCGCCGAAGCCATTCTCGATACGCAGCGCAGCCGGGTGCCCCATTCATCGCGCGCACTTGCGCGATGAGTGGGCTCCGCTCTGCCGAAGGCTGGAGTGAAGCCCGAAGGGCGCAACGACTGAATTGCATTCCTCCCTCAGCCAACAACTCCCGCCGCACCACAGAGCTATCAGCAATCGCAGCCCACGTTCGGAGTCACCCCGGCAAGATGATTACACTCAGCCGCCCCGAAGTGAAACCCTGCAAATACCTCGACGAGCTTATCGACTATGACGCCGGAACGGGAACGGCACAGCTGATAGCCCAAGGCTTTAGCCTTGGGTCTCCGTGCCGAAGCACGCCGGGCCAAAGGCGCGACCGCTCCGCCGAAGACCGCAGCGTCGCCCGAAGGGCGAAGCGATTGATTCCATTGCCCTTGTTCTTGCTGTTATTTTTCTTTGCCGTTTTCTGCCCAGAAATCGCATGTCAAGCCCCAAAACCACCTAACTCCCTCAAACAAAAGCCAATAGAGTTGGCATGTTAGTTACCCTCAAACCGCTATACTTAAAAATAGTAGAGAGAAACAAGCAAAGCCCCGCAGGGATAAACCTCCCTCCGGGGGCTAACTCTTTTCAATGCAATATTTTGGACGTAACCCATGTCTTATCAAGATTTTGCAGACACCGACGAACCGTAAACCACTGAATATAGAGACTTTACGCGCGGGATATAGGGGGGGGTACCCCTTTTGGAAAGCAAATAGAGAAGCAGAAAGATAGGAGGCCACCCCGGACACCGGCTGCAAAAGTCGACGGTCGGGGAGGAGCTAAGAGACCACGCGACAAGCTCCCGGCCCAACCGCCGCATATGATACCGTCAGCACTCTGACACTGCCTGAAAAGGAAACATATGCCCGCGTTTCTGCTCCGCCGAAGTCTGCTCGCCGCAACCCTCCTCTCCAGCCTGCTCCCCCTCGCACCCGCCCAAACCCCCGCCACCCTCCCGAGCGAGTCCCCCGCAACCCTCATCCCGACCAACAGCGGCTTCGACTACGACCGACGCGAAGTCATGATCCCCATGCGCGACGGCGTCAAGCTCCACACCGTCATTCTGGTCCCGAAAGGCGCAAAAAACGCTCCCATCCTGCTCACCCGCACGCCCTACAACGCAAACGCGCTAACGACGAACACCCAGAGCTCGCATCTCGGCTCCAGCCTCTACGGCTACGACAACGCCACCGACGTCATCGTCGAAGGCGGCTACATCCGAGTCATCCAGGACGTCCGCGGCAAGTACGGCTCCGAAGGGGATTATGTGATGAACCGCCCCCTCCGCGGCCCCCTCAACCCCACGCAAGTCGACCACGCCACCGACACCTACGACACCATCGACTGGCTCGTAAAAAACACCCCGGAGAGCAACGGAAAGGTCGGCATCATCGGCATCTCCTACGACGGATTCACCACCCTCATGGGCCTCTTCCATCCGCATCCGGCCCTCAAGGTAGCCGTCCCGATGAACCCGATGGTCGACGGCTGGAAAGGAGATGACTGGTTCCACAACGGCGCCTTCCGCGAGCAGAACATGTCCTACATCTACGAGCAGGACGGCACACGCGACAACTCGGTGAAGTGGTGGACCAGCAACTTCGACGACTACGACATGTTCATGAACGCCGTCTCCGCCGGAGAGCTCGGCAAACAACGCGGCCTCGAGCAGACCGGCTTCTGGCGCAAAGTCATCGCCCACCCCAGCTACGATGCCTTCTGGCAGGACCAGGCAGTCGATAAACTCCTGGCCGCCGAACCAATCACGGTCCCCACCCTGCTGGTCCACAGCCTCTGGGACGCCGAAGATATCTACGGCGCAATGGCCGTGTACAAAGCCATCAAGCCCAAAGACACGAGCAACAAAGTATTCCTCGTGATGGGCCCCTGGCACCACGGCCAGGGCATCGAAGACGGAAGCACCCTGGGCGCCATCAAATTCAACAGCGACACCTCGCTCTATTTTCGTGAAAACATCCTCGCTCCCTTCCTCGCAAAGTACCTGAAAGACGACGCGTCAGCACCCGCAATCGCGCCAGTCTCAGCCTACGAAAGCGGCACCGACACCTGGCGCAAGCTGCCCTCCTGGCCCATAGCCTGCGAGACCGGCTGCGCCTCAACCTCCGCGCCTCTCTACCTCAGAGCCGAAGGCAAACTCAGCTTCACCGCGCCGCAGCAGCAAGACGCTCCCTTCGACACCTACATCTCCGACCCGGCAAAACCCGTACCCTTCCGCGCGCGCCCCATCCAACCTGTCGGTTACGACAACGGTCTAACCTGGCCGAACTGGCTCGCCGACGACCAGCGCGAAGCCTCAGGCCGCACTGACGTCGCCGTCTTCACCTCCGACGTCCTCACCACCCCGGTAAAGATCAGCGGCCAACCCATCGCCAACCTCATCGCCTCCACCACCGGAACCGACTCCGACTGGGTGGTCAAGCTCATCGACGTCTACCCCGACGAAGTCCCCGGTCAAGCGAAGATGGGGGGCTACCAGTTCATGGTCTCCGCCGACATCTTCCGTGGCCGCTACCGCGAAAGCCTCGAGAATCCAAAGCCAATCGCCTCAGGCCAGCCGCTCCTGTTCAAGTTCAATCTGCCACCCACGAACCACGTTTTTCTTCCCGGCCACCGCATCATGGTGCAGGTGCAATCCAGCTGGTTCCCGCTCTACGACCGCAATCCGCAGACCTTCGTCCCGAATATCTTCTGGGCCAAGCCCCAGGACTATCGCAAAGCTGAGCAGAAGGTCTACCACGGCGTCGGACTAGCCAGTTTCATCGAGCTTCCTGTAGTTACAAAACCTTGAGGACGAGGGACTTCGGACGCACTTGCGACTCGGTTCTGAGACGCGTAGTCTTAAACGGACCCAGGTAGTTACTGGGACAGGTGGTATCCGGCCAAAGTCGCGCTTCTACTGGCGACACGCGGTGGAACTGCACTGGAGATGATGATGAGTTTAACAACGTTCTCCCCAGAACGAACTGCCGCGCGGCTTGGGCGCGACGCCGACGTTCTCACTAAAGTTACAGCTCCCTCTTTATTGCAGAAGAAGTCATTGCGAGAGCCGATCACCGCAGTGACCGCATACGACTATGCGAGTGCCCGACTCGTCGATGAAGCCGGACTGGACGTCGTGTTGGTCGGAGACTCGCTCGCCATGGTGATGCAGGGTCACGAGAACACCTTGGCCGTGACAATGGACGAGATGCTGCTTTACACGCGTGGCGTTCGACGCGCACTGCGGCGTGCTCTCCTGGTGGCAGACATGCCCTTTGGCAGCTATCAGGCCGACGAACGCGAAGGCGTCGCTAACGCAGTCCGGTTCGTGAAGGAGGCCGGCGCCGAGGCAGTGAAACTTGAGGGAGGGCAGGAGCGGAAGGACCTCGTGCGACGAGTAGTCGACGCGCAGATCCCGGTGATGGGACATCTCGGCCTGACCCCGCAGAGCGTGCATCGCATGGGTGGATACAAGGTGCAGGGCAAGACGATGGAGGCGATCGACGAGCTTCGCACCGAGGCGCTCGCACTTGAGGACGCTGGATGCTTTGCGCTGGTGCTGGAGGGTGTGCCGCGAGAGTTGGCCAGAATCGTTACCGACGAGCTAACGATTCCTACTATCGGCATTGGCGCAGGACCGGATTGCGACGGGCAGATTCTGGTACTTCACGACATGATCGCCATGACGTTTTCGCCTCCTGCCAAGTTCGTACGACGGTACGCCGATGTGTCGAGCGTAATGCGAAAGGCATTGGCAGAATATCGCCACGACGTCGAGGCAAGAACTTTTCCATCGGACGCGGAGAGCTACCACCTCTCGCGCGAGATGCGGGAGCTAATGGGTGTTCACGCAGAAGTGGTTGGGTAGAGCAGACCATAACCTGATTAGACTGGCTAGAGATCGTACCGATCATAGTGGAGTCGTGTCTTGATCATTGCAAAATCGCAAAAAGGAGATGAGGCTTCGCAAATTGCAAGCGAGGGGAGGGGCGCTTTGTGCGAATTGTAAAGACCATTGCGGAGATGCAGAACGTTCGCCGCGAGCTGTCCAAGAGAAGCTCCGTGGTGGGCTTTGTTCCTACGATGGGGGCCCTGCATGAAGGACATCTGTCCTTAGTGCGACGGGCGAGGTCGGAGTGCGATTTGGTAGTCGCCTCGATCTTTGTGAATCCGCTGCAGTTTGCGCCCGGGGAGGACTTAGCAAAATACCCTCGAACATTTGAAGAAGACTGTAGATTGCTGGAGCTCGAAAGAGTAGACGTTCTGTTCGCCCCCGAAGCGCTAGAGATGTATCCAAACGGCTCGGTGACGACCGTGACTGTTTCAGAAGTGGGAGATCGATTGGACGGGGCTTCCCGGCCAGGACACTTTACTGGCGTAGCTACGGTGGTAGCGAAGTTGTTCCATTTGGTAGGTCCGGCTCGGGCGTACTTCGGACAGAAGGACGCAGCGCAGCTTGCGGTACTGCGACAGTTGGTTCGAGACTTGAACTTCGACATCGCGCTGGTAGGTTGTCCCATCGTGCGGGATATGGATGGGCTGGCGCTGAGCAGTAGGAATAAATATCTAAACGCAACAGAACGAAAACACGCGCTGGTGTTACGTCAAACACTGCTGCAGCTCGAACATATGATCGCGCACGGCGAGCGGCGGAGTATCGCGCTGGCGCGAAGGGGGATCGAAACGCTGAACTCGGCGGCTGGAATACGCATAGATTACCTTGCCATAGTAGACCCGAATACTCTGCTCCCGGTGACGTCTGCCGGCACGGGCACGCTAGTGGCAGTCGCGGTATACGTGGGAAGCACGCGCCTGATCGATAACTTTCTTGTAACGTAAGGTCCAGGTTAAGACTTCCATCCCGCGACTTGTCGATGGCCATCGGGTCTAGATCATTATTGATCCCTTCCGGTAAGAGAGCCGCCGAAGGATGCATCTTGTATTTCATCGAAAATTCTCTAAAGGAATTGACGTCTTACTATGTGACTCCGGAATAGAGAGCGTGTCATTCTCATCCTTTAGTAACATTGGTTGGCGCTTCCTTCCGTACCGACTTGTCCCTTTTTATCGCTGATGAAAGATGGGCCCGCGCCGACAGAGCTTAGAAGAGAGATCTTGCGAGAAGGAAGTATTCAAGATGCCCGGCACTTCAGTCCATGAACTCGCGATCGCAGAGATAGAGCGGCTCTCCCGAAAGGGATTTCAGCATTTATCTCTGCCGGAGCCTCTTGAGATCGGTTTTGAGCAATCGACGTTTGCTCAGCGCGCAGCTCGCCTCTGGATTGAAGGTCTGATTGCGATTGGCCTCTTTAATATCTATGTCATCGCGGACTACTTCATTCGCGGCGGAGTTTCCTGGTTTCCACTACAGGTACGCCTGTGCATCGTTACACCGATCGCGCTCCTGATCAATGTCAGCCTGCGCTGGAGTCCTAATAAGGTATACCGCGAAACCAGCATTGCGCTGGCGAGTTGCCTTATTGGAGCGACGCACCTATATCTTGAAAGCAATACGAATGCAACCTCATCGGCATATGCCCAGGTAGGGCTGATCGTAACCGTGATCTTCGCAAACGTTGTGATGCGGCTGCAGTTTATGTATGCCCTTTGCACTTCCGCAATTTTGTTGGCCAGCGATCTCGTCTTCCTTCGTCAGGACCACTTCCTCAACGCCTCGGAGAAGTTCCTCGGAATCACGTTAGCGGTATGCGCCATCTCGATGACCGTGGTCGCCAATTACAGCATCGGACGCGAAGAACGTCTGGGATACCTCATGCGGCTGCGCAGCGAGATACAAACTCGAGAGCTATCTTTTTTGAATGTCGAGCTGCAAAAGATCTCTTATATTGACAATCTGACTGGGCTGGCAAATCGCCACTCGTACGAGTTGCAGTTCGCAAAGCTGTGGCGCGAGGCAGTTGATGCCGGGACTTGCCTCTCTGCCATTGTCATCGACATCGATCATTTTAAGATCACGAACGATACCCGTGGCCATCTGTACGGCGATCGTGTGCTGGTGCGAGTCGCGTCGCTGCTGTTGCAGAGTCTGCGTTGCAAGGACGATTTTGCCGCGCGATTTGGCGGGGAGGAGTTCGTGGTTCTGCTGCCTGGGGCGACGCAGGAGGGAGCGATGATCGTCGCCGAACGAATCCGCAAACTCGTTGAAGTTGCCGGATCCCCCGCTTTACCGGAACCGGGCAGTCACCCTCGGCTGTCAACGGTGAGTTGTGGATTAGCTTCCTGCTGGCCAAGCGAATCCAATTGTCAGGATGATCTACTGGACTCTGCCGATAAGGCACTTTACCAAGCCAAATCCGCTGGCCGTAATCAGGTTCGCTGTGGGGATGTAATTAGCGCAACCAGAAAACGACCCTCCGCCGAGCGGCGAGTACTACGTGGTTTAGCGAAGGGTGAATCTGGTTCGTGAGCCAGGGCCGACTAACTGATCTAAGCAATTGTCCGTCGAGCGCGTATTCCACATCATAGCCAATGAATTCGGCTAGGGCGGAATCCAACATTTGCAGGTTCGGGCGGCGCGCCCGAACCTGCCAACCCTTTCACCTGATGTGGTAAATTGCGGCTACTACGAAAAGTCAGCATTAGTCGTTCCGGAGGACACTTCCCTTGTCACTCAAAATCACAGGTCTGTCCAAGACCTATCCAAATGGCGTAAAAGCGCTCAAGGATCTCACGCTGACCATTGGCAACCACATGTTCGGCCTGCTCGGACCCAACGGTGCAGGCAAGAGCACTTTGATGCGGACAGTCGCAACGTTGCAAGATCCCGACTCCGGTACGGTCCAGCTCGATGACCTCAACGTTTTGACCCAAAAGGATGAGGTCCGCAAAGTTCTCGGCTATCTGCCGCAGGAGTTCGGTGTCTACCCCAGGATGTCGGCACTAGACATGCTGCACCATCTCGCGATCCTCAAGGGCATTACGAATAAGAGCGAGCGGACTCAAATGGTAGAAGCTCTCCTCCAGCAGACAAACCTATGGGACGCACGCAAGAAGTCACTCAGCACTTACTCAGGCGGCATGAAACAACGTTTCGGCATCGCTCAGGCTCTACTCGCCAACCCGAGGCTCATCATCGTGGACGAGCCAACAGCCGGTCTTGACCCTGCCGAGAGAAATCGTTTCCTCAATCTCCTAAGCTCGATTGGGTCGAATGTGACCGTCATCCTCTCAACCCACATCGTCGACGACGTACGCGAGCTCTGCCCCCGCATGGCAATCATTTCGAACGGAGAGCTGCTGCTTGAAGGCGCGCCGTCGGAGGCCCTTGACTCTCTCGTCGGCAAAATCTGGTCAAAAGTAGTCGCTACCGACGATGAGCTCCGGGCTCTCGAAGGTACATTCAATGTCATCTCCACTCACCTCATCGGCGGGCTTCATGAGATCCGCGTCTACGCGGACTCCAATCCCGGTGATGGCTTCCGTCCCGTCGAGTCCGGTCTCGAAGACGTCTATTTCCTCAATCTCGCCAGCCAGGCCAAAAACTAATCCAGAGGAGACGACTACATGGCCATGTTCTGGGAGTTCTTCACCTTCGAGCTCAAATTTCGCTTCAAGAGTATTTCCATCTACATTTACTTTCTGATCTGGTTTACCTTCAGCTTCCTCTGCGTCGCCAGCGAGAGCTTCGGTCCGATCGGCAATAACAACGGCAAGATTCTACTCAATGGTCCCTACGCCAACATCTACAACGATATCGGCATCAGCTTCTTCGGCCTGATCGTTATCGCTGCGATCTTCGGCACCTCTATCCTGCGCGACTTCCAGCGCGATACGATTCAAATACTCTTCACCAAACCCATCTCAAAGTTTTCTTACCTTGGCGGTCGTTGGGCGGGTTCATTTGTCGCCACGGTGTTTGTCTTTTCAGGTCTTCTCTTTGGTGAGCTTTGCGGCACTTTCGCCCCCTGGGCCGACCATTCCCGCATCGGCCCCAACCATCTTTCCTGGTATTTGCAGCCATTCTTTTCCATCGTCGTCTGGCAGATTTTCTTTCTGGGTTCCCTCTTCTTCCTTGTCGCCGCCCTCTCGCGCAAGATATTCATCGTCTACCTGCAAGGCGCGGCGATCTTCATGCTCTATCTCATCGGCGTCAATGCCTTCGGTGCCACACGTTCGCTCGAGCATTTCTGGTCTGGCATCCTCGACCCTGTCGGCTTTCTCTACAGTGACGCCATCGCCCGCTATTGGACCGTCGTAGAGCGCAATTCGCACCTCTTTTCCTGGTCAGTTCACGCTGCTTCGGGTGTTTTTCTGTACAACCGCTTGCTGTGGGGGGCGATCGGTCTGCTATCGCTCGGGGCAGTATGGAAGCTATTCCCCATGTCGGTCGAAACGCTCACCGCCCGTATGAGCGGTAAGCAAGCGGCGCGTGCGAGAGAGCAAGAGCTGGAAGAAACCAGGCCGCGGCGCAGTCTGGTCGCCGCCAGGCTTCCCACAATCCACCAGGTCTTCGGACCCGGAACAACTTTCGCACAACTCGCCTCGCTCACCCGCCTGCGCGTCTCTAATATCGTGCGCGAAATTCCTTTCTGGGGCATTCTCATTCTCATGGCCGGATTGGCCATCAACAATGGTCACTTTGCAGGCCGCGTGGCTGACCGAAATGTCTGGCCCGTCACTTACCTTATGCTCCAGTCGGTCGAAGGCGGAGCTCAGCTCTTCTTCTACATTGTGGCGACCCTCTACGCTGCCGAACTTATCTGGCGAGAGCGCGATACTCACTTTTCCGGTATTCACGACGCGCTGCCGATCAGCGAGACCACCGATTGGTTCTCGAAGCTCTTCGCTCTATGTTTCGTCGAGTTTGTCCTGCTTACGATTACCGGCCTCTGCGGCATCCTTATGCAGACTATCGCCGGCTACCATCACTACGAGCTGTCCCAGTATCTCAAAGAGCTCTACTTCATTACCTTTCCTCAGGTTCTAACCTTCGTCTTGTTCGCGCTCTTTGTTCAGACTGTAGTCTCCAACAAATTCATCGGCCACGGCATCGTCATTGGCCTATTCGTCATTACGCCAATTCTTTATAACTTTGGACTGGAAAACACCCTCTATCTCATTGGCAGCACGCCACCCTACACCTATTCGGACATGAATGGCTACGGGCACTTCGCGCCTGCACTCTTTTGGTCCATAACTTATTGGCTCTCGATAACAGCCATCCTCGCCGTCATCTCCATCGCGCTAGCCCGGCGCGGCTCCGATGACGCGTGGCCTGCGCGCCTGAGCCTAGCCCGCCAACGTGCGCCGCGACTGATTCCCGGCATGGTTATTCTTCTGCTGATCGCCATCGGCAGCGGGGCTTGGTACTACTACAACGCCCACGTGCTGAACGAATACTTAACTGCAAAGGATCGCCGTCACATTCAGGCTAATTACGAACGTGACTACAAAAAATATGAGAACGTTCCGCAGCCCAAGGTCATAGCTGTCGACGCCAACGTTAATATCTATCCCGAGCGTCGCTCCTTCGACGGCACCGGCCACTTCATCCTGCAGAACAAGACTTCGCAGCCCATTAGTCAGATTCACATCACCAATCAGTTTCAATCGGTCTCAAACGTTCGGTTTGGTCGCCCTTTCCATGTTGTATCTTCCAGCCCTCGCGATCTTTACTCCATCTATGAACTGACAACTCCGCTCGCCCCAGGTGAAAAAGTCGATATTAACTTCAACGTCGGTCATACGAGCCGTGGCTTCAAGGACGGCAACGAACGCCCGGAACTCGCCTACTCCGGAACCTTCTTCGATTCCAGTTACTTCCCCACCATCGGCTACGACAACAGCATCGAGCTTGACGATCCTCGCCGTCGCCGCGAAGAACACCTACCCGAACAGGCGCTCCTTCCGCGCCGTGGCGACCCTGTCGGGTCAGTCACCAATCTCTTCACGCCCAACTCCGACTGGATTTCGTATCGCACAACAGTCAGCACCTCTGATTCGGATTCCGAAGGCCAACCCCAGATCGCTATCTCTCCCGGTTATCTGACTCGAGAGTGGCACGAGAACGGACGCCATTACTTCAGCTATGACATGGGCGATGTGAAAACCCTCGACTTTTACGCCTTCGTTTCAGCGCGCTACGATGTAAAGCGTGAGATGTATCAGGGCGCTGTAAACCCTGTCGCCATTGAGGTCTATCACATCCCCACCCATACCTACGATGTGGACGATATGATCGCCGCCTCTAAAGCTGGACTTGCCTACTACGAAAAAAACTTTAGTCCCTTTCAGTTCCGCCAGTATCGCATCCTCGAATTTCCGCGTTACCGCACCTTCGCGCAATCTTTTCCCAACACAGTTCCGTTTTCTGAAGGGATAGGCTTCATCGGCCGTTTGGAGAAACCAACTGATATCGATTTCACCTACTTCGTCACGGCGCACGAGCTGGGCCACCAGTGGTGGGGCCATCAACTTATCGGCGGACGTGTCGAAGGCTCGAACATGATGTCCGAAACCCTCGCCGAATACTCTGCGCTGATGGTGATGAGACAAAAATACGGCAGCGACAATATGCATCGCTTCCTGAAGCACGAACTGGATCAATATCTTCGCGGACGCGCCGGCGAAATCCGCAAGGAACGTTCAGTCGTCCTCGTCCAGAATGAACCCTATGTCTGGTATCAGAAGGGCGGTCACGTAATGTACACCCTTGCTGACTACATCGGTGAAGACAAACTCAACCTTGCGCTTCACAACTTCCTGATGCAATATCGGTACGCCAACGCGGACGACTCGCAGAGCGGTCCTTATCCCGACACTCGCCAGTTCGTCGATGCGCTGCGAGCCCAGACGCCGCCTGAATTGCAGTACTACATCACCGATGCTTTTGAGTCCATCGTTCTGTACGACAACAAGACGGTGACCGCGACCGTCACCCAACAACCAGACAAGAGGTATAAGGTCATCCTTACCGTGCAGGCTCGCAAGGTGAAGGCCGATGGTAGTGGAAACGAGACTCCGATGGCTCTGAACGACTACATCGACATTGGTGTATTTACCGGTAAGAAGGACGAGGAGAAGCCCCTTTATCTCAAAAAGGAAAAGATCACTCAAGCGAATCAGACGTTTGAGATTGTCGTGGACCAGATGCCCACACGTGCTGGCATCGATCCCTATAACAAACTCATCGACAGAATTCCCGATGACAACATCATCGATATTGCTAAACAGTGAATGATGCGAGGTTCTCTCTAGACCTGCAAGGACCGGCTGCGGAAACCGCACGCTAGTCTAAGGGAGAGCGAATGCAACATATGCGGCGCCCTGCGGCCCCTTTGGATTCCTTGACCCACTGGTGGCGATCACAACATATTGTTTGCCGTCCAGCATATAGGTACTCGGAGTGGCTGTTCCGGCATAGGGGAGTTGAGCCTGCCACAAAAGTTTGCCCGTCTCAGCGTCGAAGGCGCGCAACATGCGGTCATAGATCGTCGCGCCGATGAATAGAACCCCGCCAGCCGTCAAAATGGGACCACCGTAGTTCTCCGTGCCTGTATCGGGCATTCCTTTCGCGACCAGTTCGGGGTACTGTCCGAGCGGAACCTTCCAAAGGTATTTACCAGTATTTAAATCGATCGCATTGAGGGTTCCCCACGGAGGAACGACTGCCGGATAGCCATCCAGGTCCAGGAACTTTCTATAGCCGGTGAAGTGATATTTGAGGGCGGCCGTGGAGGCGTTTCCGGTGAGTTCCCGACTGCTGCCCCGGGGCGACGCTGAACCAGCGTTTGCGGGTGCGCTTTGTGGATGCTCCAGGAAATCAAGTAACTGCTCAAGTTGGGCATCCCCCAGGTTAGGGAAACCTGCCATACGTCCTTTCCCGTTGTGAATGATCTCCCCGAGTTGAGGGCGCGAAAGCCTCATGTTAATGTCCACCAGGGAGGGAAAGGCCGGCGGATTTCCGCGACGGTCTCCGGCATGACAGAGAGCGCACTGGATTTGATAAGTGAGTTCTGCGGCGCTGCCTTCTTTGTTTGCGGTTAGGCCGCCGGTCCAGGGCAAATCGTTCGCATTGATATAAATCACCCCCGAGTGCGGGTTGACCGCCGGACCTCCCCATTCGCCGCCGCCGTCGAATCCGGGAAAAACGACGGTCTGCTTGTCGAGCGATAAAGGGACGAAGAGACCATCGCTACGAAAGGCCTTGAACTGATCCACAGCCCAGAGATGGGCTTGCGGAGTTCGAACAGTGAGCATATCTGCGGTCAGATGTTGGCGAGCGAAGGGCAGCGGTACAAGTGAGATTGGCTGCGTGCGGGAGGCCACCTCGCCCGGAACGTCCGAGGCAGGGAACGGTAGCTCTTCGATAGGAAAGAGCGATTTGCCAGTGACACGGTCGAAGACAAAGACGAATCCCTGCTTGGTGGTTACGGCGACTCCGTCCACCATCTTTTCTTCGTGCTGGACAGTTACCAGTGCGGGGGGAGACGGAAAATCCCTATCCCAGATATCGTGGTGAACACCCTGGAAGTGCCAAAGCATTTTGCCTGTCCTGGCGTCGAGTGCAAGCAGTGTATCGGCAAATAGATCGTCACCCACTCTGTCGGCGCCATAGAAGTCCGAGACCGCGGAGCCAGTCGGCACATATACGATGCCACGTGGCTCGTCGAGCGACATACCCGTCCAGTTGTTCGCAGCGCCAGCAGTCTTCCAGGCGCCTTCTGGCCAGGTCTTGTAGCCCTTTTCGCCGGGATGAGGGATGGTGTGAAAGCTCCAGACGAGCCTCCCGGTGCGAACGTTGTAAGCGCGAATATCACCGCGCGGAGCTGGATAAGTCTCAGGAGCGCGAAAGCCGAGAATTAGCAGGTCGTGATAGAGCACGCCGGGGGTAGTCAAAGCGACCGTGTCTTGCGTGTAGTCCGAGCCCAGGTCTTTGCGCATGTCGAGCCGGCCATTCTCACCAAACGCTTTGATCAGCTTGCCCGTCGCTGGATCGAGTGCATAGAGAAAGTTCATGATGTAGGCAAATAACCTGGACTCTTTGCCGTCGGTCCAGTAAGTGAATCCACGGCTCGGCTGCCGTCCGATGATTCCGGAGTTGAACTGCCAAAGCTGTTTGCCGGTCGCTGCATCAAGCGAAAAGACCCGCAGCGTGGGGTCGTAGCCGTAGAGAGCACGTCCTATCACCATAGGGTTCGTTTGCACTCCGCCTTCACTACCAGCATCGAATCGCCAAATCTCTTTCAGGCGCTGCACGTTGTCGGTCGTGATTTGATTTAGGGGAGAGTAGTGGTCGCCCGTGACGTCGCCGTTATACGCTGACCAGTCTGTTCGCGGCCCGGAACTTTCGGGCTTGCCCTTTTCAGCAGTCTGCGCCGCATAGCCTTGATGAGGCCATGTACCAAGCGATAACGCGGTTGCTGCGATTACAGAGAGTGCCGCCATAAGGTAGCGACAACCTGATCGAATGAGTTCATTTTGCATGTTTTGTCATAGCCAACCGTCTGACGAATCACAGGAGTTCTTATGCAAAATAGGAACCAGCCTCCTCAACAGTAGCCGCCATAAGAAAGTGGGTCTACTTGCCGATGCAGAATATTCTATCACGATGTAAGTATCCTGCAATCATTGAGTTGCCACTTGGGCTCGTCTTCCATGGAAATATCCGTGGACACCTTTTCTGAAGCCCCCTTATCCCTTTCTGTGCTGGCCTTAGTGCTGAGAACTGTCGACCTCGAAACCTTATGCCTGTAGGATGTCGAGGTCATCATCAAGCTCCTGCAGGTTCTCTTCCTTGTACGGTGCGGATCCGCTCCAGCACTTTGGCCGCGTCAAAGGCGGGCTCGGGGGTGGTGAACGGGTTGGAGTCTTGGCGGGCAGCTGGCGCTCGACGTAGGTGTGCGCCAAAGGTTGAAGGCAAGCGCCGCCCGATCCTTCCCGCTGGTTTGTGTCGCACTCTATACGCCATACAATGTTGACTAGGCTTGGGAATCGGGACTCAATGCTTTCACCATCATGCGGTTTGCCGGACACAGCAGCAGCGTCGTATCGCAACGGTATATCCATCCGACACCAGAGGCGGTGGAACGCGCTTTCGAACGGCTGCAGGTGTCTGGCAAGCGGCCGAAATTGCAGGCGGCAGAGGCGGAGAGCCGATAGGCTGGTGCGTAATGTTCACTTCCTATTGTCGGTGTCGAGTTCGTCGCGTTGACTTCCCCAAGCTAACCGCCTCACCGTTCACCAATTGCGTGGTTCGGACTAGAATGTGGGCTCAATAGATTTCATCTAATTCATAATGGATGGTCGCTATGTCCGAGTTCGTTATTTCGTTTCCAGGCGCATCAACCGCTGAGGCTAACCGTTTTGCCGCAGATTTGGCCATCGTGATTCGCGAAACGGATAAGGGTACAAAAGTAAAGCAGCAGCGTGAAAACCCAGAAGCGCAGGACTTTGGGGCCACGCTCTTGGTCATTTTGGGAACCGCGTCAGCAACGGCGGTCGCCAATGGGATTTCTTCATGGCTTGCACGGCACAGCGGCGCGAAAATCCAGATCGACGCCGATGGGAAGGTTGTGGCGTCTAACCTCGATAGCCGTGATGCAGCCCGTATCGCAGAGTCAATTTCGCGATCTAAGTAGCAAACATATGGAAAAGAATTCATCAGGGATTTTGGCTATTGTTCTTGGCGCAAGTACATTCCCGAACGCGCCAAATTTGCTTGATGGTCGTTCTTTTTACAGTTCTGCGTTCGATTTCAGAGAATACCTACTGGATCAACAAGGTCTTGCACTTCCTCGGCGAAATGTATTTTCTCTTTTCGATGACTCTCGCTCCCCTTCCGACCAGTTGGTAGCCATCGCAGAGTTCTTGATGCGCAGAGCAGAAGAATTGAAGATGGAAGGCTTGCGTGCTCAAGACTTGCTGATTTACTACGTCGGACATGGTCTATTCACCCGAAACGATCAGGCCTATTGTTTTGCACTCCGGTTCACGAATGAAATAAATGAAGGTGCTACTAGCCTAAGGGCGGGTGATCTGGCCGGAGTTATTAAAGAAAATGCCGCCCACCTTCGACGCTACTTGATCCTCGATTGTTGTTTCGCCGCAAGTGTGAATAAGGAATTCCAATCAGGGGCGCTAACTGCTGCACATGTTCAACTCACTAATGCATTTCCAGCGCGAGGGACAGCCTTGTTATGTTCTTCCAACGCGCAGGAGCCATCACTTGCGCCGCAAGGTCTCGGCTACACAATGTTCTCAGATGCTCTCCTAAAGGCTCTGCGCAATGGGCACGAAGCCGACGGACCGAATGCTTTCCTTCAGTGAGCTGGGAGATTTAGTTAGAGAAAATCTCCACGATGCGTGGCCCCAGAGGTGGGTGCGACCCGAGGTTCATTCTCCTGACCAACGCGAAGGAGACATAGCGAACATTCCGCTATTTCCAAATCCAAGTCACCACGGGAGCGTTGTGACTTTCCAAAAGCAGGAGCGACAGGAACTGGCTCGACGCGATGCAGAGGCAAAGGCCGAGAAGGAGCGACAGGAACTGGTTCGACGCGACGCAGAGGCAAAGGCCGAGCAGGAGCGACGGGAGTTAGCTCGATGCGATGCAGAGGCGAAAGCCGAGCAGGAGCGACGGGAACTGGCTCGACGCGACGCAGACGCAAAGGCCGAGCAGGAGCGACGGGAGTTAGCTCGATGCGATGCAGAGGCGAAAGCCGAGCAGGAGCGACAGGAACTGGCTCGACGCGACGCAGAGGCGAAAGCCGAGCAGGAGCGACAGGAACTGGCTCGACGCGATGCAGAGGCGAAAGCCGAGCAGGAGCGACGGGAACTGGCTCGACGCGATGCAGAGGCAAAGGCCGAGCAGGAGCGACGGGAACTGGCTCGACGCGACGCAGAGGCAAAGGCCGAGCAGGAGCGACGGGAACTGGCTCGACGCGATGCAGAGGCGAAAGCCGAGCAGGAGCGACGGGAACTGGCTCGACGCGACGCAGAGGCAAAGGCCGAGCAGGAGCGACGGGAACTGGCTCGACGCGACGCAGAGGCAAAGGCCGAGCAGGAGCGACGGGAGTTGGCTCGACTCGACGCGAAGACAAAGGCCGAGATGGAGCGACAAAGGACATTGGAATCCGAGACTAGTAGTGGCCCCGCGGCTATGTTTCCGAAAAAACTGCTCATCGGGTCTGTAATCTTTGTTGTCTTAGCTTTGGTTCCTGCCTTAATTGTCAAAGGGTTCGGTTCACGATCAAACGCTCCCGTACCTAGTTCAGCTACGCACCATGAAGAAGCTGGGCCATCGCAACCTTCCTCAATCGACTCGACATCCATGAACTTGGAGGTTCAGCAGAAACGAGATGTTTTGGACACCGCCGGAGAGAAAGCACTCGCGACTAAAGATTACGACGTTGCGTCTCAATATTTTGGCCAGGCACTCTCCTTGGACCCTTCAGATTCGAGAGCACAAGTCGGTCTCAAGTCTGCGAATGCAGCAATCGTCACGCCGAAGAAGCGTCATTAAGCAGACTGTCTAAATCGGCAGGGCTCAAGATAGTATGTTCACAATACGTAGCCGCCAATTTGATTGATGCGCAGTCAACTGAGAGGCTGCCGGTAACGATGAGTTTCGGGGATTCTATGAACCATTTGAGATGGTGGTCCGCCAGCATCGTCATGATGTTAATGCTCGTGAACGGGGTGAGTACCTCGCAATCAACTTCGAGTGCACCCACGAGCTCATCGCCAAAGATTGCCCTTATTGCGTTCGAGCAAGGTGTATTTGCAACAAACGAAGGCCAGGGCGCGATCAAAGCGATTCAAACCAAGTGGCAACCCAAGAAGGCAGAGATTGAGCAGTTGTCTGCGGATTTAGAATCGCTCAAGCGGCAGCTAAAAACTTCCCCGGCAACTAGGTCTGCAGAAATACAAACCGCGATCACAGCTAAAGAGAAGCGACTAAATACAGAAGCCGAAAAAGCCCAAGCAGACTACAACTCGGATCTACAACTGGAGTATGGCAAAGTTGCCCAAAAGTTTGCGAGGATTGTAGTGGACCTCGTTCAGCAAAATGGCTTTTCCGCCCTTCTGGATATAAGTCAAAAAGACAGCAAAGTCATGTGGGCCAACACAACTACGGATATCACGGTGGCTGCTGTTCAACATTTACAATAAGGGCGATGGTTTGTCCTCATCAGGCGGCAAACCTTCCGAGCAACCACTTCCGCCTATTCAAATTCCTTCCCCCATTGTCGCCAAAATCGCACTCATTCAGTTCGAGCAAGGTGTATTTGCGACAAACGAAGGCCAGGGCGTGATCAAAGCGATTCAAACCAAGTGGCAACCCAAGAAGGTAGAGATTGAGCAGTTGTCTGCGGATTTAGAATCGCTCAAGCAGCAACTAAAAACTTCACCGGCAAGTAGGTCTGCAGAAATACAAACCGCGATCACAGCTAAGGAGAAGCGACTAAATACCGAAGCCGAAGAAGCCCAAACAGCCTACAACTCGGATCTACAATTGGAGTATGGCAAAATTGCCACAAAATTTTCGGACGCTCTCAAGGGGTATGTTTCACAGCATGGTTTTACACTTCTTCTTGATCTCTCCTCGACTGATCCAAAGACCAATCCTAACGAATATGTCATGTGGTCCAGTAAAGGCAGCGATTAACCTCTCTGATAGCGCGTGGGACCGACCTTACGGCAACCGTTGTACAACTCTGACAATTCGGGGGCAAAATCCGCGCCGCTGGCCCCAGCAGAAACTGAAGAAAGTACAGGACTTAAGTCAACGATGCGGCCGCCCTTTTCATCGAAACCACCAACAAGCAGCTCAAGCACCACATTTTTCAAACTCAAATCTTTGAATCTGACCGATATTTACTCGATGCTAGATAACGGACTTGAGTCGGCGCGCATTGCTAAGCTGATTGAAAGTCGGGGGGTATCTTTTGATCTCACCAACTCAAGCAGAGAGGTCTTGCGAACGAAGGGAGCTGATAACAATCTGCTTTCCGCCATAGCAACTAATAAAAGGAAATAACAGCCGGTCACAAAACGATTGATATCGCCGGCGGCGAAGCGTTGTCGCGGCGGTTTGACGTGGCAGGTCAAACATCCTTTCGTGAGTGCCACGGCCTGAGAAAGGGAATGCACCGGAAAACATATCAGACTCTGTTTAGCGGCCTTTCCGAGTTGGAAGAGCGAATGTACGCCGCCGATTTGATCCGAGTCGGTCGACTCGTAGGTTTTGACTTTTCAGAAAACAGATTCCGGAACTGGCTACCCAGTGACAGCGACGAGACGGCGGACTGGGAAGGTGAGCTGATGCGCGGGGTCGCCGTTGAGCAAGACCATCTTCTGGCCTTCAGCGGACGCCAAATTCCATCCAGCGCGAAACCGACAGGCTACGAGTCTTCTCGACCGCCCGCTAAGCCGGTGCGTTGGTCGACATGGGAGCTATGTTTTCCGGCTCGCTCGGCGTGCCTCGTCTTCAGACGAACACACGATTTGATCTTCTGTCCTCGTAACCTGCCGCCAGAGCAGGCGGCCGTATATCGCCAATCCGAAGCATCAGGCACTCCGGAGATAACCCGCTCAGATTCTGAAAGTCCTTGATCATGTGCGCCTGATCGAAATATCCGAACTCGCAGGCAAGATCCAACCAACCGGCATTCTGACGATTGACTTTGGCATCAAGAACCGCCTGAAAGCGTGCGACTTTCGAGTAGAGTTTCGGGCTTAAGCCGATCTCGCTTACAAAGCGTCGCTCGAACTGCCGCAGGCCCAAAGAACTTTGGTTCGCGACATTACTTATTCGTGCGATCCCCCTACTCGCAAGCATATGAAGCGCCGCATTCACCACTGGGGTATTTTTTAGAGAATTCGCGGCCTTCCGAAGAAGATACCCCTCTGCGATTGCCACCCGCTGAGGGAAAGAAGACGTCTCAGCCATCGTTTGCCACAGTTCTTGGATTTCGGAGTCCAGGACATCGCAAGCGTTGTACTCAAGATTCACAAGGTTACCCATCGGAATCCTGAACAGCTGTGAAAAGGCCAACGGCTGAAAAAAGATCGCGAACGTCTCCACTCCTCCGCGGAGATGAAGATCGACTGGGCGATAAGCACTGGGACCGACCAGATTTACGGAGTGAGCCTGAATTCGGCGCCCATCTCCGAACGCAACTACCGGAGAAACCCCAAATTCAAAGTCAAGTGTCGACTCTAGACATGCAGGTATCGGCTCTATGATCTCTGCGCTGGCGCGATCTAGTTTTCGCTGAGCAAAAGCGCGAACGTAAGGCCTTAGTTCGGGACGAGCCCCAGATGAATAAAGTTCGCGCATGACAAGCCTCGCCTTCGATAATGGGGCCGCTGGCCGGGCCAAGATAAGGGAGAGAAAGCAAGTCAGGTTGAACTCCAACGATTATATCGACTGCCTATCTGCCAATAGCAACCAGACGACTTAGCTGTCTGGGGACGGCTTCTTTCGTCAGAAAAAATGAACCGGCCAGAATTTATTTGAGGTCTTTCGGTAAAAGTCGCCTTTTTACTATGCGCCCGAACCTTTTCTAGGTTAGCGTCAATCGCACCATCTGCAGCGGCAGGAATACTCGTCGAAACTGAGGCCGTTCGGCAGCTTTAGAGGAGATAGCGATGTTCGAGAGGAAGCTCGACCAACTAATGTCCGAGATGAAGCTGGACCCATCCACTCATCTGGTTCCCACCAACGTGCCCGGTGTCTTCTCAAAGGTGTGGACCCCTGGCAACGGCGCGAAGTCATCGAGTATCGCGTCGCTGATCCACTCCAGCGTGCTCGCCGGGTTGATGGAGAGCGATTCTTCAGGAGCCCGCACATTCCGCGAAAGGATCCTCTCCCGCGACTGGCGTCCGGAGGACCAGGTTCAACCTTCGATCGTCCCGCGGATCGGGGTCACGCACGAGTTGACCGGGCGCCGGGAGACCGTCAACTCGAACTCCACCTCGTCGAGGTGGGCTGGCGGTGTCATCACGGGCGGCCCCTGGAGTAGCGCGTTCGGCATTTGGCGTGTGCCGAGTGTTAACAAGCCGTCCACGCCGCCAGGAACCTCGGGCGGATGGGAATCGTCGTCATGGGTCGGTATAGATGGAGGGTCAAACGTCTCGACCGACGTGCTGCAGGCCGGAGTAGATCAGAACGTGTCGAGCGGTGGCGATGCATCGTACGCTCCTTGGTTCGAGTGGTTCATTCCCGCGAATCTCGTTACGCCCAGTTCACCAGCTTATGTATACGCGCTGCCCATCGACAACATTCGAATAGAGCCAGGAGATGAAGTATTCTGCGGTGTTTACTATGTGACGCAGCAGGGCGTGGGGCGTCAGGGCGAACTTATCTTCGGGAATGTGGATCGAGGACATTATTTCAGTATGGTTCTGGCGCCCCCGACAGGAGCCAGTTTCAATGGTCGCACCGCCGAATGGATCATGGAGGCTCCGAACAGCGGAGAACCCGGAACCTCGATACCAAGTTTTACACCGCTCGTCTTCTCGACCGCATTCTCCATCGGTCAGAACAACACGACCGGAGACCCCCTCAACGGCGATACGAGAAATATCGTGGCATTTGGCGAGGTTCTGACCTCCGTGGCAATCCGGCAAGACGTCGTGGAGATCGACTACATAGGATCGAACTGGCAGCATAACCTGCCCAGCAGCGCGCCGAATGCAGTACCAGTCGCGCCGGGTACCAGTCCGACCAGTTGGTACACGACGCCAGAGAACGTTCAGCACATCGCCTATGTCGGCAACGATGCACGGATCCACGAGTTGTTCTACCGGATCGCTCCCAACCAGAGTTGGCAGCATAACCTGCCCAGCAGCGCGCCGAATGCAGTACCAGTCGCGCCGGGTACCAGTCCGACCAGTTGGTTCACGACGCCAGAGAACGTTCAGCACATCGCCTATGTCGGCAACGATGCACGGATCCACGAGCTGTTCTACCGGATCGCTCCCAACCAGAGCTGGCAGCATAACCTGCCCAGCAACGCGCCGAATGCAGTACCAGTCGCGCCGGGTACCAGTCCGACCAGTTGGTACACGACGCCAGAGAACGTTCAGCACATCGCCTATGTCGGCAACGATGCACGGATCCACGAGCTGTTCTACCGGATCGCTCCCAACCAGAGCTGGCAGCATAACCTGCCCAGCAACGCGCCGAATGCAGTACCAGTCGCGCCGGGTACCAGTCCGACTAGTTGGTACACGACGCCAGAGAACGTTCAGCATATCGCCTATGTCGGCAACGATGCACGGATCCACGAGCTGTTCTACCGGATCGCTCCCAACCAGAGCTGGCAGCATAACCTGCCCAGCAACGCGCCGAATGCAGTACCAGTCGCGCCGGGTACCAGTCCGACTAGTTGGTACACGACGCCAGAGAACGTTCAGCATATCGCCTATGTCGGCAACGATGCACGGATCCACGAGCTGTTCTACCGGATCGCTCCCAACCAGAGCTGGCAGCATAACCTGCCCAGCAACGCGCAGGGCGCGGTACCGGTCGCGCCAAAGACCAGTCCGACCAGCTGGTATACGACACCGGAGAACGTTCAGCACATCGCCTACGTTGGCAGTGACGAGTTGATCCACGAACTGTTTTATCGGATCGGCGCCAACCAGGCCTGGTTGCACAACTTGCCCAGCGCCGCTTCAGGTGCGGTACCGGTGGCGTTGGGAACTAGTCCGACCAGTTGGTACACGACGCCAGAGAACGTTCAGCACATTGCCCATGTCGGCAACGACGCTCGGATCCACGAACTGTTCTTCCGCATCGGATAGCCTGGATCGGTAAACAGAAGCGCGTTTGTCAAGACTGATGGATCCCTCAGCTAAGTCCCGCCGCTTCGCACTGTATTCGTGTGTACCTGGCCCCACGGCCAGTCTCTACTTTAGAGAGCCAACCCACCCACCGACTCCAGTATTTTGTTATGGAAATCCCATGGCCAATAGCCACTGAAATGTCTCATTGTTGTCCGTGATGGTAGCCAACGGCAAGTCGCCGGCGCCCGCCGCAACGATTGATGGCCCGACTCGGCGCCAGAGACCATTCGAATGGTCGGTGATGGGTAGCTTTGTGATTGCGGATTGTAGCGTTTCATAACCTGCGAGGTTGCTTCATCAATTGCCATTGGCGCGTGCGTTTCCTGACTACAGACCTAACATCGTTCATTTCAAGTCCATCGGATCAGTGAGGTTATATGGTCATACGACGTTACCCAATCGAAGAAGTTTGCCTTGTCCTGATTAAGGAAACGCTGCTTCGCGAACAGATGCAAGGGGGTCAGCGATTGCGGCCCCCTTCATTTTTGCGTAAGTCGCTAACGTAGAATGTCGTCGGGGCATTTGCCGATATTTCGGCCCGCCTCTTACGATTGAAACTCTCCGAACGCACGCTCGAAGAACTCGCGAAGATGGTGGTCGGGGATGCGGAGCATTTCCCGTACCGGAGCAGCTACTACATTACTAGGTTTTTCGCCCGTTGCGGACTTGACTTCAAGCACGACGGAACAACACGCCCAATATGGGCTGCAGATCGTCTCAAAGAGCTAAATGTGGGCTCAGCACAATCTTCTGACCTTCCATCCGATGATCTTTGCCGAGTCATCTCAGAGATGTTCGATTCCGACGATTTTGACGCTTACAACAACAAAAGCAGCACAGGCCCACAACACCTGTCCGAAGTGACCCTAGCCCTCGATAGCTTCAATAAGCTGGTAAAGCGTTATGGGATAGTCGCCTACCTCGATGACAATGATCGATGCTATCTCCGAAGCACCGGCACAGGCGTCAGCACTGAATCGTTTTCGCAAAAGACGCGGCCCCTATCCGCCGATGAGGTTGCCCAGCGTGCGAAACTCGCCGCCTTCCTCGACACGGCCAGCGAGGATGAATTCATCGAGAAAATGCTCGTCCCCCTGTTCCAGCGTCTCGGTTTCAGTCGCGTCAGTGCCACTGGCCATAAGGAAAAGGCGCTGGAATTCGGTAAAGATCTATGGATGAAGTTTCGGTTGCCGACCAGCCATTGGATCTACTTCTGCGCACAGGTCAAGAAGGACAAGATCGATTCCAGCGGAACGGGCGGAAGCCACAACGTCGCTACTGTTCTCACACAGGCCCGTATGGCCATGGACCACCCGATTTTCGACCCGGAAGCCAATCGCAAGGTTCTGCTCGACCACCTGTTCCTGATATCCGCAGGGGAGATAACCAGAGGCGCGCGGACGTTTCTCGTCGAGAAGCTTGATGCCGGCCAGCGCCGCCACATTATCTTTATGGACAGGGATGAATTTCTCGATCAGTCGGCCCGGATTTTGCTCGACCTTCGTATCGAGGAGCCGAAGCCCGAAGTAAGCGACATAGAAATAAGCGACGACGACATTCCGTTTTAGCCAGCGAGTGTAGGGTCTTGAGAAATCTGTTCGATGGCTTCGTCCACGCGAGCGATGAAGCGATAGCCCCAATCCGACGCCAGCCCCTTCAAGATTGATGCCCACTCGACTTCGCCCAACGAATCCGCACTTATAGCCTCCGGTGCGATGCTCCCAACATTTAGGTCAATGATTATCGTGATCACCATCAGAGCTTCGAATGTACACACCTGAGAGGGCGGCTCCATCGTTTCCACCCACAGTATTTATTTGGTTCCCCCGATTTCGTGATTACGAAATAAGTAATTCTTGGTGAAGGCTGATTGTTCAGGAACGTGACGACCTTTTTTCCCGTGCAATCGGGATTCACAGTGTAGGTCCCAGAGCTCTCCCTCCACTCCACCGTTGGCTGCACTCCGTTAATAACTACGTGATCGAACGAGGTGAAGTGTCCGTAGCCGTCAAAGATTTCCAAAGTGATGCCGTTGACCAGGCCGGCGAGCGGGCCAGTCAGAATCTGGCCGTGGAAGACGGAGCTATACCTTCCAAACAACGTACGCTCTGAACAATAGTTTTGCGCGTGAGCGGGAATGACGTGCGCGACAGCCAATACAAGGACTCCCGCGCTGAGGCTCTTCATGATTTTCATAAAACCTCCTTTGGCTAATACAAACCCATCGATTGTTAGAAGACATCGGTCCAACGTGTCTACCAAGGCTCAAGAACAGCAAAATGATCTGCGGAGCTTATGAAGACTCGCTGAAACAGCACAGTCGGCAACACTCCGTCGATCTCGGTGCTTGGACAGTCTTTGCCTGCCGCTGTCGGCGCCACGAAGGAGAATCTGATGCAAGAAGTGCAGCCCCACCTGTATGTCCTGTGGTGGCAGGACAGCGTAAGCGTGAACTGCTCCATCCGTGCCCTTGCCGCGCAGGGGCGTTGCGAGCGTCACTGGGTGCAGTTTCTTCGCATCGAACAACAGCGGGGCATTGATACCCGAATCCAATTGCAGACGCAGCGGCCTCTCGCCGATGCCATCGACACGCACCGGAATAATCAGAGGCTGGGTAAACGGTAGATTGTGTTCTGGATGCGATGGCGATACCAGTGCAATGCGCTCGCCCTTCACCTTTTCCTGCAACTGCTTTGTATCATCCAGGCAGACGACGCCATGCGCATAGTCGATGAGCAGGTCGAAACGTTGCAGGAAATTCTCGCCAAGAATCCCCCGGACGCGCGGGTCGGACGTCTGTATCTGGCCCAGCGGATGGACTAAAAGAAGCGGGTTCTTCAGAACATGATCGCCCGCCTGCAACGATTCAGGCAGAGCGAACGAAGCGCGAGTGAAGAAGCCAGCGCCCGTCACTCCAGCTGAGCCTTGCAACCTCAGCCCCAATTCTGAGGCCAGCCTCGGATCGATGGCTGTAATCTGTTGCCCCGTGTCCAGTACAAAGTCATAGGGACCGGAAGCGTTCAACATCACCGGCACAATAACGATGGAACGCTCGACAAAACGCGGGCGTATACTGGCCACGTTTCCCGGGCAGTGCGGTTCGGCATAAAAAGGACTGGACACAGGGCCGCTGAAAGACTCGCTGTTGCAAGCCAGTTCAAAGTTGTCACCGGAGATCACCTCAGCCTGGTTGGCTGGGTGAACTCTCCGCTTACCTTGCGGGCATAGTCATGATGGGGGTGCCTGATGTTTTTTATGATGCGACATAAGTGCCTCATTTTCAGCTTTGCGGACATCGAAGTTCGCGAAAGAGAACTCGACATATTAAGAAACGGCGAGTCGTTCGCCGTGGAGCCGAAGGCATTTCGCGTTCTGCTGGTCTTGTTAAGCAACCCGCATAGAGCCATAACGAAGGACGAGTTGCTCGATGCGGTCTGGAATGAAACCTCTGTATCCGAGAACTCGCTGACGCGCAGCATTGCCCTGCTGCGCCGAGTCCTCGGAGACGACCCCTTCGAATCCGCGCTACATTGCCACCGTACCCACGGTTGGGTACCGCTTCTTGTGCGATGTGAAGGTTGCGGAAGACGGGCTAATTGGGACGGTGGACGAGCAGCAACGTCTGCTCGCGGTCGAAGCCAATATCCCATCGAAATTCGAAGAGGATCATGAAGTCCTGACGAATGGATTCCGGACTAAGGCCCCGGGGAGCGGTACTCCCGCGGAAACCGGACTCGGAATCGCAGCCGCACCGAAGCGAAGCAAACTATCGTCTTTGCGTCTCCTGGCCGCCATCGCCGTGCCATCAGCGATCGTGATTGCCGTTCTAGTGTGGGCGCTGCCGCGGTATCCCTGGCGACGCACGGAAGTGGCGGAACGTCAGCTCACCGCCAATTCACTGGAAAACAGTGTGACCAGCGCAGCAATCTCCCCGGACGGCAAGTACCTTGCCTTCGCGGACAGCACGGGTGTCTACCTGAAACTGACTCGCACCGGCGAAACCCACACCGTCTCCTTGCCGCTAAACTTCGCGACCCGCATAGATGACTGGTCTCCAGAAGGATCTTCCTTACTCGTTACTCGCGCTGAACGAGGCGGGAGGGCGAGTTTGTGGAGCGTATCGGTGTTCGGAGGTTCGCCCCGTCAATTGGCAGATGACGCGTCTGGAGGATCGTTTTCGCCCGATGGAGTTCATATTGCATTCCGGCGAGGTGACTTGACCTACGACGGACTGTGGGGTCGAGAAGAGTGGGTCATGCGTTCCGACGGAACAGATCAGGTCCGAGTGACAGCCCCCGACTCTGATCACTCACAGCTGGGATCGCCAACCTGGTCTCCGGATGGCAAACGAATCGCTTACATCAGATCAAATTGGGCGTGGAACGCGCGGACGAGTTCTATCGAACTGAATGAATGGCAGAAGGCAAGTGCTGAGATCCTCCTTTCAGATAATCGTTTAAGTCCTGCGCTGCATTGGCTGCCGGATGGGCGCATTATTTATGCATTTGGATCCACCCAACATCAGCACGACTCAAGCCTGTGGGCAGCTACGCTGCAACAGTCCGCAAAGTTTTCCTCGCCCCCGCACCGACTGACGGGAGGGCATGGTTGGATCTCGCAAGTTACGGGAAGCGCGAACGGGAAAGTAGTGATCTTCCTGCGAGGGAATTGGTTACCGAGTGTGTACGTAGATACGCTGGCGACCGACGGCTCGCATTTGCTTGCGAACAGACGACTGACGCTTGATGAGAATGAAAACGACACCTCTGCATGGACACCGGACAGCAAGGCAGTCCTGTTTACTTCAGATCGAAACGGTACGCGAGAGATATTCAAGCAGGCCATCGATCAGCCAATGCCGGAAAGTCTGGCGAGCAGCGCGGACCAGCTCTCACAACCCCGAGTGACGCCCGACGGTTCGGAGATCTTGTATATTTCCACTCCTAAATCCCCCGGTCCTGAGACCCCCTCCTCCATTTTCGCCATTCCAATAGGAGGTGGTCCTGCTCGGTTCGTTCTCAAGGACGTCCGTATCTGGAATATGCATTGTTCGCGCTTGCCGTCAAACATCTGTCTTTACAGCATCACCAAGGGGAAAACTGCGGAAACCTTCCGGTTCGACGTCAGGACGGGGAAAAGTCCAGATCCTCCACAAGTCGATCCCGACTGCAATTGGTCCTTGTCTCCCGACGGTTCGGAACGAGCCATCATCGTTTTCGGTGCCAACGACGGAAAGATTTATCTGCGCTCCACATCTACGGGGAAAACGCGTGTTCTGGTCGTCGAAGGATGGAACGAATTGGGGGGAGTTGGCTGGTCTGCTGATGGAAAGAGCCTCCTGGTTTCCTGGCATAACTTTGAACGGGAGAGTGCATTGCTAAGGGTCACGCTGGATGGGAAAGCGTCTGTCCTGCTCAGTTCCGGTAACCCCGAAGTCTGGGGTGCGATGGCGTCACCGGATGGGCGACTGCTCGCCATTACTGAAGCTGGCGGTCCCAAAAACGTTTGGCAGATAGAAAACTTCTGATAGTCCTGCTCAAATCTGACAAAGCGACGATCTGTCGCCTCTCCTTCTGAGATAAGTCCCGAATTATGGGGCAACTGCGAATGATTTCGGCCGATCAGTGGCCGGCAGAGAGAAGTATCTTCTTCACTCCGGCGTGCGAGAGATTAAAACTGTCCGCGGCAAGACCTCAGCGAATGCCCAGCGCTGCGCAGCTCTTTCATGCGCGCATCCGACGACATGACTCCGGTCGTGAGGGCGCAGAAGCCCCCTACAGATTTCCCATAGCCGTTTTACCCCCATTTTCTTTCCGCGGACGGCGAACAAGGTTGTGAGGTTCCATGTCTTCTGCCAAGCAATCAGACTCGTCCACAACCACACGAGAAACCTGTACGCCATCGGCTAACTAGAACACCGTCCGCAGTCCAACCAAACGGCACTTTGCCGCCCAAATATCGGCTCCGATTGCGCTGATCTGTTTTTACGTCGCGAATGCGTTCCCGGATGCGGTCACGCTCTGATTCTGCGACAGCTGAAAGGATCGTAAATACGAACTTGGAAATACCTCTGCCAGTCACGTCGCCACCAAGGTCAATCATGTGAAGCGAGGTGCCGGTACGCTGCAGTTGAGCTAAGACATCAAGGGCGTCGAGTGCAGAGGAACATTCGATCCAGCTTTGGAGTGAGTACCACATCTCCAACCTTTAGGATCGCCAAGAGCTTGGCCCCTTCTCACCGGTCTGTGAGCTTCTTGGAGCCTGAGACCCCGCGCTCCACAAACACGTGATCGATGGTGAAGCCGTGCATCATCGCGTAACCCTTCGATGGTGCGTTGCTGAGCTCCGAGGCTCTCGCCTTCTTCAGCCTGTCTGCCCATACTTACTCGGATGTATCCGTAAACTGCCATTACGACCCCGGTGCACTTGTTAACTCGCGCCTGGACTGAACAAGAGTACAGTTGCGCCTGAGAATACCTGACGGATATCGGTTTTGATTCGCGGCTTATACTGAAAGACCTGATCCATGCCACTCTTTGCGTCTCAGCCTCGAAAGCACCGCGTGCTTGTGTCCTTCCGATACTGGAACGCGCAATACGATTTTCTACTGGAGAGCATCCTTGGACGTGCTCGACTTCCATAAAAGCGATCCTGATTCCCTTTCAGGTCCCGCGTTATCCTATTGAGATAATTGTCGATACTGAAAGTGAGCATACCGGACGCAGCCATTCCGGCAAGCTCGAAAGCAGGACGGATTGGCGACTTCTGGAGCTGCACCAATTGCGAAACTACCTCTCGGTCTGAGACAGGCTTTGGAGCGCGGAAGCTGCGTTCTGTTTCTCGGTGCAGGGATAGGCGGCCACTATAAGCGGCCCGACGGTACGCCAGCACCTGATGGCGCCAAGCTTTCCGAGGATCTGATTGCGCATTTCAAGCTTGGAATCACCGCCACAGATTTACCGCGCGTTTCTCAATATGCGGAGGTCAAGAACTCCCGGGCCGCACTCGATGCATTCGTCCGAAACGCTTTGGACAAGCTTGAACCCGACGAGCATGTTCAGTGGCTGACCACATTCCGGTGGAGATCGGTATTCACGACGAACTACGACATGGGACTGGAGAGGGCTTACAAAATAAATGCGAATCCTCCCCAAAGGCCCGTGCCCATAGCTGTCACGGCTGATATGCGGTACACGGATACCTTGACCGATGTTCCCGTGTATCACTTGCACGGCTCGCCCTACCCTCCCTGCTCGTCTCCAATCGTCATTACCCAGACAGACTACACGCATTACAAAGAAAAACGCGAGATGGTATGGGAACGGCTTAGGTTCGATGCCGCCGTTTCTACGCTGCTCTACGTTGGCTATTCCGGTCGCGACCCGAATTGGCAGTTGATAATTGAAGAGCTGACGAGGGAGTTTTCGCCGTCTCAAACTCCGATGGCTTACAGGATCGATCCGTATGCCGATCCGCTCGATATAGAACTTCATAAAGAGGTGCGGCGTGTAGAGACGCTTGTCATGTCTTTGCCGGATTTTCACGCGCTTGTGGAAGGCGAGATGGCTGACCGCCGCCCAGAGCCGGATACGGTCAACGTATTACGCAACAAAATTCCTCAACATCTTCGTGAGCATTATGACGCAGCTCCTGCATCTATGCTCAGGCTGATGGAATCGTGGGTCTACGTCAACGATGAGAACGTGACGGACGTGCCCAATACGAAAGAATTTCTGCGAGGCTCAAGGCCAAACTGGTCTCTCATCGCACAGAACCACAGATTCAGGCGGGATGTCGAGGACGAGTTGTGGGAGTGGACGCTGGAATTCAGCACCAATCCGAAGTCTAAAAATATGGCTGCGGTCCTCACCGCACCTGCAGGCTACGGCACAACGACCATAATGATGGCGCAGGCACTCCGCATCGTCGATGGTGGGATTGGGCCAGTCTTCATGCTTCGCGAAGGTGCGGAGGTTACTGAGGGGGATATCGCCTTCGCCTCTAGTCTGTTCCCCGATGTCGATTGTTATTTCATCGTCGACCAGGCGCGAGACCATTCCGGGAACATTCAGGCTGCTATTGCTCAGCGCAAAGGAGCCAAGAACAACATTCTCTTCGTTATCGGTGTGAGACGGAATGACTGGCTTTCGCCCAAAACACGGTTCAAAGCGAAAGAGTTTGAGATTGACCCGCTTTCCGATGACGAAATAAATCGGCTCCTGGACTTCCTCGGCGCAGAAAGCTGCCTCGATAAGCTCGCGGAGCTTGATAGAGAGTTTCAGTTTGCAATCGTCAAAAACAAGCATGAAAAGCAACTTCTCGTAGCGATGCGCGAAGCGATGGCTGGCGAAGGCGTCGGATTCGATTCGATCATCGAAGGAGAGTATCGGAGTATCGACGACCAAAATTCTCCGTCCATCTCGCGTGACGTTTACCTCTTGGTGTGTTGCTTCTACCAGCACGGCATGTTGATCCGCGACGAAGTCTTGGAAGCGGTACTCGGCTACCCAATCCAGTCCCTTTACCAGGATGTGGGAACCAATCTTGAAGGTCTCGTTGAATACATCGAAACGAATATCGTAAGAGGGCAATACGCAGCCCGTGCGCGTCATCAGATCATTGCGCAAATCGTCTGGAGGAAATGCGGCACGCGTGAGCTCAAGGAACACCTTCTCCAAAAGGCTATGGAGAAGCTGAACTTGTCGTATCGCCTTGATAGGAAAGTGTTCGAGCTGTTCATACGGTCGGACGAAATTGTTGATTCGTTCAGCAGCACGGCAGCTAAGGTGAAGTTCTTTGAGACGGCGGCGCGACGCGACCCGGACAACGTATTTGTGCTCCAGCACTTCGCACGTATGCTCATTCGCGAAAGAAATTATGCGTTGGCTTTGACTCAGATCGACGATGCTATCGCAAAAGACAAGACAAATAATATTCGTTCACTGCATCACACCCGCGGTTTAGTGCTGGCAGAACTCGCGATGGCTGACACAAACAGTGAGGTTGCACGGAAACGTCTCGTTCATGCTGAACGTGAATTTCGGTTCTGTATGGCGGCCAAAGAGTCCGATTCATATGGACATTCCGGCCTAGCGATGCTCTATCTGGATTGGTCGCGCCGCCCGAAGATTTCCGATGATGAAGCCACAGAGTATTTGGAAAAGGCCGAAACCGTAATTTCACAAGGACTGAAGGTTGTCAGCGAGAGAGCGTCACTGCTCATCACGTCGTCCGAAGTGCAGGAAGGATTTAGGCGACCAACCGGCACGTCTCAGTAAATTACGGCAGGCCGTCGAATCCGATTCGGCCAGCCCCATAGCCAGATATTTGCTTGCGCGAGCTTATCGCGATCAGGGCGTTCCTCTGAAAACTATTGAAATCCTTCACCCCATCATCATGAGTGATTTCACACAAGTCAGGGCCTATGTGGAGTACACACGAGCAATGCTGGAGACGGGCGAGACATTCAAGAAATCAGCCGCAACTCTTTCCGTTTGTCGAACCGATGGAGAAACAGATGCATCATTCATCGGTTTATACGGTGGCCTTCTCTACATCGACGGGAAGTATGCCGAGGCACAAAAACTGTGGGACGATGCAAAAGAGCTGAACTTCTCAGATGAAGAACGAACCCGGCGTCAATTCGTGCCGCGTGACCATGCAACGGGAAGCAAGCTGCGGTTCGCAGGAAACATTGTGCATATCAAGCCGAGTTTTATCCTCATCCAGCCAGAGGAAGGGCCCGTCGTTATCAGCAAAATAACGGGCGTTGGCGGCGAACCTTTGGAAAAGGGACAGGGGGTTGATTATGAATTGTCCTTCTCAGCCAAAGCGCCGCTTGCTGAAAACCTACGGCTAGTCGTCTAAGGGCGCGCATTCGCGCGGGTTGTGGAACTGATACGCTCCACGATCTTCAGCGTGACCCGTTGCCATGCGTCGACATCGGGTCGTAATGGTGGAGTTGTTCGACGGTCAGTCGTAGTTGCGTGCGCAACAGCGAAAGAGCTTGGTCAGGAGGCAATAGCTTGGGATCGGTCACCGTTGGCGGCGACTCCGCGGGGCGGACCGTTCGTCGCCGGGACCGGGACGAGTTCGAGGTTCGATCCGGGTTCTCTGCGGTCGCCGCGGTCGGTGCGCACGGCATGCCAGTATTCTCCCATCACGGTCGGCGTCGTATCGAACTGCGCGACGACTCCGTTGATTCCTGGCATCCTGATGCGGACTTCTGCGCCGACGGTAAACCGCTTCTTGGCAGATGGTTTGATCTGCTGTTTTTTGACGGTCATGTTCCTAGACTAGACACAACTTTCACTGGGACCTGTGTTGCCGGAGCCAGTTGTTGATCGTTCCAGCCTCGGCCTCTGCCAGCAATTGGATCAGTGCCGATGTGTATCCCTGGCCGCCCCGACGAAAACCAATAATCGCATTATTCGGAGATTGTAGCCGAGGGGAAATGCATTTTGAGATTCATATTTTTTTGGTTAATCTGCGGATCCTGGAGAACTCAACCGGTTTTGAAAGTGGACGCAACACTGCGTGACACAGGGGAACCAAAAGACGATTGTTGCTTAACCTTGGAATAGGTTTCCTAATCGGAACAGATCAATGCACGCGTGGCGGCACGCTGGTGTTTTTTAGCCTCTAAATCCAAGGCTTTCACGAGCCAGCTGATTCGCGTTCGGTCGCGATGGTAGCTGTTTGCGCTGAAGTAGCCGTAGGAGTGCCCGTCTTTATCGACAATGATAGGGGCGTCGTTGCTGTATTCGTTCCATGGGCTATAGGAGTTGTATTCGGATCCGTAGGTTCCGTACTCATTCCAGATGCTCAGCGAGTTGTATTCCGAGCCGTACTTGCCGTATTCGTTACACACCGAGACCTCTGAGGTATCGACACAGTTGAGACACCCGAGGAAGGTTTTGTGATCTTCGCCACCAAACAAGAGGAGCGCAGCGGGCTTTGTCTGCGTGTGTGCTGCGACTGCAACAAAGCACGAGAGCAACGAAAGAGTTAGAAGCAGTTGTCTCATCGCGACACCCTACGCGTCCCCTTTTTCCCGGTGAACGGATTGACATTGCCTTTAGCGGAGTAATTGTTTCGCTGCGTGTGATCGGGGTTCGTTTGATAGTGCGAGGGACGATACGACCCTCTTTTAGTGGTGTCGGCGCGTACGTGAACCTGTCCCGAGGCACCCAGCGAACATAGACAGATCAGAAGCGCAGCAAGGACTTTCATAGGGCGGCAGTTTAGCACACTCATTCGAGGGGTATTTGATGGCGGGAGCGGCAGCGGCATTGGACCCAGCCCAGAGACCGTGCTTATAGCCAAGCTCAAAAATTGCATGTGCGGTTGGGAGGAACGGGAAACATAACCCATGACTTACCTGACAGGCCGAGAGGAATGCGTCGAAAAACATATGAAAGTCTATTAGCACGCCTATGGCGGGCAGAGGAAGAAATAGACAGAGCCATGATTCTCAGGTTTGCTTCCCGTTTCATATAACCTCGTCTTACGGGAGTGACCGATCGAGCCGTCTCTGCTCACTTCCGATAAGCCGACTTTTCGGTTTAGTGAAACAAACCCATTAGCATTGCCGACCACGGAGCTGCTGATTGAGGTCGTAGAGCGCGACACCGGGATTCTGTAATGCGAACCCGGCGATTGTTCGATGCGCGTCTCTGGATATGTCATACGCGAAGTTCATTAGGCGCCATAATTCTATTTTCCGGCATCTGCCGACCCAACGACCAGCTGTAGACGCGATTTCACCATTTTCGCTTGAAGAGGCCTTCGCCGACCGTCTACAGTCATTTCATGTCCCAGATTGACGAGAACTTCTGGCCCGCATCGCTGGCTCATCTGACGGCCCCTTATCTGAGCGATTCATCTGAGTACGTCACTATCGGAGAGATCAGCAGCGAGCCGGTGAACGGTTTTCCCGGCACCAGGCTTCTCTATACCGCGATGGTTCCGGCGGCCGAAGCCGACCAGTGTCTCACACGACCCGGAGGAATGGGCCACGGAATCTCAGATCTGAAAGGACAACAGATCTACGATCCCGCAGGAGGAAATCCAACAGGGGCATTCTGGGTCGAGTCGCGGCGACCCGATCATAAGCGGTATCAAGCACTCGTTGAATCTTGGCATGTGCATGATCGGCACATTTTGCTGCCATTCAATGGGATTTTGCAGCATTACGGTCTGTCGCCAGCTATTCTTCCGAAACAGACTGCCCAAACGGACCCGATTATGGTCTGGCACGATCTCTCGGTGCCCGCTTACGATGTCCTCCGGGTAATCCCCCTGTCGATTTATGAAGTACCGAAACAGACCAGCGCAGCTCGCGTTGAGATTCTCCGTGAATACCTTGAAGACTACTTGCTCGGCAATGATTGCGTCGCGCTCGCCACGCAATGGGAGGGGCGATACTCCACCGGCGATCCGGCGTTTGATTCAGTGGTTGGAAAACAGGAGGGGCTCAACGCCGAACTGAAGGGCCGTGAAATTTGGCTCAAGCGCGTTCAGAATATTGAAGAAGGAAACCAATGGTCAGACACGTGGTGTACCCGGCTCGTCATGCAGCCGTTGAAGGCACTCGATTCGGACCAAGAGATCGAATGGCCGGACCACGATGGCCCGATTGTCGGGTCGGGGATTATGGGCGGCTTTGGGTTTATGGAAGAAGCATACGTGCGGGATGAAGTTCTTCTGGCCTACGAAAACCGGCCAGAGTTCGATATCCATCCGCAAACCGGTATGGTGGGAAACGGGACGTGGTGGAGCGTTTCCTATTGCAGACGGGTGGGCAGAGACCACATCGCCATCGAGCTGCGCAAGCTGTACGAAGGCGCGCAGTTTCCAGTCATCAAGCACTATGCCGGATACGCGATTAAGAAGAACTCTGTAGCGGTGCCCGAAACGGATGCTGAAATGCGCAATATAGGGCTTCGAGCGCGGGACATAGTTAAGGGCTATCTTGCCCTCACGAAATCTCTCGAAGCGATCTGCGATGTTGCAGGGTTGCCATTCACCGCCGAGGATATTGGCGCCCTATCTGAAGCCGACATCGGGTACAGAGGCTGGTGGACCTTTCCTTTGCTCGGTCGGCTGGGGAATGTGGCGCCTCTGACGATGACCTATCCCGAGTTCCTTTCGCGCTGCAAGGACATCTTTGCAGTGTTTGAGGGATTGAAACCGGCACCGCTGCGGGCTCTGTTGATGAAGCTCCGCCTAACGAAGAACCAGATCAAGGAAGTGGAAGGGCTCAAAGCTTCAGCCTTCCTATGCCAACTGGCGACGGTTGCCAAGAACGAAGGATGGAACCTCCTCAGCGATGCAGAGCTCGTTGTGAAGAAGTGGGATAAAGATACTCGCCTCGATCTTTACAACCCCATCTTTGCCTTGAACGGGTTGCGGATGGCTGATGTCCATGCCTCCTCCTCGGTGGGCGATCCCAAATCGCAAAAGCTCAACCTGGAGGCATTCGGCATCGACCCTGCCAAGTTCAAGAATGGCTGGGGCCTGGCGCTAGACCGGGTCTATGATGAGGTCGCTAAGAGTCTTCAGGATGTGACTTCGCTTCTTCAGTCGGTTCAGCTCTCCGACTGAAAATGCAAATACAGCATTCAACATTCTTTGGCTCCGCCGTCGGGGTCGAGTCGTGAAGTGAGATCGGACCAGGCGGGGAAAAATCGAGTACATAAGGGCAATTCCACATGGCATTCACGCTGAGAACATCCACCAAAACTGCATGGCTCTCCCAATTTTTGGCTGCTGACCTACCTTTGGCTCAGCGTCTGGCAGAAAGTCTCCGCTTCGTTTCCGATACAGAACTGAAAGCTAGCCTCGGTCAGAAGCTGATCGAACTGCTATCAGAGACAGAGGATCGGATTGCGCTATTTGTAGAGCGAGAGCAGAAGCATCCAGGTGGCAAGACCCAGCGGCTGTACAAACAGAGACCGAAGTCTCCAAAGACGGCGTATGGGGCCGCATCTGGGCCCGTGGTTCCAAAGTTTGATTACGATCCGAAGGTCGGCAGCGAAGGCATAATCGCCCAGTTCCTATCGCAATTTTGTAAGGAACATCCAAAGGCTTTGTTTCACCCCACCGTTGAAAAGTGTATCGAGGGCAAAGTGAGGCGCTTTGTACAGGTGACAGACTTCATCGGTTCAGGCGACCGAACGACTGACTGGCTACAGGCGGCGTGGCGAACGGCAACGCTTCGGAGCTGGCACTCGTATCGCCGGCTGCGATTCGAGATCGTCGCATTCACAGCAACCGATCTCGGCGAAAAAGCGGTAAGAAGTCACCCGTCTGGCCCGCGAGTGCGATATTGTCTCTCTTGTCCGACAATCGACTCGGCGTTCCAGCCGTGGGAAGCCCAGCAAATAAGGGATCTGTGTCTGCGCTACGATCCGATGGGGCCTGATCCTCAAGAGTCTCTCGGGTACTGCGGAACTGCCTGCTTAATAGCGTTCGCTCACTCGATCCCAAACAATGTTCCCCGATTGCTCTTCAAGGCCACCGATAATTGGCGCCCACTTTTCCGCGAGCGGGTTACCAGAGATCGATTCGAGGAGACAGATCGCGACGCCGAGATCGACTCGCAGAAACTCGAGCGATTGAGACAGAAACGTTTGGCGGCGGCGGTGCGGCGGCAAGTGAAGCGTGAAAACCTCCGCAGAACGCTTCTGTTTCTCGCTGCATCGGCCCGGCCACCTCGTACTGCTGTGGCCATCTCACGAAAAACTGGGCTGTCCATCAACGAAGTAACAAGGATGCAGGACCTGTCGATCCGAGCCGGTTGGACAGATGCGCTAGGACGCTTGACGGATGGCGGACATCGAGAGTTGGAATACGCGCGGAAGGCAGGTGAAGTTCGTCAGCCATCAAGATTGCCTGGTTCCAACGCACTATATTATCCTCAGTCCTTGAGGACGCCACATAACCTCGTCTAGTTCAACCTGGCTTCGGCCAGAAGCAGGACTCCTTCGGGAGTGCGGGGCGCAGATTGCTGCTGCTCTGTGGTTTAGCGGTCGCTTGAGGCGTAAGTTACATCACGCTGCCGCTCACGGTGGAGTCTACTGGCTTCACCGCGATGTATCTCACCCTACGGGTGTCAAAGTAGATGGGCAAGTGGCGTCCTCACATCTATCGTGCAGCGGCAAGCAAGGCTGGAGTTGACCCATCGATCGTTGATGCAGCGATCAAGGTCGGCAAGATCGTCATTGCAAAGAACCCCAACGTACCTCCCATCTTCTCTTTGGGGCATCTGGCCCATCTCTCAGGAGCTCCTTATCAGTATCTGCGCGAGCTCATTGAGCGGAGATACGATCCGTACAGCATCTTTACAGTCCGAAAGCGCAATGTAAAATCGGGCTTCCGGACGATCTGCGTACCACCTCCGCCGCTCATGCAGCTCCAGCGGTGGTTAGTAGACCAAGTTCTGAATCATGGGTCGCCTCATGCCGCGAGCACGGCTTTTGCACCGGAAAGCAGCATCTTGGACGCTGCCGAACCTCACGTTGGATCTCGCTGGCTCATTAAGGTGGACATTTGCAACTTTTTCGAATCGATCTCTGAAATCGCGGCGTATCGCGTGTTCCATGAACAATTCGGCTTCCAAGAACTCGTCAGTTTCGAAATGGCTCGTCTCTGCACACGAAAGGGCCCCTCGAGTGCGTTTCGATCGCGTTTCCGCTGGTGGTCGCATCGGAGTCGCTATGAGAAAATCCCTTCCTATCAAACATCGAAGATGGGACACCTTCCGCAAGGGGCACCGACAAGTCCGATGCTCGCAAATCTGAGCGTGCGTGCGATGGATGAGCGATTTCAAACACTCGCCGAGAGTGAGGGGTTGATCTACACACGCTACGCCGATGATATGTTCTTCTCGACTACTGGACCGAAGTACACGAGGAAGGACGCCGGTGTTTTGATCACGAAGATCTACCGCGAGCTGCGGACTCATGGTTTCTCACCCAACACTGCGAAGACTACGGTCAGTCCTCCCGGCGCGAGGAAGCTCGTGGTCGGATTAGCCGTCGACGGCGACCGTCCGCGCTTGCGTCGAGAATTTAAGCAGTCTTTACGCCTTCATTTGCATCATTGCAAGCGTGACGTTGCTGCCCACGCAAATGCACGCAAGTTTACAGCAATCGCGGGCCTGCAAAACTACCTGCCAAGGCCTCCTCTCGTATGCAAAGCAAATCGAGCCACAATACGCCAAACGTATGCAGAAGGAGTTCGACGCAATCAATTGGCCAATCTAAAGCCCTGAAGAGCCCTTCCCTGAAGAGTCCTTCAAAGGCCAGCGGCGTTGAGTATCTTTTTGACGCCGGCATGGGAAAGATCGAAGCCGTGCTCGGAAAGCGAGGTGGCGATCGTCCTGAGAGAGTTCCCAGCGGCACGTAACTCTTTCATCCGTAAAATCGCCTGATGCTCCTCTTCATTTTTGATAAGTCCGCCATCAGCACCCACGATCCATCCGAAAGGCACTTTTCCTCCCAAGTAGCGACTGCGATTGCGCTGGTCAGTCTTTACGTCGCGAATACGGTCCCTAATGCGATCACGCTCGGCTTCTGCAACGGCCGATAGGATTGTGAACACGAGCTTAGAGATCCCATTGCCGGTCACATCTCCTCCAAGATCGATCATGTGGAGAGCGATGCCGATTTTCTGGAGTTGAGCAAGGACATCAAGGGCATCGAGCGCTGATCGGAACATCCGGTCTAACTTCGGGGTAAGCACTACATCTCCGGGTTGCAGGCCGGCGAGTAGCTTTGCTCCCTCCGGACGGTCGGTGAGTTTTTTGGAACCCGACACGCCGCGTTCCACGAAGACATGGTCGATGGTGAGACCATGCATCATGGCGTACCCCTCGATGGTGCGTTGCTGGGCGCCCAGACTTTCGCCCTCCTCAGCCTGTCTGCCGGTACTCACTCGGGTATATCCGTAAACGGCCATGTCAGCCTCAGTGCACTTGTAAACTTGCATCTGCACTTGAGCAATAATAGAGCGGTAGGGAGTGGGTGTCAACTTGTTTTAGCAAGTTTACATTTGATACTGGATGCTGCGCTGGCAGGCGCCGTCAACTCATGCAATCGACAGTATTTTCGTCTATTTCCGCCCATGAGCCACTCTTGAGAGAGAGTGGAGTTGGCAGTCCGTGCTCGTGGATTGAAAGACCTCTCGAGTCCTGCTGACAGCCGCGCCACTTGGCTGATATCAAGCGGAACAAGATATTGCTCAACAGTTGTCCCCCGGCGCAACCAACAGGGGCGATGGTCGAATCATCGGCGAAAAGCAATTTCCCGCTGCTCCAAAATCTGCGAACCAACGACGGCGGCGAAACTTCCCAGCTGGGCGAGCTGCCTCCTTTGTTGATAGGGTCGCTTTCGGTCCGAGGGGACCGTCTGTCCTTGGTAGACATGACACCATGTCCGTTTAGACCATTGTCGAATGGACTAGATGGGAGTCGATCAAGTATGGTTCTACTTCCGCGACGCGGAGACGCGCCTAGAGGGTTGACGGCTCGGGAACTGTCGAGTCCCCTGTGACAATCAATGAGCCGCCAGATGGCCGGTACGTAAATCGCGTCCAGCGTGTCCGGCGGAAAGTTGAAGTAATGCACAAACCGAGTGTGCTCTTCGCACTCGATGCCCGCAGATGCGAACTGGTAGTGCAACATTGCCACCAGCGCCATCACCTAGTCCGACAACCTCTCATCGCCATCGGACGCGCTGTTTAACGCGGGCACTTCTTGGTGGTCGCTCGTGCCGGTTGACTGCGACTCTAGCCACCTAATGCCGTCATCAGTACGAGTGGCGGGCCGGCGGGTGTCCGTACGCGCTTGAAGAAATGTTCCGTGTCGACCGGCAGATTGGTGACGAGTGGGCGGTCATCTAGCATCACGACCGGGCCCTTCGGATCGACGTCGAACTGGACTTCAAACAGCGACGCGTCGTGCTGAACCACTGCGCTGAGCTGCTTGCCTCCGGTCTGGCCCAGCCCGATCAGTTCGCAGGGCCGAGCCATGGCTTCGACACGCCGGCGATCGTCGGGTGGCACGTCACTGTTGAAGACCAGCGCGTCGGACTTCTCGATCAGTGTGAACGGCCCTTTCTCGCCATGGACCGCGGCACAGAAGAAGCGCAGGTAGTCGACCATCGATTCTGGCTTGTCGAGCTGGAGCAACCCCTTGGCGTTCATCGCGTGAATCGGCGGCGACGTACCGGTGAGGACGACGATGGCGGATTCGTGTTCGAGAATGGTGAGGAGCCCAGCCGGCGTGTCGCCACGGAGCACACGCGCCTCGTATAGCGTGACGTCGCGGTAGAAGTGGAGCGGCAGACGACGGACGGCGTCAATCGCCGTGAAGGTCGCTCCGAAATTGAGGGGCAGCTCCGTCACGGCGCGCGCCAAGACCTCGATCGCCGCCTCTCGGGCCAGAGGCTCCCACGGACCGGCGAGGAGCGGACGGAGCGGCCACTCGAGCGTGGCGGGATCCGGACGCAGCTCCGCCGCGATTCGCGCGCGCAGCTCCGCTCCGTCCAAACGCCGCAGCTTCGGCAACCCGCCCGTCGTGTCGATCTCGGCTGACCACAGCGGCGGCGGGCTGCCGGCGGCCACGAACCGTGCGAGCACTTCCGGATTGGTCGTCAACTCGATCGGTAGCTGCTCGCGGTCGTCCCACCGATCGCGCTCGATGCCTGGCTGTGACAGCAGCGCGTCGACGATTTTGAGCATATTCTTACAGGCAGCGAGGTGCAGCGCCGTCCAACCGCCAGGCATCGGGGCGTTCACGAACGCGCCGCTCTTCGCCAAGACGCGTTCGACGATGGTGACTTCGCCGCGGTTCACCGCGTAGTGCAGGGCCATCATGCCGCGATCGTCGGTTTGGTCGGCGGTGACCCGCTCGTCTTGGATCAGCAGGTCCACTGTTTCGAGTGGACTTACGCTTGCCGCGTAGTGGAGCGCAGTCATGCCAGTCCCGTCCTTCGCGTTCGGGTCGATGCCGGATGATTGCAGCAATTGCGCGACGCCCTCCGGGCCGCCGTACATCGCGGCGAGGTGCAGCGGCGTGAGCTTGTTGGTCTTCGTCCGTGCGGTGGGATCGGCGCCCTGCTTCAGCAACCACGCGATTACGTTCGGGTGATTCCGCTGCGCCCCCCAGTGCAGCGGTGTCGCGCCTTCCCGGTAGCGGCCAACCAGCAGCTCTGCGTGCCGATCCGAGTTCCGATCCCAGATGTACCGCAGGACATCCAGCCAGCCCGAGTATGCGGCGACATCGAACGGTGAGCTGCCCTTGGCGTTCAGCACCTGCAGATCGAGACCGCGCGTCGCCAACGTCGCAAGCACATCGACGCGGCCGCCGAGGGCGGCGAAGTGCTGCACGCGAAGGCCCGAGCTCGCGATGCCGTCGACGTCGACCTCGGGGTCAGCGAAATCGAAGGTGGACGTCCCGGCGGTTGCGGTGCCTGCACTGCTCGGCATCGCGGACCCCTCCCGTGGCATCATGGCGTAGTACATCGCGGGATACGGCAGTTCCTCGATCATCGCGTCAGGCAGCCTGACGTTGCGTTTCAGGAGCTCGATGAGCGATTCGAAATCGCCCTTCAGGATCCCGTCGACGAGCGCCTCCTGCTCGACGGATTCGCGCAAGGATGGGTGCGTGCGATCGACCGCGCCGAAGGTTTTCAGGACCCGTTCGGCGCGTTCAAGTTGTTTGTCCCTCACTGGCAGCTCGTGTTGCGCCTTTCGTGCCCTCCAGACCGCGGCACCGTGCTCGAGGTCGCTCAGCACGAGCAAGTCGTCTCTCCTGTTCTCGATCCACTTCTCCAACAGCGGCCACTCCTTGAGCAGGCTGTCATCGAGAGAGTTGGAGCCCCGATTCGTCCCGCACAAGACGGCGGCGTTTCAGTTCCTCCAACGTCTGGCGCTCTTCGTCGGGCACCGCATCAAGGCTCACGATCGACCGTCTGACGACCGTCCTGTCAGGCTGCGCGCGCACCAGCAGCGAAAACACTGAGGTGAGCCCGTCTCGGTCCTCCATGGATCTGGCGAGCGTCAGGATGACGCCGGCTACGCCGCCGATCTCGTCGTAGAGCTCCGCGCTCAGCTTGCGCTCCCCTCGTGGCTTGCTCTGCCATTGGCGGACCACTTCGGCCATCGTGATGCCCAGTATCGAGAGCCAGTCGTCGCTGCCCCGGGCGCGGAGGTGGCGATACAGGCGATCGACAAGCCCCGAATCGACAGTGAACTCAGCGCATTCGGCCGCCCGCTCGATCAGGCGCCGGACCTGATCGCGCGACAGCTCGGGAGGATCGACGAGCCGACGGTTGTCGAGCCCGACCACATTGCCGACATCGGATCGAACGGTCTCGACAAGCAGATTGCGCTCGTCGTTGCCCACGTATGCCGTGCGGAAGTCGATGAACCGCTTCCGGCGTTCTTGCAGTATCGCGTCGGTAGCGGGGACGAACAGCTCCTCGAGTTGATCGATGAAGAGGACGCGGCGCCGGTTTTCGTGCAGCGGCAGGCCGTCGTCGAGCTGTGCCATGAACGCCGTCTCGCTCGCCGCGGCGTCGCCCACTGCCACTTCGATCGCGCGCGACGACAGTTGAATCGGACGGCGGGCGTCGATTGCGCGCACGAAGCTGTCGAACGGATCGACGCCCGGACGGAACGCCAGGTAGCCGCTGATCTGGTTTGATCGCAGCAGGTAGGGGAGCACGCCGGCCGATACGAGCGATGACTTACCGGCTCCCGACGGTCCCGTCAGCACCAGCGCGCGCTTCTCGAGTAGCGCTTGCGCGATCTCCTCGGCTTCTTCCTCCCGGCCGCCGAACGCGAGGCAGCGCTCGGTCGGCCACGTCGCCAGTCCCGGAAAGAACGGCACCACGTCGTGCCACTGCTCGCGCGGCGGCGGCGACGCCGATGGTGTCCGTCTACCCATGGAGGTCAAGTGACTCACCGGTTGGACGTTTTCTGCCAGCGGCGTGGTCGTCTGGGCGGCCTTGCCGAAGGACGCCAACAGCGTCGTCTCGTGCTGCTCGAGCTCGCTCACGACGTGTTTCAGCTGCAGGTGATTCGGACGCAGCGTTCGGGCGGCCTGCATGAACCGTGTGATACCGCCGTGTGAGTCGGCCGTGTTGAGCAGATTGTAGATGAAGTCGTCGACGGAGTGCCCGCTGACGATGCCCTGCAGCGATTTCTTGAGAGTCTCGTCATTAGAGATCTCCAATGCGATTTGACGGAGAGCCTCGATCGAGCGGAAGGCGTCCTCCAGGGTCGTCTGCAACTCCTTGACCATTCTGTCGAAGACGACGCTCATGAGAGCCGCACTCCTCGCTGTTCCAGAAGGTGCCGAATGGCCGTCATCGGAACGCCCTCGTTGAAGGAGGACAGTTGCGCCTCGCGGACCGGCGGCGACAGGCTTCCTTTGTACCCGCTGTGATGCAGCGCGACCAGATCCCAGCGATAATTGAAGCAGGGCGACCCGGACGATCCGCCTAGCGTGTTGAGGTGATACTCGATGCGAGTGCCGTTGCCGTTGCACTTCGTCACCGCGTTGAAGTCGAGCTTGAGCGGCGTGCCCTCTGGGTGCTGCAGAATGATCAGCGAGGCGCCTTCGTGCACGGCGGGGGGAATCGCCGGCAGCTCGACGGAGCCGCGCAGACCCGATCCGTTCGCCACGCGATCCTGAGCGGCGGCGCGGCTGAGCCGCACGAGGGCATAATCCAGTTCGTCTTCGCGCGGGCACTCATTGGTAGGATGCAGCAGATCGAGTGGACTGAGCCGGCTGGAGTCGACGAGCCACGGCGTCGCCGGCGATCGGGTCAGGTCGTGCGATGTTCCGTCGAGCCTCGTGCCATCGGGCAGCACGCGATAGTCGAAGCGGAAGCGCACGTCGCCGATTCGGGCGGCGTAGCCGGCACCGAGTGGGCTGTCGTCGCTCGTCTGGAGGCCTTCCTCGCCGCAAATGACCGGCTCCATCACGTGATAATTGGTGAGGACCAGATCGTCGGCGATGAGGACACCTGTCCCATCGATCGTGCCCTTCTTAGATCCGGCGCGGGCCTCGATTTGGATGCAGCACACCCGCCGCCCCATTTGCTCGAACCCATCGAGCCATTGGTCGACCTCTTGGAGGTCCTCACCGGGGCGGATCTGAACCTCGAGCTGTCGCCGGAGCTCTTGCCGACTGCTTTCCGGCGCGCTCAACGAGAACCAAGCGGCCGCATAAAACCGGCGCAACTCCGGATTGCCCGGGTTGGCCTCGAGCGCCGCGCGAACTAATTCCTCGGTCCACCCCTCCTCGTCCGCCGCATCGACGACGTTGAAGATCGTGCGTGGATGCGGGAGGTTCTCGGATGCATAGTCGTTAAGCCGCTTGTTGACGTGCAGGCGCAGCATCATCTCGAGCTGCGACCGGGCGCGAAACGCATCGGCGAGCGCGTCTTTGAGCTTTCTCATCTGCTTTCCACTCAGCGGCATGATCTCATCCTCCTTGTTCGGCGGCCCGTACCGCCGCGCGCTCGCAGGTCGTCGGCTCACTCCAGGAGGGTACCGAGCGAGATCCTGACCATGCCTTCGGGCGTCGGTTCGCCTTTGCCGGCGACGCGCAACGGCTGCGGCCGTTCGTTCAGTCGCTTGTGCGCCAGATTCTCCCAGTCGTAAAGGAAGATGGTTTCGAAGTAGCGCGCCACCTCCGAGTCCTCGACGGTCAGGCTGGCGTCACGATTGTATAGGACGCCGGTATTCGTCCAGTTGTGGCTGCCAAGCAGCACGGTCTCCCCGTCGACGACAATGCCCTTCGTGTGACAGCCTGGCTGCAGCCGTACTCGGCTCATGTCGAACCCGAAGTCGGCGAGGCGCTCGAGCAGCTCCTGCTGCGTCTCCAGCGCGCCGCGTCCGTATGAGCTGATGTCGCGGACGATGATCCGGACGTCGATCTCCTGCTGTCGATCCCGCAGCCGTTGCAGCAGCGAGAGGAACGCAGGGTCATTCCGTTGATCGTCGTCGTCGCTCCGCAGCAGTGAGAATGACTGGTTCTGGAAGCAGATGCGGTGGCGCGCCGCGTCGATGAGCGATCGCGCCGCAGCGGCGTAGTTGTCGGGCGTCAGGAGCGGCCGCACGCGCAGGCGCCGATTCACCTCGAGCGGCGCGTGGTATCGTGCCCGCAGAACGCGCTCTTCGCGGACGACGCTGTCGAGCGGGACGAACAGATCAGGCCACTCGGGTTCCGCAAGGCCTTCCGGACGCGGGATGCGCCGCGCTTCGCCGATGTCGTAGCGGATGAACGCCTCGAACTGACCCGCGAGGTCCGCGTGGTCGATCACAGCGTGCCACTCGCGGTTGTAGTTGGTCAGCGGCGCGCCGCTAGTGGTGCCGTCAGCGATCGGATCGATGTCGGGCTGTCCCGATGTCTTCCAGTTGCCGCTCGACAGCCAGAGTTCGCGCCCGTCGCGAACCGCCACTTTGATGTGATACGCGCGCGGAAAAATCAGGCCGGCACCGACCGAAGCCCAGACGTGCTCCAGCCGGCCGCCCAGTCGCGCTTGAAGAACGGAGACGAAGTCCGTCATCGACTCGCCGCGGTGCTGCGAGATGAACTCGAAGCGCCGTGACGCCGGAGCGAGTTGCTCGGCGAGCGTGTCGCGGATGTACTCGGCGTCGAACTCGTACATCGTCGCGGCGAGCCGGTCCTCGATACGCCGGAGAAACGGCGCGAGCGTCGGCCAGCCTGCGTCCGGGCTGACGTGGAAGATCGCGCGCATCATGTCGTCGACGGCATAGAGCGACAAGTGCTGAGGCGGCCGATAGTGTCCGCGTGAGATCTCCTCCGGAATCGCGAAGGCCTTTTCGGCGAGCTCCTGAAACTGCGTGGCCAGTGCCGGATGCCGGATGTCTATCGCCAGCCGCCCGATGCGAGCGGGGATGTCGCGGAATCGGCCGCTCTCTTCAGACAGTCGCCACGCGCCCTCGTCCACTTCGACGACGATGACGCGCTCGTCGGTAATCCACCCCTCGCGGAAGCGGTATCCAAGCCGGACGTTCAGGGCGTGGCGGTTGCCGGCGAGCGCTTTCCGCGCCTCATGGAGGGCGGCGATATCAGTGTCGACATCCGCGCCCGACGCAGTGTCGCCGGCGGCGGCTGTAATCGCTGGCTCAGCCGCGGGGCTTCCAGCGGCGAGCCGCGCGGGCGCCGGCAGATCGCGACTGAGCACACGTCGCAGTAGGTCTTGCACGACAGCCGAAGACACAGCGTAATTCGCCGTGAACGGTGTGCCGGCGTAGTGAAGCCCGACCGCCTCACCCGTCTTGAGGTTCACGACGGGCGATCCCGAATTGCCGCCAAGCGTCGAGCAGTCATGCTTCAGGTAGTCGGCCGCGACGGCGGTGAGTTGCCCGGGCGCGAGGCGCTTCCGGTCGTAGACGTCGCCGAAGAAACGCCGTAGCAGATCGCGATCCGCGTACGAGTCGTCGGCTGCCGGATAACCAATCGTTGCGACGTCGTCATCCACTTGGGTCGACAGCGATAACGGGATCGGTTTGATATGATCGGCGTCCGACTCTTCGAGGAGCAGGAACGCGATGTCCGGCTGATCGTCGCATATCCAGAGGATCTTCGAGATACGACGCGCAAGATTACCGCCGTGCGGTTCCTCGCTGAAGTCGATAGAGGTCCGCACGTGTGTGGGCGTGAAGAGATACTCGGCGCCGTCGCGGCGGCCGAATCGCCGGGCGACGTGACCGTTCGTTACTACGATGTCGTGCGCGATGAGCCAACTCGTGCCGACCCACGGGAACCACGGATGGTTGACGAGCTCTATGCGGCCCACGGCAGGGATGATCTGGTCGAGGCGCGCTTTGCTGGCGATCAGACGCTCGCGCCAGACCGCGCTATCCTCGCCGGCGAAGTCGTCGGCCAGCGCGTTATCGCGGATCGTCATCACCGGCCGCCCATAGTAGCGCACGAGCGCTTCGGCCGCCCGCCGGCTGTCGCGCCGCTCGAACCACACGTTGTCGCCGCCCGCGACCCGCGCCTCGAGAACGCGACTTCGCGACGCCAGTGTTGCATCGAACTTCCGTCGGACCTCGGTGGCGAGCACGGGATCGCGCCCGGCCAGAGCGTCGAGCTGCTCGTCCATCGCGGCGCGGAGATCGTCGGAGGTCATTGGCTACAGCCCCAGGACGTCGGCCTCGGAGATCCGCAGGTCGTCGATGGCCTGTTCGATGCTGGCATAGTTCTCGTGCCGCGTCGGTCCGAGTCCCTTGACAGCGCCCCAGAACACGTCGAGATGCTCTCGGGTGTCGTCGCGAGCGCTCGTCTCGATCAACGACGACGTGAGTGTGGCGCGGAGGTCGTCGGGCACGCGCACCGCGATCGGGTCGCTGTGGATGATCACGCGCGCAAGCCGGTGCATGACCTTTTCTGCGTCGGCGAAGCCTGATTGGCGCGCGAGGTCGACTATCGCGCCGTCGTGGCCGGTGCCGACGTCTACGCCACCGCGGTATACCGCTTCGGCGACGCGGTCGTGACCGCCCAGAACAGTCGACGCGGCGGAAGCGCGCCAACGGGTGGAGGCCCTTCGAGACGAGCAGCCACGCCGGCACGAGGAAGTTCGCTGTCGAAAATGGATCGCCGAAGCCGAGCGACGGCCGCTGATCGAGCGGACCGCGGCATCGCTGCTCCAAATCCGCCATGGTCTGTATCCCAGTGCGGGTGTGCGTGTAGATCTGTGCGAAGTAGCTGTCGCCCACCTGACCATCGATCGACCGCAGCGCCACAGCCGCGGGAACGACCGCTGGGTTCCGCCGGTGCGCGTAGATGTAGGCCGACGGCCGAATCAGCGCGATCTCGCAGCCGCCGCCGGCAATCATCGCGGTCTGGTCCTGCGTCGACACTACGTCGAGCACCTCGATGTTGGTCCGCTCACCGGTCCGCTCCGACAGATCGTGACTAACGATCGCGGCGAACTGCACGATGGCCTGCCGGATTTCGGCTGGACGGCGATGCTGGGTGATGTCGGGGTAGTAGGTCAGTCGCAGGGCGGCCACGGCGTTCCTTTCAGGAGGGTGCTTGCTCACGGCAACAGGATGATTATAGTAAGTCCGCCCAGCGCAACAGACCGGAAGTCATCCTGCGAGTAAGTGCCGCCGTGAGTCTATCGAAACTACTTTTGAACGTGGATTGGAATATGTCGGCAGATTTTGTAGCGGCGCCTCGTTGACTTGGCAACTGCGGCAAGAAAAAACGTGGCGGGTGATCAAGTCGTTCACGCGGAGCAGATCGAGTTCGAAAGCACTTTTGTCCGCGAGGCACTTGTCTCGCATCCGGTACGTGTGTCGAAGAATCAAACTTAGACGGTAGAGTGTCGGGCACATCGTTTCTGCCATGGGGGACCTCCCGACTCGGGGCAAGGTGAATCGAGGCAGAAATTGTGTATCAGGAATGCAATCCTTATGTCTCTACACCTTTAGACCCTCCCGGCGGCGGCCGCGGATGCCTGGCACACCCACTTTTTTTAGAGGAAGCGGCTAAGGACTCTCAACGCCTGACGACCACGGCCGCTACATAGCGCGCATCTGGTGAGATAGCGATCGCATCGCATACCCCGCAACCTGCCGTATTTGGCGGCCGGTCTGAGTCTCCCACAGGATTATCTGAGTGCCGCCTGTCACGGCGAAGCGCCCGTCGCGCGAGATCGCGGCGTAGTTCTGCGACACGCCTGTCCCTTGGACGTTGAGCGTCAGCTGCTGAGGGATAGCTTGGGGCACGGCACCGCACATCTGCAAGAAGGTCGCGGCAGTGGCAACGGCATTTATCGCTGCATTTTGGACGGATAGTAGGTCCATCCCAGCCCTCGTGAGAAGAAACAACTTCAGAGATCGGGCTGGGAGCTTCATAGACTCGATGTTCGTCGATTGCACAGAGACGGGATATTAGACAGCAGGTCTCAATTCAATTGGAGATGGACGCGGAACGGTGAACGAGTCAGCGATATCGATATATTACCAGCGTCCGACCGACTGAATCTTGTCTACCGTGTATGCTCAGCCCCGCGTGACGGAGAGTTGCTGAACTATCCCGTTCTTCTTGAAAGGACCAGCTGCAATTACGGAGGCCACAGAGTTTGGTTCAGATGTCCAGTACAAGGGTGTGGACGTCGAGTCGCCATTCTATATGGTTGCCAACTTAATTAATCAGGCTCAGCATGAACAACCAAGAGATCGGGCTCATCGCCGTGCTCAAAAACTGCATTTACGGCTTGGGGGGACGGGAAATTTGACAGACAAACTCCCCCCCCAAGCCTACGGGAATGCATCGGAAAACATATCAAACGCTTTTTAGCAGCCTCTGTGACCTGGAAGAAAGAATGTACGCCGCTGATTTGGTCCGTATCTGTCTACTAGTGGGTTTCGACGTCTCAGAACACTCGACTTGCCCCAATCACGACGAGCAGAGGGCGGGCCGGATTATGAGGTGCAGCTAAGGCCGTGAGGTAAAACGAACCGGACGTGTCAACAGCGCACACCCGTCATTCTGCAGCTGCGCGACGATGATTGGTAGTTGATTCGCGACCCTGGCAGTGCCGAGGGACTGGATTTCACGGTTACGTCGTTCTTAATTAATCCTCCCTCCGCCTCGAGTCGCTTGTATTCTTCGGCGCGCTCCACCGCTTCCCACGCTTCGGGCAGTGGCTGCTCGGTGGTAGACACGAGTCTTCCCTGCATCGCAATTCCTGACGGCATTTAGGATCGAACCGATTTTTATCCGGCAACGCGATTTCGTCTTCCTCCAGGGGTTTGCGCCCGATCCGATCGAGCGGCGCCCCACCAATTCCTTGAGCACCTCCATTATGTCGTGACCTCAAGATCCCAATTGTCTATATTTTTGTTGATAATTTGCTGCTCGGTTTTAAGGGCTGGCAGCCGCGATTCGTCTCTGACCTTGGCGATATAGTTCAGATAAACCCATACCTTACCTGGCTTCTTCATTGAGCCATCCCTCTTTCGATTGCGGAAGGAATGATCAAGGCAGCACTGAGCCGCTTTCTCTGCCTCTTTTACAGGTAGCACGACGCATTTGTATTCGGAGGCTGACTTGACGGAAACGAGTACCACAACTTGTGCACGGTAGAAGCTCTCCACCGAGTTATACATTTTCGTTTTGCCATCAATAACCTCTTGCCGACAGAAGCCGTAATTTACCCACCAACCGCCACCACCCTCAGACGCACCCTTCACCTGTATCTGCCATGTCTTGCCATCTTTGGCTGCCAATAGATCAGAGTTCGCGGACGTTCCTTCTTTGTTCAGGTCGCTTACTCGGAAGCCGCGCGACTCGAGCTCGTTGGATACGATGCGTTCCGCAATTCTGCCGACATTATGGCGGTTGATGTTCACTGCGTTCATGGATTGCTCCTGCAACTAACCCTTAAAAACACTGTCATGGTCTTCGGGACTAACTCAATTCTGCAACAGGTTGCCAACAAGGACGTGGAGATTCTTTCGAGCCGCCGTAAATGGCAAATTTCCTAACCCAACAAAAGCAAGCCAAGGAAATGCCGGGTATGGAAAGCATGGAAAGCCAAGAAAAGTGGCTTCCCACCCTTCCCACACACCTTGGAAATCCCATTCGGGATTCCCACATTCCCACGG
>CAWIRK010000001.1:0-394585 GCA_963838555.1 uncultured Acidobacteriaceae bacterium | reverse complement strand
GGCACGCCGTCTCATGAGCGCCCAGGAGGCCGAGCGCACCCGCGTCGCGCGTGAACTACACGATGGGATTGGACAAGAGATAGCCCTACTCGGTATCCAGATGCAAAGGACTGCTGCATCGATCGCGCTCGAGCCGGGTTTGACCCACGCGGGGATGCAGAAACTCTGCACCAACCTGACCGCCATAGGTCTTCATATCAGCCGTCTATCCCATCAACTGCATTCGTCCGAACTGGAATACCTTGGCCTTTCCGTCGCCGTCACAAAACTTTGCCGCGAATTCTCTGAGCAGTACTCCATCAAGGTTGCGTGCAGCTGTTCGAGCATTCCGGCAAAATTGGATAACGAAATCGCACTCGCCTTCTTCAGGGTCGTTCAGGAGTCGCTCCACAACGTTGCTAAACATAGTGGAGCCAACGATGTTCGAGTAGAGGTGACTGTGGCCGACGGTGTTCTAACGCTCTTCGTTTGTGATGACGGCGTTGGATTCGATATTCAGGAATCAAAGGTCGCAGCGGGCCTCGGCCTGGTCAGCATGCGGGAGAGGCTTCATCTTATCAACGGTGAATTCGCCATTGAATCCTCTCCAGGGGCTGGAACCCGTATCTGGGCTCGAACCCACCTGAACGCGACCAGCCTTCCCGCCACCAATTCTTAAGCGAGCGATTCAGCTCCGGCGATTTCGCCAATTCCGTCACTCCCCTCAACGGTTCTTAAACAAAACACACGCCGGTAAGCCGCCAATCTCAATATTGGATCTATTTAGAACTTCACACTGGCTCCGAGCCACATCGTTCTGTTGCCGGGATCCGGACCGAAGAAGCCGCCTGGCGAAGCGGTGCCAGTAACGACCCCAAAGTTGTTATTCGTGCCCGTGTTGCACAACCCGCCGCTTCCCGGAACTGGTCCCGCAGTTGTTGCGCTCGCCGGGCAGGTAGCACCCGGATTGCCGAAATGCGGTGTGTTGGTCAAGCTGAATGCGTCTGCTCGCACCGAGATAGTGACCCTCTCCTTCACTTTGAAGTCGCGCAGCACGCTCAGGTTCATGTTGAAGTATCCCGGACCGCGGAACTCATTGCGGTTGGTGTTCCCGTAATGCGCATTAGCTGCGCTGGTAATCAACGGCGCCGCAAAGGCGCTGGGATCGAAGTACGAACAACTTGGGTTGCCCTGGGCGCAGGTCACGCCAGTGCGAGGCGGCTTGCCGTGAAGAAGCTTGAATTTACCGACCAGATCAGCTGTCTGCCCGGAACCATTGGCTGCGAGGTTGCCGCCGGCACTCACCGTAAACGGCACGCCGCTCATATTACTGACGATCGGGTTTATCATCCAGCCGCCAAGGATATGGCCGGCCACTCCGCTTTGCACCCACCGCTGCCCTGGCCCAAACGGCAGGGCAAAGATCCCCCAGACCTCGAGATTATTCGTCCGGTCAAAGCCGGTAGCAGCCCGGTTCTTTTCCCAATACGTCGGATAGGGGAAACTCAGGGAACTAAGGTCCTCATTGTCTGAGTAGTCAATGGCCCTCGACCACGTATACGCGAAGCCGAAACTGGAACCCTGCTGATATCGCTTTGAAACCTTGATCTGCATCGAATTGTAGTTATTGTTCTTGAAAGGAACCAGGGCATTGATTGTGCCGGTGTAGTTCTTGCCATACTGCTGGCTGAGCAGGCCACCAGCGCTGCCGGTTCCAGGAGGCGACGCATTCGCATTCATATTGACCAACGGTCGAATAGCATTCGTGCCGACGTAACCGACATCAAACACATATTCCCTCCACTCTTTCTCGACCATCAGGTTGTAGGAGTTGACGTAGCCACGCCGGAAGGGATTCGGGATGGTCGTTGTGCTAATGCTGGTGGGAAGCGGGATGACACCACTGCTGAGATTGGGAAGCGGTGCCAGCAGGATGCCGGTCGGGACCGAGTAGCTTCCTCCACCTAACCCCGTAGCGTTAAGTCCCGTGAGGCTGGCCGAGGCAATAAAGTCCGAGGTGTTGGCCGCCGTGTTCGTATCCAGCAGCACCGCCGGATACGCGTTGCGGAAGTAGCGCCAGTTGTTTGGATCCGCACTCATGCCGTAGCCAAGGCGAATCACCAGCGAGGGCGTCATACGATAGGCGACGCCCACTCGCGGCAGGAACAGTCCGTGTCCCACATCGATGCCATCATTCTGTGGAACATTGCCGTACCCGCCGATCAGAACATTGCCGGTGTTCAGATTGAGGTAGCGAAGACCCTTATCGTTATCGCTATATCCGAACGGGTAGTACTCCCAACGGACGCCCAGAGTCAGCGTCAGGCTGGGAAGCAGTTGGTAGTGGTCTTGCACGAACCAAGCCCACTGAGACCACCGCAGTGAATTCGGGTTAAAGTCCGCTCTGGCTTTCCCCGTCCCACTCGGCAGACCGAGCATGAAATCAGCCCATGAGTTGAACCACGTTGGGGCTGCGGCACCTGTGACGTTATTGGAAGTGACGTAGCCATTGAACTCGAATGAGCCTCTTGGCTGCTGGAACGTACCGCCCTGCGGCTGGAAGTGGTTAAGCTGCGTGTGGTTCCATTCGATGCCGCCACGGAAGGCGTGTTTTCGCTTGTTCCAACTCAGGTTCGCCCCGGTCACATACTGGTTGTCGCGGAAAAGGAACGGATTCGCGGGTTGGGCATTGCCCAGGTTTGCCTGATTGTTTGGAACCGTAGTCCCTGGCGATGCGGTGTTAGTTGGGAAGATGAATCCCGGATACCCATAGTACAGGGATGGATCACCAGGAGCTCCCGCGTTGTTGGTTCCAGGAATACCCAAGTCATTAAGTCCGTTCGCCGAGACGAGATCAAACGTCGACCCCAGCCGCTGCCGGGTGTACCCAAAGTTCCAATCCACCAGTAGAGTGGGAGTGAATGTGTGGGTGGCGCCGAGGCCGACACTCTGTATCAGGCCGGGAGCTTGGCCAAGCTGTCCGCCATTGGTTGCATCACCGATTGCGGCACCGAGCAGAGGCGGATCGAGAGCAAGGGTCTGCGAGAAACTATACCGCCCGAAGAGTGTAGTTTTCGATGTGGGCACATAGTTGATCTTGAAATCGGCGGTATTGCGGTTGAACAGCGCCGTTCCGCTGCCCGTCCAGTTATTCAAGAAGCTGGTGGTGGCGAACTCCTGCGCGATCTTAGGCTGCAGCAACGTGACCATTTTCGACGCTGCGGAATCGATCCGGCTCGGACAGATGACATTCAATACGCCGTTGCAGGAAATCTGTTGTTTGTTCGCACCGTGCGCGTTGCCAGTCGCGGGATCGTAGATAATCGGGTTTCCCGGCAGGCCGCGGAAATCGCCTGTTGCCATCGCCGAGGTTGGCAGCGTTCGAGTATCCGGACCGGCCAGTTGACGCTGAGTTGTGCGCTCGTAATCGAGGAAGAAAAATAGCTTCTCTCGTCTTAATCGGACCGCCGAATGTGCCGCCCCACTGGTACTGATTATTTCTGTTCTTCTTCGGGAATATCGTCGGATCGGTCTGGAAGTAGTTGCGTGCTGCCAGGCTCTGATCCGTATGGAATATGTGTGCACTGCCATGGAACTGGTTTGTACCGGACTTGATCTGCACATTCACCGCGGCGCCGCCAGCCATGCCCTGCTCCGCGTCGAAGGAGTTAGTTACGACATTAACCGTCTCGATCGCATCTGCCGGCGGGACATAGGCAACGTTCGCCGGCAGCCATGGATACGCATTCTGAGCACCATCGATTCGAGTATTGACAGTCTGATTGGACTGTCCATTCACATTGGCATTAATCGCCCGCTGCGGGTTGCCCGCTAGCGAATTGGTCTCGGCGGTCAGTCCCACACCGGGGATAGTTCGCAGGAGCCCTTGGAAGTTTCGGCCTTGAGACCCCATGTCCGGCAGATTCTCAATCTGTTGAGACGTCAGATCGGTATGAACGTCCGCCTTGTCCGTTTGAAGCAGTGGCGCTTCTGTGTTGACCGTGATGTTTTCGGTCGTGCTCCCTACCCTGAGCTGTGCGTCTACTCGGGCGATTTCATTCGCACTTACGCGCACGTTGGGTGTTTCCTGGGTGACGAAACCTGACGCGCCGATGGTGACTTTGTACGTGCCTGGCAAGAGCCTCGCGAACCTGTAGATGCCGCCGGAGTCGGTTGTCGCTATCTGGCTGACGCCGGTCTGAACCTCCAAGGCGGTGACCTGAGCGCTAGGAACTACTGCACCGCTGCTATCGGTTACGTTGCCGCTGATGGTTCCATACAGCACTTGCGCCTGTGCCACCGTAGCTGACAGGATCAACAAGAGAACGAATAGCGCACTAGCTTCCAGAAAGGTGATACGGGGAGAACGATTTTTGGAGTCCATTGGACACATCCATGAAAGATGTTGCGGCCATGATTTCGCCGTGCCTAAATCTATTTATTAGGCGTCGTGAACTATATTCATGTCCGAATGGGACTGTCAATTGAGAAATCCGTTTTGATGCTGATTTAGTTGCGTCGATCGCTACGATAATAATTTTCCACAGGGCTGCATTCCTTCCATGCAATGGGAATTTAGTGTGGTGGCAAACTTTGATTTCCTACCTCAACCAGGTCAACGATCTACATGAGAAAATGAACTCTTTGTTTGGCATTTACCCACAGGTGAAGCGAGGCTCTCGACCCTTCGTCGTGCATGCATACTCGGTTAAACACGTTCGCCCGTTGGGAAGCATCTGGATTCGACGTCATCTCCTCCATTTGCGCCTCTCTTGACTTAACCCCTCCTCAGAAGCGAGGATGTTAGCTTTCTCCACCGCTAAGCCCATTGAATGGAATACTTTAGCAGTAAGACGCTTTGGAATGAGCACTTTGCAACTCAAGTATAAGAGTAAGTTATCTGTAATGAAGACTTTGCACGATTTAGGGGTAGCCCGCCCGATTTGGACCAGCTTCACGCCGCAAAACCTGGAAGTGAGGAGGTGTTCTATTCGACCGAAGCGTCAAAGGCTCCTGTCTCGACAGTTGTTCCATGCTTCATCTGGATGAAGATGCGGTAGCGTCCGGCGGAAGGAAAACCGTAAGGGAATTCGACAGTACTCGACACCGGCTCCTTATGCTCCCCCATCTCCATTCCCGCATGTGCGCTCGCTTCGCTGCCGCCATTGGCGAGCATGAGCGCAGCCATCGCGGCCGACCCCTCAGGATGAGTGTGCGCGAACACCGTTCCATCCGTCTTGACGAAGGCAGCATGACCGGCCATGCCCATATACGACTGCATATCCCCAGCAGGCTTGCCATCGGCATCCAGCAGGCGGAAGCGGAAGGTGTAGCCGTTATTCGCCGTCAAGGTCGATGGCCGATCCCACACCATCACATAGCCGTCAGGAAGCTTATACGAGTCACCCAGAGTCCCTTGGCTAATCGCTGGCGGATACGCCGCCGCATCATCAGGCCCTGGATGCCCGCCAAGCATGTTCGCGGGAATCACAACCTTCGAAACAAGTGTTTCTGGGAAACCCGAGGCATGAACAACATCCCCATACAACGTGTAGTCGCCTGCAGGCATGGACGGCAGCACGATCCGGAAATTACCCGGGCCGGCCAAATCAGGATGCAGATGAAACACGGCGTCCATCTCGGGTTCGCGAATCGCGTAAAGATGCATCAGGTGACCATGGTCCGGCAAGAAGTCGTTATTCGAGCGGCGTCGACGTTCGCTGTCGGGATCTAATGCCTCCACCCTGAGGTCCAGTACATTTCCCGAGAGCACAGGGTCGACTCGAAGAGGCCGATAGACGTCGAGCGAATAACCTGCTGCCTCGGCATTCCACCAGGTCGCTCCGGCCCATAAAAGAAGAGCCATAAAGACAAGGCTGCTGGCGGTTGCCACAACTGCTCGTCGCTTGCGACTGGTCGACGGAACCGCCCCCGGCTCCAGGCGCGCATCCCGGACGGCCGCAGCCACGATACCGGCCATGCCCACAACCAGAAAGAGTCCAAGAACTCCGAGAACGATACCGAGTCCGCGTTGCATCTTCAGTGTCGAGAGGGCGACGGCGGGAACCGGGACCGAGGCAGTTTGAGTTCCACCTTCGCCGGCGATCTCGAACCGCACCTCCCAGGAACCCGACGCCATCAGCCACAGACTGCCGGTGAAGAAGGCTGGGTCGGCGGTGGAGCGCGTCATCGGATCTGAGGTGGGCGGATGCTTCGACGCCTCGCCGGTTATTGGAAGGGGAGTGATGTGTATGCCGGTGACATTCGCACCGCTTGATCGCACCTCAACAATGGCGACGCCCGGAATTACGGTTGGAGTTCGGATGGTGACGTTGAGCTTGTATGGCCCGGCGTTGATTGTCTCGTAGACGTCCTTGCTGCCCAGGTGGGCGTGTGCTGTGCCGGGAGCAATGAGGCAGAGGAGCAACCAGAGGATGCAGCGAAGAGGTACAGAAGCAAGCTTCACCGTTGTACGCTCCGCATCCAGCGTCCGAAGCTTAGTCCGATCCACGCGCTGATTGAGGCGTAGATTGCGGCGCGGAGCAGACAGAAGTAGAGAACCGCGCCTTGATCCGGGTGGAAGAAGTGTCGCAGGCGATCAAATCCGTCGGGGCGCGAGTTGTAGTCGAAGTAGATGGTACCGAAGAAGCGGTTCTCGGATGCTTTGGAGAGGAGGAAGTTGGCGAATGGCCATTCGACGATCGTCAGGACGGTGATGAAGAGGAAACCTGAAGCCAGAGCGACTTTCCATGGCTTCCACGCAGTGGTTTTTTGCCAAAGAAGATCGAGGGCGAACGCGGGGATGAAGATGAGTATGGGGAACTTGGCGGGGACCAGGTGGGTGACCGGATTGAAGACTGGTCCCAGCTTCGGTTGCGCTGGAAAGAGCGGGAAGATGAGGATCTCCGCGATCGCGAAGATCATGTAGACGGCGGCGGTAGAAGTTGCGGCCCACTTGTATCTGGATGCCTGGGAGAGCATGGCGAAGACAAGCGGCAGCGCGATTCCCATAGTGATATAGGCGATGGCCGAGTGCAGCTGCACGTCCCAGGTGTACTCGATCAGAAAGAACATCTGGCCGGTGACGATGATTCCACCGACGTAGAGGAAGAGACGTTGAAGCGTTTTGAATGTCTGCTCTCCGGATCGAGTCGCGTCGCCGGCGGCGCGATTCATTGCGGCCAGGATCAGGAACAGGATGCCAATGGAGACGGCTCGCATACCCAGAATCAGGAGGGTGTGGGGTGGGCTGACGATTTTGACGTCGAGTCCGTAGGCGGCGTGCCACCAGTTATCGAATGGCGCCGAGGTGATCATCGCGATTCCGCCCCAGGCTGCGATGAACGCGCCGAGCGGAGCGCGGAAGCCGAGTACGGTGACCGAGGCTGCTTTTTGTTCCGCGGAGCGTCCGAAGGTATTGACCAGCATGAGATAGCCGCAGATGATCGCCGCCATGACTCCGCAGGCTTGGATTGCCAGGTGTGCCGGTGTCCAGAAGGTGTCGCGGCCGATGGAGCGGTGCCAGGATACGTCCCATGCGCCACCGATGGAGGCCGATGTTACTGCCAGCGCGCCAAACCATAAATACCAGGGGACGCGTGCTGTCCTGGACGAGACGTGGGAAGCGACATTGGTGGCTTGATGGGTTGAGAGCGGAATACTGGACATAGCGCCTCACGAGTTCTGGCGCTATCTTATAACGTCTAACGTCGGTACCCCCTCCCCCCTATTGCCCGCGCGTAAATCTCCTCAAATCAATGATTTACGGAAGGTCGATGGCTGTAAAATATTGATAATAAATGGGTTGCATCCAAAATATTCCAACTAAACGAGTTAGCCCCGGGGGCGTCCGGGGCTCGCTTGCTTTTGATCTATATATTCAGTATAGCGGATTGGACATAACTAACATGCCACGCGGATGTTGTTGGTTCACAGTGGGTTAGGTGGTTTTGGGGCTTGACATGCGATTTTTGGGCAGAAAATGGCAAAATAAAAATAATGTTGCGATAACGACATTAGAATGAACCGCCTAGCGTATCGAAATGAAGTCTGTCGAGCGAAGTCTGCGTTGCGGTCAATTCACGCGGTGCGCGCCTGGTAACGGTTCGGGGGCGAGGGGACGGTCTACATCCCACCCATCGCAAATTATGCGATGGATGGGGCACCCGAGCTGTTGTGACTGGTTGGAGGGAGGCAAAGCTCAGCGTCAGAAGGACAAGCAAAAAGCAAAGACAAAAATGCAACGACAGAAGCAGATGCTCCGCCTTCGGCGAAGGATGACAACCAGAAAATGAAAACAACCCAAAAACGACAATTAACAAAAAAGCAAAACAACCAAAAGCGATAACAACACCTACCGCTCGTCAGTGGGCGGCGCTGGATTTGCTGGCGGGTTTGAAGCTTTTTGTTAGGAGGACTAGTGGGGCGGCGATCAGGGTGATGATACCGATGATGTGGAAGCAGTCCATGAAGGCGAGGAGTTGGGTCTGGGCGTGGAGTTGCTCGTAGACGCGGGCGTAGGCGGCGCTGAGGGCGTCGGTTGGTGAGAAGCCGTGGGTTTGAAGATAGCTGGCGGTCTGGTGGATGTTTTGCTGCAGCGCGGGTGAGGACGCTGCGATGTTTCCGCCTACCGTGGACTGGTGGAAGTTCTGGCGGCGCTCGGAGACGGTGGTGATGAAGGCGATGCCGAAGCTGCCTCCCCAGTTGCGGAAGAAGTTGGTGAGGGAGGAGGCCTTGTTGTTTTGCGCCGGGCTGAGCTGCGAGTAGGCGATGACGGAGAGCGGAACGAAGAAGAAGGCGTAGCCGAGGCCTTGCAGAGCGCGGGCGAGGGCGTAGTGGCGGTAATCGGTGTCGAGGTTGAAGTGGCTGTAGTGGAGGAAGGAGATGCCGACGACCATGACGGCGCCGAAGAGGAGAATCTTTGGGCGGATGATGCTGCGCTGCACGAGTTGTGCACCGACCGGCGCTAAGAAGGTGATGACAAGCGCTCCTGGTCCGAGGACGAGGCCGGCGTCAATGGCGCGGTAGCCGTAGAGGGATTGCAGGAGCTGGGGGATCATAGTCGTCGAAGCGAAGAGGCCGAAGCCGAAGACGAAGTAGAAGAGGTTGGCGATGGCGAAGTTGCGCACCTTGAGCATGTGGAAGTCGATGACGGGGTCGGGTTGGCGCAGCTCCCAGAAGACGGCAGTGGTAAGGCAGCCGACGCCGATGACGAACATCCAGATGATGAAGGGGGAGCCGAACCAGTCGTCGATCTGACCGCGGTCGAGGAGGACTTCGAGCGCTGCGGAACCGAGGCCGATGAGAGCGATGCCGATTCCGTCGACTTTCAATTTGCCGGGCTTTCCATTCGTTGTGGGGGTGCGAACGGTCTTGCGCTCTTCGGCGTAGGAGTCGGGGTCGCGGACGAAGCGGTTGGTGAGGAAGAGGGAGAGCAGGCCGATGGGGATGTTGATGAGGAAGACCCAGCGCCAGTTGTAGTTGTCGGTGATCCAGCCGCCGAGGACAGGGCCGATGGCGGGTGCGGTGACGATAGCGACGGTGTAGAGGGCGAAGGCGGAGGCTCGTTTGGCGGGAGGGAAGGTATCGACGAGGATGGCTTGTTCGACTGGGGCCAGGCCGCCGCCGCCGATGCCTTGCAGGACTCGCGCGAGAAGCATGATGCCGAGGCTGGGCGCGATACCGCACAGGAATGACGTGATGGTGAAGAGAGCGACGCAGGCCATGTAGTAGTTTTTTCGGCCGAAGACGCGGGAGAGCCAGGCGGACATGGGGAGGATGACGGCGTTGGCGACGAGGTAGGTGGTGAGGATCCAGGTGACCTCGTCGTAGGAGCGGCCGAGACCGCCGGCGATGTAGGGGAGGGAGACGTTGGCGATGGAGGTGTCGAGCAACTCCATGAAGGTGGCAAGGGTGACGGTGAGGGCGATGACCCAGGGATTGATGGCGGGGCGAGACTTTGGTTTGGTGGAGTCGGGCTTTGAGGGGGCCGGGGGAGCGACCGCGGGTACTGTTGCGACGGGTGGTTCCAAAACAGCCTGGCTTGCCAAGGTGACCGTCCCTTTCCCTTGCCTCAACGGGCAGATGTAAGCGACGACGTCATCCATTCAGTCATGGATTTATATATGACGATCGTCCTTTATCCTAAATCTGATGTTTTAGGAGGACGCGAAGGTTCATATTTCTGTTTTTGGGAAGTGGCTCTTCAGGATTTTCGAGAGCGGGAGGAGGGTTTGGCGCTGCGGGCTTTCGACAGTTTCGAGGCTGGGGTGCTCGAACGGCGAGGAGAGGTCTTCGACTGGGTGCGATCAACTTCGTTGCGGTGCATTGTTGCGGCGACGGCGGAGAGAATTTCGTTGGAGAGCTCGGGGTCGTCGACTGCGCGTGAAACGATGAGAGCGCCGACGAGGCTGGCGTAGGTAGCTAGCGCCTTTTGGCGGCGAAGACTGTTGGAGTTGGCTTGAACGTTGCGGGAGAGATAGTCGAGGAAGGGCCGAAGTTCCTCGGTGAAGGCGCGGCGAACTGGTGGGCCTTGGCGTGCGATTTCAGCCCCGAGTGCGGCCATGGGGCAGCCGCGGCCAGCGCCGTCGCGGTGTTTTGGCGTGAGATAGGTGGCGGCGAGCGCTTCGACGGGGTCGCCGGTAGCCTGGTCGATGACGTTAGTCCAGTTCTGGCGCATTCTTAAGACCGCGCGTGCGCAGGCCTGGGCTACTAGGTCTTCTTTTGATTTGAAGTGGCCGTAGAAGCCGCCGTGGGTGAGGCCGGCCGCCTTCATGAGATCGGAGAGGCCGATGCCGTCGATGCCTCGTTCGCGAAAGAGCCTGGTGGCTACGTCGAGGATACGTTCGTGGTTTTCGGCTTCCTGAATGCGGCTTACTTTCATAACTTCCTGGCAGGACGCGCTTTTGCTGTCGCCCTAATAACACTTTTCTCTCAGTTCTATTATATGACGATCATCATTATTGGGGTGGGGGAATTTCATGTTCGTCACATTCGGCTTAGCGGCGCCTGACTTTTGAGATAGAGTAGACATAATTTAACAATTTCCATTTTTTGACGGATTCAAGTCCACGATGTCTTCGGCGGAGCTTTATGAAGGCAGCCAGATGTTCCTCTTTAATGAGCATTTTCCGGTCTTGAATTCATTTGTAGGAAGAAAGAGGTGTCTTCGATGGGTATCTCCCGGCGCAATTTCCTGATGCGTGTAGGCCAGGTTGGAGGCTATAGCGCTGCGTTTGCGACGATGCAGTCGCTTGGATTGATGCCGATGAAGGGGGAGCAGGTGGCGCCGATTCAGGCGGCTGCGGGCTCGGGCAAGGGCGTGAAGGTGGTGGTGCTGGGGGGAGGGATTGGGGGTCTGGTTTCCGCCTATGAACTGAAGAAACTGGGGTACGATGTGACGCTCCTGGAGGCGCGGGAGCGGCCGGGTGGACGCAATTGGACGGGGCGCAACGGGACGAAGGTGAAGTTCGTCGATGGAACGAAGCAGGTGATCAGTTGGGAGGAAGGGAACTATCAGAACATGGGGCCGGCGCGGCTGCCGAGTACGCATTGGACGATGCTGGGGTATTGCCGCGAGCTTGGAGTGGCGCTGGAGGTGGAGGTAAATACGTCGCGCTCTTCGTTTTTGCAGAGCGATACGGCTAATGGCGGAAAGCCGGTGGTGCAGCGGAAGGCCATCAACGATACGCGGGGGCATGTGTCGGAGCTGCTGTCGAAGTGTGTGGCGAATGGGGCGCTGGATGCGGAGCTGAGCAAGGAAGACCGGGAACGAATGATGGCGTTTCTGAAGATCTATGGGCCGTTGAATGAGAAGAGTGCGTATGTGGGGTCGGAGAGGGCGGGGTATAAGACGCCGCCGGGCGCGGGTTCGCAGGTCGGTGTAGACGAAGCGCCGATGGATATGCGGATCTTGCTGGATGAGAACTTCTGGGATGACTTGTTTGTGGAGGAGGCGTACGACTGGCAGGCGACGATGATGCAGCCGGTGGGCGGGATGGACCGGATTCCGTATGCGTTTGCCAAGGCGCTGGGGCCGATTGTGCAGTTTGAGTCGCCGGTGACGGAGATTCGGAAGACGGCGAACGGAGTGCGGGTGTCGTATACGCAGGGCGGCGCGACGAAGCAGGTGGAGGCTTCGTACTGTATCGCGGCGTTGCCGTTTTCGATGCTGAAGAAGATTCCGAATGATCTGTCGGCGCCGTTTAAGAAAGCAGTGGATGAGAGCACGATGGGGGGAGCGTACAAGCTTGCGTGGGAGAGCAGACGCTTCTGGGAGCAGGATTACAACATCTATGGCGGGATTTCGTATCTGATGCAGGGACCTAGTCCGGTGTGGTATCCGTCGTCGCGGCTGATGCATCCGACGGGCGTTGTGGTTTCGGGTTATACGGATGAGTTGGGAACGCCGTTTTACAATTTGACGCTTGCGGAGAAGTGTGAGGCTTCGCGGGCATCGATTGAAAAGATTCATCCGGGGCATGGGAAGGAGCTGAAGAATCCTGTGTTCTGCGGATGGAGTCGGGTGCCGTGGAATGAGGGCTCGTGGATTCGCAGCTATGGCGGCGGCCAGAGTGGATATGACACGATCATCCAGGCGGATGGGCCGATTTATTTTGCCGGGGATACGGCGAGCCACATTGTGGGATGGCAGGAGGGTGCGGCGCTGAGTGCGCGTCGCGCTGTGGGGATGATTGCGGATAAGGTGAAGGCGGCGAAGTTGTCTGGTGTTGCTGGCGGAACTTGTGCAGGGCTAGCGATTTTTTTCGAGGAGAGAGCGATGACGATCAGGAGCGGTTTGATGGCGGCGGTGTTGATGACTGCTGCGTGTGCGATGCAGGCTCAGGTTGTGGTGAAGCATCTGCAGCCGAATGAGAAGTCGCCGATTGCGAATGGAGTGTGGGCGGGGGATACGCTTTATCTGAGCGGGCAACTGGCTTCGCCGGTGACGCCGGCCGATGCTGCAAAGGGAACGGCTGCCGATTACGGGGACACCAAGGCGCAGGCGACGAGCGCGTTGAATAAGATTCAGGCTCTGCTGAAAGAGCAGGGGCTGGATATGAAGGACGTGGTGAAGATGACGGTGTTTCTTGCGGGTGATCCGGCGAAGGACAATAAGCTGGACTTTGCGGGGTTGCAGGCGGCTTATACACAGTTCTTCGGGACGAAGGATCAGCCGAATAAGCCGGCGAGAAGTGCGATGCAGGTGGCGGCGCTGGCTGCTCCGTGGGCGCTGGTTGAGATTGAAGTGATTGCGGTGAAGGGGAAGTAATTCTTTGATCGTTTGAGTTTTTGTATGGAATCAGAATCGAGGGCTCCGGTGATTGCCGGGGCCCTTTGATTTGCGAACGCCCTTTGTGTGGCCCTATCTTTCGGATGGATGCGTGTGATAGAAAAGTCATTCGTGGACTGACCACTTCTCGAAACAGAGTGACAAGTCCCACGTTTTGCGATGCCCCTGACGGGGTCGCTTTGGAGATTGTGATGGCAGAAGGAAGTTGCGATATTGGCTTGATTGGTCTGGCGGTGATGGGCCAGAACCTGGTGCTCAACATGAACGACCATGGATACAAGGTTGCGGTGTTCAATCGCACGACGTCCAAGGTGGATGAGTTCCTTGCCGATGAGGCCAAGGGGACGCAGGTGGTGGGGACGCACTCGGTGAAGGAGCTGTGTGCTGCGTTGAAGCTGCCGCGCCGCGTGATGATGATGGTGAAGGCGGGCGAGGTTGTCGATCAGACGATTGAGCATGTGCTGCCGTATCTGGAGAAGGGCGACATTTTGATCGATGGCGGGAACTCGTTGTTCACCGATACGAACCGGCGAACGAAGGAACTGGCGGCGAAGGGGATTTTGTTTATTGGGACTGGTGTCTCGGGTGGAGAAGAGGGTGCGCGGTTTGGTCCGTCGATTATGCCGGGGGGAAATCCTGCTGCGTGGCCGCATGTGAAGGAGATCTTCCAGGCGATTGCGGCGAAGGTGGAGGGTGGAGTTCCGTGTTGCGACTGGGTGGGTGAGGATGGCGCAGGCCACTACGTGAAGATGGTGCACAACGGGATCGAGTACGGCGATATTCAGCTGATCTGCGAGGCGTACCAGTTGCTGAAGGATGGGCTGGGGCTGTCGGCGGATGAACTGCACGAGGTCTTTGCGGAGTGGAACAAGGGTGAGCTGGATAGCTACCTGATTGAGATCACCGCGGCGATCTTTGCGAAGAAGGACGACGATGGGACGCCGATGGTGGATAAGATTCTGGACACGGCGGGGCAGAAGGGGACCGGGAAGTGGACGGCGATTTCCGCGCTGGACCTGGGGATGCCCGTGACGCTGATTGGGGAGAGCGTGTTTGCGCGATGCCTGTCGGCGTTGAAGGAGGAGCGGGTCGCGGCTTCGAAGATATTGCAGGGGCCGAAGAAGACTCTAACGGTTGCGGAGAAGAAGGAGTTTATCGAGGATGTTCGGCGGGCGCTGTACTGCTCGAAGATGATCAGCTATGCGCAGGGGTATATGCTGCTGCGGGCGGTGGAAAAAGAGATGAAGTGGAACCTGAATATGGGCGGGATTGCGCTGATGTGGCGCGGCGGCTGCATTATTCGCAGCGTGTTTCTGGGAGATATCAAGAAGGCGTTCGATAAGAATCCGAAGCTGCAGAATCTGCTGATGGATGATTTCTTCTCGAACGCGTTGAGCAAGTACCAGGCGTCGTGGCGGAAGGCGATCATCCACGCGATTGAGATTGGGGTGCCGATGCCTGCATTTTCGACGGCGCTGGCGTTTTATGACGGCTATCGCTGCGAGCGTCTGCCGGCGAATCTGCTGCAGGCGCAACGGGACTTCTTTGGAGCGCATACCTACGAGCGGGTGGATAAGCCGCGGGGTGAGTTCTTCCATACCAACTGGACCGGGCGCGGCGGAAAGGTCTCTTCTTCGACCTATAACGCCTAGATTTGAAGGCAAATGACAAAGAGCCAGAGGCGCACAGGCCTCTGGCTCTTTGCTTTGCGGTCGATGACTCAGACCAAGGTCAGACCTTTGACGGGCCTACTTCAGATGCTGCCAGGCGTCGTAGGTGAAGATGCCGATAATGCCGGCGGTCATAACGGCTGTGGCTACGCCAAACACGCGGACAAACGGCTGAATCTTTGTAACTTTGCGAATAATTTCAGATTGAAGTTGTTGCTCGTGGGAGACAGTTTCATTGTTGAGGAAGAGCTGGTCTTCCTCGTAGCGAGTCAGCTGTCCCTTATAGGCGAGCAGGCCGAGAAAACAGGCTAGAATTGCTGCCCAAACGATCAGCAAAGCGGGGATGGTGTCCATTGCGGTCATAGCTTGTTCCTCCGCCCTATGACAGGGCCGACGTATTAGGAAGGTCCTAGTACCTGATGGGCTTTAGCTTACGCCGGGATGGGTATTAGGACGTCCGCCGCAATGATACGCCATCCAAACAACGGTAAAACAGCCTTTTTGGTGGGGGAGAGTGCAGGTTGTAACCGGGGGCTGATTTTGCGGGACAAAGCGGCGGTTTTCAGTGATGGGAGGCCAAGTGAATGGCCAGGACAGCGATGGTAACGACGGCTGCAAGTACGGCGGCGAGCATGATGACGATGAACCAGGCGGCCCGGTTGGCGGCCTGCGGCGAAGGCTGGGTGATTCCCATGGTGTTGATGAAGGCGTTCGCGATGAAGTGGATGAACTTCATGTCTTTTCGATGGTAGCAGGAAGAGATAGTCGCAGAAATCCTTCGAGATGCGATGTTTCCGCGATGGCCGAATCGGAAGGCCTTGCCGTGCATCTATAGATTCAGCACTTATGGGTGAGGGCTTGCCGGAGCGTCGGCAGGCGCATACACTTGAAGATGTCTGGATGATGTCTGAACAGACGAGGAGATTTGCCGATGTCTACTGCCGCAGTTACCCCTGAAGTCGTTGTTGGCGCGCCTGCCTCCACTACGCCTGTGACTCTTACGTCTGCTGCGATCGCGAAGGTACGGGAGATTATGGCGACGCAGAATCCCGTTCCTGCCGGATTGCGGATTGGTGTGGTTGGCGGTGGATGCTCGGGTTTCCAGTATTCCATGTCGTTTGAGAACCAGAGCGGGATGATGGATAAGGTCTATAAGTTCGACGATCTAAAGGTGTTTGTGGACGCGACCTCCGCGATGTATCTGCAGAACTGCACGGTGGATTATGTGGAGACGCTCGAGGCTGCCGGCTTCAAGTTTGAGAATGCCGCGGTGAAGAGCACCTGCGGTTGTGGGTCGAGCTTCAGCGTTTAGTTTTTGATTTTGGAAAGAAAAAAGTCCCGGCGGTGGCCGGGGCTTTTTTTGTGCTTTTTACGGGCGTTTTTGAAGGGGGTTTTGGAAAATGTGCGTTTTTGGTGTGGTGTTTTTGTGGTGAGATGGTGGTGGATTCGTGGTGAATTGCGGTTGGTTGGTGACTATTTTGTGGTGGGCTAAAAACATGCCAAAGTTTTGAAATATTTTTTTGGTCTTTAGCGCTTATTGGTTGTCAGGAATTGTATGAGCCAAGACGCGTTGAAGGTATGCATCCCACCCTTCGCGGGGAAGCTGCGAAGGATGGGGCACCCAGGCTCGCGGGTTCTTTTGATTCGGTCCTAGGCGGTGGTGGCGATCAGGGTGGGGGCTTCGAGCAGGGTGGTGGATTCTACTCCGGTGGCGAGGCGGGTGATGGTGAGGACGGTGATGTCGTCGTCCTGGCCGAAGGAGACGGCGGCGTCGGTGGCTTGTTTGGCGTCGGGTTTGGTGGTGAGGAGTTGCTGGAGGCGCTCGAAGCTGAAGATTTCTCCAGCGGTGTTGCGGGCTTCGAGGAGGCCGTCTGTGTAGAGGGTGAGGCGGTCGTCGATGTTGAGTTGGATGGTGGTTTCGTCGTAGCTGGCGGAGGCGACGAGGCCTAGTGGGAGAGCCGGAGGGACGTCGAGCTCGTGGTGGTTGAGAAAGGGTGGGAGGTGGCCGGCGTTGGCGAAGGTGCAGGTTCCGTCGGGATCGAGGCGCAGAATGAGGCAGGTGACGAAGCCCTGCTGAAGGCGGTTGTGAAGGCGGCGATTGAGGCGGGAGAGAATTTCGGCGGGGTCGTCCAACATCTCGGCGAGGGTGCGGACGGTGCCGACGATGAGGGAGACGGTCATGGCGGCTTTCAGGCCTTTGCCGCTGACGTCTCCGAGGATGAAGAGGGCCGAGCCTTCGGATTTTGTAATGAGCTGGAAGAAGTCTCCGCCAACCTCCTGAGCGGGGCGGTAGGCGCTGGTGATGGCGAAGCCTTGTAACGGAGGCAGGGTTTCAGGGATGAGGATGCGCTGGACTTCCTGGGCGCTTTTGAACTCCTGCTCGATGGCGCCCTGACGCCGGCTCTCGTCGCCGGAGTAGCGGTAGACGGCGTAGACGATGGAGATGAAGAGGAAGGTGTAGGAGAGAAGGTAGAGGGTGAATGGGTTGTGGTTGATGGTGAAGACCGGTGTCTGAAGGAGTTCAGCGAGAGACCAGTGAGTGAAGCGCGAGCCCTGCTGAGAGGCGATGCGGACGACGGAGATCATTTCGGTGAGGAAGGCGAAGATGGCGACCAGCCATGTTCCGGTGGTGTGACGCTTTTTGAAGGCGAAGGGGATGAGGATCAGGGGCAAGACTTCGACGGAGGTGGTGGCGACGGTGAAGAAGGCGTCGGCCCATTGGGAGAAGGTCGCCGAGTGGGCCACTGGGATCAATGACACCTAAGAGACCATCCAGAGATCCGGAGGTGATGGAGACGCACGGCGAATATCTTTGTCCAGCGCACGAGACGCGGGTTGTCATCGAGTTGCAGAAGATAGAGCAGAAGAAACCAGAGAGAGATGTCCTGCAGGGCGAAGATGGGCTGTTGCAGGCTGAGCGACAACATGTAATCGATGGGGATGCGGAAGCCGGATAGGAGTTGGAGGGCGAGTGGGGTATAAGCGAAGATCGCCGTCCAGAGAAGGAGTTTGCGGTTGCGGTTGCTGAACCAGGCCAGAAGGCTGAGCGTTCCTACGATGCCGTAGAGAATTGCCAGGCCGCCGGAGTAGAGGCGGGATTGGAGCCAACCATACTTGCGCTCAGCCTCGTAGGAGGCGATCGCGCTAGTGCTTCCGATCAAGGGCGGGGCGACGAATCCGCCCAGGATGCCGGAGTCGAAGGAGGTGGGGACTGCTTTCCAAACATGGATGGCGAGAACGCCGGATTGGGCTTTGCCGAGGGCGTAGGTTTGCGGTGGCGGCGCCCAGTACCAGCCTGGGTGGGGAGGCATTTTGCCGAAACCGCCGATCTTTGTGCCGTTCCAGTAGAGCTCGTAGACGTCGTCGATGTGACGGATGAAGAGGGAGAGATCGAGGTTGGGGTCGGTTGCCGGGTCGATGGTGACGTGGCGACGGTACCAGGCGTGTCCGGTGTAGTTGAAGTGCTGTTGGGCGCCCCAGGATTTGTCGGTCTGAATGCCTTCCCATGCGGAGTCGTCGAGGGTGGAGGAGGCCCAGGAGGGATCGTCGCCGGTGTGGAACTGCCAGGTGCCATCGAGGGTGGCGGTGGCTTTGCCGAGCCCGGTGACGATGAGGGGAGGGTGCGTGGAAGGTGGTTGTGCCTGCGAGAGAAGGGAAGCAATAAACAACAAGGCCAGAAGTGATAGACACTTAGTCCGCAAAGAATAGCCTCCGGATGGATGTGCGCATCATACCTGCCTGTTTTGCGAATCGCAAACAGAAATTGCTGTCTGTTTTGAACCAAGTAGGGGTATTCGGCTAAACCGCGGTGATTGGTTTGAGTATGCTTCGGGGTTGCGTAAGGGACTACCCATGAGTTGTAGCGGGCGAATCTGGGCGGGGAACGTCTAAGATGGACGGAGCTACTTCATGCTGATTGGTGGGTATTTCTAGCTATCTATGACTGAGTTTGTGATCAAGCTGGCGGATGAGCGCGGCAGGGTGATGGAGCAGAGCCATGCGGCGGCGACGGCCGAGGAGCTGAAGGCGCGGTTTACGCAGGCCGGGTACTACGTCTATTCCGTCAAAGCGAAGAGTCTGCTGGGGGCGAGCAAGAAGAAGGTGAAGCTCGAGAACTTTCTGGTGTTCAACCAGCAGTTTTTGACGCTGATCAAAGCTGGGTTGCCGATTCTGGGATCGCTGGAGCTGCTGGCGCGGCGGCAGAAGCTGCCGCACTTTCGCGCGCAGCTGGAGGATGTGGCGGCGCGAGTGAAGACGGGCGAGTCGATCTCGCAGGCGTTTGAGGCGCAGGGCGGGTTTCCGATTGTGTATACGACGACGCTGCTGGCGGGGGAGCGGTCGGGAAATCTGGAAGAGGTGCTGCAGCGGTTTCTGGACTTTCAGCGGGTGTCGCTTACGTTTCGCAAGAAGCTGAAGGCGAGTTTGATCTATCCGGCGCTGCTGGTGGTGATGGTGATTGGGCTGTTCATCTTCCTGATCACGTTTGTGGTGCCGCGGTTTGCGCAGTTGTATGAGCAACTGGGGACGAAGCTGCCGGCGTTGACGATTTTTCTGCTGGACCTGGGGCAACAGGCGCAGCACTACGGGATATATGTCGCGGCGGTGGCGGCGGCGGTCGGCTTCCTGCTCTACCGGTGGACGAAGACGGATGCGGGGGCGAATCTGATTGACCGGATACGGATTGCGCTGCCGGTGATTGGCTCGGTCTGGTTGAAGTACCAGGTGGGATTGTTTTCGAGAACGCTGTCGACGCTGCTGACGGGAGGTTTGCCACTGGTGCCGTCGCTGGAGACGGCGGCGCGGTCGATCGATTCGCGGCAGATTGCGAGTGCGGTGTACACGTCGGTGGAGACGGTGAGGGAAGGCAAGGGTCTGTCGGCGAGTCTGGAGGCGACGAAGGTGTTTCCGGAGCTTGCGATCGAGATGATTGAGGTGGGCGAGTCGACGGGAGCGCTGCCGCAGATGTTGAACTCGGTCGCGGAGTTTTTTGAGGAGGATGTGCAGACGAACCTGACGGCTGCGATGAGTTTGATTGAGCCGGTGATTTTGATCGTGATGGGGCTGGTGGTGACGACGATTTTGATTGCGCTGTATCTGCCGATCTTCAGCCTGAGCGCGGGTGGGGCGGCCGGAGGGCAATAGCGGGCTGCGAGTTCGCTTTTTGCGCAAGCGCTCGAGGTTCTCTGTGGACTTTCATTTCGGGTTGCGGCGGTGTGCCTCCGGAGGCTTGATTGCGATGGGGATGCTGGCGGTCTCGCTAATTGGGTGAACCAGTACGTACTACAAGACGATGAAGACGTTTGGTAAGGAGAAGCGGGAGATCCTGGTTTCGCGGGTAAAGGATTCGAAGAAGGAACAGCAGCAGGCGAAGGAACAGATCAAGACGACGATGGAGTCGTTCCAGGAGTTGACGGGGTTTCAAGGCGGGTAGCTGGAGAAGAACTACAAGAAGTGAATGGGTCGATGGCACACGCCGATGCGTTGATTGCTTCTTTGAGTGCGGATCAATGAGGCGTGGTGCTTGGAGGCGTGGTGCTTGCCGGGAGGAGGGTCTTTCACTTCCCGTTTAGCGCGAGGAAATCATCCTCTTCCAGAAAGCACGGACGATGCGGGCGGCAGTTGCGAAGCGCTCGGAGTGGGAGTCCTGAGCGGTGGTGAGTTCCTGCTTCGCGTCAAAGTAGATCTTCGAAACTTCGGGGCCCAGTTTTTCTATTTCATCCTCAAGTCTTTGCGCGCACATAAGTCCTCTTGGTGCCGATATCGCAATATATCAGCGCAACTTGAACAAAACAAGTTACTTAATAGTTTTTTATGCGAAATTATTTAGTAAGTTTGGCCCTTGGCGTGCACTGCTGCGCTCCGCGGAGCAGGAGGGCGTTGATGCCGGGCGGCATCTGGTATGTGAGTAGGTTCGGACCGTCGGGCTGAGAGCTGGAGGGGCTGACGGCGACGCGGTCCCACGCTTCATCGGAGGGAAGCGAGTTCGGCGATTCGGTTTCGTCTGGTCGCGAGTTCGCTGGATCTACATGAGTCGGCGTCTGGTGCGGGGCAGCAGTTTCTGTCTTGCCGATTTCGATTTAGCTAGCCGTGGCGGTCAGCTAGTTGGCGGGATGCGGAGAAGTTGAGGACGCGTTTGGCGGCGAGCGAGAGCATGAGGCGGGAGAAGCCGCTAAAGATCATGCTGATGCCGACGAGCGTGCCGATGACCCAGACGGAGCTGGCAGGCCAGGCGCGCCAGATCATGATGGCGAGGATGAGAGTGATGATGCCGTCGACGATGAGCCAGCCGGCGCCGTGGCGGGGACGGAGCTGGAAGTACTGGATGAACTCGACGATGGCTTCGAAGAAGAGATAGCAGGCGAGGATGAGGGTGAGGGCGAGGAGCGCGTCGAGGGGGTGGAGGATGAGGTAGAAGCCGGTGAAGAGGTAGATGAGGCCTATGATGATCTCCCAGACACGGCCGCCGGTGGTGTGGGTTTTGAAGGCGAAGATGAGGTGGGTGACGCCGCTGAGGATCATCATCCAGCCGAAGAAGAGGGTGATCGCGACGCCGGAGAGGAAGGGCAGGCATAACGCGATGAGGCCGGCGAGGATGAGAAGAACGCTGAGGGCGATGGACCAGTTGATGGCTTTGGGGACGAGGGCGCCGAGGGTGGATGGAGCTGTGCTCATGAGGTCCTCCATAAGTCGTAGATACTAGGCCCGGGGTTGGGCGGAGAATATCATAAAAGCGTGTTGTGCTGAATAATAGGAGATGCGCGTTTAGAGCCCGGCGTCGGTTTGCTGCCGCGTTAAATGACGCAAAGGTGTGAGTAACGGTTGGTTGGAAGAGGAGTCTTACGGATATGGCAATGGCACCGCTGGCAGTACCGATTGAACAGGGAATGGATGAGGTGGAGCGTGCGCAACTGATTGCGCGTCGCTATCACGCCGAGTTTGTTGATTTGAAGAACTTCAAGATCTCGCATGAGCTGTTCAAGAGCGTGCCGGTGGACATGATGTTCCGGTATAACTTCGTTCCGCTGGAGCAGATGGAGGGGCGGCTGGCGATTGCGTGTCAGCGATCCTTCGAAGCTGATGGTGCTGGATGAGATCTCGGGGTTGCTGGGGCAGCGGCTGGTGACGCGGGTGGCGACGCTGAGCCAGATCTACGGAGTTGCTGAAGAAGACGGAGCAGTCGCAGCGGGTGCTGGATGAGGCCAGTGAAGGGCTTGCGTTCGATGTGCTGCACGGGGATGAGAACCAGGACTCGAATATTTCGATTGAGCGGCTGACGAGCGAGGACGATATCTCGCCGATTATCCGGCTGGTGGATACGACGATTTTTACGGCGCTGGAGCGGCGGGCATCCGACATACATCTGGAGACGTTTGATGATTCGCTGCTGGTGAAGTACAGAATCGACGGTGTGCTGCAGCAGGCGATGGCTCCGATTGCGCGGGAGCATCATCAGACGATTCTTTCGCGTATCAAGGTCATGAGCGAGCTGGATATTGCGGAGCGGCGCGTGCCGCAGGATGGACGGTTTCGGGTTCGGTACAAGGGGAGGCTGATCGACTTTCCGTGTTTCGATTATGCCGACGGTGCATGGCGAGAATGCTGTGCTGCGCGTGCTCGATAAAGAGTCGATGTCGGAGAAGTTCAAGAAGCTGAGCCTGGATGTGGTGGGGTTTGCGGAGAAGGACCTGACGCGGTTCCGGCGGTATATCAAAGAGCCGTATGGGATGGTGCTGGTGACGGGGCCGACGGGTTCGGGTAAGACGACGACGTTGTATGCGGCGTTGAATGAGATCAAGTCTGAGGAAGACAAGATCATCACGATTGAGGACCCGGTCGAGTATCAGATTCGCGGGATCACGCAGATTCCGGTGAATGAGAAGAAGGGGCTTACGTTTGCGCGAGGATTGCGGTCGATTCTGCGGCATGACCCGGACAAGATTCTGGTGGGAGAAATTCGCGATGCGGAGACGGCGCAGATTGCGATCAACTCGGCGCTGACGGGACACCTTGTGTTTACTACGGTCCACGCGAATAACGTGGTGGATGTGCTGGGACGGTTCTTGAATATGGGGGTTGAGCCTTACAACTTTGTTTCGGCGTTGAACTGCATTCTGGCGCAGCGGCTGGTGCGGCAGGTGTGTGAATTTTGCGTGAAGGATGTGCACTACTCCGAGCATGAACTGCTGGCGAGCGGGCTCGAGCTGGCGGAGTGGCGCACTTTAATTTCCGCGAAGGGATTGGGTGTATCGAGTGCGGCGGGACGGGGTATCGCGGACGTTCAGCGATTCATGAATTGCTGGAGCTCGACGATGAGATTCGCGAGATGCTGCTGGCGAAGAAGCCGGGGAGCGAGATTCGGAAGAAGGCCAGAGATAAGGGGATGGCGTTTCTGCGGGATTCGGCGCTGGAGCGGGTGCGCGATGGGATTACGACGCTGAGAGAGATTAATAAGGTTACGTTTATTGAGGCGGGACGGTAGACAGTAGAGACAGTGGCTAGTGGGTCAATGGCCAGTGAGTAGTTAGGAATAAGCTAACGGCGGGTGGCTCGGCTGAGTGGGAAGAGAAAAAGGTAGTCTAGGACGGAATGGAAATTTTACCGAAGACATTGGGGACGCGGCCGCGGCTGGCTGTTGAGGTTCGCGCGGAGGGAGTGGTCGCGGCTCGGGCGGAGGATGCGGCTGCTCTGCTGACGGCGGTGGCCAGGGCCGATCTGGCTGAGGGTGCGGTGGCGCCGGGATTGAAGGTGGGCAATATTGTCGACAGGACGGCGGTGACGAGCTGCGCTGCGGAGGGTGCTGGACGGTGTCGCGGGCAGCGGGCGGGAACGGATGCGCGATGTGACCGTGATTGTGCCGGACGCGGCGGTGCGGGTGTTGTTTGTGGACTTCGATCAACTGCCGTCGAAGGCGGCCGAGGCGCTGCCGGTGGTTCGATTCCGGCTGAAGAAGCTGCTGCCGTTCGATGCAGATGAGGCCATGGTGAGCTATCAGGTGATGTCGACCGAGAAGGACTCGGTGAAGCTGCTGGCGGTGGCGATGCCGAAGGCTGTGCTGGAGGAGTATGAAGCGGCCGTGCTGGCGGCGGGATATCTGCCGGGAGCGGTGCTGCCGAGTACGCTGGCGGCGCTGGCGGGGTTGGATGAGGCGGAGGCTCCGGTGCTGGTGGTGAACGCAGGGCTGGGGACGGTGACGACGGCGATTGTGCGGGCGGGAATGTTGCTGCTGCATCGGTCGGTCGACATGAGTGCGGGTGGGAGTGCGCCCCTGACGGTGACTTCGGTTCTGCCGGTGGTGAGCCGGGAGAGTACGGCGCAGGAGTGGGCGCAGCAGGAGCCTTTGGGACCCGGCGGATGGGACAGGTTCGATGCCGAAACCGCGATGCAGACTTCGCTGGTGGAGACGGCGGTGACGCGGGATATTGAAGCCAGGGCTGCCGCTCGCGAGGTCGCGCAGGCGGTGAGTGTGGCTGCGGCGTATTTCGAGGATTCGCTGCAGCGGCCGCCGGATCAGTTGCTGGTGGCTGGAACGCTGGGGGCGGAGCTGCTGTCGGCGATGATGGAAGAGAGTGGGCTGGAGGGTCTGCGGGTGCGGGAGATGGTGGAGCCCGGCATGATTGAGCCTGGAGCGGTGACGGCGAGCGTGCCGCGAGGCTGGCTGGCCGGTGTGCGGGGAGCGCTGAGGAACTGATGCGAATCTCTGTCAATCTGGCGAATCGACCGTTTGTTGAATTGCGACCTCTGTTTGCGCGGCTGCGGCTGGCGATGGGGGTTCTCGCGGTGCTGGCGATCGGGCTGGGGTTTGCGCTGCATTCGTTGAATGCGAAGGCTGCGGTGGCGCGGGCGCGGATGGATGCGCTGAAGGCGGAGACGTATCGCTATCAGCACGAACGGCAGGTGAATGAGGTCACGGATGCATCAGCCGCAGAATATGGCGGTGCTGGAGCGGTCGCAGTTTTTGAATGCGGTCGTTTGCGTGGAAGAGCTTCAGCTGGACGGCCGTGATGATGGACCTGGAGAAGGTGCTGCCGACCGGAGTGCAGGTGACGAGCATCGAGCCGCAGATTACGAAGGAAGGCGATGTGAACATCCGGCTGCGGGTGAGCGGAGACCGGGAACGCGCGGTGCAGTTGGTGAGAAATCTGGAGACGTCGCAGCGGTTCCTGTCGCCGCGGCTGTCGGCAGAGCAGGCGCAGACGCAGGAGGCGAATCGCAGCGTGAATGCACCGATGACGATGCCGGGGGCGGTGCAGTTCGAGATATTGAGTGGCTATAACCCGCTGCCGGCGAAACCGGCGAAGGAGATTTCGGCGACCAAGGATGATGATTCGACGAAGGCGTCCGTTGTTGCGAAAAAGGTGAAGCCATCAAATAGTGCCCGTGTCGAAGAGTGGGGTTGTGAAAGCGCCAGCGCAGAAAGGGGCGCCGCGATGACGACGGTTGCGACAGAGAAACGCAAGGCGAGCGGCGGCCAGGGAGTGGGCGGAGAAGGCGCGCAAGCTGGGCACGCTGCGGAATCTGCACATTGCCGGTGTGGTGGTGCTGGGGCTGGTGAATCTTTACCTGCTGGCGCATATGGCTTTTGCGTGGCGGGCGGCGAACAGCGACAACGCCGCAGCGCTGGCCGACCAGACGATCGCGATGAAGACGGCGAAGATTGCGAGACAGCCGCTGGAGGGCCTGGACGAGAAGCTGGAGCAGGCGACTAAGGACGCGGACAAGTTTTATAAGCAGCGGCTGCCGTTTGCGAACTCAGAGGTAGCGGGCGAGCTGGGGGCGCTGGCGAAGAAGCAAGGAGTGAAGTTGATTCGGGTGCAGTATGCCTATGTGCCGGTGCTTCCGGGAACGGCGGGGGAGCTGACCGAGGCGCGGATGGACGCGAGTTTGAGCGGGGACTACAGGCCGCTGGTGCTGTTCGTCAATTCGCTGGAGCGGGACAAGATGTTTTTCCTGATCACCGGAGTGACGCTGACGGGGCAGCAGAGCGGGACGGTGGGTCTGCGGGTGCGGCTGACGACGTATCTGCGGTCGCCGGTGGGAACGGAGAGCTCTGAGAAGACGGTGGCTGGAGCGGATGGTGCTGCGGTGGATGGTGTTGCGGGCGCTCCTGCTGCGGGAGGCCGGCGATGATACGGCTGACTCCGGACCAACAGAAGAAGGGAGCTGTGATCGGCGCGTTTGTGCTGGTTGCGGTGGGGATTTTGTACTACGATTTCCGCGATGACAGTCCGCCGCCGCCGGTTGCGCCGGTGGTGGTGACGGCGCCGGTGAAGGCAGCTCCTGCGGCGAAGACGGGTGCGGTGGTGGCGGTGCCTCCGGGCAGATCGGCGGGTGCTGCGGCGAAGAATCTGGGAACGACGTCGGCGCAGCTTGATCCGACGCTGCGCATGGAGGCGATGCTGGTGACGGAGTCGCTGGTGTATTCGGGGAGCGGACGGAATATTTTTTCGGCAACGTCTGTGCCGTTGGATATTCCCAAACCGATTGCGCCGGTGCGGCCGAAGCCGGGGCCTCCTCCACCACCACCACCGCCACCGGGGCCACCGCCACCGCCGCCGATTGATCTGAAGTTCTTTGGGACGGCGACTGCGGCCGATGGTAGGCGTGAGGCGTTCCTGCTGCATGGCGACGATGTGTTTCTGGCGTCGGATGGCGACATTGTGCAGCGGAAGTATAAGGTTATATCGATCTCGGCCAACTCCATTCTGGTGGAGGATATGGCGAACAATAACCGGCAGACGCTGCCGTTGCTGGCGCCGATGAGGTGAGTTGCATGAGCACATCATCTCTTGAGAGCGGAGTGGAAATGGAACGGCATGAGGAGCAGGGCTTCATGCTGGTGGGGCTGATTGTCGCGATATTTTTTGTTCTGCTGGCGCTGAGTGTGGCCGCGCCCAAGGTGGCGCAGGCGCTGCGGCGGGAGCGCGAGGTGGAGGCGGTGCACCGGGGGAACCAGTATGTGCGGGCGATCCGGCTGTACTACAGGAAGTTCGGGCATTATCCGGGATCGATCGAGCAGTTGGAGAAGACGAACAATATACGGTTTCTGCGGCAGCAGTATGTGGACCCGATGACGGGTAAGGCGGACTGGCGGCTGATCAAGGTGGGTGAGGCGAAGACTACGGTGAAGGGATTTTTTGGTCAGCCGCTGGCGGGGCTGACTCCGGGGCTGGGTTCGGCGGCGGGGAATGCTTCGGCAGGGCCGGCTGGGGCGGGGCAGACAGGTTCGGCGTTTGGGTCTTCTGGGTCGAGTGCATTTGGGGGTTCGTCGGCGGGTGGGGGTGGATTGGGGTCGTCGTCGCCGGGTGGGTTGGGCGGGAGTTCGGCTCTGCCTACGTTGGGCGGGGGGAGTTCGACGGGCGGGGCTGCAAGTGGACCGACGGGGAATGGTCCGGCGACCTTGGGGGGTGGTAGCTCTGGTGCGGGTCAGACGGGTTCAGGGACGGGGCCGACGAATACGCTGGGGTCGGCGGCTGGGATTGCGAGTCAGTCGCAGGGTAGCTCGATTAGCGGCGGGGCGCCGTTTGTTGGGGTTGGAGTGCCGAAGGAGGGTGACTCGATCACGGTTCTGAACGAGCAGACGACCTATAACACCTGGGAGTTCCTGTATGACCCGCGGATCGAGCAGTTGTATGCGAAGGGGGCTTTGTTTGGCGGCGGGGCTTCGGGGCTGGGGTCGGCTGCGGGGAACAGCTCGGGATTTGGGAATACTCCGGCTGCGCCTGGATTTGGGAATACTCCGGGAACGGGATTTGGAAATACGCCTGGTCTTGGGAATACTCCGGGGTTGGGAACTTCGCCAGGGGGGTCTTCGCCGACTGCTCCGACTGCGCCTCCTCAGCAGCCGCAGCAGTGAATCGATTGCGGATTTCGTGGGTTGGAGCGGTTTGGGGCTTCAAGAAAAGCCCGATGTTAGCGAAGAGAAAAACCCCACGTTAGCGACGATGAGGCCGTCGCGAACATGGGGCACCCGTTATTTTGTCGGGGTGCGGACGCGGCCTATGCGACCGTGCGGGCCTACGACGAAGGGGAGGGAGAGGGCGTTCCAGTTTTTGTCGGCGTCGGGTGGGTCGTAGCCGGAGGGTTTGAGGGGTGTCCAGTTTTTTCCGTCGTCGCGGGAGATGTCGGTGCCGTTGGGGCCTACGGTGATCCAGAGTTTTTGGGTGGGGTCGTAGGCTACGGAGGAGCGGTAGCCGTGGGGTGGGGTTTGGGCCGGCTTGAGATTGTCCGGAGTTTCTCCTGCTATCGAAATTTCGGCATATGCTGCCGTCCCGACTCTTTCATCGGGCTTTCGATAATCGCCTCCGACTACAACGAATGAGCAGTCACCTTTCATATTCGGATTACATCCTCGACTGGTTGCGAAAGAAAATGCACCGGCGGAAGCTCCCCTAGCAAGTGGAATCTGTTTTACGACGAAGGTCGCAAAGTTGTAGTCGAGAGGCCATGAATGCCACTTTGTGCCGTATAAGTAGGCTCCGTCTGCACCTCCGGTTACGAAAATTACCCCGTGATACGGATGTCCATCAAGGATGGAATTGCTTGCCGCGAAGAGAGACTCGTTTTTGGAGTGAGCCGGGGGGACTTTGATCGACGGTGCTCTTTCAGGATGTTCGAAGCGATACCAGTCGTTAAGGAGATTGTTGGTAGACCTGAAAATCGTGAACTTCCCATCCACCGGATCTCCAATAATGAGAGCTCCCGCCAATTTGTCGACAACGAAGCCATCCCAGAAGCCTTCTTTGTCTGGGTTGGTGAAGAGGAGGTGCCAGGTTTGGCAGCCGTCGGTGGTTTTGTAGAGGCGGGATAGGTCTCCTTTGCCGGAGGACATTACGACGGCGGTGTTTTCGTCGAAGGCCTGGATGCCGCGGAAGTCTAGTTTTTCGGCTCCGGGGGGGATGGTGCAGGTCTGCCAGAGGTAGCCTCCGTCTTCGGTGCGGAGGACGGTGCCGTTGGTTCCGCTGGCCCAGGCTACTCCGCCGCCTACGTTGTGGATGCCGCGGAGGCTGGCGGTGGAGTTGGAGTCTTCGATGTCGAATTGGGCCTGGATTTTTTTTGTGGCTAGGGTTGTGAGGAGGAGGAGAAGGAGGGTTGTGGCTTGGCTGTTTCGTAGCTTGCTTCGGTGCATTGGTGGTACGCCCCTCCCCGTCAAAAAGTGTGCAAAGTCTTCGAAAGAAAAGAGTTCAGTCTGGACTTCGTTTTCGTTTGTGGTGCTAAAGTCGAAAGCCCGGCTTGTGCCGGGCTTGGGTTTCTTCCTGATTTAATTGTAGCAGCGGTGTCAAGGGTGTGATCGGTGGGGCAAAAAGCGGCGGCAAAAACAAAAGCAAAAAAAACAAAAGCAGATCCTCCGCCTTCGGCGAAGGATGACAACTAAAAGGCAAAGGCAAAGGCAGGGGCAAAGACAAAGACAAAGGTAAAAGCAGGGCAAACAAAGACAAAAACAAAGACAAAAGCGGGAATACCCCACCCTTCGTACGGAACTGCAAAGGATGGGGCACCCGGACATTTGGCAAAGCAACAGCGAAAGACAAAAGCAGATCCCTGCGGGATGACAACCAAAAAACATGCAACTGCAACGGCAACTACAAAAGCAGTGGCAAATGGGGGATTATTTCTTCATTGTCTGCCAGAGGCCGAGAGGGGCTCCGGTGGGGTCGGTGATGATGCTGAACCAGCCCATGTGGGGGACTTCCTGGGTATCGACGATGACCTTGGCGCCCAGGGTTTTGGCTTTGGCGGCGGCGGCATTGACGTCGTCGACGAGGACGTAGGGGAGCCATGCGGAGGGGGCTCCGGGCATAGGCTGTTGCATCATGCCGCCGCCGGGGCTGTCATCGGTGGGCTTGAAGGTGGTGTAGATCATGCCGTTGCCCATGTCCATGTCGGAGAGCTTCCAGTCAAAGAAACTGGAGTAGAAGGTTTTTGCTTTGGCGATATCGGTGGAGCCGAGTTCCAGATGACAGAAGGGATTGGCCATTGTGTTGGTCCTTTGATTTTGAAGTGTTGGTTCGGGGCCCGCTTGCACGTGGAGGATTCTACGTGGAATAGATTAATGCGGGAGAGGCGCGACACATTTTTTTCCACGGAGGCGACCGCTGCGGCGGCCTAGCGCAGGAAAAGGACTATACTCGGAAACGATTCAGAGGACAGCGACACAATCATTGTGATGGTGGAACCTACGGGCCCCGGAGGATTCCATGATGAGACGCGTTGTTTGGCTCCGATTCCTTGGTCTGGTATGTGCAGGGTGGTGGGGTGCGCCGGTGGTGATGGCGCAGACCGGGCCGAATCAACAAACGGGGACCAGCCATAAAAGTTCCACCACTGCGACGGTGTATAAGCCGCAGCCGGCGGCGCAAAAGCCGGTTCCGGCAGGTACTGCGCCAAAGGCGACGGCGACGAATCCGCAGAAGCAGCCAGCAGCAGGTGGGGCGAAGGCATCGCCGGGGTATGGGTATACCCAGCCGGTGACGGGTGTGCAGCAGAAGGGCGGAGCGACGACTGTGCCAGCGCAGTCGGGACCGGCACAGTCGACGCCGCCGAGCATGTACACGTATAAGCCGCCAGTGAGTGTAGAGCCGAAGGCTCCGCCAGCCCAGACGCCGACTAATGGAGAGTATTTCCCGCCCAGGACAACGAAGAAGCCGCCGTCTTTGGGAGGGACTTCTGGCGGGACTTCGGATGGAGCGCCGACGAATGGGTCGAAGTCGCCACCGCCGTCGAGCGCGAACCCGCCGTATTCGGATGGGAACCCGAATGGTCTGCCGGCGACTGGAGTGTATACGCCGCCGGGAACTACGAAGAAACCGCCGTCTGGGGGCGGGACTTCGGATGGACCGCCGACGAGTGCGAATCCGCCGAAATCGGGTGGGACTTCGGATGGTTTGCCGTCGAACCTGCCGAAGTCGCCAGGCACTCAACAGCCGCCGCCTTCGTCGACGGGTACGTATGTACCTCCGCGTCATAAGGTGCCGCCACCGCCTCCGCCGAGATGGCCTCGGCCAACACCGGTAGAGGTGTTTCCGTTGCCGGTGATTCCGCCGGAGCGAACGTATGTACCGCCTGTCCGTGAGCCTCAACCGCCGGCTAAGGTGTCGCCACCGAGTGTGCCACCGCCGAGTGTGCCGCCGCCGCAAGCGCCTGCGCCACCGATGGATCCTCCACCGCAACCGCAGCAGACGACACAACCTGCTCCGACGGCGCCAGCTACGCCGACGCCGGTTGCGCCGCGGTCTGATGTGCCGAAGCCGGATGTGCCTAAGCCGCTGGTTCCGGTCGTCGTGCCGTTGATTGTGCCCGAGCCCGTGGTACCTCCACCTCTGCCGGCGTTGACCTTGACGACGAAGACGCGTCGACCGGTGGTGGGAACGGATGTGGTTGTGGTGGCGGCGCTGGAGCCTGCGCTGGCCGGGGCGAGCTACCGGTTGAACTGGGGCGATGGTTCGGCGGTGGAGACGGTAAGCGGGTCGGGCGAGGGGACGCACCACTATGCGAAGGCGAAGTTGTATAAAGTGTCGGCGAGTACGGTGGTGGGAAACAGTGAGTTGAACCACGAGATTTTGGTGAAGGTGGGACCGGTGGCGCCGAGGATTGACTGGCTGCTGGCGGCGCTGGCGGGGCTGGCGGCTTTGTTCCTGCATTTCCCGCCGGCGCCGAAGTTGACGGCGAGTGTACGGTGGGGTGCGCCGGGAGTGCCGGAGATGAAGTTGTTGAGCAGGGAGCCGTATCTGTCGTTGAGTTTTGAACCTGGAGTTGGGCCCGCGGAAGAGGACATTACGTTTTCGAAGAAGAGACGCAAGTCCGGATTGGAGCAGGGATGACAAGTGCGACGGAGGAGAGAGTCGAGACGAAGGCGCCTGCGGTGCTGACTGAGGATTTGAGCATCGGCGATCTGTTTGGGGTGTTCACGGGCGATGAGGCAGAGGGAGACCTGAAGGCGGGGCTGGGCGCGGAGGAGTTGAGCGAGCTGCGCAAGAAGGTGCCGAAGGCGATCTCGTGGAGCGAGCGTGCAGGACGGCGTCGCGGATTCGCTGGCGGAGGCGATGCATGTGAGCGTGCTGGCGACGCTGGCGAATGGGTGGAAGCACTACACGGATTTTATGGAGGATGTGCGGCGGAGCCGGAGCAATCCGGAGGTGGAGATTGTGTCGGCGATCGCGGATCACTCGATCCACTCGACGCTGCACCCGTATGTGGATGTGCGGCTGGGTGGGAAGACGGTGCATGAGATTGCGTTTGAGGTGAGTCTGGTGACGACGATCAAGGGACTGCTGCTGGGGTTGAAGAAGGGTGAGATTGTTTCGGTGGAGATGGGAGATTGTGAGTGGACGGGGAAGATTTCGGTGGCGGAGGTGGATGTTCTGGAGCGGAAGCTGAAGAAGCTGGCGCTGCCGGGGCATTTGAGGTTGAAGCGGGGGATTGAGGTGCCTATTAGTTAGAGGCCTTTGCTTCTGGGGAAAACGAACAAAGGCAACGGCAAGGGCAAAAGCCAAAGCAAAAGACAGATCCTCCGCCTTCGGCGAAGGATGACAACTAAAAAGCGAGGCAAAGCAAAAGCAAATGCAAATGCAAATGCGAAAGCAAAAGCAACGCACAGCTAATGCAAAGGCTGGCGTTAGTGGGGAGACAGGGTTAGGGTGTGGGTGGTGGCGGCGTCTACGGCGGCGTTGGAGAAGGGCAGGGGGAAGGTGGTGCCTTGGTACCAGGCGGGCCATTGGTCCATGAACCAGGGGCTGAGGGGGTTGGCGGATTGGCCGAGGACGAGGTTGAGGGTGCTGTGGTCCAGGTCGGCGAGGTCGGCGGTGAAGCGCTCGGAGGGGCCGAAGGTGCGGCCGACTTGTTTGACGGTGACGTCGTCGCCGCTTTGCGGCTGGATGCCGGTGCCGATGGGGACTCCGATGAGGCGCTCGAGGAGAGGGGAGCGGCTGTAGATGGCGTGATCGATCTCGATGGGATGGAACTGGCCGTAGTGCCATTGGCGGAGGTCGGCGGGGGCGTGGGCGGCGGTGAGACCCTGGGCGACGGCGACGGTGAGGAGGTCGTCCCATGTGGCGTACGTTTTTGGGGAGCCAGCGGGCGGGGGTGTGCATGATGAGCCACTCTTCGGCGTAGGCCTTGTTGCCCCAGGTGTAGAGGGCGGCGGGGGGGAGCGAGCTGGGGCTTGTCCGTTTTGGAGGCGGATTCGGTTTGGGCTACGGGGTTGGGTTGGGGTTCGGCCTGGGGGTTTATCAGGAGGGGCCAGAGGGCGGCTCGGGTGGCGACGACGATGGCGGGGGCTGGGGCGTCGGCGTCGATGTTGCCGTTCCAGTCGCGGAGGAGGTCGGCGGCCTGGTGGAGACGTTTGGCTTCCGATTCGTTGCGGGGTAGGGCGGACTTGCTGGCGTGGTCGATGGCGTAGGCGAGACGCTGGGCGATGACGTGGTCGGCGTCGGAGTAGATGTCGGTCTGGAGGGCGAGCATGTCGGCTGGGGTGAGTTTGTTTTGGGATTGGGACTTGTCGGTGAGGACCTTCCAGATGCGCTGGTTGCGGTAGGGGGAGCCCCAGTTGAGGGTGATGGGGAAGGGGTAGTCGTCGGGGGTGATGCGGTTGTTGGCGGTGGCGAGGATGCCGTTGGGAGGATCGACGGCCTGGGGGAGCTTGTCGAAGGGGATGGCGGCGATCCACTCCTGCGATGGCGTCGAGGGCGTCGGTGGGGACGGGGCTGATGGGGCTGGGGGCGGCGATGCTGCCGCGGACGGGGATGCGGCCGATGGCGTGGTAGCCGATGTGGCCCTGGTCGTCGGCGTAGACGAGGTTTTGTGCGGGGCCGCCGAAGGTGGAGAAGGCGGAGACGAGGCCGGCGGCGTCGGGGGCGGTGTTGACGTCGAGGAAGGAGGAGGGGGTGAGGGTGGCGGGATCGTAGATGATCCAGCGGAGCGAGAGGGTGCGCTTTTCGGTGGGGAGAATGTCGGAGAGGACGGGGGTGATGGCGGTTCCGTGGCGGGTGGCGGCGATGTCGAGGGCTACGTCTTTGGCGCCTTTGACGTGGATGATCTCATGGTCGTGGAGCATCGGCTGCCATGTGCCGTTTTGCGATTGGTACTGGGCGGTGGGGCCGGTGCCGCGGGTGTGTTCGATGTAGATGTCCTGGACGGTGGCGCCGAGGTTGGTGAAGCCCCAGGCGACGTGGTCGTTGTGGCCGACGATGATGAAGGGGACGCCGGGGAGGGAGACTCCGGTGACGTGGAGATTGCCGGTGGGGGTGGGGGCTTGGAGATCGGCTTCGTACCAGATGCCGGGGACGGTGTGGGCGAGGTGCATGTCGTTCGAGAGGAGGGGCTTGCCGGTGGCGGTGTGGGCTCCGGAGACGACCCAGTTGTTGGAGCCGGCGAAGCAGTCTTCGCAGATGGGGTTGCGGAGGGTTTGCTGGAGGGTTAGGAGGTCTTGCGGGTCCAGGGAGGAGGTGGAGTTCTTCTTCCCACCCTTCGCGGTGAGGCTGCGAAGGATGGGGCGCCGGGCTTGGCTGCCTGTGTGGAGGAAGTGCGGTCGCGCTGGCGCGCGATGCCCACCTCAGGCGCAAAGTGCGCGCCGAAGATGGGGCACCCGGATTCGTAGATGTTGCACTCGAACGTGCTGGGGCGCCCGGATTTGTGCGCGGCGAATAGCTTGCTCTTTTCCAGGTGGCTACGTAGCTGTCGTCGTCGTCGGGGTCGTCGGGGGGGGATCGGGCTTTCGGTGGCGTGCTCCGGATTTTGGGCTGTTTGGCGTTGTTTTCGGGACGGTGAGTTTGGTTTGGGATTCGTCGAGGGGGACGTTGGGGATGTCCTTTTGCGGGGCGGTGAGGTCGACGGCTGGGCTGAGCGGGTGGGTGATCGCGCCAGGTGACTACGGGATAGAGGTCGGCGATGAGGGGCTGGGGGAGACGCGCGGTGAGGGCTTCGCGGCTGAGCTCGGAGGGGAAGCTGGTGGTGAGGTCCTGAAACATGACGAGGGCGACAAGGAGGCTGTCGCGCGGGGTCCAGGGGGCGGGTTGATAACGGAGGAGGCGGAACTCGAGGGGAAGGTGGGCGCGCTGGAGTTCGATGGAGGCGTTGACGCCGGCGGCGTAGTGCTCGAGGAGATGGAGTTGATCGGGGGGGAGGGTGGCGATGGTCGCGATCGGCGGAGGCTCGAATGAGGAGGGTGCGCTGGAGGCGGTCGTGGGCGAGGAAGCCGGGGCCGAGGATCTCGGCGAGGGTGCCGGAGGCGTGGCGGCGGAGGGAGTCCATCTGCCAGAGGCGGTCTTGCGCGGTGACGAAGCCCTGGGCGAGGAGGAGGTCGTCGAGCGAGGCGGCGCGGAGGTGGGGAACGCCGTGGGCGTCGCGCTGGATGGTGACTGGAGCGGAGAGGCCGGGGATGGAGATTCCACCGTCGAGCTGGGGGAGGGAGTCTTGCATGGTTTGGCGGAGCCAGTGGCGGGCGGTGGCGAAGCCGATGATGGCGAAGAGAATGACGAACGTGGTGAGGATGACGATGACGCGGCGGAAGAGGCGTCGGCGGTTGGCCTGTAGCGCGGCCTCCTGCGGGGTGAGGGGTTCGTCTGGAACCACGTCCGGATTTGTGAGATGGGGGAGGCTCATGGCTTAATCGCCAGTGTAAATGGTGGAATGTTCGAATCGTGAGCGTGCGGCGGAGCTGCGGTTGGTTGCGTTTATTGTGAGCGCATTTTGGGATGATGAAAACTAGCAAAAGCAACAGAACCGCAACGGCAAAAACAAATGCGGAGTACTTCCCCTTCGGCAGGCTCAGGGGTCAGAATGACAACAAAACATACAACGGCGGAGGCAATGACAGTCGCGGCGGCAGCGGCGATAGCAATCGCAAGAGGAACAGCACTACAGCAGCGTCGACACGGGAAATGGGGGTTCTTCCGCTTCCGTAGACTGAGGGTAAGAATGATAAGAAGGTGGTTGGGAGGGTTTGATGGGTTCGGGTGAGAGCTTTCATGCGGTCGAGACGGTGATTCTGTTGCTGCTGGTGCTGGTGGCGGGGTTTGCGGCGATCGCGCGGCGGTTGAAGGTGCCGTATCCGATTGTGCTGGTGCTGGCGGGGCTGGTGATCAGCTTCTTTCCTCGGATGCCGCGGGTTCCTCTGGACCCGAATATCGTGTTTGTGATTTTTCTGCCGCCTCTGCTCTACTCGTCGGCCTGGGCGTTGTCGTGGCGGGAGTTTCGACGGAACGGGGTGGTGATCGGGCTGCTGGCCGTGGGGCTGGTGGGGTTTACGGTTTGGGGGGTGGCGGAGTTTTCCGATCACTTTATTACGGCGATGTACTGGAAGCCGGGATTTCTGCTGGGCGCGGTGGTGGCCACGACGGACGCGATTGCGGCGACGTCGATTGCGAAGAGTATCGGGCTGCCGCGGAGGATTGTCGACATACTTGAGGGCGAGAGTCTGCTGAACGATGCGACGGGATTGCTGGCGCTGGAGATTGGTCTGGCGATTATGGTTCGCGGAGAGATGCCGACGGTGCGCGAGGGTGCGGCGCGGCTGATTTTTTTGATTGTCGGTGGCTTGGCGATTGGGTTGGTGATTGGGGTGGTGGTGGGCTGGCTGGAGCGCTTTATCGACGATGGGCCGGTGGAGCTGGTGGTGAGCCTGGTGGTGCCGTATGCAGCGTATCTGGCGGCGGAGCGGGCGCATGCTTCAGGGGTGCTGGCGGTGGTGGCTTGCGGGATTTATATGAGCCGGAAGAGCACGCAGTTCTTTTCGCCGGCAGTGCGGCTGCAGGTGAATGGGGCGTGGGAGGCGCTTACGTTCATGCTGAATGGGCTAGTGTTTGTGCTGATCGGGCTACAGCTGCCGTATGTGCTGGCGGGGATTCATGGTCGGTATGCGACGCGGACACTGATTTTTTATGGTGCGGTGTTCAGCGTCGTGCTGATTTTGCTGCGGATGATCTGGGTGTTTCCGGCGGTGAAGATCGCGTCGTTTGTGGAGCGGCGGTGGCTGGGGCATAAGGATGAGAAAGAGCTGAAGCCGCGGGAGGTTTTCGTGGTGGGGTGGACTGGGATGCGGGGGGTGCTGGCGCTGGCGGCGGCGATCTCGGTGCCGGAGGTGCAGTGGGATGGGAAGGAGTTTGCGGCAAGGAATTTGATTGTGTTTCTCGCGTTCTGCGTGATTTTTGTGACGCTGGTGCTGCAGGGATTGACGCTCCCGGCCCTGATACGCGCGCTGGGGTTGGCGGGGACGACGGGGATGGATCCTGAAGAGAAGGAGGCCAGGACGGCAGTGTTGAAGTCGGCGATCCGGCATCTGGAAGAGGAACGAAAGACCTGCACAGGGCCGGCGGTGCATTTGTATGACGATCTGCTTCACCGGTATCGGCACAAGCTGGCGCATCTGAGTGCAGGCAAGGAGGAGAGCGTCGACGGACTGGACCAGGCGGCATACTCACGGCTGAAAGGGATTGCGGAGGGAGCGTTGGAGGCGGAGCGCCGGACGCTGATTCAGCTGCGGGACCGGGGACGGATTGGCGATGATGTACTGCGAACGCTGGAGAGGGAGCTGGATCTGGCCGAGACGCAGTATGAGGGTTATTTGTCGTGAGATTCGGGAAAGATCGTGGGGCCAGCGAGCGGAGGGTCCGGGGCTGAAGCCTCAGTTGAAGAGGAGTGGATTCGTGGGGCTAAGAGGCTGCTGAATAAGTATTCGAGAAATCAAAAACGTACCTCAGCGGCTAAAGCCGCGTTGAAAACCTAGCAGTTTTCGGCACTGAAGCCGTGCCCTTAAGCAAAATAGAGTTTTCAGTGTCCTCTAAAGCCCATGCTTAATCGCACAATGCAAGACGCGTGTATTTCAGAAGGGAATCTACGCCAATGCGGGATTTGTCTTATGCTGGAAGCTTCGCTATTGGCGAGAAATGTGTTTGGGAAGAATGCGTTTGATATAGGGTGGCTGACTTTGGAATGCGGGATTTTTTATCACGATAAATGTTTTGATGGGGCGTGCTCGGCTTCCCTGTTTATGCGGTTTCATCGCGAGTGTGTGAAGACGGCGGATAAATTTTCGTTTCATGGGCTGGTGCATCGGGCGGGTGCGCTGTTTGATGAAGGAGCGTTTGTCGATGGGGAGAATGCAATTGTCGATTTCAAGTACTCGGCTTCGCCGAAGGTGACATGGTGGTTCGATCATCACCAGAGCGCGTTCCTGTCGCCGGAGGACCAGGAAAATTTTAAGGCGGGGCAGACGGATGGATCGCAGCGGATGCGGAAGTTTTTTAATCCGAACTATGTGTCGTGTACGAGCTTGATCGCGGATATTGCTCAGGTGAATTTTGGATTCGATACGGCTCCACTGCTGGAGTTAATCAACTGGGCCGATATTGTCGATGGGGCGCGGTATGAGAGCGCGAAGGCTGCGGTGGAGATGGCCGCCCCGGCGATGAAGCTGACGATGGTGATTGAGAGCGCTCCCGATAACAACTTAGTCCCGCGATTGATTCCGCTGCTGACGGAGATGAATTTGCAGCAGGTGCTGGACCAGGGATTTGTACAGGTGCTGTTGGGGCCCTTGATGGAGCGGCACTGGGCGGCGCTGGAGTTGATCAGGCAGCGGGCTACGGTGGAGGGCGGCGTGATTACGTTCGATATTACGGACCAGCCTACGGAGGGGTACAACAAATTTATTCCTTACTATCTGTATCCGGAGGCGACCTATAACGTGGGGTTGAGCAAGTCGTCGTTCCGGACGAAGGTGTCTGTGGGGACGAATCCCTGGACGAAGAAGGCACCTTCTCAGTTGGTGAATCTGGCTGCGATTTGCGAACGGTATGGAGGCGGGGGGCACGCTCGGGTGGGGGCGATCAGTTTTCCTCCGGACCAGGAGGACGAGGCGCGGAAGGCGGTGGGGGAGATTGTGGCGGAGCTGCGGCGGGCGGAATAGATCGTCGGATAGATACTCGGGGGCAGGTATGATGTGGCCGGTGCCTGTGCGCCGCAATTGATCTCTCTGAAGGAAGTATTGGCCCGTATGATTCGATTCAGTTGCTGTTCCCGCTTGCTGGTGGTGTGTTTTGTTTTCGCTTCTTTCTGCGGCTCTTTCTGTTCGGCGCGGGGCGAGGTGAGATTGCCGCATATGTTGAGTGATCGTGCGGTGCTGCAGCGGCAGATGCCGGTGCGTATCTGGGGGTGGGCGGACGCCGGAGAAAAGGTGACGGTGTCGTTTCATGGCCAGGTCCAGACGGCGGTTGCGGATGATCTGGGCAAGTGGAACGTGTTTCTGCGGCCGGAGCAGGCTGGTGGACCTTATGTGTTGACGGTGCAGGGAAACAATACGATTCGGCTTGAGGACATCCTGGTGGGGGATGTTTGGTTTGCTTCGGGGCAGTCGAATATGGAGTTTCCGCTGAATGGGTTTCCCGGAAATGCGGTGTTGAAGAATGGCCCGCAGGAGATTGCTGGGGCGACGCAGCCGCAGATTCGGTTGCTGCGGTTTGGGCGGAAAGCTTCGGAGTATGAGCTGCGGGATCAGGATGCGAGCTGGACCTTGTGCACTCCGGAGACGGCAGCGGAGTTTTCTGCGGTGGCTTATTTCTTTGCGCGTGATTTGGTGAAGCAGGAGCATGTGCCGATCGGGTTGATCGATTCGACGTGGGGCGGGACTCCGGTGGCGGCGTGGTTGAGCCTGGATGGATTGAGCAGCGATGCTGGATTGATGCCGCAGTTTACGGAACGAGTGGCGATGGTGGAGAACCAGAGTGACGTTGCGGCGATACTGGATGCGGAGAAACGCGACGATGCGAAGGCGCGAGCGGCGGGGCAGCCGTTGACGAAGCATCCGTGGCATCCGAACCCGGGGTCGTGGGGGCCGACGGGATTGTTCAACGGAATGGTGGCGCCGGCGATTGATTTCACCATCAAAGGCGTCATCTGGTACCAGGGGGAGACGGATAGTTCGGCGGGGCGGGCGCCGCTGTATGAGCGGACATTTCCGGCGATGATTACGGACTGGCGGACGAGGTGGGGTGAAGGGAATTTTCCGTTTCTGTTTGTGCAGCTTTCGAGTTTTACTTCGACGCCGGCGGAGACGTGGGGCGTGGTTCGGGAGGCGCAGCGGCGCACGCTGAGGCTGACGAATACTGGGATGGCGGTCTCGCTCGATGTGGGGCAGGCCGACAATGTTCATCCTCCGGATAAACAGACGGTGGGGGCTCGGCTGGCGCTGGCGGCTCGGGCGGTTGCTTATGGTGAGGCGATGGAGTTCAGCGGGCCTTTATTTCTTGAGGCGGCGCCGGAAGGGAATCATCTGCGGGTTTACTTTTCGCATGGGCAGGGGCTTCTGGCGCGGGGTGGGACGTTGGAAGGGTTTGAGGTGGCCGGGGAGGATCGGCACTTTCATCCGGCGTCAGCGCGGATCGATGGGGATACCGTGTTGGTGAGTGCGGACGATGTGAGCCGTCCGATGTATGTGCGGTATGCGTGGGCGAATGCGCCTTTGACGGCGAATTTGTATAACGGCGCGGGGTTGCCGGCGGCTGGATTTACTTCGGAGATGCAGATTCCTGTGCCATCACGATAAGTGAGTGGGCGAGGAGTCGAATCCCAAAGAGCGAAAGCAAACGGCAACGGCAAAAGCGGATCCTCCGCCTTCGGCGAAGGATGACAACTAAAAAGCAAAAAGCAAAAGCAGATCCTGCGGGATGGCTGACAGAAGGACGCCGCCGCAGCAATTAGGGTTTCAGTTTGGTGAAGAGGTTTAGGCGGGTGAGGTCGTTGAAGATGACGAAGGCGAAGAAGGCCAGGATGCAGACGAAGGCTACCTGGTAGATGCGCTCCTTGACCTGCTGGTTGACGTCGCGGCGCATGATGGTCTCGATGAGCAGGAAGAGGATCATGCCGCCGTCGAGGATCGGGATGGGCATGAGATTGAGGATGCCGAGGTTGATCGAGATCAGGGACATGGTGCCGATCAGAGGCGTCCAGCCGGGCATTTGCGCGGCTTGATGGATCTGCTGGCCGATGCCGATCGGGCTTTGCAGGCTCTTGACGGAGACCTGGCGGGTGAAGAGACGCTTGATGACCTCGACGATGAGGAGTGAGTTTTTCTTGTTGAACTGCCAGGAGGCGACGATGGCCTTGCCGAACGGGAGGCGCTCGACGCGGACAGGCGGCAGAACGGCGACGAAATCCGAGGCGGTAGCCTTTGGGCCGCCGGCGGTGTCGGCGAGCTCGGGGGTGACTTTGATGTTCAGGGTCTGCGGAGCTCCGTTCGCGAGCGGTGCGCTGGACTTCAAGCGAGGCAGGCTTGCCAGCCTGATCCTGCAGATAACTGAGCAGGGCGGTGACGGAGTGAAGCTGGAGGCCGTCGATGCTGAGGATCTTGTCGTTCGGGCTCGAGGCCGGCGCGTGCGGCGGGCATGCTGGGCTCGAGCGAGCTGACCTGGACGGGCGTGTCCTGCATCTTGGGGACGAGGCCGATCTGGTCGAGCGAGAAGTCGTCGGGGCCGCCCTTGGCCTCGATGAAGAGCCTGGTGTCGGTGCGCTGGCCGTCGTGGACGAACGAGAAGGGAATGGTCTGGTTGAGATTCAGGATGGAACGATTGGCGACGTCTTCCCATGTGGGATTTTCGACGGTGTCGTAGTGGACGATGCGGTCGCCGGAGTGGATGCCGGTTTTGGCGGCAGAGGTCTTGGTCTGGATGTAGTCGGTGACGGCGGGGCCATCGAGGAACTGCTGTACCTCGTTGTGGAACATGGAGACGCCGGTCATGAGACCGAGGGCGAGAATGAAGTTGGCGACGGGGCCGGCGAGGGCGACGAGGATGCGCTGCCAGCGGGGATGGGCGTTGAATTCGCCGGGGTCGGTGGGTGCTGGGTTGCCGGGGGAGAGTTCGTTGCCGGAGAAGCCCATCTCGCCGGCCATTTTGACGTAGCCGCCGAGGGGAATGGCGGAGATCTGGTATTCGGTGTCGCCGCGGCGGAAGCCGAAGAGGCGTTTGCCGAAACCGATGGAGAAGACCTCGACACGGATGCCGCAGAGTTTGGCGACGGCGAAGTGGCCGAACTCGTGGACGAGAACCATGATGCCGAGGACGATGAGAAGCTCAATGACTGTGGACATGAAGTTGGAGAAGACCTCGTACCTTTTATTCGCTACCTTCGTACGCCGATGGACTGACGGGCAATCACTTCGCGCGCAGCTTCACGCGCGGCAAGATCTGCTTCAAGCACTTCGAGGATAGACGCCGGGGGTTGACCGGATGTTTGTTGCAGCACTGTCTCTATTGTACTTGGAATGCCCATAAAAGGGATATCCCCGGCGAGGAAGGCGGCTACGGCGATCTCGTCTGCGGCGTTGAGGGCGATGCAGGCTTTGCCGCCGGTCTTCGGCGGCTTCGTAGGCGAGGCGGAGGCAGGGGAAGCGGGCGAGGTCGGGAGTCGAGAAGTCCAACTGGCTGAGGGTAGTGAGGTCGAATGTTAGATCGGAGGTTACACGTTCGGGGTAGGCGAGGGCGTAGAGGATGGGGAGGCGCATGTCGGTGACGGAGATCTGGGCGAGGATGCTGCCGTCGACGAACTCGACCAGGGAGTGGACGGTGGACTGGGGGTGGATGGTGACGCGGACCTGTTCGGGAGGGAGAGAGAAGAGACGGCAGGCTTCGATGACCTCGAAGCCCTTGTTCATCATGGTGGCGGAGTCGATGGTGATGCGCTGGCCCATGACCCAGGTGGGATGTTTGAGGGCCTGCTGCGGGGTGATGCTGTCGAAGGCGGTCAGAGGGGTGTTGCGGAAGGGGCCACCGGAGGCGGTGAGCCAGATTTGTTTTACTTCCTGGGGGGTGCCGCCGCGCATGCACTGGTGGACGGCGTTGTGTTCGGAGTCGATGGGGAGGAGGGCGACGTTGTGTTTTTTTGCGGCGGCGATGATGAGCTCGCCGGCGGCTACGAGGCACTCTTTGTTGGCGAGGCCGATGGTCTTGCCGGCGCAGACGGCGGCGTAGGTGGCTTCGAGGCCGGCTACTCCGACGATGGCGGAGACGACGAAGTCGACTTCGGGCAGGGTCGCGACGTGAATGCTTCCGGCGGTGCCGTGGAGAACTTCGATGTTGGTGAGGCCCGCGGCTTTGAGGCGGGATTTTAGATTCGGCGGCTAGTTCTTCGGTGGCGAGAGAGATGGCTTTGGGGCGCCAGCGGAGGCACTGGGCGTAGGCTACGTCGATGTTGCTGCCGGCGGCGAGGGAGATGACCTGGTAGCGGTCGGGGAAGGATTCGCAGATGGAGAGGGTGCTGTTGCCGATGGAGCCGGTGGAGCCGAGGATGGCTAATTTCTTCACAGATGCTATTTTCGCAGACTCGAAGATGGAGGCGAGGGGAGGGACGCCATTTCTTCGAGTCTGCGAGGAGTTTGGACTTTCAACCGGCCGTCGTTAGTGTTCGAGGGCCGGCGCGGTCAGTGTGGCGCGTTGACGACGACGTAGGTTGTGGAGCTTCCTGACATTTGCGGCTGGTACCAGGTGCCGCCGCATTGTTGGTAGGCCAATCCACCGACGACCTGGGTTACGCAGCCAGCGGGCGGCTGGTTCACGACCGAACCGACGACGGCAGCAGTCACCGCTACTGCGGCTGTGACAGCAACAGCCGCGGCGACAGGATTCGAGTTATAGCAGCAGCCGCCGCCGTAGTAACCGCCACCATGGTAGCCGCCACTGGCGTTTACGTTGACGTTGCGATTGACGTTGACGTTGGTGTTGTTATTGACGTTGGTGTTGCGATTGACGTTCTGGTTGTTGTTGACGTTGGCGTTGCGATTGGCGGTTTGATTGGCGTTGGCGGTGCGATTGGCGCCTTGGTTGGCGCTGCGATTGGCACCCTGGTTGGTGCTGCGGGCCGGAGTCGAGTTGACGCTGGTTCGAGCGCTGCTGCGGGTACCGCCACCGGCTGCGCCGCCACCACCACCGCCACCGCCGCGGCCTCCGCGTTGAGCGAAAAGTGTCATTCCGGATGCCAGGACTGCGATGGCGAACAGGGCGAAGATCTGAGTTGATCGCTTCATAGGTGTCACCTTATTTCCCTTTCTCGGTGGCGTCGGCGGTTTGCCCTTCGAAGAGGATGCGCTTGGCATCGGGCGGCGGATCAAAGACGAAGGCAGCGTCGTTGAACGAGGGCGCGAGGTTCCAGGTAAGAGTGATGGTGTGCTGCGGCCTGGCATCGTCGGTGAGGGTGGTAATGACTAGCCTGCGCGGGAGAGGATAGTCTCCGAGCTGAATCCAGATCTGCCAGTCGACGCCTTCCTGGTGGAAGACATACTGCTCGCAGGTGACGTCCTCGACGGTTGTAGGGCCGGCGTCAATTGCGGTCTTGATCTTATTGATGTCGTCTTCGTTGGTCCCCCATTTGAAGAGGTCAATGAGGGGTAGTTCGATGTCGAATTTTTCCTGGACTTGCTGAAATAGTTCGGGGATGGTTGGCGGTGCAGGAACGGTTGCGTAGTAGTTGGTCAGCCTACCCCACGCGGTGAAGGTTTTTCCGTCGTAGAGATAGAGCCTGTGCTTCTCATCGCTGACGACCTCGACGCGCATACGGTCGGGCTTGGCTGCGAGCATGTCGACTTTGCTGTTGGATTGAACGATCAGTCCGTCCTCGAGGACATCATCGTGGGTGATGTCTCCGTGCACCTGGAAGACCTTGAGGGAGCGAAGATAGGCGCCCATTTTCTTGACTGCCTCAACCGCGTCGGGGTCGACCGCTGAGGCTGCGTTCTTCGCATCCGCAGCCTGACCTGCCTTTGCCAGGACGTGCCGTCCCGAGTCGCCGAAGAGGCAGACTCCCGCGATGGCAGCGAGAATTGCGAGCCGAGTCATTTGTTTTGCAGAGAGCCAGATTGCTTTTGGAAGTGGCTGGTGGGCCGGTGAAGGTCCTTGAGCCGAGTGGGTGGAAGATCTCTCTAGGAAGCTCATATCTCTTTACCTCGCGAATCATTTCCGGTGAAGTCCCTGATAGGTCGGTTCATGGCCAATCTACGGAGATAGGCGTGCCAGGTTTAGATAACGGGCCAATCTGATGCTGGGGAGCGCCTCCCGAGTGAGCAATAGCGCCTTGGTTCTATTCGGGGTAAGTTGTGGTGCTTCATAACGACCAAAAAACGTTCACGCGATCGGCTGCGATGCGTATAAACGTAGCTCTTGGGCGTCTTTTGCGTAACTAGGGAAAACCCCAGCTACGATCTGTGGGTTAGAAGCGGCCGAGGCCGAAGTAGTCCTTGAGGAGGAGGAAGAACCAGAGAACTGGGGCGGCGAGGAGAAGGGCGTCGATGCGGTCGAGGATGCCGCCGTGGCCGGGGAGCATGGTTCCGGAGTCTTTGACGCCTGCGCCGCGCTTGATGGCGGATTCGAGGAGGTCGCCGAGCTGGGCGGCGATGTTGAGGATGGCGGCGAGGAGGAGGGATTGCCAGAGGGGTTCGGAGATGTGGAGGAGGGTGTTGCCGCGGGCGGTGAGGGTGTCGGCGATGAAGATGACCAGGCCGGCGGCGAGCATGCTGCCGGCGATCGACGCGAAGGAGCCAACCCAGGTCTTGCCGGGGCTGAGGCGGGGGGCTAGCTTGCGTTTGCCGAAGGCGCGGCCGATGTAGAGGGCGGCGATGTCTCCGGCCCAGACGCAGACCATGAGGAAGAGGACGAGAGCGGGGCCGTCTTCTTGTTTCCAGAGGAGCGGAATGAGGGTGAGGGGGTAGGCGATGTAGATGAGGCCGAAGAGGCCTTGTGCGGTGTCGGGCAGGACCTGGACGAGGGGGGAGCGGAAGCCGTTCCAGGCGAAGAGCGCCGAGGGTGAGGGCGCTGAGGACGGGGAGTTGAGCTTCGACCGGGAAGTTGGGGAGGGTGACGACGAAGGCGAGAGCGGTGCCGAGGGCCATCCACCAGACGGGGATACGGAGCTTGAGGCCGTGGGATTCGGCGCCTACGGCGGCTAGTTTGAGGTACTCGTAGGCGGCGAGCTCGGCGACGATGGCGGAGAAGAGCGTGATCATCCATAGCTGGCCGAAGAAGATCAGGGCAAAGACGGCGAGGATGAGGACAGTGGCTGTGAGGATTCGTTTCATTGGGCTTAGACAGGATATACGTTGCTGGGCTCCTATTGAACGGGAACAGTCTTGACATATCTAGATATATCTTGATATGTTCTTGGCATGAGAACACTATATGAACGCTATAGAGGTTGCTACGGTAGCGGAGAAGAGGGCCGTAGCGAGAGACATGGGGAAGAGAGACATTGCAGCGGACGCGGAGAGTTTGGCGGTTGGCGGCATGGGTTTCGCGGGCGCGGAGGACCGATGCGGTTCTTCGGTGCCGGCGATCTGCGTTATGTGATTTTGCAGCTGATCTCGGAGAAGCCGAGCCACGGTTACGAGCTCATCAAGTCGATCCAGGAGCGGCTGGGAGGCATGTATGCGCCGAGTCCGGGAGTGGTGTATCCGATGCTGACCATGTTGGAGGAGATGGGGTACGCAACTGTAGTGACCGAAGGCGCGCGGAAGCTTTACACGATCACGGAGGAGGGATCGAAGGCACTTGCTGAGAATAAGACGCAAGTTGATGCACTGTTTGCCCGGATGGACCAGGTGAGGGGCGAGCAGGGCGGCGAGCGCGCTCAACAGATTGAGCGAGCGGTTGCGAACTTTCGGATGGCCTTGCGGATGAAGAAGGGACCGCTAACGGAAGAGCAGATCCATGCGGTCACCGACATCATCGATGCTGCGGCGAAGCAGATTGAACGAGTGTGAGATGAACTCTTACTGTTACAAATTATGCCTGAGGTCTCGGCAGGACTAGCTTCCGGTTGGGCGGATGGTGTTGGTTTCGACCATGAGCATGACGGTGCGCTCGGGCGCGCGAGGGCGGTGCATGATGCCTTTGGGAATCACGACTCCCTGACGCGGGCCTAGGTCGATGGTGCGGGGATTGTCTTCTGTGGTGGCGGGGTCCTTGGGATCGATGAGATCGATGAGCAGACGGCCTTCGACGACGTAGAAGAACTCATCTTCCCCCTGATGATTGTGCCAGTGATAGCTGCCCTGGACGACGCCCAGGCGGACGACGGAATCGTTCACGTTGCAAAGCGTCTCGTTGTACCAGGGGTGCGGGGCGGCGTCTGCGGTTAGCTTTTCTTCGATTACTTCGAGGGGCTTGTATTTGGTATCGAGGATCGTCAGGTAAGGGAATTCGGTGGGCACCGTGGCTCCTTTCCCAGAGAAGAATCGACCGTGTCTGGCGGTTTAGCGGCGAGTGAGGACGGGGTCGGATTTGGTTTCCGGCTTGGCTTCCTGTTTGGGGATGAGGTGATCTTTGATTTCGGCGGCGACCTCTTCGGCGGGCTGGAGGTTGTCGAGGTCTTCGTCGGTGAAGGTCTCGCCGAGACCACCGAAGCGGCGTTCGCGGCGCTGGTAGGCGGCGATGGCTTCGAGAAGATGGAGGCCGTTGAAGTCGGGCCAGAGGCGGTCGGTGACGTAGATCTCGGAGTAGGCGATCTGCCAGAGGAGGAAGTTGGAGATGCGCTGCTCGCCGGAGGTACGGATGACGAGGTCGGGGTCGGGCATCTGCGCGGTGTATAGCTTGCGGGCGATGCTGGACTCGTCGAGGGCTTCGAGGGCTCCGGCTCCGAGGAGGTCGTCGACGGAGCAGCCGCGGGTGTGGGCCTCGGTGGTGAGATCGGTGAGGATGGAGCGGACGGCGTCTACAATTTCGGAGCGGGCTCCGTAGTTGAGGGCGAGGGTTAGGGTGGTGCCGGTGTTCTTTGCGGTGGACTCCATCGCCCACTGCATGGTGTCCTGGACCTCCTGGGGGAGGTCGTGGGTGCGGCCGATGTAGGCCATGCGGACGTTGTTGTCGTTCATTCGCTTGACGTTGCCGACGAGGTAGCTCTTGAGGAGCTTCATGAGGAAGCTGACTTCGGACTTGGGGCGGCGGAGGTTGTTTTCCAGCGAGAAGGCGTAGAGGGTGAGCCAGGGAAGGTTGATGCGGGAGGCGGTTTCGACGACGTACTGGACGGACTCGGCGCCTTTTTGATGGCCGAGGAAGCGCTTGAGGGCACGCTTGCCGGCCCAGCGGCCGTTGCCGTCCATGATGATGGCGACGTGCTGGGGTATTTTTTCGGGGTCGAGCTGGCGATAGACGCTCAATTCTTCGGGAGCGAGTTCGTGGCTGCGATTGGGGACGCGGCTGGGTACTAAAGTGGGAGTCGTCAGGGGTGTTGATGCGCGCAAAAAAGCTACCTCGCAGATTATGACGCTAGCACACCGATGTGGGGTGTGCAATGAACGTCTTTTAACACGGAGCCCGGTAGCGAGTGGGGAAGTTGGGAGTCGGCTTGTCTAAGCCGTTTGTTTTGCTTCTTCCCCAACTATTTTGCGAGATGACAGAACGGAGAGGAGAGCGTCACCGCGTATGGTGGCGCCCTCCCTGGAGAGGATGATCAGGCGTTCGAGGAACGCTGCCTAGGCGGTGCGACGACGGCCGGCGGCGAGCTCGCGAACGTGGTTGAGGAAGATAGAGCGCTGAAGGTCGTCGAGCTGCGAGGTGTACATGGCGATCTCGGCGAGGAAGGGATCGGTCATGAGGACCGCTGTCTCGTCGCGATGGCGCGTGTTGGAGTCTCGCAGGAGGGTAGAGATGTCGACCTGAAGGGCGCGGGCGAGGCGGTCGAGAGAGGAGAGGGTGGGCATGGCCTTGCCGTTCTCGATCTTCGAGATGTAAGTGCGGGGTACACCCATGCGGGCTGCGAGCTGCCGCTGCGAGAGGTTGCGCACGTGGCGCAAATCGCGAACGGCGGTGGCTACCTGTAAACCGCCTTCGACAGCGACGGGGGTGGGTACGAGTGCCAGAGGTACTGGAGCTGGTTCGGGCTCTTCAACCTCTAAGCATTTGTGGCAGCGGCGGCACAGAGCGTTCGCTGTCCGAAACTGCACCAAGCTGCAATGATCACAACGCAGGACCTCACGTTGTTCAACGGGTGCCATCATAGTTGCCATAAATTGTCTGTAGCGGGCGGACCCAGAGCAAGGACCGCAGCGCACGTCCGATAACGGAGCGTTCGATGTGCCTAGATTGACACTGGCGTTATGGTGAGTCAAGAGGAAAACCCGGGAGAAACCGGGAAATGCCTAAAAAAACCGAAAAGAGAATCTAATTGGTAACCTAAAAAGCAGGGAATTGGGTGTAGGGACCAGGGAATAGAAGACGGAGATGAGGATGAGTGAGATGAGTGAGAGTTTACGTTTAGGACGTGCGCAGGCTTTGACGACGCTCGAGGAGTGGACCAAGGGTGAGAGTTTGCGGAAGCATGCGATGGCGGTTTCGGTTTGTGTCGAGGCGTATGGCGGGATGGAGGCGGAGCGCCTGGGGTTGAGTGGAGCGGAGGCTGCGGAGTTTGTGGATCTGTATGCGAGCGCGGGGTTGCTGCATGACATGGACTATGAACGGCACCCTTCGCGCGAGGAGCATCCGTTTGTTGGAGTGAAGCATCTGCGGGAGCAAGGATGGCCGGAGAGTGTGCTGCATGCGATTCTGGCGCATGCGGATTATTCGGGGGTGGCTCGAGAGTCGCATCTGGATAAGGCGCTGTTTGCTTGCGATGAGCTGGCGGGATTTTTGACGGCTTGTGCGCTGGTGAAGCCGAGCAAGTCGATTCATGAGGTGGAGGTGGCGGGGGTGAAGAAGAAGATGAAGGACAAGGCGTTCGCTCGGGCGGTGATGCGGGAGGATATTTCGGGTGGGGCGGAGTTGCTGGGGTTGAGTGTGGAGGAGCATGTGGGGAATTGTTTGCGGGCGATGCAGGGAAAAGCGGAGGAGTTGGGGATGGCTGGAGTTGCGCCTGTAGTGGGCTAAGTCTCGCTGAGGTTCGCGCGCAATGATTCATAGCCGATTTCGATCGGTCGGCGCGGTGCTCCGTGGAGTTCGGCTAGCTTGTTACCGCGGCGACTACCGGAGCGGGATTCCAATAGGCGCGGACCGAGATGATTTTGCCGTCTGAATTGCATTCGATGATGTCGATGCCTTCGAAGATGACATCTTTGCCGTTGCGGCCGCGACCGAGGCCGGTCCACTTTACTGCGGCGGTGTCGCCTATTACGAAGATGTGATCTTCGGTGAGTCCGACGGTTTCGAAGACAGAGAAGATTTCAGTGAGGAACTGACGAAGGGCGTCGTGTCCGAGGAGCGGAGGTGTGCCGACGGGGTCGTGGCTTTCGGCGTCGGGCGCGAAGGTGTTGACCCAGCGGTCGACGTCCATGGCGCGCAGAGCAGAGAAGTATTCAGCGACGGTTTGCTTGCTGGTGATGGTTGACATTTGAGGATTGTATGCCCTCCGTGAGTGCTGTATGGGCGGCTATGGCTGAATGTCAGTTGATTGAATGCGTCGGATGTTTGCGGCGGCCAGGGCCGCGTTGGTTTCGGCGACGCTGTTGGGGAGGTTGACGGGGCGGGTGGCGTCTTCGATGACGATGGTTTCGAAGCCGAGGTTGTGGCCGTCGATGGCGGAGTAGCGGACGCAGAAGTCGTAGGCGAGGCCGCAGAGGAAGAGGCGTTGCAGGCTTGCGTTCGCGAAGGTAGCCGGCGAGGCCGGTTGGGGTGTGGTGGTCGTTTTCGAGGAAGGCTGAGTAGCTGTCGATGTGACGGCGGAATCCTTTGCGGAGGATGAGTTCGGCGTGGGGGATGTGGAGGGCTGGGTGGAAGGCTGCGCCTTCGGTGTGCTGGAGGACATGTTCGGGCCAGAGGGTTTGGGGGCCGTAGGGGGCCTGGATGGTTTCGAAGTGTTGTTTGTTGTGGGTGGTGGCGAAGGAGATGTGTTGGGCGGGGTGCCAGTCCTGGGTGAGGATGACGTGGTCGAATTTTTTGGCGAGGGTGTTGATGAGGGGGACGATGGCGTCGCCATCGGGGACGGCTAAGGCGCCGCCGGGCATGAAGTCGTTCTGGACGTCGATGACGAGGAGGGCGTCGGTGGGTTGGAGTTGCATGGTGAGTTGATGGTAGTGCAAGGGGAGAGGAGGGCGGTCGTGCTTTCGCACGATGCCCACATCTCAGAATCGAGATGTGGGGCACCCGGTTTCGGTCCCCATCTCAAAATCGAGATTGGTCACTTCGAATTGTGGCTAGGGCTTCAGGTTTTTGGTGTCCTGGATGGTGCCGATTTTGATGTCGGATTGTTTGCAGGATTTGTCGCGGCAGAAGCCGGTGATCCAGACCTCGCCGTCGCCGATCATGGCTCCCTGGGAGTTGACGAAGAGGTTTTCGTATTTCTGTTTGAAGATGGCGTCCTGAATGTCGTGGGTGATGATGCGGTCGTAGTCTTTGATGAAAGCCTTCTCGTTTTTGACGACGAAGGGCTTTTTGCCGGGGTTGACCTTGATGGGGTAGTGGACGAGCGAGGCGACAGTAGCAGCGTCGTGTTTGGCGACGGCCTGCTGCAGCGTGGTGAGCAGTTGCTGGACCTTGACGTGATTGCCGACGGATAGATCGATGGATTTGTCCAAAGCGGTTAGGGCGCGTGGGGCCGGTTTGGGCGGCGGTGAGGGTTGGTTGCAGGAGAGTGTTGCGGCGATCAGGACGAGGCTTGTGAGTTGGGTGCGGATGGTCATTCCGGCTCCGTGGATGGCTTCGAGGATTCGTGTCGAGGATAGTACACGTGTCTGGGCGAGACGTTAAGCGCAATGTATCGCTAAGATGCTAAGCTGACGTGTTTTTTGCTGGATGGTGCGATGGCGGAGGATTTGAAGTTGGAGAATGTGTTGGGGTCGAAGCTGGATGTGAAGGCGGCACGGTTTGGTGCGAATCGCGAGGCGCTGCGGGTGTTGATGGCGGCGTTGCGGGCGGAGGAAGACGAGATTCGGCAGGGTGGGGGACCGAAGGCGGCGGAGGCGCAGCGGGCCAAGGGGCGGCTGACGGTGCGGGAGCGGTTGAAGCTGCTGCTGGATGAGGGAACGGAGTTTTTGGAGCTGGGGCTTTGGGCGGCGTATGGGATGTATGAGGAGTATGGCGGGGCTCCGGCGGCGGGGGTGGTGACGGGGCTGGGCAGGGTGAGCGGGCGGCTGTGCATGATCATCGCGAATGACGCGACGGTGAAGGCGGGGGCGTTTTTTCCGATGACGGCGAAGAAGGTGCTGCGGGCGCAGACGATTGCGCTGGAGAACCGGATTCCGACGCTGTACCTGGTGGACTCGGCCGGCGTCTTCCTTCCCTTGCAGGAGGATGTGTTTCCGGATACGGATGATTTTGGGCGGGTGTTTCGGAATAACGCGGTGATGAGTTCGCTGGGGGTGCCGCAGATTACGGCGATTATGGGGATGTGTGTGGCGGGCGGGGCGTATCTGCCGGTGATGACGGATACGGTGCTGATGACGGAGGGTTCGGGGCTTGTTTCTGGCGGGGCCTTCGCTGGTGCAGGCGGCGATTGGGCAGAAGACGGGGGCGGAGGAGTTGGGTGGGGCTTCGATGCACTCGGAGATCTCGGGGACGGTGGATTTCAAGGAGCCGAATGATCATTTGTGCCTGGCGCGGTTACGTTCTTTGGTGGGGAAGATTGGGAGAGGCAGGGAGGGCCGGGAAGGCGAGGCGTTTTCGCGGGTGGCTTTTGATGCGGTGAGGGATGCTCCGAAGTATGCGGCGGAGGATTTGTATGGGTTGATTGATCCTGATCCGGCGAAGGCGGCTACGAATGTGTATGACATGCAGGAGGTGATTGCGCGGATTGTCGATCGCTCGGAGTTTGATGAGTACAAGGCGGATTTTGGGCGGACGGTGTTGTGCGGGTATGCGCGGATCGGCGGGCGGGCGGTGGGGATTGTGGCGAACCAGAAGATGCATCAGTCGCAGACGGCGCTCGATGGCAGCAAGCGGACGGAGTTTGGCGGGGTGATCTATACGGAGAGTGCGCAGAAGGCGGCGCGGTTCATTATGGATTGCAATCAGAGTTTGGTGCCGCTGATTTTTCTGCATGATGTGAATGGGTTCATGGTGGGGAAGGACGCGGAGTGGAGCGGGATTATTCGGGCTGGGGCGAAGATGGTTTCGGCGGTGAGTACGAGTGTGGTGCCGAAGATTACTGTGATTGTGGGTGGGAGTTTTGGCGCGGGGCACTATGCGATGTGCGGGAAGGCTTATGATCCGCGGTTTTTGTTTGCGTGGCCGACGGCGAGGTATGCGGTGATGAGTGGGGCTTCGGCGGCGAATACGCTGGTGGAGGTGCGGGTGAAGCAGTTGGAGCGTGGCGGGAAGACGATCTCGGAGGAGGAGCGGAAGGGGATTTACGACGAGATCAAGGCGACGTATGATGCGCAGGCTGATCCGAGGTATGGGGCGGCGCGGCTTTGGATCGATGCGATTATTGATCCGGTGAAGACGCGGGAGGTGCTGATGACGGCGCTGGAGGCGGCGGCTTTGAATCCTGAGGTGGCCGAGGTTTAATCCGGGGGTTTTGCAGACGTGAAGAACTGGCTTCACAGAAATTCATTTCTAGCGTTAGGTCTATTAGTAACGCCGAGTTGCCCTCGTCGCTGGTTTCAACTCGGGGGGAGTTGGGCACGGTAGTTATGTTGTGGCCCGTATGATTCTTCCCTATGCCTGTGCGCTCTTGGGAACGTATGCCATAGTCGTTGCGGCTCTAGCCTTTATTCAATGGCCCATCTACGGATTTCTAGTAGATAGAGCTACGCATAAACTCTGGACTGTAGGGGCGATCGTCTTTGCACACGGCTCATTATGTTGGTGGTTGTTTACGAAAGGTTCGAGAATTTTCGATGAGTGAAACGATAAAAATTATTGAATGTCCGCGGGATGCGTGGCAGGGGTTGCCGAAGAATATGCCGGCGGAGGTGAAGGCGGATTATCTGCGGGTGTTGATTGCGGCGGGGTTCAAGCATATCGATGCGGTGAGCTTTGTTTCGCGGGCGGCGGTGCCGCAGATGGCGGACTCGGAGCTGGTGATGGAGTATCTGGATCCGCCGGATGATGTGGAGATTATCGGGATTGTGGTGAATGCGAAGGGGGCCGAGCGAGCGGTGAAGACGGGGAGCGTGCAGACGCTGGGGTTTCCGTATTCGATCTCGCCGGAGTTTTTGAAGCGGAATCAGAACCAGACGCCGGAGGAGTCGCTGGAGGAGCTGGAGAAGGTGGGGACGCTGGCGTACAAGGCGGGGATGGATGTGGTGGCGTATATCTCGATGGCGTTTGGGAATCCTTATGGCGAGGCGTGGGATATCGATGAGGTGGTTGCCGCGTGCGATCTGCTGGCGGATAACGGGGTGAAGCAGATTTCGCTGGCGGATACGGTGGGGTTGGCTACGCCGAAGCAGGTGGCGGACGTGGTGAGCGATGTGATGGCGGTGCATGACAACATGGAGATTGGGGTGCATCTGCATGCGCGGCCGGACAATGCGGCGGCGAAGGTGACGGGCAGCGTATGAGGCGGGGTGCAGGCGGTTCGATGCGGCGATTGGAGGGTTGGGTGGATGTCCGTTTGCGCAGGATGCGCTGGTGGGGAATATGGCGACGGAGACTTTGCTGGCGGAGTTGAAGGCGCTGGGTGCGGAGTTGCCTCCGTTGCGGCCGCTGGATGGTTTGATTGCGGCTAGTGCGGAGATTGAGCGGAAGTATGGGGCGCATGTGCAGTAGGCAGGGTCCGTTAGTTAGGGAAAGGGAGAGAAAGTGAGTTGTATGGCGAGTTTGATGGTGGCGGAAGAGGACGGAGTTCGGAGGATTACGCTGAATCGTCCGGAGCGGCGGAATGCGATGACGCCGGAGATGCAGGCGGAGTTGATTGCCGCGATGGAGGAGGCTGCGGCGAGCGATTGCCGCGTGGTGGTGTTTGCGGGGGCGGGTGAGGCGTTTTGTGCGGGGCTGGATTTGAGTGCGCTGCAGGGGATGAATGACAAGTCCGCGGCGGAGCATACGGCGGATGCGGAGCGGGTGGCGCGGCTGTTTCGGACGCTGTATGAGTTGCCGAAGCCGACGATTGCGATGGTGCATGGGCCGGCGGTTGCCGGGGGGACGGGGCTGGCGACGATGTGCGACTTTACGCTGGCGGTGCCGGGGGCGAAGTTTGGGTATACGGAGGTGCGGATCGGATTTGTGCCGGCGGTGGTGTCGGCGTTTCTGGTGCTGCAGATTGGGGAGAAGCAGGCGCGGGATTTGCTGCTGACGGGGCGGTTGTTTACGAGCGAAGAGGCGCTTGCGGTTGGGGTTGGTGAATGAGGTGGTGGAGGCGGAGCGGCTGGAGGCGCGGATGCTGGAGTTGGTGGGGGTGTTGAAGGGGAATAGTCCGGAGGCGCTGGCGGCGACGAAGCGGCTGCTGCGGGCGCAGAACAAAGCGTGGCTGGATGTGGCGATTGCCGAGGCGCTGGCGGCGAATGCCGAGGCGAGGGGGACGCACGATTTTCGCGAGGGAGTGGCGGCGTTTCTGGAGAAGAGGAAGCCGGTTTGGAAGACCGACCGCGGATTAGCGCGGATTGGCACGGATGGAAAAACGAATGCGGATAAAGACACGACCAAAACCAGATCTATGACGAAGGCGCTGATTGTTTGGCTACTATTTTGTCGTTATCCGGATTTGATCCGTGGAATCCGTGGTCGATTCCAAGTCTGGCGCATGATTTCGGTAGACTGTTTGGATGAGTAACGTTGGCGTGTGAGGCCTGCGAGTGAAACGCGGGTGCGGGTGCGGTATGCCGAGACGGATCAGATGGGGGTGGTGTATCACTCGAACTACCTGATCTGGTTTGAGGTGGGGCGGGTGGAGCTGATCCGGCAGATGGGGCTGGATTACAAGAAGATGGAAGAGGAAGAGGGCTGCGGGATTTCGGTGGTTGATGTGCATGCGCGGTATCGGGCGCCGGCACGGTACGACGATGAGTTGGTGATCGAGACGCGACTGCTGGCTGCGCGGGGAGCGGTGATCAAGTTCGGGTACAGGATTCTGCGGGTTGGGGATGGCGTGTTGCTTTGCGAGGGGGAGACGATGCATGTTTGCGTGGGCAAAGATATGAAGAAGATGTGCTTGCCGCCGAAATATGCGGAACGTTTTGCCGCGCATCTCATCTCATAGGGAATCGCAGTTAGATTGATGACGAGGTGATGTTGATGAGTGATGAGACGAAGAAGATTGCGCTGATTACGGGTGCGAACAAGGGAATTGGGTTGGAGACGGCGCGGCAGCTGGGGAAGCTGGGGATTACGGTGCTGGTGGGTGCTCGTGACCTGGCCAAAGGTGAGGCGGCGGTGGCGGAGTTGAAGAAGGATGGCGTCGATGCGCGGGCGGTGAAGCTCGATGTGGATAATTCTGCGGACTATGAGGCTGTGGCGAAGTTGATCGAGAAGGACTACGGACGGCTCGATATTCTGATCAACAATGCGGGCATCATGCTCGATGGCCGGAAGGGAAATGAGACGACGAAGACTTCGCAGGATGTTTTGCGGAAGACATTCAATACGAATTTCTTTGCGGTGGTTGGGTTGACGCAGGCGTTGCTGCCGTCTGCTGAAGAAAAGTGTGGGCGGGAGGATTGTGAATCTGTCGAGCATTCTGGGGTCGAATACGCTGCATGCTACGCCGGGATCTTTTATCTACGATGCGAAGACGTTTGCGTATGACGCTTCGAAGGCGGCGCTGAATTCGTTCACGATTCATCTGGCGCATGAGCTGAAGGACACGAAGATCAAGGTGAACTCGGCGCACCCGGGATGGGTGAAGACGGAGATGGGCGGCGAGGGCGCGCAGCTTGATGTGGAGACGGGTGCGAAGACCTCGGTGGAGTTGGCGACGCTGCAGGATAGCGGGCCGAATGGCGCGTATGTTCACCTGGGGAAGCCGTTGCCCTGGTAAGGAAGGCGGTTCGCTTCGCGGATGCCCACATCTCAAAATCGAGATATGGGGCACCCGGATTTGTGGCTACTTCGTGAGCAGGGTGCGGGGTTTTACGTTTTTGCGGATGAAGTCGATGGTGGATTCGAGCGGCGTTCCCGGTCCGAAGATGGCCGAGACGCCGTTCTCTTTTAATTTGGGTTGATCTTCGTCGGGGATGGTGCCGCCGAGGATGAGGAGGATGTCTTCGGCTTTTTGTTCGCGGAGGAGAGCGGTGATGCGGGGGACGATGACGTTGTGGGCGCCGGAGAGGATGGAGAGGCCGATGCAGTCGACGTCCTCCTGGATGGCGGCGGAGACGATCATCTCGGGGGTTTGGCGGAGGCCGGTGTAGATGACCTCCATGCCGGCGTCGCGGAGGGCGCGGGCGATGATTTTTGCGCCGCGGTCGTGGCCGTCGAGGCCGGGTTTGGCGACGAGGACGCGGATGGGGGGCGGAGTAGGCATCGAGGATTGAGTATAGCTGCAGTTAGAAGTCTTCGTCGTCACCGATGGGCATGCCGGGTGGGGCTTCGATGGGTTTGGCGGGAGTGAATTTTGCGGGGTCTCGTTCGAATTCGTTGATGCGGTCGATAAGGGCGGCGCGGTGGATGGCTTCGGCGGTGTCGGTGAGTGGGGCCGCGGTGGTCCACTGCTTGAGCAGGTCGTTGATGTGAGAACGGGCGATGGCGCGGGCCTGACTGGAGGCTGCAGGATTGACGGCGAGGGCGAGCGTTGCTTCAAGAGCGCGGAATTCTACGGCGCGCTCGACCTCAGACGACATGGTGTGGCCGCCTTCGGGACGCTCGGCGACTGTTTTGGAGATGGCTTCGAGGACGCCACGCAGCGAGGGTGATTCGGGAACGCGCATGTGGTACTCGATGAGGCGTGAGGCGCGGGCGGGGTCGAGGAGGAGCGCGAGGGTGAGGTCGGCGGAGGATTCGGCGGTGGCGATGGGGTCGAAGGTAAGGCCGGTGTGCGAGGGGAAGGACTCGCGCGTGCGCTCGAGGCCGGGGGGACGAGGTGGAAGGATTTGCAACAGGGATTCGGGGAGCGTGAGGGTTTCGGGGGAGAGGGTTTTTAGAACGGCAGCGAGGGCCTTCTTCTGCTCTGCGGGTGAGACGATGGCCGGGTTGATCTGTCCGTCGCCTCGGAGGTTGTAGCGGTAGTCGAGTCCGCCGATCTCTTTTGTCGCCGCTTCGGTCTGGTAGCGCTCGAGGAGATAGAGGGGGACCAGCGTGTCTTCGAGCTGGGCGAGTGGAGTGCCCTTGGTGATGGCGTTTTCGCCGAAGCGCTTGAGCGCGGCGGTGCGGATGGTCATGACGCGATCGAGTTCATCGGCGGGGTTTGTGCCGTTGTCCCAGAGGTGCGAGTGAGGGTGCGCGCCGCCGAGCGGGCGGGAGTCTTCGTCGGTGATGAAGATGAGGCCGGTCTTCTCACTTGTTGTGAGGATGGCGTTGAGGGCCGCGGGGTCTTCGGCGGGCTTGTTTGATTTGTCGAATTCGCGGTAGCCATAGTCGATGGCGACCTTGTCCCAGATGCCGATGTTGACGGCATAGCTTTGCGCAAGGTTGGGGATGCCGTTCTTGTCGAGAGTGATGTAGGGGTGTGGGTAGTCCATCACGGAGACGGATTCTTCGGGCGTGTGGGGGAAGCTGCTGGCGGCGAAGTTGTGAGCGAGGCCGAGGGTGTGGCCGGTTTCGTGCGCGGCGAGCTGGCGGGTGCGGGCGAGCACCATGGCGAGGCTTGGGTCACTCGCTGGGGGCAGCGGTTTGCCGTCGAGGTAGGGACTGAGGAGGGCTTCGTCGATGAGGTAGTCCTGACGGCTGCGGAGGGAGCCGAGGGTGACGTTGCCTTTGAGGATTTCGCCGGTGCGGGGATCGACGACGGCGGCGCCGTAGCTCCAGCCGCGGGTGTAGCGGTGCACCCACTGGATCATGTTGTAGCGGACGTCCATGGGGTCGGCGTTGGCGGGGAGGATGTCAGCCTTGAAGGTGCCTTTGGCCCAGCCGGCGGCCTGGAAGGCCTGGTCCCACCAGCGTGCGCCTTCGAGGAGGGCGGTGCGGATGGGTTCGGCGGCGCCGTTGTCGACGTAGTACTGGATGGGCGCGACAGCTTCGCAGTTTGTTTTGCAGGAGGGATCTTTCTTGATGAGGCGGTGGCGGATGATGAATTGCTGGTCGAGCGATTCGCTGACGGGGGCGTTGTAGTCGCGGTAGGAGCGTGGGGAAGTAGCCGGCGCGGGGGTCGAAGCGGCGCGGGGTGAAGCCGGGGCCGGGGAGTTCGACGAAGGACTGGTGCTCGCGGACGGTGAGGGCGTGTGGGTCGGGGGTGACGTCGCGGACGAACTCGCCGCGGGCGGGGCCGTCGGTGGTGAAGGTGAGGATGGCTTCGACCTCGGTGTTTTTGGGGAAGGCTTTCGTGGCGTCGAGGGCGATGGTGGAGCGGGTGGGGTCGAGCTTGTAGGTGCCTTGCTGGGTGCGGGTGAGAGCGCCGGCTACGTCGTGGGCGTCGCGGAGGAAGAAGTCGGTGGCGTCGACGAGGACAGTGCCGTTGGGATCTTCGGCCTCGACCTTGAAGCCGTAGAGGACGGACTCGGGGAAGGACTGGCGGACGGCCAGTTCCTCGGCGGGGTCGCTGGAGGTCGAGCGGAAGCGCTCGTTGGGCTCGATCATCAGCACCTTGGGGCCGGTGCGCTGGAAGTGAATGAGCTGGCCGCGTGAGATCTGGCCGCGGTCGAGGCCGAGGTCGTTGGAGCCGGTGCCGTAGGGGAGGGAGTGGGTGTAGAGGATGTCCGGGCTGTTGCCGGCGGAGTCGAGGTGGGGGATCTCGAGGTAGAGCTTGCCGGCCTTGGCGTCCCAGTCGAGCGGGAGGTAGCCGTCGATGTGTTTCATGCTTGCGGTTTTGGCGGAGAGAGTCTGGGCAGCGGGAGGTTGCTGGGCGGACACGAACGCAGAGACGGCTAGCAGGGCCAGGGCAAGATGTTTGGGCATGCGTCTGTTTTAGCACAAGGACGGGCCGCTCCAAATCGAGAATCAGGGGAGAGTGATGGTGGGGTCGCTGAGGTGTTCGCGGAGTAGGCGCTGGGTGAGGGTTTTGAGGTCTTCGCCGGTTTTCGGGAGGGTGAAGGCGTGGGTGGTTTCGGACCAATCGAGCTTGAAGCTGGTGGCCTGGGCGGAGATCCAGACCTGGCGGATGGGAGTGTTGGGGGTGATGACGAATTTGGAGGAGCCGTTTTCGAAGATGATGTTCATGACGCCGTTGTTGTCTTCGAATTCGAAGGTGCCGTCGTCGTCCTCGGCTGCGATGAGGGATTGCTTGAGGGACTCGAGGGCGCTGTCGGATTCGCGGCGGAAGGTGGCTTCGTCGATCATTGATTTAGTTTAGCTGGGGTCTAGTTTAGTTGGTCGAGTGCGGCGAGGACGTCGGCGGGTTCGGGGCGGACGCGGAAGTCGGCGTGGGCTTCGGCGAAGGTGATGGTGTTGGTGCGGTCGATGACGAAGACGGCGGGGAGGGGGAGTCGCCAGCTGGCTTCGGTGGCGTTGTGGTAGCTGAGGCCGGCGTTGTTGAAGGGGATGTTGATGAGGATGGATTGGAAGTAGCGGCGGTGTTCGGGCGGGATGGTGTAAGCGAGGCCGAATTTTTCGGCGATGGCGGCACCGGGGTCGGAGAGGAGTGGGTAAGGGAGGTGCGTGCTGCTGGAGGGTGAAGTTGTTCTGGCGGGTGGTCTGGGGGGAGATGGCGACGAAGAGGGCGTTGCGTCTGCGGAGTTCGGGCTGGAGTTCGCGCCAGGCTTCGAGTTCGGTGATGCAGTAGGGGTCCCAGCGGCCGCGGAAGAAGTTGACGACGAGAGGGCCGAGGGCCAGGAGGTCGGCGGAGTTGACGGGTTTGTGGGTGAGGGCGTCTTCGAGAGTGAAGGCTGGAGCTTCGGCTCCGGCTTTCAGGATGCGGTCTTCGATGCCGGTGTTGAAGAGGTCTTCGGTCGCCTTTTCGGAGATGGCGAGACGTTCGGGTTGGACGAGGGCACGGGTGTTCTGGGTGATGCGGTCTAGCTGGTCCTGCAGAGACTCTTTTGTGCTGGCAGACATGGCCCCCCTCCCCCCACCTGAAATGTGTCAAAGTCTTCGAACCAGAGACTTTAAGTCTGGACTTCGGGCGGAAAACCGCCGGGTTAAATGTTGCAGTCCGGCCGGAGCCGGACTGTTGTGATGGCTGACTTAATTATATCGGAGGTGTCAAGGGGGCAGCGAGGAAACTCGTTAGGTATGATCGGATTGCCAATTTGGGTTCTCACCCGGGAGGCGAGCAACTAAACTGTCGACGAATATGACCGTCTCGTCGAGGGGCGCCCGGCCCGTATGGTCTTCACGCACCTTGACGTCCTCGAACCCGATCGACATGCCGCAGTAGAGGATGAGCTCATCCGGGGGTGACAGGACCTCTGCGACGGTCCTGCGATACACCGACCACGCCATCTGCAGGCAACTGTGAAGCCCTTCGGCGCGGAGCAGCAGCATGACGGTCTGCAGATACCCGCCGACGTCGGCCCATTGGGGCAGGCCCATATCGCGGTCGATGTAGCAGAACAGGGCGGCCGGCGCGCCGAAACAGTTCCAGTTCGCGGCGGCGATCCTCTGGCGCGCCTCCCGGTCCTCGCGCGAAATACCGAGTGCGCCGTAGCGCTGCTTGCCGAAGGCGGATCTGCGCTCGTGGTACGGGGACTTCAGTGCGGTGGGGTACATCTCGTACTCCCGCTCGTCCCCGGGGTCGCCTGCGGCCACGCGCTCGCCGGCGCGCCTCTTGAGCTCGGCAAGCGGGCCGCCGGTCAGTACGTAGGCGTGCCACGGCTGGATGTTCGATCCGGACGGCGCCCAAGCCGCGGCGGACAGCACGCGCTCCAGCACCTCCCTCGACACAGGCACGTCGGTGAATCCGCGCACCGCCCGTCGGCTTGTGACGGCCACATATACGTCCATGATCACCTACCTATACGTCCATGATCGCCTACCCACCGCCTGCCATCCGTTACGTACCCAACTGTTTCAGTCCTATGTTGATCGATACTATCCTCGAAGCCAATGGTCGCGGGTTCTAGCGTTGTGCGGCGGAAATCATAACAACCTCGTATGAATTTTCTCCTTAGGTTTGGGTGAGCAGAACTACTCGCGGTTTCATGCTTTAGTTGGTGGGTACCAGCACGGGAGCGTCTTTGTTCTTCACCAAGAAAACGACGAATTTCGCCGGTTTGGTTTGGCTTGCATTCCGCCCAATGATGTGGACATCATTCGGGCCTTCGTAGAAGGTCTGACCTGGTGTCAGAGTCACTTCCTTTCCTCCTCTCACCTGCATGACGATCGAGCCTTCCAGCACATAAACAAATGCATGGGCGTTGTGCCGATGAATCGGATCCGAAGATCCAGGAGGGTACACCACAGTGATCATCAGACCTTCCTTACCGGGAAAGTCTGCAAGATCTTTCGACATGAGCGATGTGACTTGAGCCTCCTGTGGTACCAACGTGCCGGACATGAGACATGCCAGCGCCAAAACCACTTTTGTGAACGTCATAAATTAACCTCTCGCTTACTTCCGACGACCGGGCCCGCTAGTCCTGCCTCTTGCGAAGAGTCACCCGGCGGCCGTTTAGCCGATACTGGAAATCCGTGCAAAGCAACACAACCTGTTCGGCGTCCGTGTCGCTCGGCTCATCCACGGTGATCTCGATCCAACAAGCACAATAGTCTTCAACGGCGACGCCCATTCCTTCTTCCCGATCACTCAACAAACGGCCGACTGTTGCGCAAATCGTCATTGCAGGGACGTCCTCATAGAACAGTTCAATTCGATCACCAGATTGTAGATCTAGCATTCCACCCTCCAAATCGACCCATGCCATCCCGTTGCAAACGGCTCCGATGCGCAACGCGGGGTATGCGGTAGCGATATCAGCTTGCCTTTTTCCGACTCTCTTCGTCTTTGGTTACCGCTGAGACGCCCGCCGGCTGAGGAGGTGCACCCGGAATTTGTGCTGCGGGCTGAGTCAGCCACGTTTCGAAACGGGTCTCGCCGAGTCGTGCGTTATTGCCCGGGACCAGTGTTTTCTCGCTGAGTTTCGCTCCAGAGTAACGCGCGTTTGGATCAGCGATGACTTCGCGGGGATCTTTGAGCGAGGCCAAGCGCCGCCGGACTAGTTCATCCACTCGAAACTCTTCCGGACCTCCAATTTCGACGATGCCGTTTATCGGCGGACCTACTGCAATTCTTTCCACGGCGCTCGCAACATCGTCGGCAGCCATCGGCTGGAAAAGCACAGGTGGCAGATGCACCTTGTCGCCGTCGAGAGAAATTTCGGCAAGGCCCTTGAGGAACTCGAAGAACTGCGTCGCGCGCACGATGGAGTGGGGGATTGAAGATTCGTTGATCAGTTTTTCCTGAGCGATCTTCGCGCGGAAGTAACCGCTTTCGGACAGCCGGTCGGTTCCCACAACCGATAACGCAACGTGATGTCCTACCCCTGCGGACGCTTCATAGGTGAGGAGGTTGCGAGTTGATGTTTCGAAGAACTTCAGCACTGCTGCGTCCTCCCATGAAGGGGAGTTTGTTACATCGACGACCACCGAGGCGCCTTTGAGCGCTTCTGCGAGTCCCTCACCCGTGACAGTGTTGACCCCCGAATTGGGCGATGCCGCTACCGCCTCGTGTCCGTGCTCACGAAGCTTGTTGACAAGCTTTGACCCAATGAGTCCAGTACCGCCGATTACTACTATTTTCATGATTGTCTCCTTTGTTGTGATTGAGGATTTTCCGAGCCATCGATCTCTTGCACTTGTTAAGACAGAATTGCCGACCGGTTTGTGACACGGTCTGTGGATTTCGATCGACCAGGGCAGCTTGCAAAAAATTGAGGACCAAGTTCACAAATCGAGGGCATGACTTGTTTTGCATTGAGAGGTTGATTTTCTTAGTTGCGTTGCACCATTACTGTTAAAGGGAGATGACAATGTACCTCTATAGAACGAATGACGACACCGTCCCAACAGATTAACGAGGCTTACCAAGAAACCGTTGCCAGTCAAGAGAAGATATATCTAGGGGAGGTAGAGGAAGATCGACGCTCGATTTTGATTTTCGACGGAAATATGAGGAGCCTGAGATGTTCAGGTTAGAAGTGGCGACACGCCTGCGAGCTTACTCGGTCTCAACATCCAAATAATCTGGTCAATACCCTCTTCTGATGCGCCGACCGTGACGAGCGCGACCACAGCACCGTCGCGAGAGATAAGGGCACATGCTTGGCCGTTCGCCTCCACCATCGAAACCGTGACGCCCTTCCAGAAATGCGTCGCGAATGCGGAGATAAACCTTGCCACCCGTTCGCGACCGCTGATTGGCTTGCCGGCCGCACGCACCAAGCCACCGCCATCCGAATAGGAGACAACGTCAGACGCAAAAAGAGCCTCGAGCGGAGCAAGCTCGCCTTTCTGAGCGGCGGCGATGAACTTATCCAGGAGGCGGCGCTGCTCGACCGCATCGACTTGCCTGCTGCGTCCCTCTGTAATGTGCTTCCGCGCGCGGGTAACCAGCTGTCGCGCATTGGCTTCGCTCACCTTCAGGATCTCTCCGATCTCATCGTACGCATAGTCGAAGGCCTCTCGAAGGACGTACGCAGCTCGCTCGTTGGGAGAAAGTCTTTCTAGCAGCAACAACACCGCAAACTCCAACGCCTGATTGCGTTGCGCTCCCAATCCCGGATCGGCGCTGGTGTCCACTGGCTCCGGAAGCCAGATTCCGAAGTACTCTTCCCGTCGCGACCGAGCAGATTTGACCACGTTAATCGCTAATCGTGTAGTGATCGTCGCCAGGTAGGCGGGCGGGTCCTGGACTGCCTCGCGATCGGTGCACTGCCATCGCATCCACACGTCTTGCACCAGATCCTCGGCTTCGGCCGCGCTTCCGAGCATTCGGTAAGCGATGCCGAATAGGCGAGGCCGCACACCGAAGAAAGCTACGAGACCATCGTCTTGTGCGGTCTCCTCCATTAGCAAATATTACTGCTTGCATGCTGCCGCAAGCGACGAACCATCTGTGGATACCTCGTGCAAAAGACACCCAGGAAATGCGCCCGATACACGCACCGCCGGTGATTGGAATTGGGGAGACGAAAGAAACGAGACGGCGTCGCGCGGGATTAATTAGTTGTTCGGGTTCAGCGTCACCAGAGCGTTGTCGACCACTTTGGCCCATCTGGGATCGGGCGAGGCGCTGGAGGCGTATTCGTCGTGCCAGTTCCACCACTTGTACGGTGGGGTTTGGGGGTAGCCTGCGGGCGAGTCCTCCCACTCCTCCTGGCGTCCGAGCGCGGTGATGTCGAGATAGCTCCAGATGCTGCCCATGGCTTCGTCGCCTCGGCTGTTGATGAAGTATGTGCGGAAGATTTTGTCGCCCTCGCGGATGAACGCGTTATGGCCGTGCCATTCGTCGACGCCGAAGTCTTTGTCGAAGCTGTCGGTGATGGTGTACCAGGGCATCGTCCATTCCATGCGCGCTTTCAGACGCTGGATGTCCGGCTGCGGAGCGCGCGAGGCGTAGGCGAGAGTGGTATCGCGAGCGTTCAGATGGGAAAGGTGGGAGACCTGGTCGGCTCCGAGCGAGCAGCCGCGACAGGCGTGGTCGGGCCAGCCGAAGACGCCGGGTTCGAAGAAGGCGCGGTAGACGATGAGTTGACGGCGGCCCTCGAAGAGATCGAGCAGGCTCACTTTGCCGTTGGGTCCATCGAACTCATACCGCTTCTCCACCGCCTGCCAGGGCATACGGCGACGCTCGGCGGCCAACGCGTCGCGCTGGCGCGTGAGCTGCTTCTCCTTGGCCATCAGGTTCTCGCGAGCCGCAAGCCATTCATCCCGCGATACGATTTGCGGATTCTCTATGGTCGTTGACATCTTGATTTCTCCTTGGACGTTAGTTGGGGACGATTTCTACTGCTCCTCTGTTTCGTCGAAACTGTTCGGATCGGGTTGAGCGGGGCTATCGTCTACAGAGTTCTTGCCGCCGAATTTCTTGATTGCGATTGCGGCGAGTCCGCCAGTAGAGGTGACGCTACCGGCGATGAGCGCTGCGGTTGCGATACACACTGGGCACATAGAGTTCTCCGCGGCAGGCACTAGGCCGCCTGGGCTTTTTGGATGAAAAGCGGCGGTTCATCGGCGCTTGGCCCCCAGCTTGCCGGTACGGCGATGTTGAGCAGGCGCAAGTAAACACTGAATTGGCCGCGATGCTGATACCAGTGGCTGAACATGATGTCGCGCAGGAACTCTCCTCGGGGCTGGACGAACACCTCCTGTCCACCGGAGATCAACCTCCAGGTCTCCTTCATTGCTGCGTCGTCGAACTTTGGCAGCAGATTCCGTACAGCGGCGACGCTCTCATCCAATGCATTGAGAACCTCGCGACAGTTCTCTGGCTGGGGAAAGTTAAATCCTGAAGATTGCGCTGGGTTGTTCTGAGTGAATCGCACGATTCCGCCTGGCACGGATGCCAGATGATATGCAAGCTGCCCCGCGGACAGGGATTTCTGGTGCGGCTTCCAGGTTAACTTGTTTTCCGGCAGACGATCGAGAAACGTCCGCGTGATGGATGCTTGAATCTCAAACTCTGCCAGCATGGACTCAGCGATGGATGTGGCGGATTGCGCTATGGGCATATCGGTTTCCTTTCGGTTAGTGTTTCTTTCCGTCAGTGAGCGAAGAGCTTACGAGCGCAATCCCTCAGCTTGCCTGCGAACGCGGTCGTGCATCGAGGCCCAGCCTTTGTTCATCCCAACCTTGTGCTCTTCGGGAACGAAGCCTAGCGCGGTGTGGCGAAAGGTGATCAGGGTTCCACCATCGGCTTCGCTCAGCCGGTATTGCACGTTGGAGGCAAAGGGGAAGGAGGCGAACAAGGGGCCAACGAATTCAAGCAGTGTGGGCCGCACGATAGCTTTAACGTTGGCCCAGAAATGCCCGTTGCCCTCGCCCAGATCGCGGTACCATCTGCCGCCGGGCCATGGTTCGATCTTCATGTTTAGAGATTTGCCGTCAGGTGTTTCGTTGCCCGGCCCAAGTTGCTCGAGCAGTGCGGCAAAGGTTACATCGAGGGGCGCCTGAACATGGATTTCCTGGTTGATGGTGAGGGTCAGGTTTTCGAGGGTCTGTTCGGTAGCAATCATCGTTTCTCCTTGAGGTTTGGGGTTGGGGAATTCGAATCTGTTGAGCCTTGGCGGATCGTCGCTTCCGCGAGTTCCTTTACGCGATTCAACTGATGATGCCAGTAACGCTCGAAGGTTCCGGCCCACTCGTGAAGTGGGCGTATCGCTTCGGCGTTGGTGCGGTACAGCTTTTGGCGGCCGTGGCAACGCATCCGAACCAGGCCCACGTCGCGGAGCACGCGCAGGTGCTTGGAGACGGAGGGCTGCTCCAGGCCGAGGGCTGCGACAATCTCTCCGACGGGCCGCTCGGCTCCGGCGAGGTAGGTCAAGATTTCTCGCCGGCGGGGTTCAGCGACTGCGTTGAAAGCATCCGACGTGGTGCTTGCTCTAGCCATGATGAGACAATACATGCCTATATAGGAATATGTCAAGCGATGCGTCTTTCCGCCTGTTGAGAATGGCTTAGCGTTCAACCGTAAGATTTGGCGAAGGCGGTCAAAATGTTCGGATCGTGGGGCCGATGGCGCTAATACACGGCCGGAACCGAATGATGTTCCTGCGTTATGTCCACTGCCCATCGATTTTTCGCAGGCCGATCGTCAACCCGAAAATCTAGGGATTTGTGCTCATCGTTGGGTCCAGATTCGGCGCAACGCATGGTTGCGAAGACAAAGGCAACATCCCTGCCGGCTGTGATACTCATTTCGGTGATATCGAAGGAAACCGGATCGTTGGACCAGGAAAAGAACGAGTCCCACGTCTTCCTGTAGGCTTCGACTCCCCTGGATTGAAACGGTGGCGGGACGTCGAACATCACGATGCCTGAAGAATGGTTTCGGAGAATTGCGGCAAGATCTCTGCGACGAACAGCGGCGGTCCAGGATTCGATGACGTTGCGAATTGCTGCGTCGTCTTCTGAGCTTCTCTGGGTCTCGTCCATCCGAGACTTCTCCGAGTTGAACTGCGAGGGAGCAGGCCATCAACAGCATTCTGAACGCTGGACTGGCAGGCCTCCACACATTAATCCACACTTCGCCGCTGTTTCGTTCTTTCTACATTGAGCCCGTCATTTGCATGGATGAGTCGTGGCATTGGGTGGCGGGGCTGACTTTTTCGCTACGGTTTTGTTGTGGGTTGAGTTGCTGGCCACGGGGGCGCTCTTCATCTCTTTGACGAGAGTTACGAGACGAGCGAAGCCTTGTTCGCGTGCGGCTTTGTTGGCGGGGGAGGCGTCGGGGGCTTCGCCGGCGCGCATGAAGCCGTGGCCTGCTCCCTCGTAAGTGACGGGCTCATATTTTTTGCCTGCGGCCTTCATGGCGTCGGTGGTGGCGGGAATGGTGGCGCCGATGCGTGCGTCGTTGCCGGCGTAGAAGCCGTAGACGGGCGCGGTGATGGTGGTGACGTCAGATGGGCCGGAGCCGTAGAAGACAAAGGCGGCGGAGAGGTCTTTGCGGTGAGTGGCGAAGGCGAAGGATTTGCTGCCGCCCCAGCAGAAGCCTGCGACAGCGATCTTTCCGTTGGCGGCGGGGATTTTCTTTGCGTAGTCGGCAGCGGCGTCGAGGTCGGCGTTGACGACAGCGGCATCAAGACCGGAGACGGCTTTGGTCCTGTCGTCGCCAGTGCTGGGGAAGGCGTCGGAGCCGCCGCCGTTGGGGCCGAAGCCGGTGAGGAGGTCGGGAGCGACGACGATGAAGCCTTGTCCGGCGAGTTCGTCAGCCATCTCTTTGGCCCAGTCGCTGAGGCCGAAGATTTCGTGGATGAGGACGATGACGGGCGCCTTGGTTTTGACCTCGGGGTAGACGACGAAGGCCTGAACGGTGCGGTCGCCGTGCTTGAGGGGGACGTATTCGTGGTGGCGGGGCGAGGCGTCGAGGCGAGCCTTTGCCCAGTCCTGCGCGTGGATGGGGATGGCGGCGAGAGGAAGGAGCAGAGCGGCGGCGAGGAGCTTGAAGGCGCTGGGCATAGTTGTCGTCATGGGGAGGAGTCTAGTACGTCGCGTGCGGGTGCGACAAGATGCCGGGGACGATTTTTGCCTTTGGATATTGAGTGCGCGGCGCTTTTATACTTCGCGCATGGGGAAGTTTCAACTGCGAACAGCCACGGCAGAGGACGTGCCGGGAATTCTTGAGCTGATTGACGCATCGGTGCGCGGTCTGCAGGCGCGGGACTACTCGCCTGCTCAGATCGATGCGGCGTTAGCTACGGTGTTTACAGTAGACAGCCGGTTGATTGCGGATGGGACTTACTTTGTGGCTTTCGATGAACGTGGTGAGTTGGCTGGATGCGGTGGATGGAGTTTTCGGAAGACACTGTATGGGGGAGATCATCAGGTTGAGACGATCGAGCCGGAGAAGCTTGACCCTGAGGTCGATGCAGCGAAGATTCGTGCGATCTTTGTGCATCCGAAGTTTGCGCGGCAGGGGTTGGGGAGCTTGATTTTAGACGCCGCGGAGCGCGCTGCTGTCGCCATGGGCTTTCGGCGGTTTGAAATGGGAAGCACGTTGACCGGCGTGGCTCTTTATCGGTTGCAAGGGTATCGGGAGATGGGACGGATTGCCGTGCCAGTGGGAGATGGGGAGAGAATCTTGGTGGTGCGAATGGTGAAAGAGGCTGATAACCCTCATTGATTTTGATCACGCGGCGGTAAGTTTCAGCGTGATACCGATGTTGGCAGTGGGCGGGCGGTCGGCGGGCAGGGTTACGTTAAGGCCGTCGGCGTCCTGGGAAAATTTCAGGTTTTGATCGTGGCCCAGCATCGTTGCGCCGGTGATTTTGGCGGGGCTTTGTGGGCTGCTGGTGCCGAGGGACGGAATGACCGCAGGGCCTTCGGGCCAGCCTTGAATGAAGGCGTAAATCGTGGAGCCTTTGGTGGTGAAGCGGATGTCGGAGGCGCTAAGGTCGGGCTTCTTGCCTTCGTTGGGGTCGAACTCTTTGCCGTTTTTTTGGATGACGACTTTGGTGGAGGGGCCTTCGCCGTAGATCTTCCACGGGCGGGTGGAGTAGATGCCTTCGCTGTTGACCGCCATCCATGCGGTGATGCCGGCGAGGACCTCGCGCTCGGCGAAGTCGAGTTCTCCGGAGTTGGGGAGAGGGAAGTTGAGAAGCAGGTTGCCGTTTTTGCTGACGATGTCGACGAGGAGATCGATGACTTTTTTGGGCGTCTTGTAGGCGACGCCGCGTTTGTAGTGCCAGTCGCCGATGCAGGTGTCGGTCTGCCATGGAGACGCGGAGATGCCGTCGAGTACGCCGCGTTCGCGGTCGAGGGCGCAGGTGCCGACGGCGCAGTTGTCGGCGGTTTTGCTGAAGTAGATGGATTCGACCTTGCCGTTGTGTTTGGCGGCGCTGACGTTGTAGACCTCGGCGACGGTGGAGTAGCCGTACTCGTCGAAGGGGATGCCGCCGTCGGTGTAGAGGAGGTCGGGCTGGTACTGGTCGATGAGGTCCTTGATGCGGCGGAAGTATTGGAGCTTCCAGCGGTCGGGGGCGACGCGGCCCATGGCCTTCGCTGTCCTTGGCGAAGTTGGCGGGCTGGCCGGAGTAGTCGTGGTAGAGGTCGGCGAAGGCGGGGTCGGAGCCGTCGTAGGGGACGCCGGCGAGTGGGCCGGTGGTGTCGCTGAGGTGTGCGGGGGCTAGCCAGTCGTAGGAGTTGGAGAGATGTTCGCTGACGCCGAAGCGGAGGCCGCGTTTGCGGGCGGCGGCGGCCCAGGTGCCGACGATGTCGCGTTTGGGGCCTGAGGCTACGGCGTTCCAGCGTGGCTGATATTTGGAGTTCCACATGTCGTAGTTGTCGTGATGGACACCCATGGAGAAGAAGTATTTTGCGCCGGCTTTGACGTAGAGATCCATCAGGTGATCGGGGTCCCAGTGCGCGGCTTTGAATTGGGGGATGAGGTCTTTGTAGCCGAACTTCGAAGGATGACCGTAGGTTTCGACGTGATAGTTGTATTGAGCCGGAGCCCTGGATGTACATGTTGCGGGCGTACCAGTCGCCGTATTCGACGCTGGACTGCGGGCCCCAGTGGGCCCAGATGCCGAACTTGGCGTCGTTGAACCAGGCGGGGAAGCGGTAGGCCTGGAGAGAGGTTGGGGTGCCGGTGAAGGGGCCGGGCGTGATGGTGATCTGATTTTGTTGGGAGTAGGCGGATTTGAGGGCGGGAGCTGCTGTGGCGAGCAGAGCGATGGCCTGGCGGCGTGTGATTCGCATCGAGCCAATGTAGTGTGTGAGCGGATGAGTTGCAAGATGGAAGTGGCGTGACTGTTGTTGAGAGTGGACTTGCGTGTAGTCTTCAGGTTGATGGAGGGCGATGGATGGTCGAGATGCCGATGATTGCGAAGGGTGCGGAGGAGTTGTATTTGTTGCCGGGGATGTCGAATCGCCATGGGTTGGTGGCGGGGGCGACGGGGACGGGGAAGACAGTTACGCTGCAGGTGATGGCGGAGGCGTTGAGCTCGATTGGTGTGCCGGTGTTTGCGGCGGATGTGAAGGGGGACCTGTCGGGGATTTCGCAGGCGGGGAAGAGTTCGCCTAAGTTCGATGCGCGGGTTGCGGCGCTGGGGCTGGGCGAGTGGAGCTTTGCAGGATGTCCGGTGGTGTTCTGGGATGTGTTTGGGAAGCAGGGGCATCCGGTGCGGGCGACGGTGAGCGAGATGGGGCCGCTGCTGTTGAGCCGCATTCTGAACTTGAACGATACGCAGGCGGGGGTGTTGACGCTGGTGTTCAAGATCGCCGATGACAGCGGTTTGCTGCTGCTGGATATGAAGGACCTGCAGGCGATGCTGCAGCATGTGGGGGATAACTCGAAGGAGTATCAGACGCAGTATGGGAATATTTCGGCGGCGAGTATTGGGGCGATTCAGCGGGGGCTGGTGGCGCTGGGACAGCAGGGCGGGGATCTGTTCTTTGGCGAGCCGGCGCTGAATATTGAAGACCTGCTGCAGACAGATGCGAAGGGGCATGGGGTGGTGAATATTCTGGCGGCGGATCAGTTGCTGCAGTCGCCGCAGCTTTATGCGACGTTTCTGCTTTGGCTGATGAGTGAGTTGTTTGAGAAGCTGCCGGAGGTGGGCGATCTGGAGAAGCCGAAGCTGGTTTTCTTTTTCGATGAGGCTCATCTTTTGTTTAATGATTTGCCTTCGGTGTTGCAGAATCGGATTGAGCAGGTGGTGCGGCTGATTCGGTCGAAGGGCGTGGGGGTTTTCTTTGTGACGCAGAACCCGATCGATGTGCCGGATACGGTGCTGGGGCAGTTGGGCAATCGGGTGCAGCATGCGTTGCGGGCGTTTTCGCCGAAGGATCAGAAGGCGGTGAAGGCGGCGGCGCAGACGTTTCGCGCGAATCCGAAGGTGAATGTGGAGGCGGTGATTACGGAGATGGGGGTGGGTGAGGCGCTGGTTTCGTTTCTGGATGACAAGGGGATTCCGGGGATGGTGGAGCGGGCGATGATCATGCCTCCGCATAGCCAGATTGGGCCGATTACGCCGGAGCAGAGGGCGGCGATTATCAAGAGCTCGGTGGTGGCGGGGGTGTATGAGACGGCGGTGGATCGGGAGTCGGCTTATGAGAGGTTGAAGGGGAAGGTGGCGGCTTCGGGGGCGGGAGACTGAGGCTGTCGCCGGCGGGTGGGGTTGCGGGATCGCCGGGCGGTGGGTGGCTGGAGTCGGCGGGGACAGCGCTTGGTGGGGTGCTGGGTTCTGGCGGTTCGCGGCGTGGAGATACCGTGGTGCAGGCGATGGTGAAGAGCGCGGCGCGGACGATGGGGAGTACGGTGGGGCGGCAGATCATTCGGGGCGTGCTGGGGTCGTTGCTGGGTGGCTCTTCAAAGCGATAGATCTGCGAAGCGGTAGGTGTTCGAGACGATCGCTGCGGAATCGCCCAATCTTCGCACACCTCCGCATGGGTGCGAAGATTGGGCGATGGCAGCTAGATAACTTTGAGCAAAAGCAGAATGAGAACGATGAGAGAGGATGAGGCTGATCCCTCCTCCGCCGTAGTAACCGAGTCCTGGTCCCATGCGATAACCGCCGAAGCCGAACACAAGAATCAAAATGATCAAAAGAATAAGCATTATTTGTTTTCTCCGTACGGCGAAGATTCGCCAGATGTGTGGTGTGATGCGTATTTTGTTACAAACGCAATAAAAATGATTTTTCCGCTGGGTTGCCTACTGGGTTCGATTTTTTTGCATGGCCGAACCCTCCCCCGGTATTTTGGGCGCAAGTGGCTTCCATTTTCGGATCGTGGGCAGCCGTTTCCACAAACGGCATCTCCGAGGAGGTTATTCGCTTTCGTCGGGCTCGGCGAGCAAATCGCTGAGCTGATCCAGTCTTCGTTGCCATAGCGAACGGTGATCGCGGATCCATTGCTCGAGGGCGGAGAAGCCTGTGGGCTCGATGCGGCAGGTGCGTACTCTTCCGAGCTTTTCGGTGTGCACCAGATGGCTTTCTTCGAGGATCTGCAGGTGCTGGGCTACCGCGGTGAGGGTGATGTCGAGTGGTGCAGCGAGAGCGGAGACGGAAAGGGGTCCGTGGCTGAGCCTGTCCAGGATTGCGCGGCGCGTGGGGTCGCCGAGAGCGTGAAAGAGGCGGGCGACATTAATTTCACGGTTGATCTCGGGGTTGGTCTCAGGACTTGTTTCAGGACGGGGCATCGCTGGGAACCCTTTCCGGCGTTGGCCGACTATTGCGACAGTTCCGTTGCCAATTTATCGATCAGGGTGCGCCATCCGGCTTCGCGGATCTGCGGGCCGTCGCCGCCTTCGAAGAACGCTCCCTGATGGGTGCAGACGAGGTCGGTTCCGGTGTCGGTGGGGACGAGCTCGACGGTGACGAGCGAGGCTGAGAAAGGTTTGTCGCCGAAGGCCATGGTGGATGCGGAGACGATGCGCCGGTTAGGCACGATCTCCTGATAGGTGCCCTGGTTAGTTATTTCGACGCCCTTGAACGGAGTGCCTTCCCTGAAGCGGTAGCGGAGACGCTCGGCGCCGCCGACCCGGAAGTCCGAGTTGAATTCCTGGACTTCGTGCATCGGTCCTTCGGCGAACCAGCGGCGCTTTTTGGCGACGTCGGCGAAGGCGGCGAAGACGCGCTCCGGGGATTTGGGGAAGCTGCGCTCGATGACGAAGGTGCTGTGAATGGCTAGTTGCTGGCCGGTTGGCTGTTCGATTTGCTGGTTCATGGTCGGATCCTTTCCGATACCTTAGTGAAGTTGTAGCTTCAGTATTGAACAGGCGGCTGCAATTGTCAAGTGGATACTTCAGTATTTTTGGATGTCAATATAGAACCACTGTCCAATAGGGAAACCGTGAAGGTGTTCCATCGGTGTCGCGCTTGGCGCGAACGGACACTCCCTGCATGGAAGCAGCGTCAGAGTTCTTTTGCTGCTGTGTTTTTTGATTGCTGGTGGGCGATGCCGAGTTTGAAGTTTTCTGCGATCCGTTTCGATTTGTCGATGACCGTTGCGGAGATGGCGGGGGGCAGGACTTCGGTTGCGGTTTCGGCGAAGAGGGTGAGCCAGCGCTGAAAGTGGCCGGGATCGAGGGGGAGTTGGAGGTGGCGCATCATGGGGTCGCCTTTGTAGCGGCCGGCGGTGAGGAGGACTGTGGACCAGAAGTTTTTGAGGAGGGCGAGGTGATGGGGCCAGTCGTCGACGATGGCGTTGAAGATGGGGCCGATTTCGAGGTCGAGGCGGACTTTGGCGTAGAAGCGGTCTACGAGTGTGCTGATTTCTTCTTCGGTGATTTTGGGTTCCACGATTGCTCCTTCTTTCAGCTTAAGCCTGAAATCCGAAGGAGATCATTTTGCCCTTTTCCGGGAGTGGCAAAGAACTCAACGAATCGCTATTGTTTTGCTGCGGGATGCGTTGCCAGGCCAAGTGCTTCGATCACGGCGGGGTCGGGAGTGGTGTGGCCGCCTTTCTTCGTGACTGCTCCGAAGTTGTCTTGATAGTCCCACATGGCCCAGCCCAGGTGATGCTTTTCGAGCATCGTCCGCATGTCTTTCAGCCACTGGGCTCGGGCGGCTGGGTCGGCGTAGGGGCGGTGCACGCCGAACTCGCCGACGTAGACGGGGGCGTGGTGAAGTTGCGACCAGCGCTCGGCGAAGGAGAGGGTGACGTCGATTCGATGGGCGTCCCATCGGGCGAGGCCGTACTGCTGGACGAAGAACTGTCCGGCGAGGGTGGGCTCCTGGTCTAGATTTTTGGCGACGTTTTCTGGGTTGGAGGGGTAAGGGACATCACGTAAGGGCTGGACGGCCGGGTCGGTCCAGGTGGCTCCCTGGTGGGTGAACGCGAAGGGCTCGTAGTCGTGGAAGGTGTAGATGATGTTGGGAAGAGCCAGGGGTTGGAGGGGAAGGAGATCTTCGAGACCGGACCAGCGCGCTCCGCAGGCGATGATGGTGTGGTTGGGGGCGGCGGCGCGGATTTGCTGGGCGACTAGGGCCTGGATGCCTTGCCAGCGGTAGGTGTCGGGTTGCTCGGGCTCGTTCATGATCTCGAAGAAGATGTAGTCGGGATCGAGCGGGGCGAAGTGAGTGGCGAGGGAGCGCCAGAGCATGGCGAAGCGTTGGACGGGCTCGTCTCCCTGGAGGAGGGATTGCTTGTAGCGGGATTGGGGATGGATGTCGATGACGACGGCGAGCTTTTGTTCGACTGCGAGTTTGACGATGGAGTCGAGTTCTTCCATGAAGGCGGTGCCGTTGGGTTGTTTGCGCTGCCAGGCGAGGAGGGGGTCGTCGTCGATGCTGAGGCGGATGTGGTCGAAGCCGAGTTGATGGATGAGGCGGATGTCGTCGGGGGTGGTGAAGGTGCGGAGGCGCTGAACGGAGTAGTCGCTGGATTGGGCGAACCAGTCGCTTGTGTTGATGCCGCGGCGGAGATGTTGGGCGCGCTGGAAGGCGAGGTCGTCTGTTTGCTGGGCGGATGTGGGGCAGGGCATCAGGAGGGCTGGGAAGAGGATCGTTGTCAGCAAACGGTGAGAGAGGGGCATGCGTGATTCTCCTGCGAGCCCGGGGCCTGAGACAAGTGTGTACGCAGGGTCGGGGAAAGACGGTTCGGGCTTTGCGCGAATGCCCACATCTCAGAATCGAGATATGGGGCCCGATTTTGTTGCTCAGTTTGGATGTGAGTAACTCGCCGTACTGTTGGACGGAGTCGGACCAAGCGCCGCTGGCATCAGAGTTGTCAGATGACCGATTGCTAAGGCGCTTTGAGGAGGATGACGTGATGGCTCAGGCTGACGCACAGACTTCAGAACGTTCTACACGTTTGATGGGTACGCGGGGTTCTCAGTCGGCGTATGCGATTCGCGACTTTCTCCAACGCAGTGATGTGCCGTTTGAGTGGATTGAATTGACCTCGGATGAAGAGGCGCGAGAGAAAGCTGGTGTGAGCGGTCTTCGGGATGGGCGGCTTCCGGTTTGCGTGCTCCCGGACGGAACTCGATTGGAGTGCCCGACGATTCGCGAGATCATCGAAAAGCTGGGGTGGTTCCACGATCCTTCGCGGAAGGAGTACGATCTCGCGATTCTTGGCGGGGGGCCGGCGGGCTGAGTGCCGCGGTGTATGGGGCTTCGGAGGGGCTGAAGACAGTGCTGATCGAGCGCTGGGTGGTGGGCGGACAAGCAGGGACGACTTCGAGGATTGAGAATTATCTGGGGTTTCCGGAGGGGATCAGCGGGGCGGATCTGGCGCAGCGAGCTCGCGACCAGGCTTGCAAGTTTGGGGCGGAGATTCTGCTGCTGCGGGAGGGGGTTCGGGCGGATTTTGATACCGGCAAGTTTGTGGGCTATCTGGCCGATGGCACAAAGATTGTGATGCATGCTGGTGTCTGTGCGACCGGAGTGGAGTATCGGAGGCTGGGTCTGCCGAATGAAGAACGCTTTCATGGGGTGGGGGTCTACTATGGCGCCGGGGTAAGCGAGGCTTCGCTTTGTATAGACGAGGAGGTGTACGTGGTGGGTGGCGGCAACTCGGCTGGGCAAGCTGCTTTGCACTTCGCAAACTTTGCACGGAAGGTTGTGATGGTGATTCGAGGAGATGGCCTGAAGGAGTCGGTTTCGCAATACCTGATCGACAGGATCAAGACGTCACCGAAGATCGAAGTGCTGACGCATACCGAGGTGACGGAGTTACATGGCGACAATATGCTGGAGGCGATCACGCTGAGGAACAACCAGACCGGGGAGAAGTGGACGGCGAAGACGAGCAGACTGTTTTTATGTCTCGGCGGTGTGCCCAATACGCAGTGGGCGAATGAAGCGGGTATTGTCTGTGATGAACAGCGCTACCTGGTGACTGGACCGGACCTGAAGCAGTATGAACCGCAGGATAGGAGATGGCCGCTGGACCGGACACCATACTTTCTGGAGACGAGCCAGCCGGGGATTTTTGCGGCTGGGGATGTTCGTCATGGATCGGTGAAGCGATGTGCTTCGGCTGTGGGTGAGGGGGCTATGGCGGTCACGTTTGTGCATCGGTATCTGGCGAATCAGTGATACCCCTCCCGGTCAAAAGTGTGCAAAGTCTTCGAAGGAGAGACTTTAGGTTTGGACTTTCGCTGGACTTGGGGATGTGACTTGATGGATCTGGGGTGTTCGGGATTTACGATGATCCTGTTTTTGCGGGATGGTTCTGTCAAGTTTCTTTGTGTGGTTTGCCGATCTCCCAGTGGTGGCCGAAGGGGTCGAGGACGCGGCCTATGCGCCAGGCGTGTTCGGTTCTGATGGGGCAGACGACGGTGGCGCCGGCGGCTACGGCGCGGTCGAAGGCGGCTTCGGGGTCTTCGATGGTGAGGATCATGCGGACGGTGCCGCCGTTGAGGGTCTCGGGGCTGAAGTTTTTGTGCTCGGGGGATTCGTCGGCTACCCAGAAGGCGTAGCCGTTAATGGCGAGGTTGGAGACTACGGCGCCGGTGGGGTCTTCGTGGCGGAAGAGCTCTTCGGCTCCGAAGGCTGATTTATAGAAGTCGACGGCTTTGGCTCCGTTGCGGACGGAGAGGAAGGGGGCGAGGGTGGTCTTCGTCGGATCGGAACTCATGGAACTCCCTTTGAGTTTCGTGGTTATTTTATCGGAGACGGTCGGGACGGGCGGCTCACCGACTCGGTACTCGGCCTGATCTGCGGTTTCGTTCCCCAGGATGCTACGAATGTTATTGCACTCGTCCAGATTCGCGGATCGGAGTACAGGCGCTTGAACCGGGAGAGCAACGGCCGGGAGACGTAGCCCGACTCTATCAGCCGCGACCGCAGCTCCTCGAGGGTATCGATCCAGTACTTCGACCATGGAGATTTTCCGCGATAGAGTGCGGTCGTGCCTTCCGCGCCCACGCGGTCCAATCCCGCTGCGGAGAGAAGTGCGGGCATCTTTCGTCCAACAAAGTAATCTATGCCCGCGGATGCCGACCATTGGAGCCAGGCTTGCCAGAACGCGCGTAACGGCTCGGGTGTGGCGGCGGTCGCCGGAAGAAAATCAGGCTCTATGGAAAGAAGCACGCCGCCTGGTTTGAGAAAGGCGACCATGTGCTGCACGGCCTGTTTGGGAGAGCGCACATGGTGCAGTACCGCGCGCGTCGTCACAAGATCGTATGCGCCCGGTTCGATTTCATCTTTGAGGATGTCCAACTGCCGCACCTCGAGGTTCGGCTCGCGCAGGTCGCCGATGTAGCGGAGGTCCAGATCCGTCGCTACGACGTGACCGCTGGGTGCAACTCTTGTGGCCATCCACTGGGAGATCGACCCGTTGCCGCAGCCGATTTCCAGGCATCGCCATCCTGGCCGCAAGCCTAGTTTTTCCAGAAAGCTTCGGTGCAGAGGATCGAGCAACTCGGACATGAGCGCCAGCCGTTGCCGCTCGCCTGCCAGATCATGAGGCAAGATGTAGCCGGACTTCGGTGCTTTTCCCGGCAAGGCGATCCTCCTGGATGGAGACGAGAAATACTACAGGTTATGGGGTCAGTGGGTCTTGGTTGCGGACGATTCTTTGATTAGATCCGGTGTCTCTAAAGCGTATTTGAGAACGATGGAGCTGCCTATCTGGACTGGAGTCTTTGCGTGGCTCAGCTGATCTTTACGCCGCAGCGGGTGACCATGTACGAGCAGGAAACCGTGTAGGGGCCAGATTTCGTCGATGACGTGGTATTCGTCGGTGGTAAGGTGAAGAACTGCGGGCGGAGGGCTTATGCGTGAAGACGTGATCCGGGTGGCGGAGGCATATATCGATGCGGTTCGGAACAAGGACGTCGATGCAGTCCCGCTTCATGCCGATGTAGTGTTCGAAGGTCCGATCAGGGCTATCAGAGGCATTGCCAACTTTCGAAAAGGAATGGAGGAGTTCTTTCTCATCCTGAAGGGCATTGAGGTTGTGCATCTGACAGCTGACGACGACACGTGCGCCGCGGTGCTCAAAGTAGACACAATCTTCGGGCTGATCCCGTTCTGTGAATTCCTGCAGATCGCGGACGGGCAGATCGTCTCCGTTCGGGCTTACTACGATCCGCGGCCGATTCTGGAAGGGATGGGCCGGATTTTCGGTGGGTAGGTCGGGGCTCTGATGTGTACCTCTTGATTTGACGGCTGGAATTTGGGAGCGGTGTTCGCGGCCATGTAGCGGTCGCGAAGATGGGGCATGCCGGATGTAGGGCACACGTTATCTCATCTTTGTCATTGATTTCAGCCTGACTTCGAGATAGGTTGTTCCCTTGTCCACAACTACCGTGTGAAATCGGGAGTCCGTCAATGAATGGATCCGGATTGACCCAAGCTATCAGCGTGGCGTTGCTGCTTTTAGAAGCGGTTTTGGCGTTGATCGCTCTTGTGTTGCTCGTGAAAAAACATGCTTTGGGTCAATACAAATCATTAACCGCGATTTTGATGCTCATGTTATTCGCGAGCGTTGTTAATTTAATTTTCCCGCATCTTCATCCCACGGACCGTCATTTGTTGTATTCGGTTTACTTCTATTGGTTCTGGTCAGCTGCGGCTGTTGAAACGATTCTGATGCTTGTGTTCTGCCATGGAATTTTGATGCGAGTGTTTTGGTCGTTTCCGAAGCTGCAATCTATTTCAACTCGTGTCTTTTGGTTGGTCGTGTTCTTGTGGGTTGCGGCGTCCGTGAGCTTCGACTTAATACCACCTATAAGTGGCGCACGCCTCGTGATGGCTGAGGGATCTCAACTGAGACTGCTTGAAGGGGGCGTTTCGTTTCTTGCGGCCCTGGTTGTCTTTGCTTGTATACGATCTCTTGGACTCGAGCTTCGAAGCCGTCTGCCGGGTTTTGGATTGGGTCTAATGTTCTTCGCGATGAACATATTTTCGACTCGTCTAAATGCTCAATTTGATCGTAACTGGGTCATGATCTTTGTCAGCTTAGCCATTTGTGCCCAGCTCTTATCGTGGATTGCTGCGGTTTCGTGGCCCGAGCCTGCTCGCGAAGTTGTGAGGTATAGATCGGGGTACGGCCTTGCTACTGCGGCCTTGGTCTCTGGCTCGGAGAAGGCGTTCGCGCTCGATGCGAATGCCCAATCCCAGAATTTTAGATGTGGACCATCTGCCCCAGCCCCTGACGCGTATAGTGTGGGCATTGAACGCTCAAACGAAGATTCCGGATAAGAGACCAGCGCTGGGTCTTCGGGCGCATTCCGGATGGGCTGTGCTTGTGGTTCTCGCGGGACCGATGGAGTCTCCGATCATTGTGGAGCGAAGACGCATTGAAATTGCTGATCCGAAGATTGCCGGGTCGAAGCAACCGTACCATGCTGCGAAAGGGCTGTCGCTAAAGGGCGCGGAGGCGTTGGTGAGTGCCTGTGCTGAAGCTTCTGCGCAATTGGCGGTTGAAGCTGTGGGGGAGGCGATCGCAGACGCGAAGCAGAGGGGCTATGAGGTTTTGACAAGCTGCATACTGACCGGTTCCGGGAGATCCATTCCGGCGCTTGAACAAATTCTGGCGTCACACCCCTTGCTCCACACCGCCGAGGGCGAGCTATTCCGCAACGCGATTGCGCGAGCGTGCCGGAATCACGGTCTTCCGGTGATTGCTGTAAAGGAAAAAGAGCTGATTGCTCGCGCGGCAAAGGACCTAGGAATTTCGGGGGAACTGATCGACCAGCATCTGCAGCGCATGGGAAAGGCGATTGGGGCGCCGTGGCGGCAGGACGAGAAGCACGCCAGCCTTGCCGCCTGGATAGCGAGGTTTGCGGGATCGAACTAGTTTGAGGCGTACCATGCCTCCGTCGTGGTACGGTTCGTGCTTTCGTGCGAAAGCACCCATCTCAGAGTTGATATATGGTGACTCGATTTTGCAGGTTCGCCAGATGTGGCTGTCCGTCCACTTACCTTGTGTTCAGGTTTCCATCGTAGAGTTGGAACTCACGGATTGCGGCTGACCCTGTGGTTGAGAGGAGGTTCAGACGCACGCGTTGGGTTGTGACGGGAGGGAAAAGGTCGATCTTTTTGTGTCCGATGGCCTGGGCGTGGACGAGTGGCTTCCAGGCCCCGTCTTGCCATGCGTCGATGCTGTAGTCCTGAATGCGCTGTCCTTCGTTGAGCCATTCCATGGTGACGGCGCGGTCGAATGTGACGGGTTTGTCGAAGTGGATTTCCAGCACAGCGTGGAGGGGCGGAGCGGACCAGAAAGTGGCTGGGTCGTTGTCGACTGCTGCTGCTGCAGTTGGATCTCCTGTTACGTGGCCGGACTCTGTGACGAGGTTGTGGGCGTAGATGCGTTGGACTGCGGCACCGAACTCCTGAAGGCGTTTCACATCGGCGTCGGGTATGCGGCCGGTGTTGTCGGGTGCTAGGCCGAGCATGAGCTGGGCGCCACGGCCTACGGTTTCGGTGTAGATGTGGAGCAACTCGTCGACGGAGTTGAGGGAGCTTTCGTCATTGGGGTGCCAGAACCAGTGACGTTTGCGCAATGGAGTGTCGGCCTCGACCGGTCGCCAGCGTAGATAGCCGGCGCGGTCGATGACGTTCCAGTTTTCGTAGGGGACGGTGCCGGATTCGGTTCCGACCCAACGGATGTCGGCGTTTTTGTAGAGGGCTACGTCGGCGAAGACAAGGGTGTTGGGCTGGTAGGTGCGGAGTTCCTGGATGATTTTGTCAAAGTCGTAGGTGCGGCCGGTGCTGCCTGCGCCGTCGAGCCAGAACTCGGTGAGTGGGCCGTAACTGGTGGCGAGCTCGTCGAGTTGGGCGAGGTAGTACTTGTCGTAGGCGGCGGGGTCGGGGTAGCGTGGGTCGTGGCGGTCCCAGGGTGAGAGATAGATGCCGAAGCCGAGGCCGGCTTTGTGGGCGGAGTCGGAGGCCATGCGGACGAGGTCGCCTTTGCCGTCGAGCCAGGGGCTTTTCTTTACGCTGTATTCGGTTTGTTTGCTTGGCCAGAGGGTGAAGCCATCGTGGTGCTTGGCGACAAGGACTGCATACTTTGCGCCTGCGGATTTTGCGGCTTGCATCCACTGGTCGGTGTCGACGCGCGCGGGATTGAAGACGGAGGGGTCGGCGGTGCCATCGCCCCACTCGCGGTCGAGGAAGGTGTTGGTGGAGAAGTGGATGATGACGCCGATCTCGAGGTCTTGCCAGGCTGTCTGGGCCGGGGTGGGTTTAATGTCGACGAAGTTCTGGGCGCGTGAGGGGGCCATCGCGAATAGAGACAGGATGGCGAGGGTACATGTGAGTCGTAAGAGTTTGGCGCGCATAGATTCGTTTCAGGATAGCGGGTATTCCGAGCAGAGATGACCGTAGGTCCCCCCCTCCCCGTCAAAAGTGTGCAAAGTCTTCGAAGGAGAGACTTTAGGTCTAGACTTCGGGTTTCATATGTTGATCCTGGTCGCTCTGGGTCTCAACGAGACCCTGTTTCCTGGGTTAGTGTTGTCAAGTTTTCCAGGGTGGCGTGATAGAGTGTCTCAACTTCTTCAGGCATATCATGCGCACCTCCTCCCCTCGCCCTGAGGCAAGCATTTGGAGGCTCTGATGGCTTCAGCCAGTCAGTCTGTTGCGGTGCGCCCGGTTTCACGGGTCTCACGGATTCTCGGCCGAGGCGGCCTGCTGGATCGCTACTTCTACTTCTTCCTTTCGCTGGTCGTGGCCGGGCTGGTGGTGGCCGGATTCAGCAGGACGGTTGACCGCTTTCTGTTTCACGCCGCTCCGCCGAGGCCTGTGATTCTGTGGATTCATGGCGCGGCATTTTCCGGGTGGGTGGTTTTCTTTATCCTGCAATCGGCGCTGGTGCGGGTGCGGAAGGTGAGTGTGCACCGGACGCTGGGATGGTTTGGGGCTGTCCTTGGGGCCGTGATGGTCACGCTGGGTTGTGTGATTGCCGTGGTGATGGGGCGGTTCGATGCGTTGCAGCTTCATCAGGGCGATCCCGCATTCCTCAGCATCCCGTTTTTCGACATGCTGGCGTTCGGCGCGTTGCTTGGACTGGCGATCGTATGGCGGGGCAAGCCGGAGTTGCACCGGCGCTTTTTAGTGCTGGCCACGTGCAGCCTGCTCGATGCAGCTTTCGGGCGCTTCGATTATCTGTTCAATCACAGTCTCTTCTTTATTTGTGTCGATGCAGTGATGCTGCTTGGGGTCGCGCGCGACCTTCTTGTGGATCGGCGTGTGCACAAGGTTTATTTGTATGGGATCCCGGCGTTGGTGGTTGGGCAGAACCTGGCGATCTATCTCTGGCGGGGTGCGCCGGGGTGGTGGGTTTCGGGGTGCAAGGAGATTCTTGGGATTTGAGGGTCAGTTCTTAGAACAAGGCGGTTCGCGCTTTGCGCGAATGCCCACTCATGCGTGAGACTGCATGAATGGGGCACCCCAAGTGTTGCGAATCTGTTGTGTGGGCCACTCGCCCGCTCTAGATGCGTTTCTTTATTACGCGGCGGAGGTTGAAAGCGGTTATGAGGCCAGTGCCGACGAGGAAGAGAGAAGCAGGTTCCGGGACAGACGAGGGTGGGTCCGCGGTATAGCTGTAGGCAACGGTCCCCGTTTCCCCGATGTAATAGCCGACCGAGTTTGCTGTCTCTGAGTAAGGAAGGATGGTTTCGAAGATATTTGCGGTGATGTCGAACGAAGCTCCCGGATAGGAGTAATTAACGTACATCAAGTCTATAAAGAGTGGTTGACCGTTGGCATGACGCTGGGCGAATATCCATTTGAAATCCGACAGTGAATCGGGGGCAGATGGGAAGTCAAATCCGTAGGACGTCAGCGTTGGGGGAACGCCAGTAAAGTTCGGGTCGATCGAGCCGTCGTAGTGCGCGAAACCGGTGAAGACCGTCCCAACTGGGATGTTGTGAAGGTTCTGCTGCTGCGTGATCGTGACGGTGAAGTTGATGGTGTCGGCTTTTGTGAAGGACGTGGCAGAAAGCGAAGCCAGGAGAACAAGGAAGTATTGGTAAAGCCGCATTGATGGGCCCCTTCAAAGGTGGTAACGGCGTAAGTCACCCGCGATCTTAGCAGAGGGCCCTTATTTTTCTTAGAAATTTCTGCGGATGCAGGATGGGTAGAAGCCAGCAGCGGTTCGCGCTATGCGCGAATGCCCACATCTCAGAATCGAGATATGGGGCACCCGATTTTGTAGCTCAATTTAGATATGGGCCACCCGTCCTATTCTCTCTCATTTGAGTGATCAGGTTCGGTGTTCCGAGTGATCACAACAGCTTCTTCGGTCTTGATTCATCGTAGACTTCTGTATCTCTCTCCGAGCGAACAGACTTGGAGCTTCGGCTTCGAATCCGTCGAATTCAGTTATCGGATTGTTCACCGCTTCTATGCCTGCGATTCTCTCAAAATAGCTCGAGTGGCAGATCTCGCAGCCGCGAATCGAGGCTGGGATGTGGGTATGTCTCTTACAGATAGCTGATCTCACTTCCGATTTAGTCGAGCAGCTGTCGGACTCTTTACCCGCCGCCAATCGGGACTTAGTCGTAATACGAACCAGCTGGCGTTTAACACCGTCGTGATTCTAGCTCTCGACGTGCTCGATCTGCATCGGCCGCCCGGTTATTGCACCACGTTCAGGCCGCCAACCAGATGCGCCGGTTGCATCAGCCATCTGCCGCGTTCTCCGAAGCGCTCACACCCTGGACGCGTTCCAGCCCAGACGAGCGACTAGCGCCAGACACTCGCGCTGTAGGCATCGACTACGCTCAGGATGAGAAGCTCCCATCGAAGCCGTCGATGATGAAGTCATCGCACTCTGGTTCGGCGGATCAGAGCGGCTCCAGTGTCTGATCATCACCAGACGACTTGGCGATTCTGAGCCGTAAGCCAGTCTTCTGGTTCGCTGTAGACACGTTCACGTTCGTGGCCTCTGTTCCAGAGGCTGCGCTGCGATGCCGTAGCGAGGTTGCCGGCCAGTTCAACGGTCTGGCGTGCGATGTTGCTGGTCCGGTCGAGGCTCATTCGATAGCTCGATCTGCTCAACGCCCAGCAGCTTGCAGGCCGTGCGTTCGCTCGCCGGAACTCGACCGAGACGAACGCAACCTCTTTCTTGCCGGCAAGCTCCACCCGTTTTTTCGGATCACCGCCTTCAGCGCCTCGCCGTGCAGACTCAGTTCCGCAACCAGAAGCTTCGACGACGGTTCTCGTCTTCCATCGCCTTCAGTCGCTGCGCTTCACTGACATCCATGCCGCCGAACTTCACTTCCAGCCATAGAAGTGCCGCGCTGATCCCGTGCTCCCGACATAAATCCGCCGTCTTCACCCCGGCTTCATGCTGCTTCAATATCCCGATGATCTGCCCTTCCGTGTACCGGTTCTTTTTCATCGTTCGTCCTCCCGCTTAGATTACGAGAGAACTCCAGCTTCCACTGGTCGAGTTTTCCGGAGGCAGGTCACAGGGCCTACATTAGAAGTAAACAAAACCCAAGGTTTTTTGGACGATTTGCATTCAATCGCAAAAACGACATGTGTGACACCTACGTAGTCCGGGGAGATGGCGATTAAGCTATTTCTCTTCGTTTTTCTGACTCTTGATCTGTGTAGAGTTGTGCCTGTTGGACATCAAAGCCACCGTCGCGAAATATTCTAGCCGCACGCATTTCAAGCGGATAGCCTTGCTCTGAAATCCACTTTCGCGCCTCATCTAGCAATCGACCAATCCTTTCTGATGGTGTCTTCATAAACTCGCTACGCTGAAATTCGCTACCGCCCAAACTTCTGGCGGCCTTGCATTTGGCTCATCATGCGTTGCTGGGCTTTGATGCCGCCGCCTGAGCCCATGGACTTGAACATCTTTCGCATCTGGGCGTATTGGCGGAGGAGGTTGTTGACGTCCTGGACGGTGGTGCCGGAGCCGCGGGCGATGCGCTTGCGCCGGTTGCCGTTGATGATCTCGTGGTCGAGGCGCTCTTTTTGCGTCATCGAGTTGATGATGGATTCGACGCGGGTGAACTGGCCTTCGTCTACGTTTTCTACGGCCTGCTGCATGCCGGCGAAGGGGCCGACGGAGGGGAGCATCTTGAGGATGGATTTCATGCTGCCCATTTTTTTGATCTGACGGAGCTGGTCGCGGAAGTCTTCGAGGGAGAAGCCGTCGCCGGAGAGGGCTTTTTTGGCGAACTGCTCGGCTTTGCCGCGGTCGAGTTTTTCTTCGGCGCGCTCGATGAGGGTGGCGATGTCGCCGTGGCCCATGATGCGGGAGACGATGCGGTCGGGGTGGAAGGGCTCGAAGGCGTCGGGCTTTTCTCCGGTGCCTAGGAACTTGATGGGCGCGCCGGTGACGTGGCGGATGGAGAGGGCTGCGCCGCCGCGGGCGTCGCCGTCCATCTTGGTGAGGATGGCTCCGGTGATGGTGAGGAGATCGTTGAAGGCCTTGGCGGAGTTGACGGCGTCCTGGCCGGTCATGGCGTCGGCGACGAAGAGGATCTCGGAGGGGTTGAGGAGCTTTTTGAGCTGCGGCCATCTCGTCCATGAGAGCGGCGTCGATCTGGTTGCGGCCGGCGGTGTCGACGATGAGCATGTCGCAGCCGAAGTTGGCGGCTTCGCGTTTGGCCTCTTTGGCGAGGCGGAGGACGGCTTCGGTGCCGGGCTTTTCTTCTGTGAGCTTGCCTTCGTAGATCTGGGAGTTGGTGGAGCGGGCTACGATGGCTAGCTGCTCGCGGGCGGCGGGGCGGTAGACGTCCACCGATACCAACATAGGCCGGTGACCGGCTTTTTTTAGCCACTGGGCGAGTTTGCCGCTGGTGGTGGTTTTACCGGAGCCTTGTAGCCCGGCCATGAGGATGACGGATGGGGGCTGGGAGGCTTTCTGGAAGCGGGCGGTGTCGCGGCCGAGGACGTTGATGAGTTCGTCGTGGACGATTTTAACGATTTGCTCGGAGGGGGAGAGGGCGGTGGCGACCTGTTCGCCGATGGCGCGGGTGCGGATGTGGTCGATGAGCTCGGTGACGACGGCGAGGTTGACGTCGGATTCGAGGAGGGCGAGGCGAATCTCGCGGAGGGCGTCGGAGATGTTCTCGTCGGAGATGGTGCCCTGACCGCGGAGGGTCTTGAAGGATCGCTGGAGTTTGTCGCTTAGGTTTTCAAACATGCTAGGTAGAGTTTATCAGCGGCGGCGGGGTTGCCGGCGTTACGGGGATGGTGTGGATCGACTATGAGCAATCCGCAGGTCCTTCGACTGCGCCTCTCGCGATGAGACTGCGAGAGACTTCGTTCATGATGACAATTTCTATCCTTCAATTAGATGACTTAAGGCGATATGTCTAGACGACTTGAGGCGATATGTCGATACTCCGCCTAGTGGCGGAGGGTTCCGGTGAGGTCGAGTTCGATGTGGACTTCTTTTTCGACCTTGATCATGAAGGTGCTGGGATCTTTGAGTCCCCACTGGACGTAGGGGACGGCGAAGGAGGCTACGGCATGGATATGGTCTCCGCTGACCTGGACCTGCATGGGCACGTCGATCTCATGCGGGGTGCCGATGAGGGTGAGGACGCCGTGGACCTGGAGGGTGGAGTCGCCGGTGGGGTTGAAGGTTCCGGTGAAGCGGGTGGGGGCGAAGGTGACGGTTTTGAATTCGGGGGCTTTGAGCTCGTCTTTGGTCATGCGGCGGTCGCGGATGGAGTTGCCGCTTTGGCCACTGAGGGCGTCGACGAGGATGGATCCGCTGGTCTTGCCGGTGGCGGGATCGAAGGTTACGTCTCCCTGCTGGATGTGGAAGGTTCCGCGAACGACGTGCAGGGTGTCGGTGAGGGTAAAGTGAACTTCGCTGCGGTTGGTGTCGAGGGAGAGCTTGGTCTCGGCGTGGAGGATTGCAGGCGAGAAAGTGGCGGCAAGCAGGAGCAAGGCGCTGCGAAGAAGGTTTCGCGCGGCGGCGAGGCTTGCCGAAAGGCAGGAGGAGTCGGTGTCCGTGGAGTAGGACAGATTGGGGGTGGACTCGAGAAACGCTGGGGACATGAAGTACCTCATTCAGTATGACGTGGGGGAGGGGCCTTCTGTCTCAGTGAGTGCAAAGGATGTGGGAAAAGAGGGACCTGCGTGGATGGAGATTGGGTAAAGATTCATCGCTGGTGGATTGGGAAGTGGCGAATGTGGTGCTGGCTAGGTGGGTACGGGCTTGATGGCGGGTCCGTTTTGAGGACGAACGGGCGGGGATAATCGAGTTCTATGCAGGCTGCGAAGCAGGAAAAGGGCCAGGGGAATGGGAATGCTCGTGTGGTGCGGGAGTTTGTGGCGTATCTGCGGGTGGAGAAGGGATTGAGGCCGGCTAGTTGTGAGGCGTACGGCGGGACCTGGAGCAGTTTGCCGAGCATGTTGAGGGGCGGGATGGGTTGCTGGTGGGGGCGACGCAGGGGGATGTGAGTGGGTTTATGGAGGGGCTGCGGGGGCATGCGGTGGAGTCGCGGTCGATTGCGCGGAAGCTGAGTTGTCTGCGGGGGTTCTATCGGTGGCTGTTGATGGACAAGAGAATCTCGCATGATCCGACGGTGAATGTGGAGACGCCGTCGAGCTGGAAGGTGCTGCCGAAGTCGCTCGCCGAGGGCGAGGTGGCGGAGATGCTGGAGAGGACGGGCGCGGCGGCGAGGAGTGCGGATGCGGATTCGCTGGCGCTGCGGGATCACGCGATTCTGGAGTTGCTGTATGCGGGTGGGGTGAGGGTGGGGGAGATTGTCGCGCTGCGGGTGGAGGATCTGCATCTGGATCAGGCGCGGGCGCAGGTGAGGGGTAAGGGCGATAAGGAGAGGATTGTGCCGCTGGGGCGGTCGGCGGTGGAGGCTTTGGAGAAATATTTGAGCCTGGGGCGGCCTGGGTTGGTGCGGAGTGGAGGGCCTGTGGTTCGGGCGCTTTTTTTGAGTGTGCGAGGGAATGCGCTGACGCGGCAGTGGGTTTGGGAGATGGTGCGCGGGGCGACGCCGGGAGGAAGTAAGGCTAGTCCGCATATGCTGCGGCATAGTTGCGCGACGCACATGGTGGAGCATGGGGCGGATCTGCGGAGTGTGCAGACTTTGCTTGGTCATGCCGATATTGCTACTACGCAGGTTTATACGCATGTGGCTCTGGGGCATTTGAAGAAGGTGCATCGGGAGCATCATCCGCGAGGGAAGAAGAGGCAGGAAGTAGGGAATAGGGAGTAGGGAATCGAGTGCGCGAGACTGGGACAGAGATATCGGGGTTGGTGGAGGGGTTTCTGGCGATGCTTGCGAATGAGCGCGGGGCCAGCGAGCATACCGTGCGGGCTTATGCGCGGGAGGTGCGGAGCTTTGCGGATTTTCTGCGCGAGACGCTGGGGGATGGGGTTTCGGTGAAGCAGGTGGAGCATCTGCATATACGGGGTTATATGGGGGCGCTGTATGAGCGGGGGTTGACGAAGGCTAGTGTGGCGAGGGCGCTGGCGGCGGTTAGGAGCTGGTTCAAGTGGCTGGCGAAGGAGGGGAAGGTGGCGCAGAATCCGGCGCTGCTGGTGAGTACGCCGAAGCTGCCGAAACATCTGCCTCGGGTGCCGAGCATGGAGGAGGTGAACCGGGTTTTGAATTCGCTGGATGGAAATGGGTCGGGGGACGGGGCGGGCGCGGGTGTTGTGGCGAAGGATAAACAGGATTCGGTGGCGTGGCCGGAGAGGGATCGTGTGATCTTTGAGTTGCTGTATGGGTGCGGGATTCGGAACTCGGAGTTGGTGGGGCTGGATATGGGGAGCGTGAAGTGGCGGGACGACGCGGTGCTGGTGCGGGGCAAGGGGCGGAAGGAACGGCTGGTGCCGCTAGGGGATGAGGCGGCGGCGGCGTTGAAGGCTTATCTGCCGCTGCGAGAGGCGAAGCTGCTGGCTGCGGGCAAAGGGGCTTTGGTGGCGAATGGGCCGTTGATGATGAACCTGCGGATGCGAGGGGACTGCCGCTTGACGACACGGAGTGTGGGACGGATCGTGAAGGCGATTGCTTTGAGCCGGGGACTGGCGGCGGATGTGCATCCGCATACGCTGCGGCATGCGTTTGGGACGCACATGCTGGAGGAGGGTGCTGATCTGCGGGCGATCCAGGAGATGCTGGGGCATGAGCGGTTGTCGACGACGCAGCGATATACGCAGTTGACGGTGGGTCAGGTGCAGAAGGTGTACGACGAGACGCATCCTCGGGCGAAGTGACTGGGTTTTGTCCTCACGATGCTGACGGAAGGTTTCACAAGGCTGATTTGCGAGTGGTGGTTGGGATGTTCGCGACAAGATCAGTCGGGGTTAAAGAAGACGATGTTGTGAAGATGCTGACGCCTACGAACAGGCGGAGCGTTGCAGGCATTCGTTGGCGATGGCGGCCTGAGGCGGATCGGGATGGTGGTGCATCCAATTAAGGGTGCGAGGTTTCGACGCTATGCGAGGAGCTATTGGGAAGTGGATTATGGCGTTGGGTGCCGGGGTGGTGGTTTTGATTGCGATGCAGGGGTTTAGGAAGCAGCCTGCTTTGGCTCCGATGCAGCCGGTCGCGGTTAGTCTGCCGCGAGTGCAGTTGGGTTTTCCGGGGGGCCTTTGCCGGTTGAAGATGTCGATGTTGGTGCGATGGCGAGGGTCGATCGCGCGACACCGCAGCAGCAGGTGCAACCGATACCGGTGCAGCCTGCGGATGCTCAGTCTGCGGCGGTTGCTGAAACGCAGAGGCAGCAGGACGCGAGGCTGTTCGAGGAACAGGAGGCAGCGTCCGAACGACAGCAGGAGGAGTTGAATCTGGACATCGAGCGGAACTTGAAGACGCAGGAGGAGATGCAGGCCGAGCCGCGGATTCAGGATGTTCCGGAGGTGCCGTTGGAGGCGGTTCCGGTGGAGTCGACGCAACCGGAATAAGGGATTGACAGGGGCACTCCTGGAGTCAGGCAGGTGGGGCGAGCTGCGTTGTGAACAGTGGGAGATCTGCTACCCAGAGGCTTGCTGGGAGTCGGCAGCATCTAGAGCAAATTCTTTGTGGTGAGGCAGGAACGTGGTGAAGATGGTGCCGCCCGAGGTGGCGTTGGCTTTGCTTCTGACCCGGATGCTGCCGCCGTGGCGGGTGACGATGTCGTGGGTGATCCAGAGGCCGAGACCGTTGCCGACATCCTGTTTGGTGGTGAAGAAGGGGTCAAAGATTTTGGAGAGCGATTCCCGCGAGATGCCGGAACCGTTGTCGACGAGGCTGACGGCGGTGCCAGGGCATTGGCCGTTGCTCCACGACTTCGATCTTCGGATTCTGATCGTGAGGCAGCCGTTTTGCGGCATGGCGTAGATTGCGTTGGCAATCTGATTGGCGAAGGCCTGGCGCAGTTCGCCTTCCAGTCCCCAGATCTCGAGTTCGTCGCGATACTGTTTGTTGACGGTGAGGTTCTTCGCTTCCAGCTTGCGGTTGAACAGGATGAGGAGATCGTCGAGAAGAGCCGATAACTTGACGACGCCGGGAGTTGCGGTTTCGCGATAGAAGCCAAGGGTCCGTTTGGTGATTTGCGCGACTCGTGCGAGTTCTTCGTCAGCCAGCTTTAAGAACGTGGAGCTCTCTTCGGGGGGTGCGGAGCGAGCGAGGTAGATTGCGTTAGAGATGGCTTCGAGGGGATTGTTGATCTCGTGCGCGATGCTGGCGGCAAGGCGTCCGGAAGCGGCGAGCTTTTCGGAACGGCGAAGGGCCTCTTCAGCGCGGAGTCGGCCGGCGGCTTCGGTTTCGGCGGTGAGGGCGCGCTGCTGCAGCAGGGCGATATGGCGGAGGCGATCGTCTTCTCTGGCGAGGGCCGTGTAGTTTTCGGTAGGGATAACGTGGGTGTGCTCTGCGCAGAGATCGAGGAATGCCTGGGTGTGACTTTCCTGACCGAAGATCTTTCATGGGATAGGCGCAATGGAGATGGAAGGAGTGCGAGCGGGCGAGGTCGTTCCAGAACTGCTCGAGTTCCAGCGCTGCGTCGATATTTCCGTCCGCCCAGAGAAGGGCAACGATCTCTCCAAAAATGACGAGGCGCGTGGGTTTGCCGTCGGCAGTGGGACCGATGGAAGAGAGGATGTATTTTACGAAAGATTCGAACAGGGAGATGTTGAGTATGCCGTTGACCATAAAACCGGCGAGGGTTTCAGCGGCATCGAACGCGCAATATCGGCCGAGTTTGGCCGAGACCTCAAGATCGAGCCCGACTGCTTTCAGGCGTTCGGCAAGAGCCTGGCGATGCGCCTGGCGTGGCGACGACGATGGCCACATCGCCTGCCATGAGGGTTGTGCCGATCAATTTTGTGAGTGAGTCGAGGAGGAAACGAGTCCTGTTCGTAGAACTGAACGGAATGAGCGTTGACCTGACTTTCCGATGGATTTGGCGTGGGAACCGAGCCATCGCCGGTGAAGCCACTACCCGTACTCATGTTCAGACTCCCAGAAAGACCCAAGACATTGACAATGCAGCAGTGTCGCAAGAGTAAATCTCAGAAAGTTACACAACCGCTAGACGTCTGATGCGAAATTTACTTCAGAGGTTCGATGGACTGCAGGAAATTGTTGGTACTGCGTATTTTGTGGGTAACGGGCGGTACAGTGGGGGTGTGACCGAAGGCGTAGTCGACTGCTAATAGCGGGGAACAGTCGGGGTCGATGGAGCGAGACCAGGCGTCGATGCCGCCGGCTAGGGACTGGGCGTGGGTAAAGCCCTGTTCGCGTAACCACATGGCTACGCTGAGGGAACGGGCTCCGTGGTGGCACACGACGACGATGGGGGCGTCGGGATCGAGTTCGTTGTGGGCGCGGGAGGGGACTTCTCCCATGGGCATCAGGAGGGAGTTGGGGAGGCTGGCGGTCTGGACCTCCCAGGGTTCCCGGACGTCCAAAAGGACGGGGGCGTTGGGTTGCTGGCGCTGTTTTGCAAAGGCTTCGGTTGTGATTTCAGGTTCTAACATGGATTCAAGGATATCCTTATAGATGGGCTTGAGACTAGGGTTGAGCTGGACGCCTGTTGGTTACCTGCGGCTGAATGGATTGCATCTTATTTAGCACGCTTTTAGTTAAATAGTTGAACAGGAACAGGGGACTGTCTTGGAGAGTGTGTTGGAGAAGGTTTTAATCGTTGAAGATGAGGTCCATGCTCGCAGCGGCCTGACGGAGTTGATCGAGAGCTGGGGCTACAGGGCGGAGTGTGCTGCCGATGGGATGGAGGGCCTTGAGAAGGCGGTCGCGTGGGCGCCCGCGATTATTGTGACCGACCTGAAGATGCCGCGGATGGATGGGATGGAGCTGCTGGACCGCGTTGGCGAATTGCCGCAGCGGATTGCGGTGGTGATGCTGACGGCGCAGGGATCGATCGAGTCGGCTGTAGAAGCGATGCGGAATGGGGCGTACGACTATATTCCGAAGCCGGTCGATCCGATTCGGCTGAAGACGATTCTGCATAATGCGAGCCGGCAGCGTGAGGCGGATGTTGAGCTCGAAGCAACGCGGCGGCAGCTGCGGGATACGGGCGTGCTGGGCGAGCTGGTGGGTTCGTCGCCGCAGATGAAGGATATTTTTACGCTGATTGAGCGGGTGGCGCCGTCGAATGTGTCGGTGCTGGTGACGGGAGAGAGCGGGACAGGCAAGGAGCTGGTGGCGCGGGCGCTGCATGATTTGAGTGCGCGAAGACTGAAGCCGTTTGTGGCGGTGAACTGTGCGGCGATTCCGGAGACGCTGATTGAGAGCGAGATCTTCGGGCACGAGAAGGGCGCGTTTACCGGGGCGCTGGAGCGGCGCGCGGGATGCTTCGAGCTGGCGGAAGAAGGAACGCTGCTGCTGGATGAGATTGGCGAGATGCCGATAGCGACCCAGGCGAAGCTGCTGCGCGTGCTCGAGGACAGAAGGCTGCGGCGGCTGGGAAGCAAGATCGAGACGCCGGTGGACGTGCGAGTGGTGGCGGCGACGAATAAAGATCCGGAGAAGGCGGTGGCGAGATGGGGACCTGCGCGGAGATCTTTATTACCGGCTGAATGTTTTTAATATTCAGATGCCGCCGCTGCGGGAGCATTTGATGGATGTGTCGGCGATTGCCGAGAAGATGATCGATGATATGAATGAGCGGCACCACTGCACGGTGGCGGGTCTGAAGGACTCGCTGATGACGCGGATGGAGAATTACAAGTGGCCGGGCAATGTGCGGGAGCTGCGCAATACAATTGAGCGGGCGGTGATTCTGGCGGGGTCGGGGATGCTGGGAGAGGAACATCTGCCGCCGCACTTTGGGGAGCCGGGGTTTGCTCCTCCGCCGACGAGGGCTGTGAGTACGGATGGTTTTGGTTCGCGGCCAGCGGCGCAGTCGAGCGAGGTGCAGCGATATCTGGATGAGTCGAACTCGGTGCGTGTCGAGGTGGGGACGACGGTCGATGAGGCGGAGCGGCAGTTGATTTTGAAGACGCTGCACTCGACGCATAACAACAAGACGAAGGCTGCTGAGATATTGGGGATCAGCTCGAAGACGCTGCAGAATAAGTTGAAGGAATACTCGAATACGGCTGCTGCGACGGAGTAAAGATGCGGCTGAAGACAAAGCTAGAGGTGTCGGCATCGGCGTTGACGTTTGCGCTTGTGCTGTTGCTGTCGGTTTTGTATGTCAGCGAGCTGATGCGGCAGAGGGTCGAGCAGACGGTGAAGGCCAACGATATGCTTGCGCATCAGGTTTACCTGATGACGCGGCGGGCGGTGGAGACTGGGCTGCGGGCGAGTCCTCCGGTGGACAAAAGCGACGAGGCGCTGCACCAGGCAGTAACGGATGCATTGCGCAGGGACCAGCAGCTGACGGACGTGATGAATACGATTGTGCGCTACTCGGATGCAGTGCAGGATGTGAGCATTACGGATGCGCATGGGATGACGTTGGTGAGTACGGATCCTGACGCGATCAATCAGCCGGCGACGTTCCGGTTCGGTCTCAAGACTTTGCAAGGTGGTGGCATGGAACGCCAGATAAGGGTGGTGTTCGGCAAGCCGCGCGTGCTTGATACATCGCAGGCGCTGGATCGTAATGGGATGCCGTTTCTGGTGGCGCACGTGGGGGTGCGATCTACGTTTTTGAAGAATTCCTATGAGCCCTGGCTGCGGGATGCTTTATGGTTTGCGCTGGCGTCTGCGCTGGCGGCGATGCTGTCTGCCGGAGTACTGGCGAATGTTGCGCTACGTCCGCTGGAGGCGATCAGTGCGCGGCTGGACAGTTTGACACGGGCAAGCGGAGAGTTGGGGAGCGACTCCGGGGCGTTGCTGCTGGCTGGCGGTACCGGGAGCGATACGGTGGTTCGGGTGACGAAGACGATCGACCGGCTGGGTGAACAGATGCGCACGCAGGAGGCCGGTTTTACGGCGCTGCAGGCGAATCTGAACCAGATGCTGGATACGTTGCGAGATGGCGTGCTGCTGTTTACGGCGGACCGACGGGCGGTGATGGTGTCGGATGCAGTGGCTTACTTTTTGACGACGCCTGTGACTGAAGGACACGAGGAGATGGTGGGAAAGCGGCTGGAGGAGATCTTCGCGCCGGAGAGTGCGCTGGGAGCAGCCGTGCTGGAGGCGTTTGCCGACGGCGGACAGGTGAGTGCGCAGGGCGTGACGCTGGAGGATGGGCGGCAGGTCCAGATTTCGCTGGACCGGATCGACGACGGGCTTGGAGGCGGGGGCAATATGGGGACGCTGTTGACGCTGCGCGATATGGAGTCGGCGGCGCAGCTGGGGCAGGAACTGGAGGTGGCGCGACGGCTGGCGGCGATCGGGAAGTTGACGTCCGGTGTGGGACATGAAGTGAAGAATCCGATCAACGCGATGGTGGTGCATCTGGAGTTGCTGCGTGGGAAGCTGGTTCCGGGAGGGAGAGAGGCGTTTGCCGGAGCGCAGCGGCATGTCGATATTCTGGCGGGAGAGATGCAGCGTCTCGACCGGGTGGTGCAGACGCTGGCGGACTTTTCCCGGCCGATGGAGCTGCACCTGCGTGAGCATGACCTGCGGCAGGTCGTCGGAGTGGTGATCGAGCTGACGGCGGCGGAGATGGAAGAGCATGGAGTTGAGGTGACAATCGACGCCCCGCATGAGCCGATGGTGGTAAGGGCGGACGCGGAACTGATGCAGCAGGCGGTGTTAAACCTGCTGCTGAATGGAATGCAGGCGATGCCCCCGGGGGGTGGGACGATCCAGGTGCGGATGCGACGGGAGCATCAGATTGCGGCGGTGGAGGTCGCAGATGACGGAGTGGGTATACCTGTGGACCTATTACCGCGTATCTTCGAGTTGTACTTCACGACAAAGCCAAAGGGCAGTGGAATCGGACTGGCCATGACCTATCGGATTCTGCAGCTGCATGGCGGAGCGATGGAGGTGCGATCCAATGCCGAAGCAAATTCGCCGGAGCGGGGGACGGTGTTCACGTTCCGGCTGCCGATTGCGGCAGGTGTTGGAGGTGAAGGAAGGAAAGTGGTTGCAGTTGGGGCCTCTCATAAAGGATTAGAGGAGCGAGTTTGAACGGAATTGTAAAACTTATGCGAACGCTGGCAAGCGTTGCACTCTGCTTTGGATTGACCACTGGACTCGGAGGATGCCGGCGCAGGACACAGGTTGTGATCCTGCCGGTAGGGCTGACGCCGGTGGCGCTGGAGGAGATTCCTGAGCCTGAGAATTTGCCGATGGTGATGGTAGAGGTGAAGCCAACGAACCTGCCGCCGGTGCCGGCTGTAGCCAGTGCAGAGAAGCCGAAGCGGGAGAAGAAGAAGTCCGCTCCCAAGGCACCTGCTCCGGAGCCGGTTCAGATTGCGGCCGTGGCGCCGCCATCGCCGGAGGAGACCGCGATCGGCGCGCTGACGGCGGGCGGAGAGGCGAATCCGCAGACCAAGCAGGAGGCGGCGGATCTGATTTCTTCAAGCGAGAAACGGTTGAACGCGCTGCCGGCACAGAAGGCGGAGGAAGAGAAGGCGCAGGTCAGCAAGGTGAAGAATTTTCTGAAGGATGCGCAGGAGGCATTGAACACCGGGGATGCGGAGGGGGCGAAGACCCTGGCGACGAAGGCGAAGCTATTGCTGGATGATCTGGAGAAGTAGTAGACAGCGAATCAGCGATGTGGCGCGATGGCAGGGGCCGGCTTTGTTTTGGCTGATTAGGTGTCTCTATTGCTGATTGCTGCTTCTATGCATCGGTGCCGTGGCACTTTTTGTATTTCTTTCCGGAGCCGCATGGGCAAGGGTCATTGCGGCCTACTTTTTCACCGGTGCGACGGGGCGCCGCGCCGTTGGTGTCGGCTGTGGCGGTGCTGACAGAGCGTGCCTGCTCGAGCTCGCGTTGTTTTTTCTTGTGAAATTCGCGTTCGAGGGCGTCGATCGTGGTGGATGGAGGGCGGTTGGATACGGGTGAAGGTGCGGGCTGGCGTGCTGCGGGGGCGTTGGTGTGCTGTGGAGGCACGCCCGGTGGCAAGAGGTTGGCGGGGTTGCCAGCCGCGAGCTCCTGCTGGAATTGCGTCTGGGCTGCGGCTGCTGCGACCTGGGCCTGAGCATTGGCAAGCTGCTCGGCCGATTCGATGGGGGTGCCGTCGGGGCCGATGATCTGCATGCGGAATAGATGGCGGGCGGTGTCTTCCTGGAAACGCATCATCATGCCTTCGAACATGTCGAAGGATTCGCGCTTGTAGGCGACGAGGGGATCCTGTTGCGCGTAACCGCGGAGGCCGATGCCTTCCTTGAGATGGTCCATGGCAAGGAGGTGATCCTTCCAGAGACCGTCGAGGACGGAGAGCATGACGACACGCTCGTGGTAGCGCATTTGCTGGGGACCGAGGATTTGTTCCTTGATGTCGTAGCGGGCGCGAAGTTTTTCGAAGATGGCTTCGCCGAGCTCGTGGCGGTTGAGCTGGGTGGCGTCGATCTCGTTTTCGAGGTGGGCGCCGAAGAGGTCGTAGATCTGGGCGAAGAGCGGCTCGAGCTTCCACTCGTCGGCGTGAACCTTTTCGGGGGCGTGCTCGTCGAGGACGTTGGAGAGAATGGTGGAGAGGTAGTCGTCGGTGATGAGTTGCTTCTGGTCGACGCCTTCCATGAGTTGGCGGCGGAGGCCGTAGACGGCTTCGCGCTGCTTGTTCATGACGTCGTCGTACTCGAGGACGTGTTTGCGGGATTCGAAGTTTTGGCTTTCGACGGCCTTCTGTGCGGCTTCGATGCGGCGGGAGATCATGCCGGATTCGATGGGGACGCCTTCTTCCATACCGAGACGCTGGAGGAGGGTGGAGACCCACTCGCGGGCGAAGATGCGCATGAGGTCGTCTTCGAGGGAGAGGAAGAAGCGGGAGGAGCCGGGGTCGCCCTGACGGCCGGCGCGGCCGCGAAGCTGGTTGTCGACGCGGCGGGACTCGTGGCGTTCGGTGCCGAGGATGTGAAGGCCGCCGGCTTCGATGACTTTCTCATGTTCGGCTTTGGCTGCGGTTTCGTGAGTGGCGACGGCTGCGTCCCAGGCGGCTTGCGTGGTTTCGAACTCCTGGCCGGTGTAGTAGAAGCGGACCATGCCGGGGCCGGCAACGGGTGAGATGGTTCCTTCCGCTGCGGAGACGGCGCGGGCCTGCTGCTTGCGGACGAGGTCCTGGCGAGCCATGAAGTCGGAGTTGCCGCCGAGGAGGATGTCGGTACCGCGGCCTGCCATGTTGGTGGCGATCGTGACCATGCCGATACGTCCGGCCTGGGCTACGATCTCGGCTTCCTTCTCGTGAAACTTGGCGTTGAGGACGACGTGACGGACGCCTTTGCGCTTGAGGATTTCGGAGAGGAGTTCGGATTTTTCGATGCTGGTGGTGCCGACGAGAACGGGCTGCTTTTCCCCGTGGAGGCGGGCGATCTCGTCTGCGACGGCGAAGTATTTTTCCTGCGCGGTGCGATAGACGACGTCGGGGTTCTCGATGCGTTGCATCTTGCGGTTGGTGGGGATGACGACGATGTCGAGCTTGTAGATCTTATCGAACTCGGCGGCTTCGGTTTCGGCGGTGCCGGTCATGCCGCTGAGTTTTTTGTACATGCGGAAGTAGTTCTGGAAGGTGATGGTGGCGAGGGTCTGGTCTTCCTTGCGGACGGCTACGCCTTCCTTGGCTTCGACGGCTTGATGCAATCCGTCGGACCAGCGGCGGCCGGGCATGAGGCGGCCGGTGAACTCATCGACGATGATGACTTCGCCCTCTTTGACGACGTATTCGACGTCTCGCTTGTAGAGGGAGTGGGCTTTGATCGCGGTCTCGACGTGGTGCTTGAGGTCCCAGTTTTCGGGGTCGGCGATGTTGCCGATGCCGAGGAGCTTTTCGATTTTTTCCCAGCCCTCGTCGGTAACGGTGATGGAGCGGGTTTTTTCGTCGACGACGTAATCGCCGGACCAGGTTTTGGTTTCGAGGGTCTCGACGAGTTCGCCGAGTTCGAGCTTGGGGATGATGACGTTGACGCGGAGATATTTGTCGGTGGTCTGGTCGGTGGGGCCGGAGATGATGAGCGGGGTGCGGGCCTCGTCGATGAGGATGGAGTCGACTTCATCGACGATGCAATAGTAGTGGCCGCGCTGGACTTGATCCTTGAGCTCGAACTTCATGTTGTCGCGCAGGTAGTCGAAGCCGAACTCGTTGTTGGTGCCGTAGGTGATGTCGGAGCCGTAGGCTTCGCGGCGTTGTTCGTCGGAGAGGTCGTGGACGATGACGCCGACGGAAAGGCCGAGGAATCCGTAGATCTTTCCCATCCACTCGGCGTCGCGTTTGGCGAGGTAGTCGTTGACGGTAACGACATGGACGCCGTGGCCGGCGAGAGCATTCAGGTAGCAGGGGAGGGTGGCGACGAGGGTTTTACCTTCGCCGGTTTTCATTTCGGAGATCTTGCCCTGGTGGAGGACGATGCCGCCGATGAGCTGGACGTCGAAGTGACGCATCTGGACGGCGCGCTTGCCGGCTTCGCGGACGACGGCGAAGGCTTCGGGGAGGATGTCGTTGAGGGCGGCCTTTTCGGCGACGATTCGCTCGTCGGCATCCTCAATGCCTTCGAGGGCGGCGGCGATGCGCTGACGGAATTCGGCGGTCTTGGCGCGGAGAGCCTCGTCTGAGAGCGCCTGCATGGCAGGCTCGAGGTCGTTAATCTGCCGGACGAACGGCATGAGGCGCTTGACGGCGCGTTCGTTACTGGTGCCAAAGACCTTAGCTATAGCTTTGTTGAGCAAAACGGGTGTCCTTCTTGAGTGCCGGGGCGCGGAATCAGCCCCAATGATTAGTGTAAATGGTATGGCGAACGGATGGGCGGGTGCGCCCCTATCTCAGGCTCGATCAGTGGAAGGGATCGAATCGAGATACTCCACTCAAATATCGTCAGCGTTTGGCGTTGCGATCAGGAAGCCCATGCGCAGGAGGTGCCTCTCCATCTCATGCTCTCGTAGACGCGATCCGCCCGACGGGTGAACTCGTATGGTGCACTGAGGTTGAGTTTGGGTTGGAGTACTGAGGGGGTTTTGCCATAGGCGACGAAGGAGTCAAAGAGTGGCTGCAGGAATGCCGATGATTCAGGGGCTGCCTTGAGGCAGAACTCGGTCCTGCCGGTTTGGGCTTGGATGAGGAGACGTCTAGCGTGCGCTACGGTCAGGGTCCAATCGGGCAGGAGCGACTCGTAGACTTTGTAGGCTTCGGCGTCATTGTGGGGAATGGATGCCTGAGAGTAGAGCCCGGCCTGCGCGTGGAGCACGAGGCACACGAAAAACAGAGTCGAACTCGCGACTGTAATCGTGTGGCGGCGGTGAGACATAACTAGCTCCTTACCAGAGTTTATCGCAGGTCGAGGCCTATTTCCCTAATGATTTAGCGGTTTAGGCAATGTGTTGCGGGAGGTTTGCGGGTGTTGGATTTGCTGGCCGGAATAGGCAACGGATGAATTGTTGGTTGCAGGCGGTGAGGTTAGACTGCTGTGATGCTCAAGGTTGCTGTTGCCCAAATGGGAAGCGTGTTGTTCGATACGGCGGCTACTTTGCTGCGGGTGAAGGCACTTTGCCACGAGGCGGGGGCTGCTGGAGTGCGGTTAGTGGTGTTTCCTGAGGCGCTGCTCGGCGGGTATCCGAAGGGTCTGGATTTTGGCGCGGTTGTCGGCAGCCGCAGCGACGCCGGGAAGGCGATGTTTGCGAGGTACTTCAAGGGGGCGGTTGCTTGTCCGGGCGCCGAGACCGAGACACTTGCAGAGTGGGCGCGGACGTTGGGGCTGCATATTGTGATTGGAGTGGTGGAGCGGAATGGGGGAACGCTTTATTGTTCGAGTCTGCTGTTTTCGCCGGAGAGTGGGCTGGTTGCGAAGCATCGAAAGCTGATGCCGACTGGAAGTGAACGGCTGATCTGGGGGATGGGGGACGGGTCGACGATGCAGGTGGTAGAGACGGAGATTGGACGGATCGGGATGGCGATCTGCTGGGAGAACTATATGCCCTTGTATCGGCAGCATCTGTACGAGCAGGGCGTGCAACTGTGGTGCGCGCCAACGGTGGATGCGAGGGAGATGTGGCAGACGAGTATGCGTCACATCGCATACGAAGGGCGGTGCTTCGTATTGAGTGCTTGCCAGAGGTTAATGAAGGATGACTGGCAGGAGGATTTACGGGAGATGGGCGGGGTGATTGAGGGACGGAGCTTGATAGTTTCGCCGCAGGGAGCAGTTGTCGGCGGGACGATGGATAGACCTGGACTATTGGTGGCCGAGATTGATATGGATGAGATTCCGCGGGGGAAGTTTGATCTGGATGTCGCGGGTCACTACAACCGGCCCGATGTGTTTGCCTTTGGTGTGCGGCAGAACAGCGGTGTGGATTAGGGTTCTGGTTCGTGGCTATGGGGCGTGACGTGCGACCACGACGATCATGAATGTGTCAGGCTTCATTGCGGGCCGGCCTGTTGCTCCCAGTTTCGGTTCTTCAAACTCTGCAGTGGGTAGGTAGATTCTGTGGGTAGTAGGATCTATGCCCATGGTTCTTGCTCCCTGGGGAGTTTTGACGGTTTGGACGATCTCGAACTTTCCTGGTGAGGTTTCTTTGGCTACGGCGAGTGAGCCGTCGCGACAGCTGGCGAAGGCCTGACCTGAGTCGATCTTCGTGGCATCGACACCGGCTCCGATGGGGAGATCGGAGAGGATCTTGCCGTCGTCGGCACTCATGACGATCAACTTTTGGGGTTTGCGGCAACCGATGAAGAGTTGGTGGTTTTTGGTGTCGATGGATATTCCGACGGGAGAGCCGCCTGGGGCTACGGGCCAGTGGGCGATTACCTTTCTAGCTTTGAAATCCACGACCGCTACATTGTCTTTGTCCACAAGGTTGATGTAGAGCCTGCCTTTGCCGTCGGATGCCAGGAACTCAGGTTTTCCGCCGAGTTCGATTGGCGTTTCGATCTTTCCACTGGTGGGATCGATGTCCGGCTTGAACGACATCAGAGTTCCGCCGTCTCCTGAGACGACGAGGACGCGGTTGACGCTGGCGTCGTAGATGATTCCGTCGGCGTCGGGTTGCGCGGTGATCTTGCCGAGGGTGGCATAGGTCTTCAGATCGAAGATAATGACTGCGCCGTCGCCACCGCCGTCGCTGATGAACCCGCGATTTGCTTCGGCGACGATGGCTACACCGTGGGCGTTCTTCTGGCCGGGAATGTCGCCGAGGGTCTTGCCGGAGTCGGCGTCGATGACCATGGTGTGGGTGCTGCGCGGGACGAAGAGCCGATGGGTTGCGGGGTCGACAGTGAGGTAGTCCCATGAGCCCTGGCCGCCGATTGGGAGGGTCTTCTTGACTTCCCAGTTAACCTGGGCGAGAGCCGGCAGGGAGACTGCGAGTAGAAGGATAGTCAGGGGCTTCGTCGCTACAAGGTTTTTCATTCGCATTTGAGTCTCCTGGCGAGATTGGTGGACGGCAGGGCTACTACGCCAGAGACATGCTACGGTGCTGAGCTTAAGCGGAGCTTAATTGGGTTTGAGATAAGCGGCGAGCGGAGAGTTGGCATTCTTGAGGGCGATCACGACGGATTCGGCGTTGGCCTCGGCGCCTTCGGCGCTGGTGTGGGTGTGGTCGATGGGGAAGAGGAGCGCGGTTTTTTCCGGGCCGAGTGCTTCGAGGCGGTCGGCTTCGACGGTCGCCATGTCGATGACTGGGACGTTCTCGGAGGCGGCGATCTGGTACTCGTAGTCGCGGTAGCCCATATCGCGCTCGATGCGGAGATTGCCGTCAGCGTCATTCGCCCAGATGTTGCGGATGGTGATGGTGAGAAGGATGGGGGTGGCTTTTTTGGCGCGGGTGTCGTTGATGTACTTGCGCAGGTACCAGCCGTAGGAGTGGACGGTCTCTGTGGTCTGGCCGGCGATAGGGCCGGTGGTGAATGGCTTCGGGAGTGGATATTGGACGGTTTCGTCGCCGATGCCTTTGACGCTGCTGCGGGCCTTGGCGTCGGTGGCGGGGTTGCCGCCGCCGTCGTTATGGCCCATTTGTATGAGCACGTAGTCGCCAGGCTTCATCTCGGCGAGGACATTGGACCAGAGGCCTTCGTTGTAGTAGCTGCGGGAGCTGCGGCCGGCTCGGGCGCGGTTGGCGACGTTGATTTTCGTGGTGTCGAAGTAGTGGGCGAAGTGATCGCCCCAGCCGAGGTCGGCCTGGTTGCTGGCGGTGGAGTCGCCAACGATGAAGAGAGTTGGGAGAGCCGGGTTGAGCGGAGCGTGTTGCGCGACGCTGGTTTGGGGCGGGGCGTCGGGGGGATGGGAGTCGGGGGCTTGCACGTCGGGGGGAGGGACGCTTGGAGTGGCGGGGGTTTGGGATAACACCGTAACGGTAAGGAAAAGAGTGAGTAGAGGGTAAAGGCGGTTCAGGTTTAGTTTGGCCTGCGGCTTGAACTGGGGCTTCGACTGGCTCATGGGCGATAGGGTAGCACTGATGTAGTCTGGCTGTCGGTTGTTGGCTTTCGAACTGAAGCTTTCGAATCAGGGGGAACTCCAGTGCTCAGTTACGCGGAGAGTGGTTCTTTCATACTTCTGGCGTTGATGATTTCGGTGGTGACAGTGCTGGTACTCAATCGGGTGTGGCCGATCCCGAACCGCAAATTGATCAACGACGTGACGGGGTGGCAACTGGGAATATTGGGGACTACGTATGGAGTGATTCTCGGGTTCATGCTCTATACGGTGTGGAACGATTTCCGGACAGCTGAGGTCAACACGAATCTTGAGGCCGTGTCATTGCTTACGGTGTCACGCATTGCCAGGGGACTGCCTTCGCCGGAGCGGGAGGCGTTTCATGCGCTCGGGTTGGAGTATGCGGAGGTGGCGATTCACGAAGAATGGCCTGCCATGCAGGTGCAACAGGACAGCCACGCGAGCCAGAGGGTGCTGAGCGATATGTGGAAACTGCTGATTGAAATGAAAACGGAAGAGGGAGGGAGCAATAGCGTTGATCATCTGACGAGCGCTTTGGGCGATCTTTCAGAGAGGCGGAGCATGAGGGAGGAGGAGTTGAGGAATCGCTTGCCCAGGATTTTGTGGCTGTTGTTGATCGCGGGAGCAGGGGCGACCGTCGGCTCTTCGTGCCTGCTGGGAAACGATAATAAATGGGTGCATTACTGCCAGGTGCTGGCGCTGACCTTTGTGGTCGCGGTGACGCTGGCGGCGATTGCGGATCTGGCGAGGCCGTTTGAGGGGGCGGTGTCGGTGGCGCCAGTGGCGTTTGAGCGGGCGTTGACCATGATGCAGTGAATCGCGGCTAGTGGCCGGCGAGGGCTTCGGGGTCGGGCTTGGCGGCTTTGGTGGGGAGCCGCATGATGAAAGGCAGCGGGGAGAGGCAGAAGATGGTGACGGACAGGATGAAGAAGGCGTTTTTGTAGCTGAGCATGGAGGCCTGACGGAGCATCTGCTGGTATGCCTGTCCGACGGCCATCTGAGTTGCGTTGGCGGCGGGCATTCCGTGAGACATCATCATCTCTTTCATGCGGTCCATATACAGGCGGTAGGGGACGCTGCCGGGAATGGCGTGGGCGGCGAGGGTAACCTGATGAACCTGGGCGCTGCGGGCGATGTAGGTGGTGAGCAGGGCGGTGCCTGCGCTGCCGCCGAGGTTGCGGGCGAAGTTCGAGAGTGAGGAGATCTGGTTCATCTTGTTGCTGGGCACACCGACGTAGTTGAGCGTGCTGATGGGGATGAAGATGAAGGGCAGGCCGATGACCTGGAGCATTCGCCAGAGAGTGACGGTTCCGAAGGCGGTGTCGAGATCGAGGCGGGTGAGGTTGTAGATGCCGGCGGCTGTGGCTAAGTAGCCGAGGCAGACCATCAGTCGTGGATCGAATTTGCCGAGCGACCGCCCGGCTACGGCCATCATGATCATCATGACGAAGCCTGCGGGAGACAAGACCATGCCGGCGCGTTCGGCGGTGTAGCCGAGGAGGACCTGGAGATACTGAGGGATGAGAACGGTTGAGCCGAAGAGCACCATGCCGAGGATGAGTTGCAGAAAGACGGCAGTGCCGAAGTTACGGTTTTTTAATAGTTTGAGGTCGACAATGGGGTCGGGGTGATTCCACTCCCACCAGGTGAAGAACATGAGGGTGGCTGCGGCGATGATTGCGAAGGTGCGGATCATTGGGTCGCCGAACCAGTCTTTTTCCTGGCCCTTGTCGAGGGTGAACTCGAGGCAGCCTACGCCCAGCGAGATGAGGCCGAGGCCCATGAAGTCGACTCTGAGGTGCTTGGCTTGTTCGCGGCGGCGCTTGAGATGGGGAGGATCTTCGACCATGCGGTTGGATAGATAGAGCGAAAGCAGGCCGACCGGAATGTTGATGAAGAAGATCCAGTGCCAGTTGAAATTGTCGGTGATCCAGCCGCCGAGAGTAGGACCGATGGCGGGTGCGATGACGACCGCCATGCCATATACAGCGAAGGCCTGGCCTCGTTTTTCAACAGGGAAGGTGTCAGCGAGGATGGCCTGTTCGCTGGGGGCGAGGCCTCCTCCGCCTGCACCCTGGAGAATGCGGGCGAAGATCAGCAGCGGGAGGGTGTTGGCGAGACCGCAAAGAACCGAGCAGATGGTGAAGAGCGCGACGCAGGTCATGTAGAAGCGCTTGCGTCCGAAGCGATCAGAGAGCCAGCCGGAGATGGGCAGCACGATGGCGGAGGAGACGAGATAGCTGGTGAGAACCCAGGTGGCTTCTTCCTGGCTGGCGCCGAGAGTGCCCGCCATGTGGGGCAGGGCAACGTTGGCGATGGAGGTGTCGAGGACCTCCATGAAGGTGGCGAGAGTGACAGTGAGGGCGACCGCCCACGGATTGTGGTGGGGCTTCCAGACCGCTGGTGTCAGCGGCGCGGCTGTGGTTGCGGTTGCCATATCAGTCTCCTGATATGATATCAGGAGACTGATATGAACGGCCGGACCAAAAATGGAACAGAAAAACAGTCGGAGCGGCGGCAGGCCGCGAGGATGATGAAGCGGATCATCGTCCACTTTCGGGGACAGATGGATGAGAGGTTGCGTCCGGAGAGGGTTACGACTGCTCAGCTGGCTGTACTGAAGGCGGTTCAGGACGAGCCCGGAGCCTTTGGGGCGCAACTGGCGCGGGCCTGCCATGTGACACCGCAGTCGGCGCAGGCTTTGTTGAAGAGTCTGGAGGATGGCGGTTGGATTGTTCGGACGAAGGATGCGGTGAATGACCGGATTCTGATTGCGAAGTTGACTCCGAGTGGGGTGAAACTGCTGGAGACGGGAGAGAAGCTGGCGCGGGTGATCGAGGAGAAGCTGTGGGAGGGGATTCCCGATAGCGCTGTGGAAGCGTTGAATAAGACGCTGGTACGGTGCCTGGCGAATCTTGAGGGTTAGCTATTGGCCGTAGCGTGAAAGCGGAGGCGGACGTAGTCGGCAGTCCAGTTGCCGTCGGCGTCGCGGAGGATGGGTTCGAGCAGGGCGACGGTGTTGGCGAGGGCGGTGGCGCGGGCGTTTTCTGAATATGCAGGTCGGTTGAGGTGGTCGAGCACCCCGTTGCGGAAGGTGTTGAGCCAGGACTCCATGCCATTGGGGAGTGGCGTGGGGCGGGGTATGAGGTCGATCGATTGGATGGTGAAGTTGGCGGCTTCGAGAATGCGGCGGTAAAGGGCCGGTGAGGGGAAAAAGCTGGCGGCGGTGGCTTCGGCGTCGATGTGGAAGGGTGCGAGGGTGGCCTGGAGGGAGGTGCGGATGGCGGCGATGTTGCCATGGCCTCCCATCTCGGCGACGAAACGGCCGCCGGGGCGAAGGGCGCGGTGGACGCCGGCGAGCATGGCTTGCTGGCCGGAGAGGCCGGTGATCCAGTGGAGGGCGGCGTTGGAGAAGACGGCGTCGAATTGTTTGCGGAAGGGAAGGGCGGTGGCGTCGTGTTGCTCGTAAGTCAAGCCGCGGGCGCTGCGCTGGCGGGCGGCGGCGAGCATGGTGGGTGAGGCGTCGACGCCGGTGACGACGGCTCCGGTGGCGGCGAGTTGTTCTGTGAGAGCGCCGTCCCCGCAGCCGAGGTCGAGGATCTGTTCGCCGGGTTGAGGGTTCAGGAGGGCTACAACATCGGAGGCGAGGGTGGCGACGAATCGGCCGTTAGCGGCGTAGGCTTCTGTGTTCCAGGTCTGGCCAGTCTTTGGGTCGGTGGTGGAACTCATAACGCTATTGTGCTGGTTGCGGTGGCGCCTCGCGAGGAAGATAAGAATTTACAACGGATGGATAAGCGCGGGGATGGACGAGGGCGGATAGTAAGATCGCTGCATCATGACCAAACTGATTCGGAGAAAATTTATTTGTCTGCTGCTCGTGATGGCTGCGCTTGTTGGTTTTTCGACGGCGTGGGGCCTGGAGACGCCGGTACGGCACGAGTTTGTCATCAAGAACTTCAAGACCGAGAGCGGCGTGGTTCTGCCGGAAGCGCATGTGGTGTATGGGACGTATGGGCATCTGAATGCCGCGCGGGACAATGCGATTCTCCTGCCGTCGCATTACATGGCGAAGCTGACCGGGTATGAGTGGTTGATGGGGCCGGGGAAGGCGCTCGATCCCGAGAAGGTCTTTCTGGTGACGACGGAGTTGTTCGGGAATGGGAGCTCGTCTTCGCCTAGCAATACGCCGGAGCCGTACCATGGGCCGCGGTTTCCGGTGATGACGATTCGGGACAATGTGGAGGCCGTGCATCGTCTGTTGACGGAAGATTTGAAGGTAACGCATCTGAAGGCAGTGATCGGATTTTCGATGGGGGCGCAGCAGGCGTTTCAGTGGACGGTGAGCTATCCGGATTTCATGGATCGCGCGGTGGCGACTTCAGGGACGGCGAAGACGTATGGGCACGGGTTTGTGCGGCTCGAAGGGGAGATCGCGGCGATTACGGCGGATGAAAAGTTCAAAGGTGGGGATTATACCGAGGAGCCGCAGGCGGGTATCAATGCATTTGGGATGGTTTGGGCCGCTTGGCTGTACTCGCCGCAGTGGTGGCGGGATGAGCTGTGGCGGACGAATGCGAAGCCGGGGACTACGTTCAACGATGTGGTGGAGCGGTTTCGGACGCGGTTTATTCCGGGGGCGGATGCGAACAATTTGATTCTGCAGATGCGGACCTGGGAGAAGCATGATGTGGGAACGACGCCGGGGTTTGGCGGCGATGAGAAGAAGGCTCTGGGGTCGATTAAGGTGCCGTTTCTGTATATGCCTTCGATGACGGATCAGTATTTTCCGGTGGGCGATGCGCGGTATGAGGCGCAGTTCATGCACACAGTGTCGCTGCTGCCGATTCCTTCGCTGTGGGGGCATCCGGCGGGAGCGGCGGCTGATCCGGCAGATGCAAAGTTTTTGAACGAGAACATTGCCAGGTTTCTGGCGGGCGAGCCAGTTGCTGCGGAGAAGGTGGTTCCAGCGAGTTGACACTAGCTAGGAGCCGTAGCCTCGATGCTTCATCGCGGCCAGTTCTTCGTCGGTGGGCCAGGAGATGGTGAGAAGAAAAGCCGAGTTGTCCTTGGCTAGTACGTCGTGCCGGATGGAATGGGCGAGGGTAAAGAGGCTGCCCGCGGGGAGATCATGGCCCTTGCCGTTGACCGTGACGACGAGCTGGCCTTTCAGGACCTGCATGGAGATAGTGCCATCGGCGTGGTGCTCGTTCATGTGAGCGCCGATTTGCATGGAGATGAGCACGATGCGGAGGTCGTGCTTTTTGAAGAGAGTCTTGGAGTGGATGCCGGATGGCCACGGTTTCTTGCGTTCGGCGTCATCCATCTCTTGTGGGAGATCGAACTGCCCGATCTTGTCGACCATGGTGCCGTCTTGCAGGGAGGTAGTCATGGGGCGCTCCTTTGTAGGGGACGAAGTGTACGCCTTCTGAGGGGTTAGATGCGACCAGGGAACAGACGGGGCGGATGTTTCATATACTTGTGTTTCGCTTTGGCAGCAGGGCTTGTCGGAGGGAAGAATGTCTTTGGGAGAGTGGATCAGTGACGACGAAGGTGACCGCGGCGGTTGGGTTTGCGCAGGAGAACAAGGGACGGTTTCTTGAGGAACTGAAGGCGCTGCTGCGGATTCCTTCGATTTCGACTGATCCTGAGCGTGCGGGGGATGTGCGGCGGGCGGCGGAGTTTGTTGCGGCGGAGCTGAAGCGGATTGGGATGGAGAACGTTCGGCTGATCGAGACGTCGACGGCGAAGCATCCGGGAGGGCATCCGCTGGTGTATGCGGATTGGTTAAATGCGGCGCCTGCGGCAGATGGGAAGCCGAAGCCGACGGTGCTGTGCTATGGGCATTATGATGTGCAGCCGGCGGAGCCTCTGGATGAGTGGAAGTCGCCGCCGTTTGAGCCTACCGAGCGGGATGGGAGTTTATTTGCGCGCGGGGCCGTGGATGATAAGGGCCAGATGTGGATGCATGTAAAGGCGCTGGAGTCGCTGATGGCGGCCGGTGGGGAAAAGCTGCCGGTGAACGTGCGGGTGATCGTCGAGGGGGAGGAGGAGGTTGGGGGCGAAGGGATTGCCAGCTTCGTAAGGATGCATGGGGAGCAGTTGAAGGCGGATGTGGCGCTGGTGTCGGATACGGAGATGTTTGCGCCGGAGTTGCCTACGCTTTGTGTCGGGCTGCGGGGGATGATCTATACGGAGATTGAGGCGAGGGGGGCGCGGACGGATCTGCATTCCGGGATGTACGGCGGGGCGGCGCCGAATCCGTTTGTGGCGCTGGCTCAGGTGATTGCGAAGCTGAAGGATGAGCATGGAAAGATTCTGATTCCGGGGTTTTATGACAAGGTTGAGAAGCCGACGGATGCGGAGTTGAAGGCCTGGAAGGCGCTGCCGTTTGATGAGGAACATTATCGGGAGACCGAGGTTGGGTCGGTCTCGTTGACCGGGGAGCACGGGTTGAGCGTGCTGGAACGGACCTGGGCGCGGCCGACTCTTGATGTGCATGGAATGCCTGGCGGATTCATCGGAGCCGGTGCGAAGACGGTGATTCCGGCGAAGGCGGTGGCGAAGGTGAGCATGCGGCTGGTGCCGGATATGACGCCGGCGGAGAGCTTTGCGAAGTACAAGGCTTACGTCGAGTCGCTCACGCCGAAGGGGATTGTGCTGGAGGTTCGGTTGATCCACTCCGGCGATCCGATTGTGGTGAGTACGGATAACGAATATGTGAAGGCGGCAACCGAGGCGATGCGTCAGGTATTCGGGAAGGAGACGGTATTTGTCAGGGGTGGGGGGTCAATTCCGATTGTGGGGGACTTTGTGCGGGAGTTGAAGATACCTACGGTGATGATGGGTTTCGGGTTGCCGGATGATAACCTTCATGCGCCGAACGAGAAGTTTCATCTGGCGAATTTTCATCGGGGGATCGAGTCGATCGTGCGTTGGCTGGAACTGGTGGGGGTATAAGTGCCTGGGCGGCCGCGCCCTGCGGAGATTGGGGGCTATGTTCTGGCTGGCGGGAGGAGCTCACGAATGGGCCGAGATAAGGCCTTTTTGGAGCTAGCCGGCAAGCCGCTTGTGCTTCATGCCGTGGTGAAGCTTCGCCGCGTGTGCGTGGAGGTAAGCATTCTGGGCGACAATCCGGCGCTGGATGCCTATGCGCCAATGGTGAAGGATCTGCATCCTGACTGTGGACCGATGGGAGGAATGGAGGCGGCGTTACTGCACTCGCGGTATGACTGGAACTTGTTTCTGCCGGTCGATGTGCCTTTCTTGCCGACTGCTTATCTCAGTCACTGGGTGAGAATGATGCTTCCTGATGAAAGCTGGACGCACCACGACGTTGTGTCCTCTGATGACGCAATTCGGGGTCGTCTCGTGTTCCCGGCGAAACATGGTGTGCGGGTGTTTCTGTTCACTGTGAATGAAATTGCACAGCCCACAGTGGCGCTGGTTCACCGCGAGTTGCGGCCTTTCCTGACGGAGGCGCTGGAGCGTGGGGAGTACAAGCTCCTTCCTGTTCTCGAGAAGGCTTGCAGAGAGATTGCTGTCGGGAAGGGTTTGTTGTCGGGCGTTGGGATGTGGAAGATTCCTTACTTGTCAGGTTTGACCTCGAAACCCGGGCCTCGGCGGACGAAGGAGGACTGGTGCTACACGACAGAAGCACAGGAGCGATATAGCGGGAACTGGTTTGCGAATTTGAATACGCCGGAGGAGTTTGCCGACGCCGAGCGGCACCTTGATGCGCTGGATACTTAGCGGGGGCGATAGGTTAGGCTAGATTTGCATCGGATTTTGGGCTGGGAGTCGCTGCTATGGCTGAATCGGGCAACAAAGCTGAGGAACAACCGGCGAAGACGGGGGAGCTTCCGCAGGAAGTTTCGGCGGATACTCCGCTGATCGAAAGCGTGTCGGAGGATGTGTCGGCTGAGGTCGGCGAGTTTATGGAACAGGCGGCGCAGCAGAACGAGGCTGCGGCTGAAGCTGTTCCGGACATTAAGAACAAACCGGGACCATATATTTCGTTCGCACATGTCTATAAATCGTTCGGGCAGTTTGTGGTGCTGGAGGACGTGAGCTTCTATGTGCTGCCGGGAGAGACGCTGTGCATTCTGGGGCGAAGCGGGGTGGGTAAGTCGGTGTCGCTGCAGATGCTGATGGGATTTTTGAAGGCGGATAAGGGTGTGATCAGGGTCGCAGGAGACGATATCTGCGGGTACACGGAACCTGAGTTGCAGGAAGTCCGTCGGAAGGTGACGATGGTCTTCCAGAACGGGGCGCTGTTTGACTCCATTACGGTGGGCGAGAATGTTGCGTTTCCGATGCGGGAGCGGGGCGAGATGGCCGAGGACCAGATTCTGCAAGTGGTGAAGGGACTGCTGGAGATGGTCGGAGTGGCGGGAATGGAAAATCTGCTGCCCTCGGACCTGTCGACGGGGATGAAACGGTCGGTTGCGATCGCGCGGGCACTGGCGTCACAGCCGGAGGCGGTGTTGTACGACGAGCCGACGACGATGGTGGATCCGTTGATGGCGCATCTGCTGGGTAACCTGATTGAACGGCTGAAGCAGCAGCTGCATCTGACAAGCATTGTGGTGACGCACGACATGCGGCTGGCGAAAAAACTGGCGGACCGTGTGGTGTTTCTGAATGCAGGGAAAGCGATTTTCTTTGGCACGATGGAGGAGATGGAGCGGAGTCAGGACCCCATTTTGCAGGAATTTCTACAATTGGATGAGCTCGTGGTGCCGGTCTAGTCTCACACGAAACTGATCACAATGATCCTGGCTAAGAATATGTGCATAAAAGATTTGTAAGATTTAGTGAAGAAACGTTTTGTTGTATTGCCAAGCCGCTTCCGGACCCGTATCCTGCAAAGTAGCATCCAGAAGTAATTTTCGACGAATCGACCGAGGAACGAGACCCGAGGTTTGGGCGACCAAGCGTTTCAAGTCGTGTCCGAACTTGTAGCAATGAAATTTTTTTGATTGGGAACGTTTCCTGAAATCGAATTCAGGCATCCTACCGATTCTTAGGCCTAGGTGATATTGAGTTGAAAGGCGTTCGCTATGGCGACACCGGACTATCTGCAGCAGGTCATTGTCTCAGGAAGAAAACATGCAGGAAGCGGCAGGCGCTTGTCGGCGGCCGATTCCGGATTGTTCCGAAGGCCTTCGATAACGAGCTCAATCTGGGCATCGATTGACATGCTGACTGTGGTGGTTGCTGCAATGCTTGCCCTGCGATTTCGGGTGGCGACTCCTTCCAATGTTTCTACGCTGAACGTTCTCCCCCATCTGATCGAATCCTCCCCCAACCTGCTGTTTTTCTATATCGGCTGGTTTGGCCTGTGCCTGATCTTCTTTACGCGGTCGTATGGGTTGTATGGGCCGATCCAGCATCGCAGCGGCTTGCATGAACAGAGGATGACGGTGCAGGCGTCGCTGACCTCTGGGTTGCTTCTCTGCGGCACGCTTTATCTGTCGAATGGCGAGGCGATATCGCGAGTTGTGGTGGCGCTGATGGTGTTGTTTACGACTGCGTTGCTGTGCCTGCGACGGGCATTGCGGCGGATGATGGTCTACCGGCGTTTCCGGGCGGGAGTTGAAACGCGCAATGTGCTCATTGTCGGCGCCGGACGAGTGGGACACGCGCTGAGAAATCACATTGAATCGCTGCAGCATCTGGGGTTCCGGTTCAAGGGCTTTGTCGCGCTGAGTGAACGCGAGGCTGAGTCCGGCGATGCGGATGTGATTGGCGATGTGCGGAACTGCCTGTCGCTGGCCCGATCGCTGTTTGTCGATGAGATATTTTTCTCGGTGCCGGCGGAGAAGAAGCTGGTGATCGGCATGGTCGAGGAGGCGCGAGTGGCCGGAATCGACGTTCGGGTGGTGCCGGATATGTACGATGGGCTGGCGTGGAATGCGAGGGTGGAGTACATCGGCCAATTTCCGACCATCCCACTGCACCGGAAAGACTTTCCGATCGGTGGGATTCTGGTGAAGCGGGTTCTGGATATTACCATTGCCTCAGCGGCATTGGTGGTGGGAGCGCCAGTGATGCTGGCGATCGCAATGGCCATCCGGATGGATTCGGAGGGAAAGATCTTTTACAAAGCCCAGAGGATTGGACGCAAGGGGCGCGCGTTCCCCTGCTATAAGTTCAGGACGATGGTGCACAACGCGGACCAGCTCAAGGCGGAGCTGGAACACATGAACGAGCGGGATGGGGTTTTGTTCAAGATTGCAAATGATCCCCGCATCACACGGGTCGGGAGGCTGTTGCGGAAGTATTCGCTCGATGAGCTGCCGCAGTTTTATAACGTGCTGAAGGGTGATATGAGCCTGGTGGGTCCACGGCCACCGATGGCGGCTGAGGTGGAGCAGTACGACCTGGCGCATCTGCGGCGGCTGGACGTGCTGCCGGGGATTACAGGATTGTGGCAGGTGGAGGCTCGGCAGGACCCGTCGTTCGACAGCTACATCTCGCTGGATACGGCCTACGTGGAGAACTGGAACCTGCTGATGGACCTGAGAATTCTGGCGCGCACGGTGGGCGTGGTGTTGAGCGGCACGGGCTCGTAGTGGTGTTCTTATTGACAACGGAGAACCGACAACCGACAACCTTCCTCTTGCTTGGGCATCTGCAGTTTTAGGTGCGAAGCGATAAACTTGAAGAGTGAAGATAGCACTTGCCCAGATCAACCCGACGGTTGGAGACTTCGCCGGGAATACGAAGAAAATTCTTGAATATGCGGCCCGTGGCGAAGCTGTTGGAGCCGGGCTTGTGGTGTTTCCCGAGCTTGCGGTGTGCGGGTATCCGCCGGCGGATTTTTTGGAGAAGGCTGCATTCGTTGCCCGGGCCGAGCAGGCCGTGATTGAGCTGGCCGGGTGGACTGCTGGGGCTGGGCGTCCGGCGATTCTGTGCGGGACGGTGATGGACTCGGTCGCCAAGGTGGGCAAGCAGGTGAGGAATGTCGCGACTCTGCTTTCGGGGGGCAAGGTTAGCTTCGTGCAGCAGAAGATGCTGCTGCCGTTCTACGACGTGTTTGACGAACAACGATATTTTGAGGCGGGCACGGAACAGAAGCTGACCTGTGTGGAGGGGCAGCCGCTGGCGATTACGATCTGCGAGGATGCGTGGAACGATAAGGGCTTCTGGCCACGGCAGATGTATCCGGTCGATCCTGTTGAGGGATTGATGACGCAATGGGCGGCGCGGCAGAAGGAGCTGGGGGGACGGCAGAGGATTATCTTGAATATTTCCGCTTCGCCGTACTGGCAGGGAAAGCCGCAGGTTCGGCAGAGTATGCTGGCGGCGATTGCAGAGCGGCATGGCGCGTATGTTGCGATGGTGAACCAGGTGGGAGGCAATGACAGCCTGGTGTTTGATGGCTCGTCGGTAGTGATTGGGCCGGATGGCGAGGTGGTGGCGCAGGCGGCATCGTTTACCGAGGATCATGGTGGTCTTTGATACGGATGCGGGGGATACCGCCACAGGGGATACAAAAGACGTAGAGGCTGTCGTCGCGGATGCTGCCGTCGAAGGGGTTGCGGAATTGTGGGGCGCGCTGGTGCTGGGGACTCGGGATTATGTGAGGAAGTGCGGGTTCAGCAAGGCGCTGGTGGGTTTGAGCGGTGGGATCGATTCGGCGCTGGTGGCGGCGATTGCGGTGGAGGCTCTAGGCGCGGAGAACGTTGTAGGGGTTGGGATGCCGACGGAGTACTCGTCGCTGGGGTCGATCCAGGATGCGCGCAAGTTGGCGAAGAACCTTGGGATCAGGTTTGAACTGCTGCCGATCCATGATGTATTCGCGCAGTTTCAGCATGTGTTGCAGCCGCTGTTTGCGGGGACGCCGTTTGGACTGGCAGAGGAGAATCTGCAGCCGCGGATTCGCGGGACGCTGCTGATGGCGTTGTCGAATAAGTTTGGCGCGCTGGTGCTGACCACCGGCAATAAGAGCGAGATGTCGACGGGATACTGCACGCTGTATGGCGATATGGTCGGGGCGCTGGCGGTGATTGGCGATGTGATGAAGACGCGGGTGTACGCGTTGAGCCGTTATGTGAATCGGGTGAAGGAGATCATTCCGTGGGCGACGATTGAGAAGCCTCCTTCGGCAGAGTTGCGGCCTGGGCAGATGGATACCGATTCGCTGCCGCCCTATGAGGTGCTGGATCCGATCCTGGAGGCCTATGTGGAGCGGTATTGCTCGGCGGAGCAGATTGCGGAGGAGCAGGGTGTTGACGTTGGGCTGGTGAGATCTGTCTTACAGCTGGTGGAGCGGAGCGAGTATAAGCGGCAGCAGGCGGCTCCGGTGTTGAAGGTGACGAAAAAGTCGTTCGGAATGGGCAGACGATTTCCCATTGCGGTGCGTGTTCAGGTGTAATGGGTTCAGGTGTAAATAGGAGTGCTGCACGCAGACAAGCGGCAGCGGAGGATGGATTCTTTGAAGATTTCGAATTGGATGTTGGCAGGATTGGCGACTGTTCTCAGCGTCACGACATTTACACGGGCACAGACGGGAACCCAACCGGGAACTCAACCAGGAACAGGAGCGGCAGCGCCGGCTCCAGCAGCGCCGGCACAGAAGCCTGCGGCTCCGCTGCAGTTGCAGGATATGGGGCAGACACCCAAGGCTGATCCCTTCCCTGCGGCGAATCCGAAGTACTTTACGGCGGCGTCGCCTACGGTGGATACAGTCAATGCGTTTTTGAAGGCACTGTGGGGTTACGATCCGAATCGCATTTGGAGAGTGGAGGCAATTCAGGTGACTCCTGCGCCAAATGTGAGCAAGGTAGTCGTCTTCGTGTCGGATAAGGCGCCGAACTCCAAGGTGCAGCCGACGGCGTTCTTTGTGACTCCGGACGGGAAGCATGCGGTCGCAGGCGATGTGGTGGTGCCGTTTGGCGCGACGCCATTTGCGGATCTGCGGAAGGTGCTGCAGGCGCGAGCCGATGGCGCGACGCGTGGCGCCACGGGCAAGGATCTGATGTTGGTGGAGTTTTCCGACATGCAGTGTCCGCATTGCAAAGATGCGCAGGGCACGATGGACCAGCTGGTGAAGGACTTCCCGAATGCGCGTGTGGTGTATCAGAGCTTTCCGCTAGTCGACCTGCACCCGTTTGCGTTCAAGGCGGCGGCGTATGGGTATTGCGTTGAGAAGCAGAAGAATGACGCTTACTTTGTCTATTCCGCGGCGGTATTCGACGCGCAGGCCGCTCTGACGCCGGAGACCGGAGACGAGACGCTGAAGAACGCGGTGACTAAGGCTGGGTTGGATCCGGCAGCGGTGGATGCGTGCGCGGCGACGCCGGCGATCAAGGACCAGGTGAATGCTTCCATCAAGCTGGCGCAGGATGTTGGAGTTGAGCAGACGCCGATGCTGGCAGTGAATGGGCATCTGTTGCCAATGTCCGGGATTCCCTATGAGACGCTGAAGAGCATCATCTCGTACCAGGCCGTGCTCGATGGAGTGAATACTGGCTCGTCGGGATCGGCGGTCGGGAGCACTTCTGTTCCGCCTACTTTGGGTAAGTAAGCGCGTCGGCTGAACTCTGGTCGCACTAGAGCGTGGTCCCGTTCTAGTGCGATTCTTAGTTTGAGATGATGAACGACTGAAGTTTGCTGCCCTGATAGTAGAACTGCGTCGCCGAGGATGCGACCTTTTCGAAGACAAACGAATCTCGAGAGATCGCGGCATGTTTTCCATCGACGCCAGCGTAATGGCCTGGGGGCAGTTTCCATACAAGGGCGGGGCTGGCGACCTGCACTGGATTGACGACGATCTCGGTTATGGTCTGACCCTTCTTCTCAGTTAACAGCACTACTTTTTCGAGCAGATTCTTTGGGTCTTCGCCCTGGATGAGCGCAACGATGAAAGAGGAATCGGTCTTGGGAAAGAAGTTGCCAACCGCTACGCCGGGGCATTGGCCCTGATGCGCGTTTTTCCAAAGCTTCCAGTCATTTGAGGGGATGTCGAAGGGCGACAGAATCTTCCAATGGTCTTGCTCGACAGCCGACCTTAACGTGTCGGGTAGCCCACTGAGGCAGTCTTCGGCCCGCATGTGCGCAGAAGCAGAGAAGAGCATTGCGATCAGGATCGCTCTAACGAGGTTCGTGAGTTTCATTCTCATCGTGAATCAAAGATACGTGATTGCCGCGTTCGGAGAGAACAGATTTAACGCAGACATGTTTGCTATCTAGTTCCTTCAGTTCCTCTTCTGTCATATGGGAGGCGACCGTTGCAAAGCATTTGAGACAGATTGAATTGAAAGAGCCGTCCCGGTTGCGTCTGTGGGGGAAGAAGGGAGCCGTCTGAAACGCCATGGGGAACCTCCTGAAGGAACTCAAACCTTACGCTTCTATTGCGACTGTGTATATGAAAGCAACTCACACTCACGAACTTTTCATATTCAATCGGTCATACTGCTTTTTCGAAGCGCCGACGGCACGGTAAGCCTTTTGGATTGTGTTTTCGATACTTCGAACGTAAGCAATTGCGTTATATGCGGGGATGAATTCACGTTTTCATTCGCGTCATGCGCGTATGCTCTAACAATAGAGAGCGCTCAAGCGTAGCGTAGGGTACGCGGATCGGAGCTACTATGATGCCAAATTGCCCACAATGTCGCCGCAATGATGCAGTAAGGCGTTCGCACCGGATCGCCTTCGAGCCATTGCTGCGACTTATCTTTCTGTACCCGTTCCGGTGCGAACACTGCGATGCCAGGTTCTTCCGCTTTCACAAGGTGGAGGAAGATTCTGAGCAACAGCTGAAGGCGAGACATCGCTAGGGTTTGGCAAGGTTCTACGTATTTTAAGTTTTGACGATGTAGATGAAGCGAAGAAGAAATAGGGTGGCGAGGAGATAAAGCATCCAGTCTCTTCGGAATTTGGCGCGGGCGCGGCCGGTGAGCAGCTGGATGAGAGCGTAGCTGGTGAGGCCGAAGCTGAGACCGTCGGCGATGGACCAGGTAAGAGGAATGGTTGCGACGGTGAGGAAGGCAGGGATGCCGATCTGGGGATCGTCCCATTCGATTTGGCCCAGGCCGGTGAGCATGAGGCCGCCGACGAGGATGAGAGCAGGCGCGGTGGCGAAGCTGGGGATGGCTCCGACGAGCGGTGCGATAAAGAGAGAGAGGAAAAACAAGATGCCGGTGACGATTGCGGTGACGCCAGTGCGTCCTCCTGCGGCGACTCCGGCAGAGGATTCGATGTAGCTGGTGACGGTGCTGGTGCCGGTGAGCGAGCCGAGGATGGTGGAGGTGGCGTCGGCGAAGAAGATGCGATTGAGGCGGGGAATCGTGTGGTCGGGGGCGATGAGACCAGCGCGTTGCGTGACGGCGACGAGGGTGCCGATGTTGTCAAAGAGGTCGACGAAGAGGAAGACGAAGACGATCTCGAAGACGCCGATGTGAAGCGCGCCTGGGATGTCGAGGTGGAAGGCGGTGGCTTTGATCGCCGACAGATTGTAGGGTGCGGGTTGCCAGTGTACCTGATGGCAGAGGATGCCGAGGAGCGTGGTGGCGAGGACGCCGATTAACATCGACGCGCGGATGCGGAGGACTTGCAGGATCGCGATGAGGAGCAGACCGACGATGGCGAGGATGGTTGGCGGAGCGTGGAGGTTGCCGAGGGTGACGGTGGTGGCCGCGCTGGGTACGATGATGCCGGCGTTGCGAAAACCGATGAAAGCGATGAAGAGGCCGATGCCTCCGCCGACCGCGGCGTGGAGTTGGTGAGGAATTGCGGCGACGAGGCGCTGGCGGATGCCGGAGAACGTCAGCGCGAGAAAGATGACTCCGGAGAGGAAGACGGCGCCGAGGGCGGTTTGCCAGGGGACGTGCATGGCTTTGACGACGGTGTAGGTGAAGTAAGCGTTGAGGCCCATGCCAGGGGCGAGTGCGAGCGGGTAGTTGGCGAGTGCTCCCATGAGGATGCTGCCGAAGGCCGCGCAGAGACAGGTGGCGGCGGTGATTGCGGCCAGCGGCATGCCGGTTTCCGAGAGGATGGCCGGATTGACGAAGATGATGTAGGCCATTGTGATAAAGGTGGTGAGGCCGGCGAGGATTTCCGTGCGCCAGTTGGTGGCGTGGGCGGCGAAATCGAAGTAGTCCTCCAAACGGGTGCGGATCGGTGTCAGGTCGAGCTCCTTTGGCTTGGCAAATTGGGTGGAAACTAGAATGAATGGAGTGTGTACAGCATAGCGTGAGAGGAGATCGATGACCGCGGAGGATCTGAAGAAATTACTGGGGTTGCAGCCGCATCCGCGCGAGGGCGGGTGGTATGTGCGGACGTATGAGGCTGCGGAGTTGATTGCTGCCGAGGCGTTCTCGGATGCACGGTATGCGGGTGCGAGACTGACGGGGACGGCGATCTACTATCTGCTGGAGCCGGAGACGTTCAGCGAGATGCATCGGCTGCAATCGGATGAGGTGTTTCATTTTTATGCAGGCGATGCGGTGGAGATGCTGCAGTTGAGGAAGGGTGGAACAGGAGCGACGATTGTGATCGGGAACGATCTGCTGCGGGGACAGCGCCCGCAGGCGGTGGTGGAACGCGGCGTGTGGCAGGGATCGCGGCTGGTGAAGGGGGGGCGATGGGCGTTGCTGGGATGTACCGTGAGCCCGGGGTTTGAGTTTGAGGACTACGAGTCTGGTGATAGGGCGCAGTTGTGCGCGGGATGGCCGGACTTTGCCGAGGAGATTCGAGCACTGACGCGAGTGGCCTGAGGCTAATCGCCGACGGTGAGCTTCTCGGTCTCCTTCGACATGGTCGCGGTGCGTTCGAGCTTGTCCCAATTGAACGGCTTGCCATCGATGGCGCGCTTGACTGTCTTGAACAGCACAACCGAGAAGAGCTGGCGGTAGGTGAATCGCTGAATCCAGATGTGGAATAGCAGCCAGCCATCGCCTTTGCTTGCCGGGTGCTTTCGCTCGAGAGCAAACGCCAGGGCAGATGCGGCGAAGTCAATCGCCAGAAACGCGATGAAGAAGGTCAGCAGCTTGTAGAAACTATCTGTCGACGCCGTCTCTGGATGGAAGTGCTTATCGATGATGTAGTGAATCACCCCGGCGACAAACATCACGTCGATCAAGGGCGAAACCAGCGGCAGCAGAATCTGGAAGATCAGAATATTCGGCAGCGCAAACAGACCCATGGCGCGGTGTTTGCTGATGGCGCCTTTGTGTTTGAAGATCGCCTGCAGAATACCGAAGGACCAGCGGAAGCGTTGCCGGATAAGGCCGTCCGCATTGACCGGCGCCTCGGTAAACGCGAGCGCCCGGTCTTCGTAGATCACGCTGTAGCCCTGCTCGAGCAGATTCATCGTCAGGTCGGCATCTTCGGCCACGGTGTTCGAGTGATAGCCTCCACCGGTCTTTACGGCAGCCGTCCGCCACGCGCCAATCGCCCCTGGCACCACCATCACGACGTCGAACAGGTCCAGAGCGCGCCGTTCAAAGTTCTGGCTGGTGATGTATTCGAGGGCCTGCCAGCGGGTCCACAGATTCACACGATTGCCTACCTTCGCGTTGCCGGCGACCGCGCCAATCTTCGGGTTGGCAAAGTGCGGCACCAGGTTTGTAATCGCGTCGTGCGCGATCACACCATCCGCGTCGATGCCGACATACAGCTCCTCGTCAATTCTCTCCAGCGCGAAGTTCAGCGCATCGGCCTTGCCGCCGTTCTCTTTGGTCAGCACCGTCAGGCGGCCAGAGGCGATGTCGGCCGGATAGGCCTCGCGCGCCACGTCGTAGGTTCTGTCCTTCGATCCATCGTCGATGACGATGATGCGGATGTTCTTGTAGTTCGACATCATCACGGAGCGGATGGTCCGGACGATCACCTTCTCCTCGTTGTATGCGGGAATCAGCACCGCGACTCTTGGCTGATAGTCCGGCGTCGCATAGTTCTTTCGCTTGCGCAGACGGTCGATGATGGCGAAGATGCCGATGATGATCAGCCGCCCGCTCATCAACACGTCGCCGACGAAGAACACGCCAACCACAAAGTAGTGGAAGAAGCTGTAGAAGAAGAAGGTGATCGAGTCGGCGCGCGCCTGCCAGCGCTGACGCGGCGTCAGCGGCGGCATCACCTCGGCGCGCGTCTTGCCCACCAGCTCCGACACCGGAACAATCTCGTAGCCGCGGGATCGCAACGCCTCAATCAGCACCGGCAACGCGGCAATAGTTGCGGAGCGGTCCCCGCCTCCGTCGTGCAGCAGAATGACGGAGCCCCGATTCCAGGGCTTCGTCTCCATGTCTTTGATCTGCTGAAAGACGCTGTCGGTGATCTCGCTGGGAGTCTTGCGCGGATGCTCATCCCAGTCGTTCGTATCGATCTTGTTGCCGACGATGACGTATCCCAGCCCCTGAATTCGCGTCGACCGGTGCGGCCTGATCGTTGGTGTCGGGTTCCTGGTCGATGGAATAGGGCGGCCGGAAGTAGAGCGGCTGCACTCCCAGCTCAGAGGCAAACAGCCGCTCCGTCAGGTTCAGCTCCAGGTCCACCTGCCGGTTCGAGATTTCGCTGATGTCGGGATGCGTCCAGGTATGGTTGCCGATCTCGTGGCCTTCGCGATAGACCCGTTGCATCACCCCAATGTTGTCTTCGGCTATCTCGCCGATCATGAAGAACGTGCCTTTGACGTTGTATCTCTTCAGGATGTCGAGAATCTTTGGCGTCCACTCGGGGTCGGGTCCGTCGTCGAAGCTCAGCGCCACCTTCTTCGGATGGTAGCCATACTGCTCGACCGTGTAGGAGAGCGGATAGGAGTCCATCGACTCCTGGGTGATCATGCGGTAGTCCACCGGCACGGAGTCGTCATCATCCATGGTGACGATGCGTCTGCCATTCTGCGGCTTACGCGTGACCTTCAGAATGTCGCCCTCGCCCTCGGTATCGACGTCGTAGCCGGGCTCAACCTGCGCCAGCTCCTTCACCGGATCCGACGTCATGGGATGGTCCCAGATCTTCCACATCGAATTGTCTTCCGAGCCCAGCCGCCACAGTGCATAGGTCTGGATGCCCAGGGTCCGCGCGGCTCTCATCTGGTTGAGAATCGTAACGGCGTCAAGGAACCAGACCTGGTGGCGTTCGTGCGCATCGACGTCGTCGTACGCGAAATGAACGTTCAACGAGTCGTCGTCAAGGTCGATCTGCGATTCCGAATCCACCGCCGCCTGCCACGCCTGCTGGGTGGAGAGAGGTGTCGTCGACAGAACCTTTTCCGGACTGGCTCTTCTGGGTCCTGGCCGGCTTCTTCCCGGTTGGAAGTTCGGGTGGTAGAGTCGTCGTCCAGTCGTAGCCGTAGCTGCCCAGCGAGCAGATCACCTTCTCTTTGGGCACCGTCTTTAATACCTGCTTCAGGTTGTCGAGAAACCAGTCCTGCGAGGCGACCGGTCCCGGCTCGGCTCCCATCCTGATGTTCGTCATAGTTCATCAGCAGCAGGCCGTCGGAGTGGTCGGCGATAAACTTCAGATCCCAGTCAGGATCGCCTACCGGCGTGTTCACATAAAGGCGAAGATTGCGGGGATGAAGATCGTCGTACAGGGCGGCGACCAGGGCCTTGAAGCCTGGTTGGGCCGCTGCGGGAATCTCTTCCAGAGTCGATGGAGAGTCCGCGATAGCTGGGATTGGCAGCCAGAAAAGTGTGGACCTGTTGGATGAAGCTCGTCCGTGCTGCTTCGTTGGAGAGAAAGTCGCCAATCTCAGGGACCCACAGACCCTTTCTCGGATCATAGTTGTCCACCTGCGGAAAGATATCCAGGTTCACATGGTTGGCCGCGACGGTGCGGGCGACCTTGGCCTCGCGATCGACCTGACGAACCGTGCCATGGTCGATGACGCCGTAGGGGCTATTGTCCGCGGCGTAGGCGTTCAGTTTGCCGTCAGGCGTGATGACGTGCAGCCACTCCGGAAAGAGCAGGTCGATCTGGCTGATGTGCTGCTTCAACGACGAGTAGCTGGCCGGATCATCTTCGACGTAATACGCGGCGCGGAGACCTTCACCCGAGTTCAGGGGAACGTCGCCCGGCTTTACGTCCGTTCTACGGTGAGCCGACCGGCGTAGCTTGAACGCAGCCGCCGACTGATTCGCCAGCGCGCGGTAGTTTCGCTTCTGCGCCTTGAGAAACAGCTCCGGCAGCGGCTTCATCCGCATCAGGCCGACGACAAAGACGCTGCCCAGCAGCAGTCCCAACAGCGCAAGCAGGTCGAAGATGCGCCGCAGCCGCTTCCAGCGCTTGCGTTGTGGATCGTAGAAGACTTGTTGGTTCATCGGGAGATACGGGCGACTCAGCGCATGCGGCTACGTCCCATCGTATGCAGTCGACTGACGAGAGTCAACGCGAGAAGCCGGGCCTTCCGGTCTCCACAGTATGATGCAAAGACATGACCGGACGACAGTTGAAAACAGGCATCTACGCCGCGCTTGCGCTTGCGGCTGGCCTCGCGCTGCGTCTCTGGTTTGTTGGCCACCAAGCCCGTGTCAGTGGCGATACCCTGCTCTACGGAAACATCGCGCGGAACTGGATGCAGCACGGCGTCTACAGTTTCACTGCCCCACCTGCCCTTCCGGTGCCCACCCTGATCCGTCTGCCTGGATACCCGCTCTTCCTCATGGCATGTTTCGGGATATTTGGCGTCGAGCACTACACCGCAGTGATGTATGTCCAATGCGTGATCGACCTGGTTACCTGCTTATTGATCGCCGCGCTGGCGGGGAGGTTGTTTGGACAGCGTGCTGCAATGGCCGCACTTTGGCTCTCTGCGCTGTGCCCGTTTATGGCGATTTATACCGCCGCACCGCTCACCGAAGTTCTTACGCTGTTCTGCATTGCGCTTACGTTCTACACCGTTGAACGGTGGCGCGGGGCGGGGCTCGGCTTCAACCGCTGGCTCTGGTTGACCGCCATCGCCATGGCCTACTCGGTTTTGCTGCGGCCGGAGCAGGGGCTGCTCGCAGCCACGGTCATCCCCGCGATGCTGTGGATGGTTTGGCGTAAGCCGGAGGCGCCCCGCCCTTTGCTGAAAAACGTTATGCCGGTCGCGGTCGCTGCGCTCTGCGTAGTGCTGCCTCTGGCGCCTTGGGCGGTGCGGAACTGGCAAACCTTCCATGTTATTCAGCCGCTCGCGCCACGTTATGCAACCGACCCTGGTGAAAAGGTTCCGCTTGGCTTCCAGCGCTGGTATCGCACCTGGGCGATCGACTTCGCTTCCACGGAAGAGGTCTACTGGAACTACGACAGCGCCGCGATCTGGATAGGCGACGTGCCTGCCCGCGCCTTCGACTCCGACGATCAGTACGCGCGGGTCGAAGCTATCTTGAACGATTACAACCGCACCTACAACGCCACACCGGCGCTAGATGCGCGCTTCGAAGCCCTGGCCGAGGAGCGTATTCACGACGACCCGGTCCGCTACTATGTCGCCCTGCCCGTGGCCCGGCTGCTAAACATGATCTTTCGTCCCCGGGCGGAGATGTTGGAGGTGCCGCTGGAGTGGTGGCGGTGGCATGAACACCGGCAACTGACCCTGCTCGCCGCGGGATTGGCGCTGCTCAATCTTGGATATTTTGTGCTGGGGGGCGTGGGGCTATGGCGATGGCGGCGGTTTGGGTGGGGACCGCATGGTGCGTTAGTGGGAGCGATGGTGGGTTTTGTCGCGCTGCGCTGCGCGCTTTTGCTGACCCTCGATAACTCCGAGCCGCGCTATACCCTGGAGTTTTTTCCGCTGCTGATCGTGTGGGGTAGTTTCTTGTTTCGCTCTGAAAGATTAGTGCTGGTCGATGGTGGTCTTCTTGTCGGTCTTGATCTGATAGGGCTTCTCGTCGACCTTCTGGTTGTATTTGATGTTGGCGTAGACGGCGGTTCGGTAATCTCCGGAAGGCATATAGAGACTTTGTTTCAGTTGTACCCCGCGTACAGGATCGACCCAGATCGTCATATGAGTGCAGTTGTTGCGAACGGCAGGATCCTTCGCGACCAGGTCCAGCTTCGCGGTCTTTACGCCGTCGATCGTTTCGTCCCCCAGGTCCGAGATTGTCCAGGACTTCGTAAGGTCTGTTCCGCTACCGCCGAAGCCTATTGTCAGGAAGCTCTCAAATTGCGCCTTGTTTTTTGTAGCGTCGATAATCGTCAGGTGATCGGTGCCGGGCTCAAAGAGGCGAACGATTCCATTCCGAAACTCGATGATTTTGATTGAGGGCGACACGACACGCGCGCCCATCACTGTGGTCGTTCCTTGTTTCTTGAAGTAGATCGTGCCGGTCTGCGTGGTCGTCTCTTTCACCACAAGCTCGTAAAGGTCCCATCGGAAGTCGGCCTCGGCGGATTGAAATTTGAGACTTGCCGCATCCATCTGGCGAAGCACCGCGTCCAGATGGCCAGGCTTGGGCTGCGCATGCAACGGGGCCGATATTGAGACGAGAGCTACGGCAAAGAACAGAAGCAATGCAGCGATGCGGCGGAGTTTGATCATAAAAATCGAGTGCTCCCGTTGGTTGGATGCCGGTTGTCGGGTCGGTGTCATCGGCGTTATCGGAGGACCCAGGCGTTGTAGGCGATTACCTTGCCCTGGGCGTCGTAGACCGGTTCGTAGTGATCGAGTGTCACCTCGCCTGAGATCGGTTCAATCACGCGCAGAATGGCGGCGCGGCGTTCGGCATCGGTCTTCGGGTGGCCCATGTCTTCGGCGCGAACCTGGTAGATGAAGCGGCTGCTTCCGCCCGAGCTGCCGGCCTCGCGCACCAGCACCTCGCTGGCGTGAAGGGCTACGGTCTCGACCGGCTTGTCGTTGTAGTCGATGATGTGCGGCGAGACGAACATGAAGAGAAGGATCGCCGAAACCATGATGTCGTACTGGACGCTGCCGCGTTCGTAGGCCCAGAAGATGTAACTGCCAAGTAATTTAAACATAGCTCTAATTCCTGCCCGGTTGCTTGCCGATGATAGTGTCGCCGTTCATGTAGGGCACCAGAACGTCTGGGACTTTGATGGTGCCGTCGGCCTGCTGGTAGTTCTCCAAAATTGCGAGATAGGTGCGGCCGACGGCGAGGCCGCTGCCGTTGAGGGTGTGAAGAAACTCGGATTTTTTGGCGCCTGCGGGACGATAGCGGATGTTGGCGCGGCGGGCCTGGAAGGCTTCGAAGTTCGAGCAGGAGGAGATCTCGCGGTAGAGATTTTGTCCGGGGAGCCAGACCTCGAGGTCGTAGGTCTTGGCGGAGGCGAAGCCCATGTCGCCGGTGCAGAGAAGCATGCGGCGGTAGGGAAGGCCGAGTTTTTCGAGCACGGTTTCGGCGTGGCGGGTGAGGGCTTCGTGTTCTGCGTTCGAGTCTTCGGGCTTGGCGAATTTTACGAGCTCGACTTTTTGGAACTGGTGCTGCCGGATCATCCCGCGGACGTCCTTGCCGTACGAGCCGGCTTCGGAGCGGAAGCATGGAGTGTAGGCGCAGTAGGAGATGGGGAGTTGCGATTCGTCGAGGGTCTCGTCGCGGAAGAGGTTGGTGACGGGGACTTCGGCGGTGGGGATGAGCCAGTGATCGCTGTCCTGATAGACGCCGGGCTGGTATGGGCCTTTGTCGTCGCAGTGGAAGAGGTCTTCGGCGAACTTGGGGAGTTGGCCGGTGCCGAAGAGGGACTTCGAATTGACCATGTAGGGCGGCAGGACCTCGGTGTAGCCGTGTTCGCGGATGTGGAGGTCGAGCATGAAGTTGGCGAGGGCGCGTTCGAGACGGGCTCCCTGGCCGAAGTGGACGACGAAGCGTGCGCCGGAGATCTTGGCGGCGCGATTGAAGTCGAGGATGCCGAGGGCTTCGCCTAGTTCCCAGTGCGGCTTGGCAGGTGAAGTCGAACGTTGGTTGTTCGCCCCAGACTTTTTCTTCGCGGTTGCCGTGTTCGTCCTTGCCGATGGGAACGCTGTCGTTGGGCAGGTTGGGCAGCGTCTGCAGGATCTCGCGCAAACGTTCGTCGGCCGCCCCTGCCGCCGACTCGAGCGACTCCACCTGAGCTTTAAGGATGCGGGTTTGTTCGGTCTGGGCGGCTGTGTCTGCGCCCTCGCGGCGGAGCTTCGCGATCTCTTCCGTCAGTTTGTTTCGCTGGGCCTTCAGGGTCTCAACCTGTGTAATGGCCTCTCGACGTTCCCGGTCTACAGCGGCGAAGTCGCCAAGAGTGGTGGCAGGATCCATGCCACGCGCACGCAGTTTTTCTTCGACAAGGGCCAGATTGCCCCGTACAAACGCTAAATCGATCATTACTTTGCATTTTAGCGTCTTCCTGCAGGAAATGCGGACCTTGCCATCTGCCTGCAACACTTTCCATTTACCCTATCGGGATGCAAAAGTGTATTGCTGTCCTTCTGTCGTTGCTTTTTCTGCTGCCCGCTGCGCCCGCCGCGCACGCCGATGCGTATCACGCGAAGCCGAAGCTGGTAGTGATTCTGGTCATCGATCAGTTCCGCGGCGACTATCTTGACCGCTACCGCGACGCGCTGAAGGCGCCGAATGGGTTCAATCTCTTCCTTAAGAGAGGCGCGTACTTCAGCGCCTGCTACTACGACTACGCCAACACCAAGACGGCGCCGGGACACGCCACGATCGGAACGGGCGCCTACACGGATGGCCACGGCATCGGCAGCAACGAGTGGTGGGATCTGAGCCGCAATACCGACCGGGTGATCACGTCTGTGGAAGACGAGCGGTATCGGATGGTAGGGACGTTTGACGATCTTCCGGCGCTGCTGCCTCCGCCGGCTCCGAAGCCGGACGATCCGCGTATTGGAGCTTCGCCGATCAATCTGAAGGCGACCACCATCGGGGACGAGGTTCGGCTGGCGACGCAGGGACGGGCGAAGCTGTACGGCATCTCGCTGAAGGATCGCGCGGCGATTCTGCCATCCGGCCAGACCGCAAACGGGGCGTTCTGGGTTGACAATGCGACCGGGCGCTTCGTCACGTCGACGTACTACATGCCGAAGCTTCCGGATTGGGCGACGAAGTTCAATAAGGGACCACGGATCGCCCAGGCGGTGAAGGAGGCAGGGCTCGAAGAGACGACGCAGTTCTTTGCGCTGGTTGGCCGCACGCCCGCCGCGAACAGCTACGAACTGGACTTCGCCAAAGCGTTGATTGAGGGCGAGGGAATGGGCCAGCACGATGTGACCGATGTGCTCACAGTGAGCTTGTCGGCCAACGATATCCGGGGCCACCAGCTTGGGCCTGACTCCGATGCACAGCGCGAGATGGTGGTCGGCTTGGACCAGGATCTCGACAGCTTCTTCAGCTATCTGGATAAGAAGATCGGTCTGGCGAATGTGATGATCGCGCTGACCGCGGACCATGGCGTTGCGCCGATTCCTGCGGAGGCGGCGAAGCTTGGAGTTGCGTCGGCTCGTCTGGACCTTGAAGCCTTCACCGCGGCGATAGATGTTACGTTGAACGGGCGGTTTTCGCCGGGAAAAGGTGTTGAATATTTCATGCCGACGCTGGAGCTGCCGTACCTTGCGCTGGACGCCAAGGCCTTTGGAAGCGTCTCGGAAAAGGATGCCGAGGAGGCAGTGATCGCGGCGATTCCAGACGCGATCAAAAAGTTGAGCGCGCCGCCGATGCCGCCGAATAACAATCTCACCATCGAGGCGACACGCAAGTATCAGGAGAGCCGCGTCGATGCCGATCCTTCGATCTACTTCACTCGTTCGCGCGTCGATCTTGCTGACGGAAAAATCCCTGATACCGAGTTTGGGCGACGCGTCGCGCACAGCTATACCGCCCACGGCGGGTGGTATGTGATGGTCGTTCCGACCGCCTACCAGATGGAGTATTTGAACTCGAACCAGACGACGCACTTTTCCCCGTGGAGCTACGACCGGCATGTGCCGCTTGGCTTCTTTGGCGAGGAGTTCGTGCCGGGTCTTTATCGGGAACTGGTGGCCCCGGTGGATATTGCGGCGACCTTTGCGTCGATTCTCGGCGTCAACGCTCCTTCAGCCAGCGTTGGACGAATACTGACTGAGGCGCTGCGTCCGTCGCCTGCCGGAACAGCCACACACTGAGCAGCCGCTACACTGTACAGTATGGGAAGGAAAGCGGGACAGTGAACGCTACGTCACCCGGCAAAGACTCTGGCCATAAAGGCCCGGATATGCACGTCATGGTTGCCGGCGTTGAATTTCGCTCGCCCGTGATTGCGGCCAGCGGAACCTTCGGCTACGGGGTGGAGTTCGAGGACGTCGTGTCGCTCGATCGCATTGGCGGGTTTGTAACCAAGGGGCTCTCGCGGGAGCCGATGGTGGGCAATCCTTCGCCGCGCATCATCGAGACGGCCGCGGGAATGATGAACGCAATCGGGTTGCAGAATATGGGCGTGCGCGCATTCATCGAGGAGAAGCTTCCGAAGCTCCACGGACTGAACGGCACGGTCGTGATTGCGAATGTATTCGGCTTTACCATCGGAGACTGCCTCGAAGTGATCCAGGCGCTCAACGATGCGGCGGGCATCGCCATGTATGAGTTGAATGCGAGTTGCCCCAATACGAGTCATGGGGGCATGGTGTTTGGGACCGATCCGCCGCAGTTGTGGGAACTGGTGGCTCGCTGCAAGGCGGCGGCGCGACGTCCTCTGATGGTCAAACTTTCGCCGAATGTCACGGATATCGGGTTGATGGGGCGGGTGGCGGAGGATGGCGGGGCGGATGCGGTTTCGCTGGTGAACACCTTCGTCTCTCTGGCAATCGATGTGGAGACGCGGCGTCCACGCATAGCCAATATCACCGGCGGCCTCTCCGGGCCGGCGATCAAGCCGATTGCGGTGCGCATGGTGCATGAGGTTTCCAAAGTAGTGAAGATTCCTGTGGTCGGGATGGGTGGAATCCTGAAGGCCGAGGACGCGGCGGAGTTCATGATGGCGGGCGCGACGGCAGTGCAGGTGGGAACGGCAAGCTACGCGGATCCGCGGGCGGTAGAAAACATTGCGAACGGGTTGAAGCGGTGGTGTGCCGCGCACAATGTGACACAGGTGAGTTCGCTTACGGGGTCCGCGCTGCTCTGAAGGTTAGGGGCTCTGCTGGCTTAGAATAAGGCAGTGATGATTGAACACAGTACTGCTTCCTCAGCTCCCCCCGCAGACCTTCGCCCTATCCGCCGTGCATTACTCTCCGTTACCGATAAGACTGGCCTGGTCGACTTTGCCCGGGTACTGGCGTCCTTCGGCGTGGACCTGGTTTCGACCGGCGGCACCTCCCGCACGTTGCGGGAGGCGGGTCTGCCGGTGCGCGATATCAGCGATCTGACGGGATTTCCCGAGATGCTGGATGGCCGCGTGAAGACGCTTCATCCCAAGGTCCACGGCGGCATCCTCCACATTCGCGACAATGCGGAGCACATGGCTTCAGTCAGCGAACACGAGATCGAGCCGATCGACATGGTGGTGGTGAATCTGTATGCCTTTGAAAAGACAGCGCAGCGTCCCGGCGTCTCCTTTGCTGAGGTCATTGAAAACATCGATATCGGCGGGCCCTCGATGGTGAGGTCCGCGGCGAAAAATTTCTCGGATGTGGCGATCGTGACGTCGGTGGCTGACTATTCGTTGCTGGCCGAAGAGATGGCCGCGAACTCAGGCAGCCTGAGCCGTGCCACCCGCTGGCGGCTGGCAAAGGCGGCCTTTGCGATTACCGCCGCCTACGATGCCGGTATTGCCACAGCGCTCGAGAGTATCGAGGCACCTACCGGCAAGGCGGTTTTTTCCGAGGAGCGACTGCCGCCGACGATTCGCGTGATCGACCCGCTGCTGCAGCCGCTGCGTTACGGCGAAAATCCGCACCAGAAGGCTGCCTTGTATACGGACGGCAGCGGCAAAGGCGTAGCCAACGCCAAGCAGTTGCAGGGTAAGGAGTTGAGTTACAACAACATCGTCGATCTGGACGCCTGCTGGGAGCTGGTCAGCGAGTTCGATGAGCCGGCGGTCGTCATCATCAAGCACACCAATCCCTGCGGAGCTTCGACCGGCGCAACCGTGGTTGAGGCCTATCGTCGAGCGCTGGAGTCGGACCCAGTCTCGGCTTTCGGGGGCGTCATCGGCGTCAATCGGGAGGTTGATGCCGCCGCGGCCGAGGAGATCGCAAAGCTCTTTGTCGAGGCCATTGTGGCGCCATCGTTTACGCCGGAGGCACTGGAGCGCTTCGCTGCCAAGAAGAATCTTCGGCTGATCGAGATCTCCCCGGCGGAGACGCGGCGGGTCATCAAACAGGTGTCCGGCGGCTTGCTGGTGCAGGACGCCGATCGTCTGCGCATCAGCGAGACTGACCTCCGGATCGTCAGCCGGCGCCAGCCCACGGCAGAGGAGACGCGTGCGCTTCTCTTCGCCTGGAGGGTGTGCAAACACGTCAAATCAAACGCGATCGTCTATGCCCGCTTCAGCGACGGCCATGGCCAGACCGTCGGGGTAGGCGCGGGGCAGATGAGCCGGGTCGACGCCGCCCGGTTTGGCGCGATGAAGGCGATTCTCCCGCTCAAGGGGACTGTTGCCGCTTCGGACGCATTTTTCCCGTTCCCAGACGGCCTGGAGACCATCGCGCAGGCAGGCGCTACGGCAGTGATTCAGCCGGGAGGGTCTGTGCGCGACGCTGAGGTTATTGAGGCTGCTGACCGGCTTGGCGTGGCGATGGCATTTACCGGAGTCAGGCACTTCCGGCATGGATAGCTCTTCCGGCAAAATACTGCCATTTTTCAGAAAATGATGGATATAATCCTGCTATGCTGTGCAATCGGCCAGTCCCTGCCGCCTGCATCCGAACCGCAGGTGCCATCGTCTAACCAGTTGTCTGGCTGTGTGTAACGCTCTCGGCTTCCATTCCGTCGGCACAGGAAATTACAACTCATGACCCTGCTTTTGCGTGCCTCCTCTCTTCGTCACTTTCGGTTGATTCCGGCTGCCGCTATGCTTTTTGCCGCCCACACGATGGTTGCCCAGGCTCCGTCTGCCACGGTTAAGCCGTCTGCTCCGGTTACCGTTCCCGATCGGGCCTCCTCCTACTACCACTACGGTTTGGCCCGCCTTTATGAAGATATGGCTGTGAACGCGGGCCGGTCGGACTACGCAACCCAGGCGGTTGAGCAGTACAAGCTGGCACTGGATGCCGATCCGAACTCCCGCTTGTTGCAGGATGGCCTGGCGGATCTCTACTTCAAGATCGGCCGCATCCGTGAGGCTGTGACGGCCGCCCAGGACCAGGTGGGCAAGGATCCCAACGACATTGAGGCGCACACGCTGCTGGGCAAGGTGTACCTGCGTTCGTTGGGGGATATGCAGAGCGCGCAATCGGGCCAGATGCTGCAGTTGGCCATTGGAGAGTACGAGAAGCTCGCTCAACTGAAGCCGAACGATGTGGAGACCCACCTTCTGCTCGGCCAGCTTTATGGCCTGAACCATGATTCGGCGAAGGCGGAGGCGCAGTTCAAACTGGCGCAGGGGATCGACGCAAACTCGGAGGAGGTTGCGCTGAATATGGCGCGGCTGTACAGCGAGCAGGGCGACCCGAAGCGCGCCGCCGAGGTGCTCAACGCCATTCCCGTCGATGACCGCTCGCCTCGCATTGAGTTCGCTCTCGGTGCGAGCTACGAGCAGATGAAGAAGAACAAGGATGCGATCGCTGCCTATCATCGCGCGCTCGACATGGAGCCCGACAATCTGGATACGGAACGCGGACTTGCGAATGCGCTGCTTGCCGACGGACAGCTGGACGAGACGCTGAAGGTTTTGACCGGTATCGTCGCGGCAGAGCCACAGGATGCGCAGTCGCAGGTTCATATCTCCGAGATTCAACGCCGTCAGGGACATTATGACGAAGCGCTGAAGACCCTGGAGAAGGCAAAGCCGCTGGCGCCGGACTCGCTCGAACTGACGTATAACGAAGCCCTCATCTATGATTCGCTGGGCCGTTATGACGACGCGACCGGTGTGCTCACCAAGCTGGTGACCGACACCGAACGTGCGGATGGCAAATACTCCGACGGTGAAAAGGCCAATCGCTCAATCTTCCTGGATCGCCTTGCCATCATCTACCGCGAGGAGAACAAGACCGCGGAGGCTGTCGCTACCTATAAGAAATTAATGGCGCTGGGCGGCGACTACGTTAAGAGCGGCTATTCCGGCCAGATCGACGCCTACCGCGACGCGCACCAGTGGAAAGAGGCTACAGCCGTGGCTGCTCAGGTGGCGAAGGCGCTGCCGAACGACCACGCCGTTCAGCTGATGTATGCCGGCCAGCTCGCGGATACCGGACAGGTAGATCAAGGCGTCGCGTTGGCGAAGGCTCAGCTCGCAGCAGCGATGGGTTCGCCCGATGAGCGGGATGCCCATCTGGCGCTTGCGACGATCTACACGCGCCTGAAGCGCTGGCAGGAAGCCGCAGCCGAGTTGAACAGCGCCGAAGCTCTGGCGACCAAGCCCGACGAGAAGCTGTATGTGTATTTTCTGCGGGGCTCGCTCTACGACCGGCAGAAGCTGTACGACGACGCGGAGGCGCAGTTCCGGAAGGCTCTGGCCATCGATCCTTCGAACCCGACGGTTTTGAACTATCTCGGCTACATGTTTGCCGACCGCGGCGTGCGGCTGCCGGAAGCACTCGCTCTGATCCGCAAGGCAGTCGAGCTCGATCCGCAGAACTACGCGTTTCTCGACTCGCTCGGATGGGTGTACTTCAAATCTGGCCAATACACGCTGGCTGAAGAGAACCTGCGCAAGGCGAATGAGCGAAGCAATTCTGACCCCACTGTTCATGATCATCTCGGAGAGGTCTACGAGAAGACCGGCAACCTGAAGATGGCTGTGGCGCAATGGGAGCGGTCGATGACGGAGTACGCAAGTTCGCTGCCGGCGGATGCCGATCCTGTCGATGTCTCCAAGGTCCAGCACAAGCTGGAAAATGCTCGGGTAAAGCTTGCTAAAGTGGCTGGAACTCCCGGCAAACAATAACGGTTATCGCCGTTAGCTGAGACGTCGTGACGGCGTCTGCCTTTACACTTAAATCTGACTATGGCAATCGATCTTCATCGATGCGCGGTCGCTGGAGATTCGGACGATCTCCTTCTGACCCGTGTCTATCCCGCACCCTTCCGTTCTGCGCGTACGCCGTTCCAGCGGGATCGCGAGCGCATTGTGCAGGCCCGTGCCTTCCGGCGACTTGCGGGGAAGACTCAGGTATTTACCAGCCGCGCCTCCGACCATTTTCGCAGTCGCTTGACGCACACCATTGAAGTTGCGCAGATCGCCCGGGCCGTTGCCGCAACGCTTGGCCTGAACGAAGACCTCGCTGAGACCCTGGCCCTGGTTCACGACATCGGCCATCCTCCCTTTGGACACGCCGGTGAGCGCGCACTGGACCGCTGCCTCCAACGTCATGGGCGTCGCTTCGACCACAACGTCCACGCACTACGCATCGTCGAGCACTTCGAGCAGCGTTACGCCGCTCATCGCGGGCTCAATCTAACGCTAGGCGTTCGCGAAGGCATCATCAAGCACTCACGCGACTACACCATCGAACAGCATCCCGAACTAGGGGAGTATCTGCTCGACGAGCGGCCGCCGCTGGAGGCGCAGTTGATCGATCTCGCCGACGAGATCGCCTACCTCACGGCAGATCTCGACGACGGAGTGGAGTCAGGCCTGCTTGAGATCGGCCACATCCGCGAGAACGTCGACATCCTTGGTCGTTGCTACGCCCAAGTCGAAAGCCAGCATGGTGGGGTCGATGAAAAATTCCTCTTCAACGAAGCGTTGCAGCTGATGCAGAACATCCTGACCGACGATCTGATGGAGACGACGGCACGGAATACCCTGGCGATCGGGGCCGAATGTCTTGCCGATGTTCGCCGGCATCCCGCGCGGTTGGCCCTCTTCTCTCCGCAGGTTGAGGCGGAGCGCCTGCAGGAGAAGCGTTACCTCTACGACACCCTCTACACCTGCGCACCTCTTGAAACCGAGCACGAAAAGGCAGAAGAGGTTGTCACGGCACTGTTCGACCATTGGATCAATGATCCCGAGGAACTGCCCGTCAGTTACTTCGACGAGGTGGAGAATGAAGGGCTGGCCCGCGTCGTAGCCGACTATATCGCCGGGATGACGGACAGCTTCATCCTGCTGCAGTATGCCCAGATCAAACGCGCTCTTCGACACTAGTGCCCGGTTTTCCTGTGAATAAGCGACAACCGCCGGTTGCGAACGGCGGTACACTTTCAGGCACATGAACTTCAGCCCAGCCAACATCACGGCGCTTGTCGTAGCTGCCAGCTTCGCGGCCGGGCTGAATATCTATGCGACGGTCCTGACGCTGGGCATCCTCGCACGCACGCAGTGGGTTGCGCTTCCTCCGGGGCTCGATTCGCTCGGCCACACCTGGGTTCTCGTGGTCTGCGGCATCATGTTCGCGATGGAGTTCGTCGCAGACAAGATCCCGGCGTTCGACATGGTGTGGAACGCGCTACACACGGTCATTCGCGTTCCCATTGCAGCGCTGGTGGCATACCATGCAAGCTCTCAACTGACGCCGCAGATGCAGATTCTGGCAACCACCATCGGTGCGGCGATTGCACTGGCAGCGCACGGTTCCAAGACCGCTCTTCGCGCCGCCGTAACGCCCAGCCCTGAGCCCGTCTCCAACATTGCACTGAGCACAGGCGAAGATGCCGTGGCGATTGGCCTGACGTGGTTTGCCACGCACCATCCGGTCATCGCAGCCTCAATCGCGCTGGCCTGTCTGGCGGCGGCTGTCCTCGCGGCGCGAGCGCTTCTACGAGCGATACAAAAACCCATGCGGAAGCTGTTCGGCACCGAACTCGAAGAAGGCAAGGCACCCCCTAAACCTCTAGCCTAGAGATGTATGTGGAGATAACTTCAAGAATCTGGTTGATATTTTGATCCGCCTATTCGCTCTTGCGCACCGCAGGCATCTGGATTTGAAACAGCTTGGCAGGATCCAAATAGCTGCCCTCCCACCGCACGCCAAGATGAAGATGAGGTCCCGTAGCGCGGCCCGAGGCTCCGCTGAGCGCAATGATCTGGCCGCGACGAACCTTCTTGCCCACGGCTACTTCGATCTTCGACAAGTGCATGTAGATGCTCATCAAGCCGAGTCCGTGATCGATGACGACGCAGCCTCCCTCGTAATACAGCGGTCGCGCCAGGACAACACGACCGGAATTGATAGCCGCGACAGGGGTGTGCATCTTTGCCCGATAGTCCAGACCACGATGAACGCTGGCTAACTTACCGTTGAAGAGGCGCTGATTTCCAAACGAGTCGGATTGCGGCGCCACACGCAGCGGCGGACGAAAGTCTCCCGACCATTGAGGCTTTGACGCTGAATTGGCAAAGGCCTTGTCCTTCACAACCTTGTCGGCGGCGATTTTTTTCAGAGCCGCAGCATCAGGCTCCACAAATTTGTCCGGCACACTCAACGGCATCTTTTCGTACGGCGCCTCCTCGACCTTTACATCCTGATGCAGCGCAACGTGCGTCCCGTCTTTCAGCGTCGCGTCGACCGTGAGAGGGTAGTTGCCGGGGTGCACTTCAACATCCACACCTGCGAGCGCGAACCATGTTCGGTGATCCGTGTTAGTGAAGAACGCAACCGGATGCCCCTGCCAGGTACCTGTAACCGCCAACGCTGTTTCACGCAACGCGACCGTAATGAGGCAGGGCGCTCCATTCGACAGCGTTTCCGGAGCAAGGCTCACCGAGTCGTGCGCGGTTACGTCGTCGCACATGGCGAGACGCACTCCGAGGAGTGTCATAGCTGCAAGCGCGAAGACTCGCAGGTTCTTAGTGATCGCTCGGGAAAGCATGAGAACAGCGTAAGACAGAAAGAAGCTTTCCCGCGATGCAAATTGCAATCGGTCAGCGGCGGAGAGCGACGCGCGAGGGAAAACAAGCTGGGACGCAGTGATATTCTAGGCGAATCACGGTAACAACGAGGCGCACAGCTTTTCATGTCCAACCCAGGCACTCCAGAGAACGACTCGACCATCGAACCGGCCACCGAATCCACCGAACCGAACGAATCTTTCCAGACGATCCTTTCGCAGTTCGAACAGAGTCACTCGCATCGATCGGGAGAGGGCGGCAGGCAGCTATCAGGGACAGTGGTTGCCATCTCCGCGGAGTACGTCTTCGTCGATATTGGCTACAAGACCGAAGGTGTCCTGCCGGTAGCGTTGTTTGCCGATGCGAAGGAGACGGTGGAACCGGGCACCAGACTGCAGGTGTCGGTGAAGGGGCGTAACGAGGAGGGCTACTACGAGCTCTCGCGCCTCCGGGTGGAACAACCCAAGGACTGGAGTGCGCTCGAGCAGGCGTTTGCAGAGAAGACCGTCATCGCGGGAATCGTGACCGGTGTTGTGAAGGGCGGGCTGACGGTCGACGTCGGCGTGCGCGCGTTTATGCCGGGCTCGCGTAGTGGCGCGCGCGATGCTGCCGAGATGGAGCGGCTCGTAGGGCAAGAGATACGCTGCCGCATCATCAAGCTGGATGCAGCCGAAGAAGATGTGGTGGTCGATCGTCGCGCCGTCGCCGAAGAGGAAGACCGCTCTACGAAGGAGCGCCGCTACTCCGAGATCAGGGAGGGCGATACAGTTTCGGGCACCGTGCGCAGCCTGACGGACTATGGCGCATTCGTCGATATCGGCGGAATAGATGGTCTGCTGCACATCAGCGATATTGCCTGGAGTCGCATCGAGAAGCCGGCCGATGTGTTGACCGTGGGGCAGCAGATCGACGCGAAGGTGCTGAAGATCGAGCCGGCGGGCAAGCGTATCTCCCTCGGCATGAAGCAACTGCAACCGCATCCGTGGGACGCTGTGGCAGGGAAGTACACCGCCGGCGAGCGCGTACGCGGCAAAGTGACGCGAGTGACCGACTTTGGCGCGTTCGTCGAGTTGGAGCCCGGCATTGAAGGAATGATTCACCTCTCTGAGATGTCGTGGGCGAAGAAGGTCAGGAAGCCGGGCGATATGGTGAAGCCGGGCGACGTCGTAGAGGTCATGATTCTGGGCGTAAACGCGGCGGAGCGGCGAATGTCGCTCGGGCTGAAGCAGACGCTGGGCGATCCGTGGGCGGACGCATCGCAGAAGTTTCCGGCCGGCTCGCAGGTGGAAGGTCCGGTGACCAGCTTCACGAAGTTCGGCGCGTTTGTGCAACTTGCCGAAGGAGTTGAGGGCATGATCCACGTGAGCGAGATCAGCGCGGAGAAAAGGATCGAACGGCCGCAGGATGTGCTTCGCGTCGGTCAGTTGGTGAAGGCAAAGGTACTTGACGTCGACAAGGAGAAGCGGCAGCTCCGGCTGAGCATGAAGCAGTTGGTCCCGACCGATCTTGACGAATATATTGCGGAGCGCAAGGTCGGCGAGGTGGTGACCGGACGCCTGATTGAAATCGCTGGTGAACAGGGCACTGTGGAGCTGGGTGAAGGAATCCATGCCCAAGCCCGGCTGACTCTGGAGGTTGCGGCCAAAGAGCAGTCACCGACTGGCGCACCGGACCTGTCGTCGTTCAGCGCCATGCTGGCCTCACGGTGGAAGAATGGGCCCTCTGCGAATGAGGCGAAGGCAGAGCCGGTCCGAACCGGCCAGATTCGAAGCTTCCGCATCACGATGGTCGATCGCGGGGCGAAGAAGGTCAAAGTGCAACTGGTGTAAGCAATTGCGCCTACTGCGTTTGTAGCCGGCAATGCAACAAAATAGCCATGTGATCCGTCCAATATATGTCGCGTCCTGCGGCATCGCCCTGCGATATATTGGATTCAAGTGAATAACCTAAGCTCAAAACCGAAGATGCGTGGCGCGTGGAGACTACTTCTCTCCCTGCTGTGCATCTCTTTGGTTGTCGCCTGCGGGACGATTCAGGTTGTTCACGTCCATCCGCAAGGGGATCTCTCCCACTCGGACTGCGCGCTCTGCGCCACCGCACACGCAAGCGTGCCGTTGGCCGAGACGCCTGTGACGATGCACCACGTTGTGCCGGTCATATCAGCAGTAGAGGCGTTTGCCGCGCCGATCCTGACTCAAGCCATATCTACGTTTGCGCTCTACACCCGGCCCCCGCCGGTTGACCTTGTTCTTGCTTAGAACATTCAGAACATCGTCAAAGACCAGGTCAAAACTTTAAAGGGGGTAGGACATGAACACGTCGATACGACGGGTCATCTTCGCATCTATTGCGATTTGTTTTTCATTGGGTATTCCAGGGCTATGGGCCCAATCGGCTGGGAGCGGCGGCACCATCTACGGCACCGTTACCGACTCAACAGGCGCCATTGTGCCGAATGCCACCGTAAAGATCGAAAATCCAGTCAGCGGTTACACCAGGACCACGACGTCTGACGGTCAGGGCCATTATCAATTCACCAATCTTCCGTTGAACCCGTATCACATCGTTGTAAACATCACCGGATTTGCTCCTCGCAGTCAGGACGTCGATGTGAGGTCTTCTGTGCCGATTACGCTGAAGACTACTTTGTCTGTAAGTGGGGAGTCGACGGTCATTGAAGTTACGGGCAGCGACCTGGTGGAGAATGACTCTACGTTTCACACCGACATCGATCGGGGCTCGTTTAATAAGCTGCCGCTCGAAAGCCAGTCTTCTTCGCTCAGTTCGTTGGTGACCTTGGCCTCGCCGGGCGTCGCTGCCGATTCGAATGGCCTGTTTCATGGATTGGGCGATCACGCATCGAACTCCTTTTCAATTGACGGCCAACCGATCACCGACCAGCAGAGCAAGGTCTTCTCGAATCAGCTTCCTTCGAATTCCGTGCAATCGCTTGAGGTAATCTCAGGAGCGCCGCCGGCGGAGTTTGGCGGCAAGACCAGTCTTGTGATTCAGGTTACGACGAGGTCGGGCCAGGGGGTCACGCATCCGACTGGCAGTATCACGACGTCTTACGGCACCTTTGGATCGGCAACTGGATCGGTGGACCTGAGCTATGGCGGCAAGAACTGGGGAAACTTTATTGAAGTCGACGGCCTGAATACAGGACGTTTTCTGGATCCTCCTGAGTTCGTCGTCTTTCACGCCAAGGGCAACGAGCTGAATATCTTCGATCGCATCGATCGCCAACTGACGCCAGCAGACTCGATTCACCTCAACCTGAACTACAGCCGCTCCTGGTTCCAGACGCCGAACGCGTATGACAATTTGAATGTGCAGAATGTGACCAGCGGAGGTGCGGGTTCGGATCCAGTCTTCGGCAATGTAGGCAACACCGATCAACGTTCGAAGATAGGCACGTTCAATATCGCACCAACCTATACGCGCACCATCAGCAACAACTCGGTCTTCAATTTCGGAGGTTACGTCCGGAAGGACCAGTACAACTACTATCCGAGTAACAATCCCCTTGCCGACCTCGGGCCAATCCAGACCCAGAGCATCGCTCAGGATCGTTCCCTCACAAATGCCGGCGTGCGTAGTGATATTTCCTACGTCAAGGGGATCAACAATATTAAGGTCGGTGCGGTGTACTCCCAGACATTTCTGCGAGAGAACGACTCTCTGGGGATAGTCAACTCCACATTGAATTCGCCTTGCGTCGATGCAACCGGTGTTCCGCAGCCGGGATTCACCAATCCTTCGCAATGCGCAGCGGCAGGGTTCGTTTCCAACGATCCGGCGCTCGGAGGCAGCTTCAATCCGGTGTTGCTGCCGTACGATTTGACCCGTGGTGGGGGCAACTTCAACTTCATTGGTCACACCGATGTGAAGGAGTTGGCCCTGTATATTCAGGACCAGATCACGCTCAAGAAATGGCTCTTTAACGTCGGTATGCGCGGCGATCTTTACAACGGGTTGTCGATTGCGCGTCAGGCAGAGCCACGAGTCGGCGTCGCGTACACCATCTCGAGGACCAACACGGTTCTGCGCCTGTCGTATGCCCGAACGCTGGAATCGCCGTTCAATGAAAACCTCGTGCTGTCGAGCCAGGGTTGTACGAGTGATGTGCTCTCTCCGCTGCTCAGTTGCACCCCAGGCGTATCGGGAACACTACAGCCCGGATTCAAGAACGAGTTTCATGCCGGGCTGCAGCAGGCATTCGGCAAGAACTTCGTCATTAGCGGTGACTACATCTGGAAGTACACCCACAACGCCTTCGACTTCAGCGTTCTCGGAAATACGCCGATCACGTTCCCTATCGACTGGCACAACTCGAAGATCCCGGGCTTCGCCCTGCGCGCGGACGTGCCGAACTTCCACCACCTCTCAGCGTTCGTAGTGATGTCGTCGGTGGCGGCACGGTTCTTCCCGCCTCAGGTCGCCGGTGCAGGGGCCACGGTGGGACAGAGCGGGTTTCCCTTCCGCATCGACCACGACGAACGGTTCAACCAGACCACACACCTTCAGTACCAGCTTCCTGTAAAGGGCAGCCCGTGGGTAGGGTTCAACTGGCGATTTGACAGCGGCCTGACCGCAGGTGCTGTGCCCTGCTACAACATCACCGATCCAAACAGCTCCTGCAATCCAATTAACGGCGGTCCGTCTATCATGATCAACGGCCAGCCGGGAATCGACCTGAGCGGATTGACGCCGGATCAGCAGTTCCAGGCCGGCCTTACCTGTAACGGCATAAAGGCCACTCCGTTTGTCGGGATACCGGGAAATCAGTGCCTAGCTTCCCAACTGACCTCCAAGCTGGTTTCGATACCCGCTCCCGGGACCGAGAACGACGACAAGAACCCGCCGCGGATCGCCCAGCGCAGTCTTTTCGATGTATCACTCGGCGAGGACAATCTCTTCAACGGCGACAAGCGTAAGTGGAGCCTTCGCCTGACGGCCGTAAACATCACCAACAAATACGCGCTGTACAACTTCCTATCCACGTTCAGCGGCACGCACTATGTCTCACCGCGTGCTTTGACGGCTGAAGTAGGATTTCACTTTTAGCCAGACCACCAGCGGAAAACAAACGAGAGGGCAGCAGACCTATCTGCTTCCTCTCGCATTTCTCCTTTAGGGAACAGCGTTGATCTGCTTCCATATCTCAGGATCGACAGGAACGCCGAGGCGAAGATTTTCTTCGCGAAGCTGCAGTGTCTGCTCCCCGGGATAACGCACCGGCTTGCCCGGATCGACTGGCGTCGCCTCACGCAGCGAGTTGAGAATACCCTCGGCGATCTGGGCTAGCTCCTCAGCATTCGCAACAGAACTCGGATCGATGGCCAGGAAGATCTGCGAGATCCCGGATTCGCGTGTAGGGTCGAGCGGAATCTGATGCGTCGCAAGTCCTCCGGAGAGCATCGCCGCGAGCATGTCCAGCACGAGCGAAAGCCCCGAGCCCTTCCAATAGCCAATGGGCAACGCGCGCTGCGATGCTTCGATAGCCGCAGCGTCTTTCGTCAGATTACCTGCCGTGTCAAACCCTCCATCAACCGGCAGCGGCTGACCCCGTTTGCTATAAGCAGCAAGCGTCCCATAGGAGAACTGCGACGCCGCCATATCCAGCACGACATGCCCGCCCGGCCGCGGAATCGCAATGATCAGCGGGTTATTCCCCAGAGTCGGTGTCTTCGCTCCCCATACTGGCAGATTGGCCAGCGTATTCGTCCAGCAGATGGCGAAGAGTCCTTGCTCGGCTGCCTGCCAGCCATAGCTGCCGCCGCGCATCCAGTGGTTGGTATTGCCGAGCGCCACACCACCAATGCCGTGCTGTTTTGCAAGGTCGACGGCTCGCTGCATCGAGGCGCTGGCGTTGAGATTGCCCACACCGCGATGGCCGTCCCAACGCTCGATAGCACCCATACCGGCGGTTCTTGTGGGCTCGGCGTTGACGTTGACGCTTCCATTTGCAATCGATGCAGCAAAGCGTGGAAAGCGGTTCAGACCATGGGTATACACGCCATCGCGTGTCGTCTCGGCGAAGAGACGCGCACAGTGGGCGGCGCGTTCCTCGGAAAGGCCAAGGCTATGCATGGCGCGGAGAAGGGCAGTGTAGAGATCGTCGTAAGGAACTCGAAGCATGAATCTAGTGTAGAGGCGGGCGGATTTACCCTTTCGAATCCTTGGTTTTTGCAGCGACCCCTTTCGAGTACTCGAAGGCCTTGATGGAGTACTCGTGCGCCTGTCTTGACAGCTCATGCGCAGTCAGATGATCGCCTTTGTCATGGGCCGCGGCCGCAGCCTCATGGGCGTGTGCGGCCTTGTGGTGAAATTCGGCGGCAGGATTGTGTGGGCTAGGCATCGCGAAGTCCTCCGTTCGTTTGCATACAGCTCGTTTGGATACAGCTCGTTTGGATACAGCCTGTTGGATGCAGCTTCGCGCCCATCGGAGTCGTCCTCTCTATCGGCCCATCCATCCGCCATCCACGGTAAGAACCGTACCGGTAACATAGTTGCTGGCCGGTGAACTGAGATACAGAGCTGCACCCGCGAGATCCTGCGGCTGCCCCCAGCGGGCAGCGGGAATGCGTTCGAGGATCTGCCGGTTGCGGGTCTCGTCTGCCTGCAGCGCCTCCGTGTTCGTCGTTGCGAAATAGCCGGGGGCGATGGCGTTGACCTGAATGCCCTTCGGCGCCCATTCGTTGGCCAGCGCTTTCGTCAGTTGGGCAACTCCGCCTTTGCTGGCGGCATAGGCAGGCACGCGGATACCGCCCTGGAAGCTGAGCAGCGACGCGATGTTGACGATCTTGCCGCAGTTCACACCGATTCCGCCGCGCGGAATCATATCGCGAGCGGCAAGCTGCGAAAGCTGGAAGACACTCGTCAAATTCACCTGAAGCACCAGTTGCCAGTCTTCGAGCGTGACCTCTTCAGCTGGGGCGCGGAGAATTGTGCCAGCGTTGTTGATAAGGATATCCACGCGGCCGAACTTATCCTTGACCTGGGAGAAAAGGTCTTCGGCGCCGGTAGTAGAGGACAGATCAGCGCGAAAGGCGGCAGCGTCTCCGCCAATTGTTGCTGCTGTTTCGGTTGCAGCCCGGCGATTGCCGTGGCAGGCGACCGTGGCTCCGGCCTGCGCGAGCGCAATCGCAATGGCGGCGCCCAGACCGCTGGCAGAGCCGGTCACCAAGGCTACTTTGTTGTCGATACGGAAGCTGTCGAGAATGTTCGTGGATGAATTTGGCATGGCTTAGGCCAATGTACGTTGTGGGCTGGAGTCGGGGCAACTAGGCTTGATCGAATATCGCATGTCCTACAGCGTGCGATACATCACCAGAGCGTCGACATACCCGAGACTGGGGTGCAGAAATGCGCCAGGAAGGCGGCCAACCGTCGCAAACCCGAACTTCTCCCACAGATGAATCGCACCAAGATTGCTGCTGACCACAAAGTTGAACTGCAGGGCGCGGAAGCCGTGGGTTCGCGCGTACTCCAGCGAATGTTCGCACATTGCAGTCGCCACTCCGCGACCGGACGCACGGACCGCCGTCATGTAGCCGCAGTTGCCCACATGGGAGCCGCCTCCTTTCTGATTGGCGCGAAGGTAGTATGTCCCGAGCACCTCGCCATCTTCTTCCGCCACAAAAACGGCGTGGCCGTGGGAGAACCAGTACTCAAGCGCGCGCTCTCGATCCATCTCACGGGGAAATGTGTAGGTCTCACCCGCGCGGATTGTGGGCTCCAGGATCGACCAGATTGCGTCGGCGTCTTTGGGACCTGCTGGACGGATGATCATGGATGGAGTGTATGGAGTTGGTGTGGCGTTTGCCAGTCAGGACGCTGCATAGAACGATTCACGGCAGCCGAGTACTATGGATTGGCGTGCGATTAACGTCGCGTAGAAGGCGAACTCTTATACTGGATTCAAATCGAACGAAGAGCACGAGCGAAGAACAAAGGGAGATACAGATGCGGCTTTATCAGATGGCGGACGCGGTGCGGTATGGACTGATGAACACCGAGGAGTTGCGGGAGACGTTTCTTCTGGAGGGGATGTTCGAACCCGGAGAGATTGAGTTCGCGTACGTCGATCTCGACAGGACTGTGATTGGGTCGGCCGTACCTGAGAGCGAGGCGCTCACGCTCGAAACAGAACCTGAGCTGCGCGCAGAGTATTTTCTTGAGCGCCGGGAGCTTGGCGTCTTCAACGTCGGTGGACCAGGGTCAGTCGTTGTTGATGGTACGAGCTTCGATATGGCAAAGCTTGACTGTCTCTACGTCGGACGGGGGAGCAGGTCCGTTACTTTCTCGAGCAAGAACGCCAACGATCCTGCTTACCTTTACCTGCTGAGCTATCCGGCGCACAAAGAGTACCCGACGGCGATGGTGAAGTTCGCCGATCTCAAGGGGCTGGAACTGGGCAGCCTTGAGACCTGCAACAAGCGAACGATCTACAAGGCAATCTACAAGGATGGAATCAAAAGCTGCCAGCTGGTCATGGGCTTTACGATGCTGGCGACCGGGAGCAACTGGAATACGATGCCGCCTCACACGCACATGCGGCGCAGCGAGGTCTACTTCTACTTCGATGTCGATCCCGCGCACCGCGTCATGCACCTGATGGGGCCTCCCGATGCTACGAGCCATCTCGTGGTCGCGGATAAAGAAGTGGTCGTGTCGCCGGGCTGGTCCATTCACTCCGGTGTCGGGACGAAGAACTATTCGTTCTGCTGGGGCATGGGCGGTGAAAACCAGGCGTACGACGACATGGACCCCGTCACCATCGCCGATCTCAGATAGAGCGTCGCCTCTTTTATTACCGTCATTCTGAGCGCAGCTCAGAATCTCCGTATTTCGTCCGCATCTACACCAGCCATTAGGAAAATGATTAGAATGTCATCCCCAGGAAGGGAACGCCAGTGAACAAAGCCGCAAGTGACACGAAAGACCTCGTGCTCCGTCCAAAAGAACAGTGCAAATGGGACGAAGTCAGCCTCGGCGAAGTCATGCTTCGCCTCGACCCAGGTGACGTGCGGGTAGCCACCGCACGTCGTTTCGACGTTTGGGAGGGCGGTGGCGAGTACAACGTCGCTCGCGGATTGCGGCGATGCTTCGGATTGAAGACCGCCATCGTCACTGCGCTCGCTGACAATCCTGTGGGGCGGTTGCTCGAAGATCTGATGCTCCAGGGCGGCGTGGATCAATCGCATCTGATTTGGACGAAGTATGACGGTGTAGGCCGGACGACGCGCAACGGCTTGAACTTTACTGAGCGCGGCTTTGGAGTTCGTGCTGCGCTGGGTTGCTCGGATCGCGGCCACACGGCAGTCAGTCAATTGAAGCCCGGTCAGATCGATTGGGACGCTATCTTCGGCAAAGAGGGTTCGCGCTGGTTCCATACCGGCGGCATCTTCTGCGCGCTGAGCGAGACGACTCCCGAGGTTGCAAAGGAGGCGATGGTAGCGGCCCGCAAACACGGCACGATCATCAGCTACGACCTGAATTATCGCGACTCCTTGTGGAAGTCCATCGGGGGCAAGGCTCGCGCCACTGAAGTAAACCGGGAGCTCGCTTCCTACGTCGACGTGATGATCGGCAACGAAGAGGACTTTACCGCGGCGCTGGGATTTGAGATCGAAGGCGTAGGCGAACAACTGGGCGAACTCGATTCGGCTAGCTTCCGCAAGATGATCGAGAGGGCCGTCGCAGCCTTCCCCAACTTCAAAGTTGTGGCCACGACGCTGCGTCATGCCAAGACCGCCACGGTCAACGACTGGGGCGCGGTCTGCTACTACAAAGGCGAGTTCTACGAGGCGAGGCCGATGCCCGATCTGGAAATATTCGACCGCGTAGGCGGCGGCGACTCGTTCGCATCGGGTTTGATCTACGGATTTCTGAACGACAAGGGCCCCGAGTGGGCAGTGAACTGCGGCTGCGCGCACGGTGCTCTGGCAATGACCACCCCCGGCGATACGACGATGGCGACCTTCGATGAGGTGCAGCGCATCATGAAGGGCGGCGGCGCGCGAGTGCAACGCTAGGTGTCTTGCTTAAGGGCACGGCTGGTAGCCCAAGGCTTTAGCCTTGGGTCTCCGTGCCGTAAGAGCCGCAAGAAAATGGGGCTTTAGCCCCGGAGGAAACAAACGATGGAGAAGATTGCAGTACTGAATGCGTTGCGGGAGATTGGTCTGGTTCCGGTGCTGCGTGCGGAGTCAGTCGACAAGGCGATGGCGCTTGCCTCGGCGATCGCTGACGGCGGCGTTACCGTGCTTGAGATCACGATGACGGTTCCCGGCGCGATCCAGGTGATGCGCAAACTGGCAGAGCAGCGCCCGGACATCCTGATCGGTGCGGGAACCGTGCTCGATCCGGAGACGGCCCGTATGTGTCTTCTTGAAGGCGCGCAGTTCGTCGTGAGTCCGGCGCTCAATGTAAAGACCATTGAGATGTGTCACCGGTACTCGGCTGCTGTGTTGCCCGGCGCGCTGACCCCGACCGAAATCGTAACCGCGTGGGAGGCGGGAGCCGATGTAGTGAAGGTGTTTCCCGCCAGCGCCATGGGCGGGGCAAAATATCTGACCGCACTGAAGGGACCGCTTCCCCAGATCGATCTGATCCCAACTGGCGGAGTCTCGCTGGCAACGGCGAAGGAGTTTCTGGAGGCCGGAGCCTTTGCTCTCGGTGTCGGTTCCGACCTGGTGAACGCAAAGGCCATGGCAGAAGGCAAGCCAGAGGTCGTCACGGAGAGCGCGCGGAAGTACCTGGCAATCGTCCGAGAGTTTCGGGAATCGAAGAAAGAAAAATAAAGAAAATAAATTTCAAAATAGTGGCATGTTTTCGACTCTGAAAAAGTGGTCGTCAACTCACCACGTTTCACCACGCATTCCACCACAAATTCACCACGATTTACCATCACGCTGCACCACGAAAACCTCAAAACCCCCTGCAAAAACGCACCTGAACCACGCCACAAAAAAATGCTTCCGCTTCAGGGTTTCGGACGGGTAACCCAGAGCAGCGGTTGCCGAATCGGAAAGGTGCGCTGAAGCTCCGCGTTCGGAGGATCGGGTTTGAGCGTCATCCACAAACTCGCGTACTCAGGCCGGCTATATGCCCGCGCAGCAAAGAGCAGGCTGGGCGGGCGGATGGGAAGGTCGTTAAAGTACATTGCATCAGCTCGATACGGCCAAGTGCCGCGGTTGAGGATATAAGGAAAAAGACGGGCAACGACAGTTCGCATACCCGGACCATCCTGCAACTCATACTCCCAGACGCTCTCAAACCGCGTGGAAAGAAGCACGCAAATCGCAGCAAACATATCAAGATTGAAGAGCGTATTGCGATAAGGATTCGGCGTAGTAAGTTCGCGCGGAAACGTCCCATCCGCCAGAATCTGCGCCCGGATGGTACTGGATTTGTACTGATGACGAAGCGTAGTAAGGGGCGCATCATCAGCGACTTGGGTCAGGTGAGCGATGGCGGAGGCTTGCAGAAGCCATGAGGTGCCGTGGTGATTTTTGTTGTCGCGCGCAAGGCCAGCCAGGCGAGAAGTATTCAGCCACTCAAAGTATTCTGCGAACCATTTCTTAAGGCCGCTAAAGTCTGCCTCAGTAAGCGCTTCAGAGTTGCTGAGAAACAGCAGACTCTGAACTACTTCCGCTAAATGCACAGCTTCGACGACACCTTCAGGGCGGCCGACCTTCGCGGGTGGAATGGTCTGTCCGTAGAGAATGCTTGGCGTCATGCGGGTTGCGGGATCGAGGAACCAGGCCCGCAGAGTGCAGGACGGCCTGTTGAGCGTATCGTGCCTCGCTGGTGAGCACGAAGGCGGCCGTCAGTGCAGGGACCACAAATACTGAAATTGAGCAGAGCGTCGCGATGAGCAGTGAAAGCGTCGGGGTTGGAGGGGCCGCTGCTGTGGATGACGTAAGGGCCGGTGGGGTTGGAGGGATCGGGCCAGTAGTCTTCAGCTTCTGAGTAGTAGTCGTGCGGAGTGCCGGGGCTGCGGGGGCAGGGAAAGGTAGTAAGTGGAGTTGGGGCTTGAGTCAGGTAACCCGCGGCTGCCCCGACGATCCGATCGTGGTCGATGGCGGCGACGTCGGGCCGGGAGGTTGCCTTGGTCTGAGCCCGGAGAAGGCGGGGACCCAGAAGGAGCGTTGCGGCTTGGGAGCAGAAGATACGGCGGGTGGTTGCCATGGCGGATTGAGCTATCGGCGGAAGAGTATCACGATGGTTGGCATGACGCCTCCGCCTCCCGGGGTCCGACGCTGGTTGTTCCTCTGAACGATAGGATTGTAAGTAATGCGAGTGCGGTTGCAATCCTGGGCTCTGGTCGTCGCTTGCTTGTTGTCCGGTGCTGCGCCTGCCTGTGCTGCTGGACGTCCCGTCCAGATTTGTGTGCAGGATCAGCGTGGGTCGCCGATTGCTGGTGCGCGGGTGCAACTGCTGGGAGATCTATCTCAGGTCGTTGTGGTCGATGCGGGTGGGTGCGCGGCGGTGAATGGCGAACCCCAGACGTTGGTAGCGATCACGCACGATGGATTCAGCCGGGTGGTACGGGCCTTTGGGAGATCAGAACTCGCTGACGGTGGTGATTGCAGGTGGCCGGGGCTGTCGAGGAGGTGCAGGTGACGGCTGCGCGGTCGCCGTTGGCGCTTGACGCGACTGCAAGCAGTGTGCGGACGATGACGGGGGAGCAGTTGCGCGAGGCTCCGGGCTATCACGCTGGATGACCGGTTGCGGCAGGTCGCAGGATTTCAACTGTTTCGGAGAACAAGTTCGTGGGTTGCGAATCCGACGACTGAGGGAACGACACTGCGGGGGCTGGGTTCGACGGCTGCGAGCCGAACCCTGGTGGTGAGCGATCAGGTGCCGCTGAACGATGCATATGGAGGTTGGATTCACTGGAGCGAGATTCCTGCGCTGGCTATCCAGGATGTTGAGTTGCTGCGGGGCGGAGCGTCGGATTTGTATGGTTCGAGTGCGATTGGTGGCGTGATCTCTGTGGTGCCGGTTATTCCGAAGAGTTTTGATTACCGGTTGAATGTGGCTGCGGCGAGTGAGGATACTTCGACCGTCGATGGCTTGATTACGGCTGGCTGGCGGGGATGGAGCGGGCTGGCGGCGAGCAGTTTGTTTCGGACAGGTGGGTATATTTTGACGGCTCCTCAGTTTCGCGGGCCGGTGGATATTCCTTCGAACGTTCACTCGCAGAGTGGCCGGGTGGAGTTGCGACGAAGTGTGGGGACCGATGGTGATGTCTTTGTGCGGGGTAATGTACTGAATGAGGCCCGGAGCAACGGGACGCCGCTGCAGACCAACGCGACGCGGATCTGGCGGTATGTTGCAGGGGGCGACTGGTCGGCGGGCAATGCAGGGAGTTTTTTTGTTCGGTTCTATGGGACGGAGCAGCACTTTCGGCAGAGCTTTTCTTCGATTAATGCGACGCGGACCTCGGAGAAGTTGACGAGTATTCACTTTGATCCGTCGCAGCAGGTAGGTGGGTCGGTGCAGTGGGCGCGGGGCTATGGGAAATGGACGGTAGTGGCGGGTGGGGATTTGCTGGATAGTCGCGGGACCGATTTGGAGGAGATCTCGCAGGTGAGTTTGAGTTCGCGGCAGCGGGGCGGTGGGGTGTATGGCGAGGTGCTGTGGCAGCCGTACGACGTGGTCGATTGCGTTCTCTTCGCGGTTCGATCACTTTGGGAGCTTCGATGCGCATCAGGTTGGAGGGATACCGCAGCCGTTGCCAAGCATCAGCCAGAATGTCTTCAATCCGCGGCTTGGCGTGGTGAAGAAGATTACGGGGACGCTGGAACTGACCGGGTCTGCATTTCGCGCATTTCGCGGGCCGACGATGAATGAGCTTTATCGACAGGGGCAGGTGGGGCAGCAGACCACGTTGGCTAACCCCAGTCTGCAGGCGGAGCGGGCTACCGGGTTTGAGGTTGGAGCCCTGGCTGGGTTGGAGAGGTTCGGGTTTTTGCGGGGGAGTTATTTCTGGACCGAGGTGAACCGGCCGGTGGCGGCGGTAACGCTGGTTTCGACTCCAACTTCGACGTTGTTGAAACGGGAGAATCTGGGGCAGTTGCGGAGCGAGGGGCTTTCGCTGGAGTGGCAGGTGCAGCCGACGAGATTCATGTCAGTGATTGGCGGGTATCAACTGGCCTATTCCACGGTGACGAAGTTTCAGGCTGATCCGACGCTGGTGGGGAATTGGATCCCGCAGGTGCCGCGCCATCTGGCGACGTTGCAGGTGCGGTTTGAGCAGCCGCGGTGGGGGGTGCTGAATGTGGACCTGCGGACCAGCGGCCAGCAGTTCGACGATTCGGCGAACCAGTTCCTGCTGGCGGGATATGCTCAGGTGGATCTTTTCGTTCAGCACGCCTTCGGGAAGAGATGGACGGTCTATAGCGGAATGCAGAACCTGCTGAACCAGCCGTTGCAGGCGGGGCGAACGCCGGTGCTCACGCTCGGGGCTCCGATCACGGTGATGGGTGGGGTGCGGTTGTCGCGCTAGGCCCCACCCTCCCCCGAAAGTGTGCAAAGTATTCCAAGGAAAGTGTTTAGGTTCGGACCTGCCTCTGCTGCTTTCGTTCAATCAAGCGCAGACGTGACAAAAGCCCTCGAGTTTTCGAGGGCTTTTTGTCAAGTCATGGCTTCATCCTGACGGGATGCGTTTTGTCATTCGGCGAGCGAGGAGGAGTGCAGGGCTGCGACGCGCCCTGCCATCTTGTGCTTGCGGCGGCGTTTGTCTGAGAGGCGGCCGTAGGTGGTTTCGAGTTGCCGGTGCATCTTGGCCGCGGCACCGGAGAAGGCTTCTTCGATGTCGGTGGATTTGTTGGTGACGACGAGAGTTTGACGGCGTTTGGCGCGAGCTTCGAGGACGCAGCGTTTGTTTTTCGGGCCGGTCTCCTTCGAACCGGCTTTTTCCAGATTTTCGCCGGTCAGGTGGACTTCGACGCGGGTGAGATAGGGATCGAATCGTTCGAGGAGGTTGTTGATATAGGCGCCGATGGCGTCGGAGAGTTTGCTGTGCATTGAGATATTGTTGTCGCTGTTGATCTGAACCTGCATTAACATCTCCTTTGCTTACACCTGAGAGATTAGATGCAATATTTTGCGAGTGCGTAACCGGAAGGTGGCAGTTGGTTGGGCCGTTTGGGGGATGAAAAGATTGGGCGGTGGGCGGTTGTGGTCTGAAGATTGCGGGTGGAGAAGCGGATTTCTCTGCTGCGCTGCTCACGATGGAACTGTGAGCCGCTTCGGTCGAAATGATGTGCTCTTGTTCTGCGAGAGAGGCCACGGCAAAAGCAACGCCAACAGCAATCCTGACGGGATGACAAACAAAGGAACACGGCAATCGCAAAAGCAGAGGAACGGCAACCGCGAATCATGACGACGAAAGAGGTATGCTAGTGGGCATAGGCGGTGGGGGATCTTTGTTGAAGACGAAGCGGCGGGGTAAGACGGTTCGTGCTTTCGCACGAAGGCCCAATCATGCGATGAGACCGCATGAATGGGGCACCCGCTATGTGCGTGTTCTTGCAGCGATGTTCTTGTTGGGTTTATGCGTGACAGCTGGATCGCAGGAATCGGCGAAACAAGTCACGTGGCGGTTCGACAACACGGGGGCGTTGGGGGGACATGCGACAAAGGTGCTGGGGCATCCGCAAGGTGATCGAGACGCCGATGGGGAAGGCGATTACGTTTGATGGTGTGAATGACGCATTGTTTGTCGGGGTGCATCCGCTGGCGGGGGCGGAGACGTGGACCTGGGAGATGATCTTCAAACCGGATGCGGATGGTGGAGCGGAGCAGAGGGTGTTTCATCTACAGTCGATCGATCCCGCGACGGGCGAGGATGTGCCGCAGGAGCGCATGCTGTTTGAGATTCGGATTCGCGATGGGCAGTGGTGTTTGGATAGCTTTGCTACTTCGGGTGGGCAGAGCAAGGCGCTGCTGAATTGTGAGAAGCGGTATCCGTTTGGGAGCTGGTATCGCGTGACGACGGTGTATGACGGGAAGATGCTGAGGAATTATGTGGGGGATGAGCTGCAGGGTGAGGGTGAGGTGAAGCTGGTGCCGCAGAGGCCCGGGCATTTGTCGGTGGGAGTGCGGATTAATTTGAAGGATTATTACAAGGGGGCGATTTTTGAGACGCGGCTTACGCGGTGGGCGTTGGGGGTTGGGGATTTTTTGACGGTGCCGGTGGCGAAGTAATGTGCCAAAGAGGACGGCTATAAAACCAACGGCAACGACAAAGCAAGACAGAAGCAGATCCTCCGCCTTCGGCGAAGGATGACAACCAAAAAAGCAAAAGCAAAAGCAAAAGCAACAGCAACAGCAAGAGCAAAAACAAAGACAAAAGCAAAGACGAAATGCGGGGGTCTCTCCACTGCGCGATGGACGATGAGATCGTCCATCGCTTCGGTCGAGGTGACGCGAGTTAGGGCCGATGATTTGGGCTGAGTTTTGTTTAACGGATGGCTGTGTTGACTAGGTCCTGAGCTTCGGTCTGGATTTGTTTGAGGTGGTCTTTGCCTTTGAAGGATTCGGCGTAGATTTTGTAGACGTCTTCGGTGCCGGAGGGGCGGGCGGCGAACCAGCCGTTTTCGGTGGTGACTTTGAGGCCGCCGATGGGGGCGTGGTTGCCGGGGGCTTCGGTGAGGATGGCGGTGATGGGTTCGCCGGCTAGTGTTTTCGCGGTGACTTGTTGCGGGCGAGAGTTTGGCTAGCTTGGCTTTTTGTTCTTTGGTGGCTGCGGCGTCGATGCGTTCGTAGACGGGGTTGCCGTATTTGGCGGTGAGTTCGGCGTAGAGTTGGCCGGGGTCTTTGCCGGTGAGCGGCGGTCATCTCGGCGGCGAGCAGGCCGGGGATGAGGCCGTCTTTGTCGGTGGTCCAGACGTGGCCGTTGCGGCGGAGGAAGGTGGCGCCGGCGGACTCTTCGCCGACGAAGCCGAGGGTGCCGTCGATGAGGCCGTCGACGAACCACTTGAAGCCGACGGGGACTTCGAGCATGGGGCGGTTGAGGCCTTTGGCTACGCGGTCGATGATGGAGGAGGAGACGAGGGTTTTGCCGATGCCGACTTTTTCGGACCACTCGGGGCGGTGGGTGAAGAGGTACTGGATGCAGACGGCGAGGTAGTGGTTGGGGTTGAGGAGGCCGGTGGTGCGGGTGACGATGCCGTGGCGGTCGTGGTCGGTGTCGGCGGCGAAGGCTACGTCGTACTTGTCTTTGTTGGCGATCATGGAGGCCATGGCGTAGGGGCTGGAGCAGTCCATGCGGATTTTGCCGTCCCAGTCGCAGGTCATGAAGCGGAAGGTGGGGTCGATGTAGGGGTTGAGGATTTGTAACGATGGGAGGTACTTTTCGGCGATGCGGGGCCAGTAGTGGACGCCGGCTCCGCCGAGGGGGTCGACGGCGAGTTTGAGGGTGGTGTTGCGAAGGGCGGCGAAGTCGATGACGTTGGCGAGGTCGTCGACGTAGGCGGTGATGTAGTCGTGGCGGTAGGTCGTGTCGGCGGAGAGGGCGCGGGAGTAGGGGATGCGTTTTACGGCGGTTAGGCCTGACGGCGATGAGGTCGTTGGCGCGGTTCTCGATCCACTTGGTGGCGGTGGTGTCGGCGGGGCCGCCGTTGGGTGGGTTGTATTTGAAGCCGCCGTCTTCGGGCGGGTTGTGGGAGGGGGTGATGACGATGCCGTCGGCGCGGTGGAGCTTGCGGTTGCGCGTTGTGGGTGAGGATGGCGTGGGAGAGGACGGGGGTGGGGGTGTAGCCGAGGTGCTCGTCGATGATGGTTTCGATGTTGTTGGCGGCGAGGACTTCGAGGGCGGTGGCGAAGGCGGGCTCGGAGAGGGCGTGGGTGTCTTTGGCGAGGAAGAGGGGGCCGGTGATGTGCTCGGGTGGCGCGGTACTCGACGATGGCCTGGGTGATGGCGGCGATGTGGTCGTCGTTGAAGGAGGCGGAGAAGGCGCTGCCGCGATGGCCGGAGGTGCCGAAGGCGACGCGCTGGGCGGGGACGGCGGGGTCGGGGTGGAGGGCGTAGTAGGCGGTGATGAGGCGGGAGACGTCGACCAGATTGGCGAGGAGGGGAAGCTGGCCGGGCTGGTTTGGTGTCTGGGGTGCGGGGATGGTCGTCATGCCTTGTTGCCTCGTGGTGATGTACGTTTGTACTACTCTATGGGATGCGGGTTGTGGCGGGAAATGGGTGGGGCTCCGGAATGATACGGAAGTGGCAGGGAAAGATGCTTGTGTTTTCAGGGCGGTTAGCCTAAAACGGGAATACTCCCAGTTGTCTTGTCGTTATGTAACACCGCAGGGCCGGATCAAGGACTCACCGGCGACGTGCATCGTAGAGTTTGGATCGTTGAAGGTTGGAAAGGTCCTTGGTACGCAAGGTTTCGCGTGGCTGAGGGCCGTCCTTGAGGGTTTGGATGGGCCTGGTTCGGAGGAGATTTCTGGTTGGAGCAGGGCTTGCTGCGCTGTCGGCTGCGGCTTTGCCGGCGTTTGCGGTTGAGGCTACGCTGGTGGCCGATGCTCATGTGAACAGTGCCCGGCCCGGGGTGAATAGCGGGGCTATTTCAAACTTGAATGTGGGTGGCGGGTATACGGCGCTGCTGCAGTTCGATCTTTCGACACTACCGGCAGGGACGACGGCGGCGCAGGTGTCGCGGGCTACGCTGCGGCTGTATTGCAATCGCATGGATACGGGTGGGCTGGTGAGTGTGCAACCGGTAAGTGGGGGGTGGGGAGAGCACAGCGTGACGTTTGCGACGCTGCCTTCGCTGGGGAGTGCGGCGCAGGTGGTGTCGGTGAGCCAGGCGGGGGCGTATGTGGCGGTGGATGTGACGGCGCTGGTGCAGGGTTGGATTACGGCGCCGGCGACGAATTATGGGGTGGCGCTGACGGCGGGGACCGCGGTGGTGCAGTTTGATAGCAAGGAGAATGACCTGACGGGGCATGCGGCGGTGCTGGATGTGGCGCTGGCCTCGGGGGGATCAGGCGGCGGGACTGTTGGTCCGGCGGGGCCAGCGGGTCCGGTTGGGCCGCAGGGGCCTGCGGGACCGAAGGGGGATACGGGAGCTGCGGGGTCGGCTGGTCCGCAGGGGCCTGCGGGGGCTTCGGGGTTGAATTATCAGGGTGCGTATGCCGCAGGAGTGGTTTATGCGCTGCACGATGTGGTGACGTTTGGCGGGTCGAGCTATGTTTCGTTGACTGCGGGGAATCAGGCGAATACGCCGGGGGTTACTTCGCAGTGGGCGGTGCTGGCGCAGGGGGGGACCGGAGGGTCGGGCGGCGGGGTAGGAGTGGCGTATCAGGGATCGTATGCGTCGACAGCGAACTATGGGTTGAATGACATTGTGACGTTTCAGGGGTCGAGCTATATCTCGCTGATTTCGGCGAACCATGGGAATGCGCCGAATACGAGTCCGGGGCAGTGGGGGGTGATGGCTCTTAGCGCGGTGGGAGCGCAGGGTCCTCAGGGAGTGGCGGGGGCTACTGGTCCGCCGGGGTTGACCGGACCCGCGGGGCCGACGGGCGCGCCGGGGCCGACCGGAGCTACGGGAGCGGTAGGAGCGCCGGGGCTGCCGGGGCTGGTGTATCAGGGGAACTACGCTTCGGCTGCGAACTATGCGCTGGGGGATGTGGTGTTCTGGCAGGGAGCGAGCTATGCTTCGCTGCTGAATGGGAATCATGGGAATACGCCGAGCGCTAGTCCATTGCAGTGGGGAGTGCTGACGGCGCAGGGACCCGTGGGGGCGCCGGGAGCGCAGGGGCCGCAGGGTATACCGGGGGTGCAGGGGCCGCCGGGGTCGGTAGGACCGCCGGGAGAGCAGGGGCCACAGGGTTCGCAGGGAATTCCGGGGCAGGCGGGGGCGCAGGGATTGACGGGGCCTGCGGGTGCTGCAGGGATTGCAGGGGCCGATGGGTCCGCAGGGACCGGCGGGGCCGGTGGGGATGACGTTTCGAGGGGCGTATTCGTCGGCGGTGAACTTTGGGTTGGCGGATGGAGTTCTGTTCAATGGGGCGGCTTATGTTTCTCTGGTGGCGGGCAATCATGGGAATACTCCGGATGTGAGTCCGGCGCAGTGGAGTTTGTTTGCGACGGGGTCGCAGGGGGCGCAGGGGCCAGCGGGGGCGGTTGGGCCGCAGGGACCGGCGGGAGTGCCGGGATCGCCGGGAGCTACGGGAGGGCAGGGGCCGCAGGGGCCGGTTGGACCGCAGGGGCCTGCGGTCGCGAACTACACGGGGAACTATGTTTCGACGACGAACTATGGGCTGCATGATGCGGTGAGCTTTGGTGGGTCGACGTATGTTTCGTTGATCGCAGGGAATGTTGGGAATGCGCCGTCGTCGAGTCCGGCGCAGTGGGCGGTGCTGGCGGCGCAGGGGCCCGCGGGGCCGGTTGGAGCGACAGGGCCCGCGGGGGCTACGGGTGTTCCTGGGGCAACAGGAGCGACTGGGCCGATTGGGCCGCAGGGGCCTCCGGTGAATTTTCTGGGTGGCTGGCTTGTGGGTACTTCGTATTCGATTGGGAATGCGGTTAGTTTCGGCGGCTCGAGTTATGTGGCGCTGGCGGCAAATGTGGGACGCGAGCCGGATGTGAGTCCGACGTTCTGGGCGGTGCTGGCGCAGGCAGGGACGCCAGGGGCTGCCGGAGGTATAGGTGCACAGGGGCCGGCGGGGGCGCCTGGAGCGGTGGGCGTGACTTATCGCGGGACTTGGGTGGCGTCTACCGCTTATCACGCGAATGATGTGGTGGTCTTCAACGGAGCAACGTATCTGGGGACGACGACTTCGCTGGGATCGCAACCGGATGCGTCGCCGGCGCAGTGGGCGGTGTTGGCTGTGAATGGAGTCGTGGGTGCGACAGGGCCTTCGGGGGCTGCGGCGACGGTGAGTGTGGGGACGGTGACGACGGGAGCGGCGGGATCGCAGGCCACCGTCACGAATAGTGGGACGGCAAATGCGGCGGTGCTGAACTTTACGATTCCGCAGGGTGCGCCGGGTTCGGGCGGCGGTGGAGGTGGTGGTGGGACGAGCGGGATTCCGTTTGCTTCGCTCTACCACGCGGTGTCATTTAGTTTTTCGTACTATTCGGTGAACAGCGCGAACTCGGCGGCGACGGAGGCGGATTCGGTCTTGACGTGGGTGCCGGCGGGCTGCTTGGCGACGCAATTGAGTGTGTTTTCGCGGGAGACGTTGAACACACTCAACGTGACGCTGCGACAAGGGACGCCGGGGAGCATGGCGAATACGTCGCTGACGTGTTCTGTCGCACCGGGATCCTCGTGTACGGTGTCGGGGAACGTGACGGTGGCGGCGGGGAACTTTGTGGACTACAACGTGACTGGCGCGACTGGGAGCGCGACCGGGGTGTGGACGGCGCTGACGTGTAATTGATGATCAGAATTTTTCCAATATTGAAGGCTTAACACGGATTTACACAGATGAGACGGATTTAAGAACGGGCAAAAGCCCAAGAGCAACAGCGAAATACAGGGGTCCTTCACTTCGTTCAGGATGACGGACGTAAACAAACAGCTCCAAGACGCGCTCAAATGGCAGGTCGCGTAGAGGTTCTCAGCCAATATTCCGTCCGCGCGGAGTTTATGCTGGTGGGCGTGTTTATTTCTGAAGCTTGAGGTTGCAATGAAGCGGTTCGTGGCATTGGTGGTGATGGGGTTCGTGGTGCCGGTGGGTTGGGCGCAGGGTGTGGCTGCCGAGGATTCGCCTTCGCGAGCGATGGCGGCGACGGTGATCAAGATGTGGCCGACGGGAGCGGTGTTGACGACGGTGCATCCGGGGGTGTGGGGGTATGAGGAGGGTGTGCTGCTGGACGGGATGGCCGCGGAGTGGCACTCGACTGCCGACGGACAGGATTTCAAGTACATCAAGGGTGCGGTTGATAAATATGTAACTGATGATGGAGCAATTACGGGCTACAAGTCGGACGAGCATACTCTCGACGACATTGAGATGGGGCGGGCTGTGCTGCTGGTTTATCGGGTGACGCAGCAGGCGAAGTACTACAAGGCAGCGAAGTTTCTCCACGACCAGCTTGCATTGCAGCCGAGGACGGCAAGTGGAGGATATTGGCACAAGCAGATTTATCCGAACCAGCTGTGGCTGGATGGGGCGTATATGGCAGAGCCGTTTCGCGCGGCGTATGCGGTGACGTTTCAGGAGTCAGGGGATTTTGACGATATTGCGAAGCAGCTGCTGTTGATGGATGAGCATATGCGCGATCCGAAGACAGGGCTGATGAAGCATGGTTGGGATGAGTCGAAACAGATGGCTTGGGCAGATAAGACGACGGGGCTGTCGCCGGAGGTGTGGGCGCGTGCGTTGGGATGGTATGCGGTGGCGCTGGTGGATGTGCTGGACTGGTTTCCGAAGGATCATCCGGAGCGGGCGAAGATCGTGGAGGTGCTGAACCGGACGATGGCGGCCGTGGTGAAGTACCAGGACGTCAGATCGGGACTTTGGTGGCAGGTGATGGACCAGGGTGATAGGCCGGGAAATTTCGCGGAGGCTTCAGCGAGTTGCATGTTTGTTTACGCGCTGGCGAAGGGTGTGCGGATGGGTTATCTGCCGGAGAGCTACGCGGCGAATGCAAAGCGCGGGTGGGAGGGGATTCAGAAGCAGTTTGTGACGACGGGTGCGGATGGGTTGATGGTGCTGAATGGGACGGTGAAGGTTGGCGGGCTGGGTGGAAAGCCTTATCGTTCGGGAACGTTTGAGTATTACGTGGGTGAGAAGACGGGCGCGAATGACGCGAAGGGCATTGGGGCGTTTCTGCTCGCGGGATCGGAGATGGAGCAGGCGCCGACAGCGCTATTGGGGCAGGAGGGACCGAGCCGATTGCTGGTTGGCTCGAAGGACAAGCTGACCGTGACGGACAGGCCGGGCCCGAGAAAAACGGTGCTGCTGGATGCGTGGTTCAACTCGCAGACGCGAAAGAATGCCGCGGGGCAGACGGAGTTGTTCCATTACAAGTGGGACGATGATGCGAATAGCGGGTTTGCGTTCTTTGGGCGGGCGTTTCAGCGCTATGGTGTGAATCTGGCGACCGAGACTACGGTGCCTACAATGGCGGATTTGAAGAAGGCGCAGATTTATGTGTTGGCTTCGCCGGATATTCCGGTGAGGAATCCGACGCCGCACTATATGGATGAGGCTAGCGGCGATGTGATTCAGGCCTGGGTGAAAGCGGGGGGGGTGTTGATCCTGATGGAGAACGATGTGACGAACTCGGAGTTCGATCACTTCAATACGATGAGCGAGCGGTTCGGGATTTACTTCAATCCGGTGATTCGGAATAAGGTCGACGGGGATAAGTGGGAGATGGCGACGGTGATGATTCCGGCGGGGACCGGAGTGTTTGAGCGTCCGCACAAAGCTTACTTGAAGGAGATTTCTACGATTCGGGCTTCGGGGCCGGCGAAGGCGGTGGTGACGGATCAGGGCGATGTGCTGATGGCGGTCGCGAAGTATGGGAAGGGAACAGTGTTTGCCGTAGTTGATCCGTGGGTCTACAACGAGTATGTGGACCGGCGAAATAAGCTGCCGGTGGACTACGACGGGTTTGCTGCGGCGATCGATCTGGCGGGGTGGGCGGTGAGGCAGGCGAAGTAGCGGAAAGCGCCAGCAAAAACAAAAGCAAAGATAGCGACAAAAGTGGATCCTCCGCCTTCGGCGAAGGACAGCAACTAAAAAACAGATGGGCAGGATGCTTTAGAGGCCGGCGGCGAGGGACTTACGGAGATCCGCGGCTAATCCTCGGAGGGTGATGAGCGTTTCGGGTGTTGGGGATTTGAGGATGCGCTCCATTTTGGAGGCGACCTCTGTGCCTTGCTGGTAGCCGTACATGCCGAGCGAACCGGCCAGTTTGTGAGCGATGTTGAGGGCTTCGATGCGGGCAGGTTCTTCGAGCGACCCGGAGACGGCGGCAGAGCCTAATTGGTCCAGAAGATCGAGACGCTGGCGAATGGTGGGGAGATTTTTTTGCCAGAGTTGGAGGAGAAGGTCGTCGATTTTGTCGTTGATGTTACTGGTGTCTTTGGCGCTGATCTGGTCGGGGGAGGTTTTCTTCATCGGCTAAGTAGCGGCTAGTCCTTCCAGCCGAGGACTTCTGAGATCTGCTCGGCGAGAGTGAGGGGATCGAAGGGTTTGAAGAGGATGCCGGCAAGCCCTAGTCCGGCGAAGCGGCGCTGGTCGACTCCCTGGACCTTGGCGGTGAGCAGAAGGACGGGGATATTGGCGATGGCGGGATTTTGCTGCATGGCGCTGAAGGTGGTGGGGCCGTCGACCCCGGGCATCATGACGTCCATGAGGATGGCGTCGGGCTGCTCGGCTGCGGCAATGGAGATTCCTTCTGCGCCGGAACTGGCGGTGAGGATCTGCCAGCCTGCGGTGGCTTCGAGAGAGAGGGCGGCGACCTCACGAATGTCATCTTCGTCGTCAATGATTAAAACTCGTCGCATGAGCGAACTTATTCTCTCATGCTGCGCGATTAAGGGGAGGTGACTTGCGGGTTTCTTCCGGTCTGGATTCGTCTGATTTGGGACCGGCGGCTAGGCGGTTGGGCCAGCAGTCGCGAGGTCAGCAAACTTGGTGCGAATGCGGTGCACCATGGAGAGGACGAGTTCCTCGACTTCCTGGGGCTGAACCTTGGCCTTGGTGAGGAACTCGGTGGGTCCGAGGCGGAGCTTGGCCATTTCGGTTTCGGAGATCTCGCGGCCGGAGTAGACGACCAAAGGCAGGGTGCGGAGGGTGGGCTGCTGGCGGAGCCACTCGACCAGCGAGAAGCCGTCACCGTCGGGGAGGGTGAGGTCGAGGATAAGAAGGTCGGGCGGCCGGGTGATGCACTGGCGAATGGCCTGCTGGCGGGAAGAGGCGTGGTCGATGCGGACGGCGGCGTCCTGAAAGCTGGCGGTGAGGACGCTGGCGAGGTCTTCGTCGTCTTCGACAAGGAGGACGTAGGCGGGACCTTCGCCGTGGTGGAGGACCCGGCCTAATTCGGCGAAGAGAAGATTTTCGTTGAAGGGCTTCTGAACCCAGCCCTGGGCATCGCCGGTGAGTTGGGGACGCAGGGTGGAGGAGAGAACGCTGAGGACGACGACGGGGATGTTGGCCGTGATGGGATTGTTGCGGAGACGCTGCAGGGTCTCCCAGCCGCTGAGGCCGGGCATGTAGAGGTCGAGGAGTATGGCTTCGACGTGGTGTTCGGCGGCGAGGACGAGGGCCTGTTCGCCGGAGATGGCTTCGATGACGGTGTAGCCCTGGCGGGTGAGGTGTTCGGAGACTACGGTGCGGATGCTGGCGTCGTCGTCGCAGACCAGGATGGCGCCTTCACCACGCGGGGGCAGGGAAGACGGGGAGCATCACATCGGTGGCGCGGCTGGTGCGGGGGAGCATGACGTAGAGGGTGGATCCGAGGCCGAGGTTGCGCTGGGCCCAGATGGAGCCGCTGTGCTGCTGGACGATGCTTCGGCAGATGGCGAGGCCGAGACCGGTGCCGCCTTTTTGGCGGGCGTCGGAGGGCTCGATCTGCTGGAAGCGGTCGAAGATGCTGTCGAGCTTGTCGGTGGGGATGCCGCGGCCTTCGTCGACGACTTTGAGGAGGATGGAGTCGGAGGTGGCTTCGGTGTGGACTCGGACGGTGGAGGCTACGGGCGAGAACTTGATGGCGTTGGAGAGAAGATTGGTGACGACCTGCAGGATGCGGTCGGCGTCTCCATCGAAGAAGAGAGCCTCGGGGTAGGCGGCCTGTGCGACGGTGAACGGTTCGAGCACGAGATGCACCGTGTTGGCGTCGGCCATGGGAGTCATGGTGTCGATGGCCTGCTGGGCCAGGTCGCGCAGCGAGCAGCGGCGAATCTGCAGGGGAGCGCGGCCGGACTCCATGCGCTCGAGGTCGAGGATGTCGTTGATGAGGCGGATGAGGCGGTCGGTGTTGGTGACGGCGATGCGGAGGAGGTTGAGGGCTTTGGCGTCGACGTCGCCGATGATGCCGGAGGAGAGCAGGCCAAGGGCTCCGCGGATGCTGGTGAGCGGGGTGCGCAGCTCGTGCGAGACAGTGGAGATGAACTCATCCTTGAGGGTGTCGAGCTCGGAGCGCTGCGTGAGTTGTAGCGTGTGCTGGTGGTGCTGCTCGCGAGCGAGTGCTAGCTGCGCCGCGAGCTCGCGCGTCGTGCGCTGTGCTCGAAGAAACGCGAAGAGCAGAACGCCGGACGTTGTGAACAGGAAAAGATAACCAAGTAGCGAGAGAATGTGCATTTTGTTGTGCCGGCAACCTATGGTAACTATTTAGGACTCAAATTGGTAACTTATTGTGGTAACCGTTACAAAAAATCTGACAATTAATACTTGACTACTAGTCTGGGTTGCGACAGGCGCAAAATGCCTTTGATTAGATCAAAGGGCTTTTTAATGCCATTTGATCCTTGTTGGAGGAGACCTCTGGTCTGGTTGAACAAAAAGATCGCACCTACTTTGTTATGGTTGCAAGTATTTCGACAGCAGGCTGAGGATGACAGAAATTTTGTTGCAGCGGCAATAACACATACGGGGGGTGTCAGCAGCGACAATAGGATGGGAGTTAACGAGAGGTAACCAACGGAGAGAGAAAAGGCCGTCATTCCTTAGGAATGACGGCCTTTTTTTGAACTGCGCGGCGGGGAACGCCGTTAGGCCGGAACAGCGACCTGATCCAAAATTGTGGCCCACTTTTTTCCGGTCCGGGCGGCTGCGGCGTTTTTGTGGAAGGCGTACCCGGTGATCAGCGGAAGAGCGAGAGTGGCTTCGGAGAAGACCATCTGCTCGTAGGTGAGGTCGACTTTGCCCCAGGAGCTGGCTTCTTTAAGGGTGGAGCCGGAGAGGGCGCCGTCGCGGGCGTCGGCAACGGTAACCTGGATGGCGTACTTGTGCATCGACGCCTCGACTCCCAAGATGTCGGCGGCTACGACGATGTCCTGGGCGAAGTTCTTGGGGACGCCGCCGCCGATCATGAGCAGGCCGGTGGTCGGGTTGGCGATCTTGAGCTGGGTGATCTCGTAGAAGTCTGCGGCAGAGTCGATGGAGACGTGCGGCTTGGCGGGAACAGAGGTGCGGCGTTCGTGCTGATGGGCGACGAGGCCGAAGCCGGCGGAGCAGTCGGAGAAGGCGGGGCAGAAGATGGGGACGTTCTTCTCGTAGGCGGAGAGGACGATGGAGTCGCGTCCTCCGGCTTGCGGGGTCTTGCCGTTTTTGGCGAGGTAGGCGCCCATCTCGCGGATGAACTCGCGTGAGCTGTAAGGGCGGGGCTCGAGGGAGTTGGTGATCTGGTGGGTGGTCTCGTCGCAGATGCGGAGCTCTTCCTCGTCGATGAAGGTGTCGTAGATGCGATCGATCATCAGCTCGCGGAGGTCGGCGTCGCCTGCACCGTACTTGTACTCGTCGCCGGCGATGTAGTGGTTGAAACCGAGAGCCTCGAAGAAGTCCTGATCGACGATGTTGGCGCCGGTGGAGACGACGGCGTCGACCATGTTGTTGCGGATGAGGTCGACGAAGATCTTTTGCAGACCGGCGGAGATGAGCGAGCCGGCGAGGCAGAGGATGACGCCGCAGTCAGTGTCGCGGAGCATCATGTCGTAGATATTGGCGGCGCGGGCGGTGTCACGCGCGGAGTAGGCCATGTTGTGCATGGCGTCGACCAGGGGGACTACATTGTGCTGCTTGATGTCGAGGTGCTGAATGGGGCGGTCAAGGAGTTCTTTTTTTGTAGGCATGGCAACTACAAGGATAACAACGTTTGCGGTTGGATTGGCGCGGGTTTAATGTGAATTTAACAAGGCCTGTATGGCCACTTATGGATTTGCTGTGCCGGGCCGATCCATTACTTCTAGCTCTCATTAGCCGACTTCTCAGGACTCACCTCATCGCCCATAGATACATACTTGAGCTGTCCCCTTTTTGGAACTCGGGCGGCTAGACGGAGTTCCGGTTTGCTTACGTGCCGCAGAAAGTCTGAAGGACTGACTCCTCGGGGCGGGCGGGCATAGCATACCGCTCCAGGTTCGGCCTTTCCTCGTATGGGCGTGACACGACGTCCAGCAATTCCTCGAACGGCTGAAAGTCCTGGCGTTCGACGGCGGCATCGAGGGCTGCCTCGACCACGTGGTTGCGCGGGATGAATGCCGGACTTGCCGTCCGCATGGCCGCAGCTCGCACCTGCCCGGAGACGGGCTCTTCTTGCAGCCGACGGCGCCATTCAGTCGCCCACGAATCATAGGCCTCGGGGTCGGTGAAGAGAACGCGTACTGCCTCGTCGCCTTCGGATCCGGCCGCGGCATGGCAGAGCCGGCGGAAGGTCAGGGTGAAGTCGGCGCGGTTAGCCGCCATGCGCTCCAGCAGGCTCTCAGCCAGCGCCGCATCGCCGTCGCGCACGGTCAAGAGCCCAAGCTTGCGCCGCAAGCCAGCGCTGCGGGCTGCTTCAAACTGCGGGTCGAAGGCGGCGAGCGCCTCCTTGGCCGAGGCGAGCGCGGCCTCCTGGCTTCCGGCCTCCTGCTCCAGCAGGGGCAGCAGAGCCTCGGCGAGACGCGTCAGGTTCCAGAGCGCGATACGGGGCTGATTTCCGTAGGCGTAGCGTCCCTGATGGTCGATGGAACTGAAGACCGCGGCTGGATCGTATGCCTCCATGAAGGCGCATGGACCGTAGTCGATGGTCTCTCCCGAGATGGAAGTGTTGTCGGTGTTCATGACGCCATGAATGAAGCCGAGGAGCATCCATTGTGCGATGAGGCGCGCCTGGCGGGCGATCACTCCATCGAGCAGGGCGCGGTAGGGCTGCGTCGCCTGCGCGGCGTCAGGGTAGTGCCGGGCGATGGCATAATCGGCCAGCCTGCGTGTTGCTTCCGTGTCGCCCTGTGCTGCGAAAAACTGGAAGGTGCCGACGCGGAGGTGGCTGGCAGCGACTCGGGTGAATATGGCTCCAGGCAAGGCTGCTTCGCGCAGCACTCGGTCGCCCGTCGTGACCGCGGCCAGCGCCCGGGTGGTTGGCACGCCAAGGGCCGCCATGGCCTCGCTCACGATGTACTCGCGCAGGACCGGACCGAGCGCGGCTCTGCCGTCGCCGCGGCGGGAGAAGGGGGTTGGACCGGAACCCTTGAGCTGGATGTCGTACCGCGCGCCGTTTCGAGCCACCACCTCGCCCAGCAGGTTGGCGCGGCCGTCTCCGAGTTGCGGCACGAAGTAGCCGAACTGGTGTCCGGCATAGGCGATCGCCAGCGGCTCGGCCCCTTCGGCCACGCGATTGCCGCTCAGGATCTCGACGCCTTGTGGGCTCGCTAACTCGTCCGGATCCAGCCCTAAGTTCCGCGCCAGTTCCACATTCACCTTTACCAGACGCGGGGCCGTCACTGGTGCTGGATCGAGACGCGCGTAGAAGCGCTCCGGCAATCGCGCATAGGTGTTTTCGAAGTTGAATCGGACGGAGTGGCGGTCGAGGCCGGACGCGGTCGACGCTATCACGGAAGCATCGGATGAACTCATGATCTATTTGATGTTGGCATATTGTTTTCGTTTCGGCTCAGATGCAACGCAGTTCATTTTCGTACGGGTCCCTGTTCGGCGACCTGTACAAATCGTCAACGAATCACATCTCGTAGCGGGTAACTCCTGAATGGTCAGCTCGGAGATTGTACCGTCTTCTTTTTGTTGTTTTGGTCAGCGGTGCATTTGGCGACGATGAGGGTGATGTCGTCGTGCTGCTCGTGGGGGCTGAAGCTTTGGATTTGTTCGATGACTGAGGTGAGGGTTTCTTTCGCGAGGCTTGTTTGGTTTTGTTGTAAGGCTTCGACGAGTCTCTGCTCGCCGAATTCTTCTCCTGAAGTGTTGAAAGATTCGGTAACGCCGTCGGTGTAGAGCGCCAGCGTGTCGCCGGGGGAGAGTTGGCACTCGTGGATTGGCGAATCCCATTCTTCGAAGAGGCCGAGGACGGTGGCGGTGGAGTGGAGCCAGTCGACGTTGCCGTTGTGGCGGAGCACGATGCCGGAGAGATGGCCGCAGTTGGCGTAGCGGAGGCGACGGGCGGCGTCGTCGTAGTCGGCGAAGAAGACGGTGGCGTAGGCGGAGTCGGTGGTGTTCTGGAAGAAGAGGCGGTTGACGGACTGGAGGAAGAGCTGAGGCTCGTCGCGGGCAAGCGTGAACTGGCTGCGGAGGTTGGCCTGGAGATTGGCCATGAGAAGGGCGGCGGCGATGCCTTTGCCGGAGATGTCGCCGATGACTAGTCCGAGGCGCTGGTTGCCGAGGGCGAGGAAGTCGTAGTAGTCGCCTCCGACGTGGCGAGCCTGGAGGCAGATGCCGGCGTAGTCGAGGGTTTTCAGTGGAGGCAGAGTCTGCGGGAAGAGGCGGGCCTGGACCTGGCGGGCGATCTCGAGCTCTTGCGCGGTGCGGCGTTCGGCCTCGACCTTTGCGGCGGCAAGCTGGCGCTCCTGCTCGATCTGGCGGGTGAACTGGTCGGTGCCGATCAGCTCGAAACCGTTGCCGTCGATGTCTTGAAAGCGGGCGAGAGTGATGCCGAAGAACGTCTGCTGCGGGGGCTGGTGGAATCGGACGCCGAGCCTCTTCCAAAGCTCGTAGGTGGTGTTGATGTCTTCAGAGAGGAAGCCGATCTGGGTCTCGCGGCCGATGAAGCGGTATTTGTCGGTGCCGGGTTTGGGGGCGACGAGCGCGAGAATAGCTTGACCGTCTGGAGGGGCGATGGCGACCCAACGGCCGTCGTAGGTGAGATCGATATCGGCGAGAATACTGAAGCCGAGCCGATTGATGTAGAAATCGAGGCTTCGGTCGTAATCGCGGACGTAGACGGTGGATTTGAAGACGCGGAGGTAAGGGCGCTCAGGGCATTCGGGGCAGTCCGGGCGTGCCGATTTCGCTTTGGGGGACGCGGGTGATTCGAGGGTTCCGGAGGTCGGTGTCAAGGTTTGTGTCAAGGCGAATCTCCCTTGGTGGAGGTGAGGGCCGGCTAGCGAGATTGGGTCGAAGCGATTCGACCTGAGATGCCGGATCTGCCATCGCTTCGAATGCTCATTCGATGTGCAGAGATTGTCTGGGACTCCAATATGGAGTCGATTATATTGACCGGCGGTGCTTCGCAGAGAATCGTCGCTCGGATTTGTGCCGAGGTCAGATTGGTCTGGCCAAAGACGGGCTTTCGCAGCAGAAGGATGCCAGCGAGGAGAAAGAGAACGGTGATCAGGCGGAGGGTGGCGGAGGATGCGGACATGGCTAAGCTCCTTGGAACTACCTCAGTGTCATTGTTGTGTTGCGCGGCTGCCAGTGGCGGGAGTCATCGAAGTGATGTGACAGTTGTCATGCAGCGAGAGACATTTGTGAATGGCTATTCTTCATCCGTGAAGATGGTTTCGATGGGGCTGTTGAAGAGGCGAGCGAGTTTGAAGGCGAGTGGCAGACTGGGATCGAACTTGCCGGTCTCGATGGCGTTGACGGATTGGCGGGAGACTTCGAGGCGTTCGGCGAGGTCCGCCTGGCTCCAGTTGCGTTCGGCGCGGAGGATGCGGAGACGGTTTTTCATCGGTATCTCCTGCGGATGAACGGCTGAGAGATTCCCATGAGGATCCAAAAGAAGAGGTAGGTGTAAATGGGCGTGATGTGAGGAACGTTGGCAGAGTCTTCAAGAAAGCCCCAGATTGTGTTTATCGAAAGGGCTCCCCCAAGGCCCCAGAGCAAGGATTGAACAGTGATGGAACGTTCAAATTCGTCGGATTGCTCAGCGACGTAGAGGCCAACGACGCCGAACGAGGCAACGACGGGCAGAGCGGGGAGTAAGGCGAGAAGGTAGGCCACGAGTCCAGTGGGGTGAAAATGGCGGAAAGTCCACCGTGTGATGAAGAGCAAGACGAGGTAGAAAAGCTGGGTAACGGCGAGGCGTTTAAGGTAGCGGCGTTCGGCTTTCGATTTCGAAGAGCAGACCATGACAAGAATCCTTTCCATAAAGACAACTAAGCTTTACATATCTTCTTAGAATTGTCAAGTGGGCTTGTCATATTTTCGCGCCAGCCCAGTTTCCATAGCCATCTGGTGAATTGATAGGCTTACGGGGAGGAACCTCGAATGCATGTGAACTTTGCGGAGCGGGCGCATAACCATAACTGGAAGCTCGATCCGATCGTGCGATCGCTGCTGGATACGGATTTCTACAAGTTACTGATGCTGCAGTTCATCTGGAAGAATTTTCCGGCGATTCATGTGACTTCCGAGGTTACAAATCGCACGGTGTCGGTGAAGCTGGCGGAACAGATTCCGATGGCGACGCTGGTGGATCAGATGGAGCATGTGCGGGAACTTAGGTTTCGGCGGTCGGAGATCATCTGGCTTGCAGGTAATACGTTTTATGGCACACGGAGCATCTTTGAGCCAGCATTTCTGGACTGGCTGGAAAATGACTTCAGGCTATCGGACTACACGGTGACGGAGCATGACGGACAACTGGTCGTGCGCTTCGAGGGGTTGTGGACCGAGGTGACGATGTGGGAGGTTTATGGGCTGGCTCTGATGAGCGAGTTGAAGACGCGCGCCGCGTTGAGCACGATGAACGAGTTGGAGCTCGATGTGTTGTATGCGCGGGCGAAGACGAAGCTGTGGGAGAAGATTGAACTGCTGCGCCGGGTTCCTGAGGTGAGGATCTCGGAGTTTGGGACGCGGCGGCGGCATAGCTTTCTGTGGCAGGAGTATGTGATCCAGGCGATGCGGGCGGCGCTGGGGGCGAGCCTGTCCGGAACGTCGAATACTTTTCTGGCTTACAAGCACGATCTGGAGGCGATGGGAACGAATGCGCATGAGTTGCCGATGGCGATGGCGGCTCTGGCGAATGGCGATGACGCTTTGCATGAGTCGCAGTATCGTGTGCTGGAACTGTGGCAGAAGAGTTATGGCGGGGAGTTGCTTATCATGCTGCCGGATACGTTTGGGACGACGCAGTTCCTCGAGGGCGCGCCGGATTGGGTGGCCGACTGGACGGGGCAGCGGTGCGACAGCAAGGATCCCTCTGTCGCCGGCGACGAATATATCGCGTGGCTGCTGCGGCGCGGGCGGGATTCACGCAGAAAGCGGCTGATTGCGTCGGACGGACTCGACGTGGTCGAAATTCTTCGGCTGCATCACTACTTCCACGGACGGATACGCTTCAGCGCCGGCTGGGGAACGTTGCTGACGAACGATTTTCGTGGATGCCATCCGCGGGATGAGACGAGCCTGGATCCGATCAGCCTGGTATGCAAACTGATGACGGTTGAGGGACGGCCGGCGGTGAAGCTGTCGGATAATGCGCGGAAGGCGACGGGGCCCGAGGAGGAGATTGCGCGGTATCGGAGCGTGTTTGGAAGTGTGGCGGTGGAGGGGGCGGTTGTAACAGTTTGAGCTGATGTGGGTGGTTATACTTTTCGCATGACGAGATTGGTTGGGATGGTGCGTTTTGCGGCAGCCGTGACACTGCTGCCAGTGATGCTTGTTCAGCAGAGTTTTGCCTGGGGCGCGGATGGACACAAGATGATTAATCGGCTGGCGGCTGCGAATTTGCCGGCTGATGTGCCCGCGTTCCTGAGGAACGGTGGGGCGCTGGACACGATGGAGTACCTGGGGCCGGAGCCGGACCGGTGGAAGAACCGCGCGGAGAATGAGTTGTCGGTGACGCAATCTCCGGACCACTTTATTGATATGGAGTGGGCGGACTATGGGGATGTGCCGTGCACGGCTGGTCAGAACGGATGTCCGGCGAGCGGGAAGGATCTGCCGCGGCTTCGGTATGACTACATTCGGGCTGTGGAGAAGGCGGCTGCTGCGCATCCGGAGCTGAACCTTACGGCGGAGAAGGTCGGGTTCCAGCCGTGGCAGGTAGAGGAGGTGTATGAACGGCTGAAGGCGGGGCTGCGCGAGTATCGCAAGCTGATCGCGGCAAATCAGGACACGAAGCCTGCTGAGACGGCGATTCTGTTCTATGCGGCGTGGCTTGGACACTATGTGGCTGATGGGTCGCAGCCGCTGCATGACACGATGCAGTACAACGGCTGGACCGGACCGAACCCGAACGGATATACGACGGAGCACAAGATTCATTCGCAGTTCGAGACTGCCTTTGTGATCGCAGCGGCAAAGCGTGCCGATGTCGCTCCGCTGGTGGCGGCTGTGAAACCGAAGGTGTTGAACGACGAGTGGACGGATTATTTGGAGTATCTCCGGCATTCGAACTCGTTTGTGGAAACGACATACCGGCTGGAAAAAGCGGGTGGCTTCGATGGAACGGGAACGCCGGAGAGCATTGCGTTTCTGGATGAGCGGCTGGCCGCCGGAGCGATCGAACTGCGGGATCTGATCTACACGGCGTGGGTGAAGAGTGCCGATCCGGTGCAGGAGTATCACGGAGGACAGTGAGGCGCTGCCGCTTTAGATTGCCGGGATGACGGGATACTTGTGGGCGCGCACTCGGCCGAGGAGGAGTCGCAGGACCGGGGTGATTGCCAGCGCAATGATTGGGATGGCGACTACGGCGATTGCGGCCCAGAGGAGGAAGGCATGCCACTCCCAGAGCCAGAGCTGCCGGGAGAGTGCGAGAGGATGTTCGCGGGCGGCGTGGAGGAGTTCGCTGGCTGAAAGAGGCATGGGGGCGGTGTGGAAGACTCGGCTGGCGATGCGGATGAACGGAACGACGAGGATGAGTTCGAGCGGATAGACGATGTGGTTGCCTAGCTGCGAGGCGGCAACGTTGAGGCGGAAGACGAAGGCAAGGGCGAGGCAAAAGATGGTGGTGCTGCCCAGGATGGGGTTGATGCCGATGAGCAGGCCGGCAGCGATGCTCCAGGCCAGCCGTTCCGGCGAGGCTCCCATGCGAAGCAATGCCAGGACGGGAAGAACGACACGGCGATAGACCCAGTTATGGTGGATGGGAGCGGGAGTTTCATTGGGGTTGCTGCGATTTGGTTCGTCGGGCTTCACTTCTGACAGGATAGACTGCGCTTGTGAAGCTGAGCCGGGGTTGAGAGACGAGGATTCGATCTGGTGAATTTTTTTCGAGCCGCCTGGCGTACCGTTCGCCTGGCGGGGATATTTGTTGTAGCGGGAACGGAGTTGGTGGTGAAGCGGCCGGTGACGCGGGAGCAAAGGGCGGATTGGCTGCATCGTTTTTGCGCCCGCGGAATGCGGGGGATGGGGATTGAGATCAGTGTCGAGGGAGCGTTTCCAGAGCGAGGGGCGGTGATCTCGAACCACCTGAGCTATCTGGATATTGTCGTTTTTGCGACGCTGCATCCTTGTGTATTTGTTTCGAAGGAGGAGATCCGGAGGTGGCCGGTTGTGGGGTGGATGACGACGATGTCTGGGGCCGTCTATGTCGCGCGCGGTCATGGCGGGTCGGCGATGAGGGCGCGGAAGGGGATGCAGGCGGCGTTGGATGCCGGGTTGCCGGTGGTGTTCTTTCCTGAGGGGACGACTTCGAATGGGAGTCAGTTGCTGAAGTTCCATAGCGGGCTGTTATCGCAGGTGACTGCTGGCGGGGCTCCGGTAACCGCGGCTTATGTGAGCTACAGCCTTGCAGAAGACAATGGGCATGGTGTCAGCGTTGCGGACGATGTCAGCTACTGGGGCGACCGCAATATGCTGGCGCATATCTTCAAGTTCCTGGGATTGCGCGGGGTCCGGGCGAAGGTGCGGTTTGCGCCGCAGCCGATTGCGTTTTCGATCAATGGGCTGCACCGGAAGCTGGCGGCGCTGGAGGCTCGATCGGCGGTGGCGGCACTGGCGGCTGAGAGCAGGTGACTGAAGGAATGCACCATTTCTGATTCAACAAATGTTCACGTGCTGTGAACACGCTGTAACAGAAGACAACGCAGACTGACATCGAAAGCCAACACATCCTGGACGTTTGAGGAGGGTCGATGCTTACAGTCACTCAGTCTCCGTCTGTCGTACTGCTTCCCAATCAGGCTGTAACTCCGCAGTTGCCGTCGAAGCGAGATATCCGCCTGGAGGTGGGGGATTTCGTCGCGCGTCTGGCGTTGACGGAGGAAGAGCGCATGGCGGCTTACCGTCTGCGCTTTCTGGTGTTCAACCTGGAGATGAATGAAGGGCTTGAGTCGGCCTACGTGGATGGCTATGACAAAGACCACTTCGACGATGTGTGCGACCACATGATTGTGGAGGACAAAACGACGGGCGCCATCGTGGGCACGTATCGGATGCAAATGGGTGAGGTGGCCGGACAGTACTTTGGGTATTACAGCGAGCAGGAGTTCTGCTTTACGCCGTATGAGTCAATGCGGAGCCAGATTGTGGAGTTGGGGAGGGCGTGCATTCATCGAGACTATCGGTCGTCGGACGTGCTGCATCTGCTGTGGCGCGGGATTGCGCGATATGCGCTGGTGAATGGCGGACGTTACATGATGGGGTGCTGCTCGCTGACGTCGCAGGATGCGGAGATGGGTCATGCGGTGTATGAGACGTTGCGGGACTGCATGGTTGGGCCGGCGTTGCGGACGGTAGCGACTGCGGCGTTTGCGCTGCCGGCTGCTGCGACGACGATGGTGGATGTGAAAGCTCCGAAGTTGTTACGAGCTTATTTGACGATTGGCGCGAAGATCTGCAGCGAGCCGGCGATCGATCGTGAGTTCAAGACGATCGATTTTCTTACGCTGCTGGATCTGCAGACCCTGCATCCGCGAGTGGCGAAGAGATTTCTTGAGGGACGCTGAGGTGACTGTGTTGCGGTTCGTGCGGTCGGTGTGGCGAGGCTTCTTGTTTTTGGCGCTGCTGGTGGCGGCATTGGTGGATTACAGGCTTCGGCGGCCGAAGTGGGGAGCCGAGGGGGCGGTTTGGATTCATGGATGGTGCCGGCGGATTGTGACGGGGCTGGGGTTTCGGTGTGAGGTGGAGGGGCGGATTCCGTCGGGCGGGGCGGTTGTGTCGAACCACCTGAGCTATCTGGATATTCTGTTGTACAGCTCGGTGCAGCCGTTTGTGATGGTGGCGAAGACTGAGGTGCGTGGATGGCCGTTGCTCGGTTGGCTGACGGCGCAGGCTGGGACGGTGTATGTGCAGCGCGGTGGAGGGCCGAAGACCTACCGGTGAGTGAATGCGGCGATGGCGGAGGCTTACCGGAGCGGGTTGCCGGTTCTGTTTTTTCCCGAGGGAACGACGACGGATGGAGCAGGAGTGCTTCCATTTCGCCGCGGATTATTTCATTCCGTGCTGGACAACGGAGTTTCGCTGCGAACTTCGGCGGTGCGGTACTGGTTAGGGAACGATGCGTTGAATCGCGGCGCGTCGGTGGCTGAGGATGTTTGCTGGTGGGGCGAGATGGGGTTTACGTCGCATTTGTTCGGGCTTCTGGGACTGCGAGGTTTGAGGGCGCAAATACGGTTTGGCGAAGAGGTTGTGGAGCGTGCGGATCGTTTTGTCCTTTCGGAGACTGCGCAGGCGCGGGTTGCGGAGATGTATGCCGAGTTGGGTGGAGGGGCGAATCTGGTAGTGGAAGAGCAGAGTGCGACTCGGGCTCTGGAAGCTGTTTTAAGCTAAGGTTTGGTCGCGGCGATCTGCGGAACCAATGCGGCGAGCAGGCTGGTGAATTGTTTTTCTGCGCGGCGGCCTACCTCCATGACGTCTTCGTGGTCGATGGCTTCGGCGGTTTCCTGTCCGGCGGCGAGGACGCCTGCGGCCATATTGGTGACCAGCGAGATGCCGAGGACTTCGAGGCCCATGTGGCGGGCGACGATGGTCTCGTGGACGGTGGACATGCCGACGAGGTCTGCACCGAGGGTACGGAAGGCGCGGATCTCGGCGGGGGTTTCGAAGCTTGGGCCGAGGACGGCGAGGTAGACGCCTTCGGCGAGTTGGAAGCCCTGGCGGGCTGCCTCTTCGACGGCGAGGGCGCGGAGACGCGGCGAGTAGGCCGTGGACATGTCAAAGAAGCGCTGGCCGGCGCCGGGGATGGCGGCGAAGCGGGGTTCGTTGGGGCCGAGGGCGGCATTGGATCCGGTGAGATTGATATGGTCGGAGATGGCGATGAGCGAGCCTTGCTTGTAGCCGGTATTGATGCCTCCCGCGGCGTTGGTGACGATGAGGGTTTTGCACCCGATTAGACCGAGGACACGAGTGGGAAAGGTGACCTCGGAGAGCAGGTAACCCTCGTAGGCGTGAACGCGACCCTGCATGACGGCGACGGGGGTTCCCGCGATGGAGCCGAGGACGAGGTTGCCGGAGTGGCCCTCGACGGTGGAGCGGGGGAAGTGGGGAATCTCCGCGTAGGGAATGCGCGTGGCGCCACGGACTTGGTTGGCGAAGTTGCCCAGGCCTGAGCCCAGGATGATGCCGACGTGGGGTTTCAGGTCCGTCGCGGTGCGGATGTAGTCGGCGGCAGATTGGGCGTTGCTGTAAATATCGGTCATCAATAGTCCCTGTCGGTCGAACCTTAGATCTGCGAGCAACTCAGCGGGCTGAGATAGAGATTGGAAATGTTGCTGACAATCTCCGCATCGGTATTCCCTGGCCGGTGAGACAGTTCTTTCCACGCGGGATCTGCCGAGAACGCTCGCCATTTTTCAGTCAACTCCGCCGTATCTGCGAAGGTGAGCATGTAGGTCAGGCTGGGCATCCGGGTACCGATCAGCGTGTCGCCAAAGAACACAGGCGTCAAGCCCGTCCGCGTAAAGATCTCAATCTCGGCCTCGTTGAACATCTGCATCTTGCGGGTGTGCGCGACCTGGCTGGGGCTCTCGTAGGTGCGAAGCTGAAAGATCCGCTTCTCTTTTTTCGGCGCCACGACCTTCGGCCAGCCGGCAAATGCCGAGAGCAATGTCCTTTCCGCTCTGGCGAAGGCCGGGGCTGAGGCGGGCGCGTCGCGGAATCCCGATGCAGCTTTGACGTAGTCGGCGTCCTTGCCGAGGCGCGCGTCGAGCGCAACGAGAGCCTCCGGCGACCGAGATGGAATCAGCACATAATAGGTTGGCGTCTCCGGGCCGATGTCGAGCTTGAACGCACCTACCGGCGCCATCTCCAACCGGTTGAGCGCCGGAATCAGCGCTCTCTCGAAGTAGCCCTGGGTCAACGCGAGCTGCGGGCCTGTTCGCAGCGTATAGGTTCGCAACTGGTAGAACTCCTGTCGCGTCTCTGCTGGTGCCTTAGCCTCCGGCTCTGCACCAAATGCTGCCCCCGACGCCATTCCCGCTGTTGCTAACGCCGATTTGACGAAATCTCGCCTCTCCACAGCTTCCTCCACGTGGTTTGCTTGTCCATCAACTTACGCTAACAGTTATCTTGCCCCAGAGGGCCGGATACGGAAAGTGCTCGCAACGCATCTGCAGGAATAGGGGGTATTTCGCGAAAGGGTCGATGACGACGTTCGACTTATGCCACTTCCTGCACGCTGCCGGCTTTCTTGCCCGATGCATCCTCTGGAGAGGTTTCAGTTTTTACTGCAACGAAGGGCACGGCAGCGAAGATTCTTGTTCCCTTACCGGGCTTCGAGTCGACGGCAAATCTACCCTGCACCAGATGGATTCGCTCCTGCATACTCACCAGGCCCAGCCCTCGATTTCTCTTCGCTTCTTCTACGTCAAAGCCTGCACCTGCATCCCGCACAACGAGTTGAACCTCATCCTCGATGGCGTACAGAGCCACGACGAACCGGTTGGTTTCGCTGTATTTCACTGCATTGTGCAGAGCTTCCTGTGCGATTCGGAACAGGCACAGCGAGATATCCTTCGGCAGATGCTTCGGTACGTTCCTATCAGTGAATTCGATGCTTACCTGATGTTGTCTGGAGAGTTCGCTGCACAGGCTTCTTATTGCGGCCACAACGCCCAGATAGTCAAGTTTGGATGAGTGGAGCTGGTGCGACAGAGATTGAACGTCACCGGCAATTTCGGAGCAGTGTCTCTGGATATCTTCGAGCTTTTGCTTTGTCGCGGCAGGCGAGCCATTCGAGGCGCGATTCGCATGTGCAATTTCCATAGACAGAAGCGCCAGCCGCTGGCAAATGTCGTCATGCAGATCTCTCGCGATGCGGCTGCGTTCATTCTCCTGCGCTTCGATTAGTTGACCACTGACTTTTTCAAGCGCCTGCTGGGCGAGCTTCTGGTCGGTTGTGTCAATCGCCGACCCAATAAATCCTCCAAACGATCCATCACCGTTGACTCGTGGGGACGCCACATCGAACATCCAGCGGTAGACTCCGTCGCTTCGACGCAGACGGTACTCTTGTGAGAATGGTTGTTTGGTCTTCAACGCCTCATAGAATGTTGCCAACACACGCTCTATATCGTCGGGATGAACGTAGGTGACCCAGATGTCGCCGTACGCTGCGTCCGGATCGCGGCCTGTAAATGCGATTCGACGGCCATTCAGGTGGGTAATCCTGCCTCGTTCGTCGGACATCCAGACAAGCGACGGGGTGGTATCGGCCATGACCCGGAAGCGCTCTTCACTTTCGCGCAGAACGGCTTCGGCCTTTCGTTTGCGCGTTCGCTGCAACAGCAGGCCCGCAATCAACAAGGCTTGACCGGCAATCAGGATCATGGCAATCACAATGTATTTCCGTTCGCGCTGCCAAAAAGTAGGCTGCCGGTAGTCGATCATGGCGCCTGGCGGCAACGCCGAATCCGGGATGTGCCAGCGCTGAAGCGTCCGCCAGTCCACGTGGACCTGAAGATCGGGATCGTGCACAATGGGGACGTCCTCAAGCCGTTCCCCTGACAGCATCCGGGCGGCTATTTCCCCATTCAACACAGCCTCTTTTGGCAAATCACGGTACGATCCACCAATGCCGCCGCGATTCAAAGCGAGGCCTGGCCAGGCGGAATAAGTGGGCATGCGCTGTGCGACCACAGTGAGAATATCGATCGGCTCGAACGCGGGCTGAGCCATGTCATCCGGTCTGAGCTGAAACAAAACCACCGTATGAGGAGGGAGTTCAGCAACTCTATCAAGAACCTGATGGCCTGCGGGTCCGACGATGTCGATCTCTTTCACCTTGTCCTGATGAAGAAGAAGTTCGGAGTGTGCGACGGACAACCAGTACTTGTCCCACTGGGATACGCCGGAGATAACTGCGACCGTAGTTGTATCTGGCTGAAGACGAAGCGCGAGGTCGATGGTTTCCCGCATCCCCAGAGGAACGATCACACCGGTGACGCCAGGCCACATCTTCTCCGCTTCCTGACGGCCAACATCAGTAAAGACGATCGGCACGCCCGGAAACATCTTGTCGCGGTACTGCATCGTGAATTGAAGCACCTGATAGGTAGCCGCGACGACAAGGTCCAGCTTTACCCCACTGTAGCCACGGCGGATGGTCTCTGCGAGGCTCTGCCGATACTCTTCCTCGTCGAATCGCGGGTTTTCGACGGAAGCGGTATAAAAGTTGATCTGCCCCGGGACACGAGCCCGTACCGTGGATTCCATCAAGCCCCACGACTGAGGAAGACTGGCCCAGTTATGCAGAATGAGTACGTTCTTGACAGCGGGCTGTGCCGTGGCGGCCGGATGGATCAGGACGCACAAAAGAAGGCCAAGAACGACAAAGCACCCACTGGCGGAGAGCCTGCTGGGGCGATCCCATGACGACCGAATCCGCAGATAGTTCTGATTCCGTTCAGACGCGGGAACACGCTTCCGGGAGGAGGTATTTTTGCATGATCGTTCGATCGGTCGTTCAGTCAACATTTCGATCACGCGCCGTTCACTACCGTGGCAAGTCAGGTGGCACACACACACGCTGTTGATATCGCTAAACGAGGGCCCAGAAGGTTATAAGGAGATTGTAGCTCTTCTGTGGTCCTTACCCAAGCCCTTCGGCAACCAGACAATAACATCGGAATCACTTATGTAACCAACGACATAACTGTTTATAGACATTGCTACGTGGGAATAGTACTCCATACTGTCAAAACTGACAGGTCTGGAGATTGATGGATTGGAGCTCGAACTGCAGGTTAATGGAACGGCCTGATTGATGGCGATTATAGGGTGAGCGACTTTTGGAACTCGGCGGATTTCCAAGCGTCGTAACCCCCGGTGAGGTCGGCGATCTCCTGGAGTCCTGCGCGGCGCAGGATGCTGGTGGCGATGGAACTGCGGTAGCCGCCTTTGCAATGCACGACAATGAGCTTGTCGGGGTCGAGCTCGCTGGTGCGGTCAGCTAGTTGGCCTAAGGGAATGCGGATGGAGTTTTCGAAAGCTCCGGTTTCGACTTCGCCGGGCTCCCGGACGTCGAGGATGGCGAGGTGGTCCTTCTCTTTTTCCTGGAGGTCGGCTAACTCCTGCACGGAGACCTGGGGGATGTAGTCGAGCTCGTAGCCGGCGTGAATCCAGCCGGTGATGCCGCCTTCGAGGTAGGCGTCGACGTGCTCGATGCCAACGCGGGCGAGACGGAGTTGCGATTCGCGGAGTTGATCGGCGTCTTCGCCTACGAGGATGATGCGGCGGTCGAGGCCGAGGATGCGGGCGGCCCAGGAGGCGTACTGGCCGGAGAGCGCAATGTGGACGGAGCCGGGGACGTGGGCGACGGCGAACTCCATTGCGGGGCGGGTGTCGAGTACGATGGCGCCTTCGGATTGAAGGCGGAGAACCTCGGGTGCGTTGAGCGGGACGGGCGGCGGGAGTTGGTTGATGGAGGAGGCGCCCTGGCGGTTGAGCTCGACGTCGCGGCCGAAGTACTCGGGGCGTGGGGGCAGGCTGTCGGTGAGGAGATGGATGAACTCTTCCTCGCTGCGCGCGAGGAGGGCGTAGTTGGTACGGCGCTGCTTGCCGATGGTAGAGGAGCGCTCTGCCCCCATCTGGCGGCCGCAGAGAGAGCCGGCTCCGTGAGCGGGGAAGATTTCGGTGTCGTCGGGGAGGGTGAGAAGTTTTTCGTGCAGGCTTTGGTAGAGCAGGGCAGCTAGTTGCTGGGGGGTGTGGTCGGCGGAGAGGTCGGGGCGGCCTACGTCGCCGACGAAGAGGGTGTCTCCGGTGAAGACGGCTCGCGGTTGCGAAGGGGAGGCGAGGTCGGTGAGGACGGCGCAGATGCCTTCGATGGTGTGGCCGGGGGTGTGGAGGAAGTTGAAGCGGGCGTTGCCGAACTGGAGGGTGTCGCCGTCTTTGATGGCGGTGTGAGGAAAGGTCGCGTGGGCGTCTTCGCCGAGGTAAATGCGGGCGCCGGTACGCTGGGCTAGTTCGTGATGGCCGGAGACGAAGTCGGCGTGGAGATGAGTCTCGATGATGTGTTCGATGGAGAGGCTTTTTTCGCGGGCGAAGTCGAGGTAGAGGTCGACGTCTCGCTGGGGATCGATGACGGCGGCTACGCCTTCAGATGCCACGATGTAAGAGGCGTGGGCGAGGCAGCCGAGGAAGAATTGCTGGATCAGTACGGGTTCCATGTGTTTGTCCCCGGCACCAGTTTAGCGGAAAAGAGCAGTTGCCCGTTGTCAGTTCTCTGTTCGCAGTAACTGACAACTGAGAACTTTCAGCGGTCTAGCGCTTTGATTTTGGCGCGCCTGGGCTTTGGCTGGGATTTTTGTGGCGCGAGGAGGAGTGCGAAGTGCTGGCGGAGTTGTTTGACGGCGCGGTCGAAGGGTTCGACGGAGACGTAGGAGCGGGAGATCATGACGCCGCCTTCCATGACGGCGAGGACGTAGGTGGCGAGGGCGTCGGGGTCAGTGCCTTTGGGGAGGCGGGGCTTGATCTGGTCGATGCACTCGCGGACGGCGCCGATCCAGCCCTGGAAGTTTTCTGCGATGAGTTTGTGGGCGGGGCGGTTTTCGGGATCGATCTCGAGGGCGAGGCGGCCGAGGGGGCAGCCGTACTTGCAATCGGTCTGGAGGATGCGGCCGCGGTAGCCGGCGAGGATGGCGAAGATGCGTTCGACAGGCTCGTCGGTCTGGGCAAAGGCGGGGTCGACGACCATGGGGCGCAGGGCGTCGAGGTAGCCGTTGAGGACTTCGCGGAGGAGGGCTTCCTTGCTCTCGAAGAAGTGGTAGAAGCTGCCGGAGTTGACGTCGGCGTGGGCGAGGAGGTCGGCCATGCTGGTTCCGGCGAATCCTCGCTCCCAGAAGAGGTAGCGGGCGGAGTTGATGAGGCGGTCGCGGGTGGGGAGGGCTGGGGGCATGGTGAGAAAGTGCTTGACAGAGTCAGTATACCGGGATTTACTTGAACGACCAACCAAGAGGGGATTCAGATGAGAACTATTTTTCTTGTATTTGCGCTGAGTGTGTCCACGTTAGTTGCTCAGAGTCCTGAGAAGCCGGGGAAGATGGTTGTGGCCGACAAAGTTCTGGTGTTGGAGGTGACGGTCCCCGCTCCGCTCAACGCAGTGTGGGAGGCGTTTACAACAAGCGCAGGGTTGAGCACTTGGCTGACGCCGGGCGCGGTTGTTGATTTGAAGGAGGGTGGGGAGTGGACGGCGCACTTCCCCGGGGGCAGTACGGGCGGGGGCACGATTCTGAGTTTTATCCCGGAGAAGGAGCTGGTCCTGTCGGCGCTGGCTCCCGATAAGTTTCCAATGGTTCGAGCTACGCGGACGAAGGCGCGGTTTCAGTTTGAGGCGAAGGGCGACTCCACGATTGTGCGGTTGACGCAGACAGGATGGAAAGAGGGTGAGGAGTGGGTGAAGGCGTATGAGTATTTGACGGTCGGGAATGCGCAGTTGCTGGCGACGCTGCATCATCGGTTTGTGAATGGGCCCATCGATTGGACGAAGTAGCGGGATTTCTATTTCAAAGGAGAGTTGCGCATGGGCTTTCATGGATTGAATCTTTGGGCGGTTCTGGTGGCGGCGATCTCTGCCTTCGTATTGGGCGGGCTTTGGTATGCTCCGTTTCTGTTTGGTGGGGCGTGGAAGAAGGCGAACGGTTTTGGAGCGAATGAGCCGCCACCTGCTGGCGCGAGGATCTTCGTGATCAGCTTTGTCCTGAGTCTGGTGATGGCGTTGAACCTGGCGATGTTTTTGAACGATCCGAAGACGAATCTTGCCTGGGGCGCGACAGCTGGGTTTCTCGCAGGGTTTGGCTGGGTGGCGATGGGGATCGGGATTGTTTCGTTGTTTGAGCAGCGGCCGTGGAGCTATGTTCTGGTGAACGGAGGTTATCTAACGGTGGCTCTGGTGGTGATGGGAGCGATTCTGGGCGGGTGGCGCTAGCCGGGTTTTGCTTGCTACGACCTAGAGCTTCCTGTCTCCAATGACGACGACACGGAGGTATACTCTTGCCTTATTGAATGGGGGCACCGTGGGAACAGCGAGGAAAGGCTGCCGTCGATGGTAAGCGCGGGGACGAGTTCTGGGGACGAGATTGCGCCGACGCTGGGTTCGATTCATACCGAGTCGGGTGCGAGCTTGCTGACGCTGGTTGAGGCTTCGCCTGTGCTGCTGGTATTTTTGAGGCACTTCGGGTGTTCGTTTTGCCGGCAGGCTATCAGCGATGTGGCCGATTTGAAGGGCGAGCTGGATAAGCGCGGGGTGCGGCCAGTGTTTGTGCATCTGGGAACGCCGGAGCGGGCGAAGCCGTTCTTCGAGTACTACGGGATTGGAGATGTCGAGCGGGTGAGCGATCCGGAGGCGCGGGTGTATCAGCTTCCTTTGTTCGCGCTGCCGCGAATGAATCCGGCGCTGACGTTGTTTCAGCCTTCGGTGTGGAGGGGATGGCTGAAGGGTGCGCTCTTCAAGCATGGAATCGGGATGATCAAAGAAGATGGCCACCAGATGCAGGGCATCTTCTTTTTGAAGGGGCCGAAGATCGTCCGGCAGTTTCGGTACAAGACGATTGCGGACGAGCCGAATTATCTGAAGCTTGTGGCTTGAGTAAGTGGTGCAGCGTTCTTTTTCGGCCTGAATCAGGAAGGTTGCGGGTTCGTGAACATGGGGTTGCCGCTCTTGGTCTGGGCGGCAGGTACCTCCTCCTGGAGGACGTCCCAGTGTTCGCGGAGGAGTCCGTCGGCGATGCGAAAGATATCGACGCCGACGAGAGGCTTTGGCCCCCAGCCAATGTAGCGGCCGTGAATCATCACGTAATGGCCTTCCGCAACAATGATGCCTGGCGTGTACTGGAGTTCTGGAGAGAGATGCGGAGCGATCTCCTTCAGGCCCGCGCGGCCGGTTGCGACGGTAGGATTGTGCTGGATGTAATCGGGAGCGAAGATTTTGTCGAAAAGAGAGAAGTCACGATCATTGAAGATGCCCGTGAGGGCTTTGAGGGCGAGGGCTTTATTTGCGGCGAGAGTAGAAGCGTTCTGCGGATCCATAGACTCCTGCGGTGCTCGGTGTGTTGATGGTATGAGTCGGTGAAGCGCGATCTGGGTTCTTCTTTTTGACAGTGCGGACTATTTAATGAGCATGGAGACGATGCTGGCGGACATGAGATTGGCCACGGTTCCGGCCAGCATGGCTCGAAGGCCGAGTTGCGCTAGGTCGTTGCGGCGATTGGGGACGAGCGCTCCAATGCCGCCAATCTGCATACCGATGCTGCCGACGTTGGCGAAACCGCAGAGGGCAAAGGTGGCGATGGAGAAGCTGGTGGGGGTCAGTGTGGATTTGAGCAGGCCGAGTTGGGTGAAGGCGACGAACTCGTTAATCATGGTACGGGTGCCGAGGAGGTTGCCGATAGTGCGGGCTTCGGTCCAGGGGATGCCGATGAGCCAAGCTATGGGTGCGCCTACGACTCCCAGTATGGCGTTGAGGGAGTGAGGGAACGGGATGTGGCCATGCGCCCAGGCGAAGTTGGAGATGCCGAGCATGATGGCGTTGGCGAGGCCGACGAGGGCGACGAAACTGATGAGCATGATGGCGACGTTGAAGGCGAGCTGGCCGCCGTCGATGGTGCCGCGTGCGATGGCGGCGACGAAGTTTTCGTTCTTGTGTTCTTCGTTGGGTGGCATGTGGACGGTGCCAGCGGTGGCGGGGACTTCCGTCTCGGGCACCAGCATCTTTGCCACCAGGATGGTGCCGGGGGCGGTCATGATGACGGCGGAGAGCAGGTCCTTGGCGTTGATGCCGAAGCTGATGTAAGCGGCCATGATGCCGCCTGAGACGTGGGCCATGCCGGAGGTCATGATGGTCATGAGTTCGGAACGGGTCGCTCCGGCGAGGAAGGGGCGGATGGTCAGCGGGGCTTCTGTCTGGCCCATGAAGATGCTGGCGGCGACGTTGGTGGATTCGGCGCCGGAGGTTCCCATGGTTCGCTGCATGATCCAGGCGACAGCCTTGATGATCTGCTGCATGAGACCGATGTGGTACATGATGGCGAAGAAAGCAGAGACGAAGATGATGGTGGGGAGGACGGCGAAGGCGAGGGTAGCGAGCGCGTCACCAGGGGTGCCCATCCGGCCGAAGACTAGGGAGGAGCCGTCAGCAGAGTGGCCGAGGAGGCCGGTGATGACCGAGGAGATGCTGCTGAGGACGCGCTGACCGAAGGTCCACTTGATGACGAGGAAGGCGAAGATGATCTGCAGGCCAAGGCCCCAGGCCACGGTGCGCCAGTTGATGGCGCGGCGGTTGGTGGAGAAGGCATAGGCGAGGCCAAGGAAGGTGATGAGGCCGAGTAGACCGGTGAATCGTGCCAAAGGGTGGGCTCCTGCGCGGATGAAGGCTCGGGTAAAGGTTGGGATGAGTGTAACGGGTGGGCGGGTGAGGCACCTAGGGATTTAGTTGTCTTCCGGTGTGTGATGAGCTCTTAATTCGGCTAGGCTGGTCTGTGACGGGCTGAGCCGGTTGGTTCGAGAGATTCATGCTCCGCTTTCGGGCTCTCCACATAGGGCCGCTTTCGCCCTATTGCAAATGGGCCATTCATATGCAATCCGAACACGCATCAGGAATATTGCCATGCACCTTTTTAGCCGGTTTTTCTCTGTGCTGCTTTCGGTGGCGGTTGTGGTTCATGCTTCGGCGGGACGTGCCGGCGAGACAGAGAACATGACACCGCTGTTGCTCGATGTGCAGGATCCGCCGGTACCTTTTATAGGCTCGGATGGGCGGGTGCACCTTGTCTATGAGCTGTGGATGACGAATTTTTCCAGCGGGGATGTTTCGGTGGAAAAGGTTGAGGTGCTTAGCGGCGAGGATGTGCTGCAGAGCCTTAACGCTGCCACGATTGCAGGGCGGCTGCAGGCTGCCGGGCTGCGAGAATCTGCGGGAAAGCTGGCTGGGAGCGCGCAGGGATTGCTATTTCTCCACATTACGCTTGGTCCCGGAGCGCCGATTCCAACTCACCTCTCTCACCGGGTCACGATCCATGCGAGTGCGGCGCCCCCGGGACGGCAGGAGATCACGGAGAGTGGCGGCGAGGTTACGGTGGACCGCCAGACAGTGGTATCGATCGGTCCTCCACTGCATGGCGAGCGATACGTCTCGGCCGATTCCTGCTGCGACGCGGTCCGACACACACGCGCTGCGCTGCCCGTCAGCGGCCACGTGTGGCTGGCCCAGCGTTATGCGGTCGATTGGGAGGAGTTGGATGCGCAAGGCCGCATTTACGCAGGTCCTCAAGAGAAGCTCGAGAGCTACACGATCTTTGGCAAGCCCGTAGTTGCGGTTGCTGATGCGGTAGTCGCGGCAGTTATCGATGGGCTTCCGGAGCAGACACCGGGTCAATACCCTACCAATATCTCACTGGAGGAGGCCGATGGAAACTCGGTCATTCTCGATCTTGGGGAACAACGATATGCAATGTACGCGCATATGCAACCGGGAACCATTCAGGTCCGCGTAGGCCAGAGAGTCAATGCGGGGCAACTACTGGGGTTGGTGGGAAATTCTGGCAACTCAGTCGCGCCGCATCTTCACTTCCAGGTGATCAACAGGCCGTCGTCGCTTGCGGCCAATGGTTTGCCGTATGAGATCAAAAATTTTGAGATTACGGGGAAGTCTCCGGGAACAAAAGCCTTTGACGAAGCGGAAGCGAATGGAACTCCGCTTGCGGTTACGCCGATCTCGCCCGCGCAGCAAGTGAAGGGCGCAATGCCACTCGATCAGCTGATTATCTCGTTCAAGGCGCGGTAGAGTGGCGGGATTTTGTGGTGCCTTTGATGATAAATTGGCTCGCATGTGCGGACTGGACTAAGCGACTGGATTTGGGCCAGGAATGTGTGGCGAAACGCGATCAAGGAGATGAGCGATGAGTAAGGTGAGAGTGCTGGTTGGCACGCGCAAAGGGGCGTTTGTGCTGACTTCCGATGGAAAGCGGGAGAAGTGGGATGTCAGCGGGCCGCACTTTGCGGGGTGGGAGATTTATCACGTCAAGGGATCGCCGGTGGACCCGAACCGTCTGTATGCGTCCCAGTCCAGCGGATGGTTTGGGCAGGTGATCCAGCGCTCGAACGATGGCGGGAAGACGTGGGAGCCGGTGGGGAACAAGTTTGCCTACGACGGTGTGCCGGGAACACACCAGTGGTACGACGGCACCCCGCATCCGTGGGAGTTCAAGCGGGTATGGCATCTGGAGCCGTCGCTGAAAAATGTGGATGAGGTGTATGCCGGGGTAGAGGATGCGGCGCTGTTTCGCTCGGCGGATGGCGGACAGAACTGGGAGGAGCTTTCAGGGTTGCGCGGACATGGCTCGGGCCCGCACTGGCAGCCGGGTGCCGGTGGTATGTGTCTCCATACGGTCATTCTGGACCCGAGCGATCCGCAGCGGATTTTTATTGCGATCTCTGCGGCGGGGGCGTTCCGGACCGATGATGGTGGAAAGACGTGGCTGCCGATCAACAAGGGGCTGAGGTCGGGGACCATCCCAGATCAGGATGCGGAGGTGGGACATTGCGTTCACCATATCGCGATGCACCCGTCGCGGCCTGAAACATTATTTATGCAGAAGCACTGGGATGTGATGCGGAGCGATAATGCCGGCGGTTCGTGGCAGGAGGTCAGCGGGAACCTGCCAACGGATTTCGGGTTTGCGATTGATGTGCATGCGCATGAGCCGGAGACGATCTTTGTGGTGCCCATCAAGAGCGACTCTGAGCACTATCCGCTCGATGGACAGCTGCGGGTGTATCGCAGCAAGAGCGGCGGCAATGAGTGGGAGCCGTTGACCAAGGGGCTGCCGCAGAAGGATTGCTATGTGAATGTGCTGCGGGATGCGATGTCGGTCGATGCGCTGGATTCGTGCGGAGTGTACTTCGGGACGACCGGGGGCCAGGTGTACGGGTCGAGGGACGGGGGAGATAGCTGGACGCCGATTGTGCGGGACCTGCCGGCGGTTTTGTCGGTGGAAGTTCAGACGCTCGCATGATCCGGGTGGAGCTGCCGGCGCATCTGCGAACGTTGGCAGCCGTCAGGGGTGAGGTGACGCTCGAGGTGGCGGGCCCGGTGACGCAGCGGTCGGTGTTGGATGCGCTTGAGGCCAGGTATCCGATGTTGCAGGGGACGATCCGCGACCATGGGTCGTTGAAACGACGATCGTTTCTGCGGTTCTTTGCGTGTGAAGAGGATCTGTCGCATGAATCTCCGGACGCGTTATTGCCGGAGGCGGTTGCGAACGGAAAGGAGCCGTTGTTGATCGTGGGCGCAGTGGCAGGAGGATAGGCGACGGTGACACAGGACGGATGCACGGAGGGGAACGTATGCCGGAAAGCGGGGGAATGAACATTGAGGTTGCCCACCACTTGAATGAGGGGCGGGGGCATGGAAGCCATGAGCCTTCGCGTATCCATGAGATTCTGGAGATAGTTGAAGCGATTGTTCTGGCACTTGTCGCGTGTACGACGGCCTGGAGCGGCTATCAGGCTGCGCGTTGGGACTCGCAGCAGAGCGAGCTTTACGGACGTTCCAGCAGGTTGCGGGTAGAAGCCCAGGCATTTTCTGTGCGCAGCAATCAGGAGCGGCAATATGACGCCTCCAATGTCAATGAGTGGTTGAAGGCAGAGGTCCACGGAGAAACCAATCTGGCTGAACTCTTCGAGCGCCGTTTTCTGCCGGATTTTCGTCCCGCGTTTGAGGCCTGGAAGAAGACCGATCCTCTCCACAACCCGGACGCGCCTGCAGGTCCGGCGCTGATGCCGGAGTATCGCGACAACAATGCCGCGGAGTTCACCAGATTAGACCATGAAGCTACAGACTTGTTTGAGCGGGGCACGAAGGCGCGGGAGACGGGAGATCAGTATGTACGGGTGACCGTAACGCTGGCGACTGTGCTTCTGCTGACTGCGATCAGCCAGCGATTTCGGGCGCACAAGATTCGCCTCGCACTGATCGCGTTGGCGACGCTGTTGTTGTGTCTTCCACTGTGGCGCATCCTTATGCTGCCGCGCGGATGAGGCAGTTCCTTCGGTGCGAGCTGGTTGTCGGTGCGATTGGGAGCATCGTACACTGCTACGAATGTTGCTCCATACTGCAGTTGAAGCCGATTATGCTGCGATCGTAGAACTGGCAAACGTGGCGTTTCGAGGCACCGCTTCTATTGCGAGTTGGAACACCGAGGCAGTATTCATCGAAGGGCAGCGCCTGGATGAATCTCTGCTGAGAGAAGATCTGGCCTCAAACCCCGAAGCACAGTTGCTGATTTATCGGGACGATCCGGATGGACCGCTACTGGGAACTGTCCTGCTCGAAGAGCGGAAGGAAGGCGTATGGTATCTCGGGCTGCTGACGATCCGGCCCGATCTGCAAAAGCGGCAACTGGGGCGTGGTCTGTTGGCGGCCGCGGAAGACTTCGCGAGAGAGCGTGGTGGCCGTCGTATTCGGATGACGGTGGTGAATGTCCGGGACACGCTGATCGCGTGGTATCAGCGGCGGGGGTATACGTTGACCGGGGAGACGCAACCTTTTCCCTACGGCGACGAACGGTTTGGCAGACCGCTGCGCGACGATTTGCACTTTGTTGTGCTCGAGAAAGACATCTGATTTCCGAGGGAAAATGGTTAGATCGGTTCCGATTTGAGATTGAGATTCTTCGCGAGGCGGTGCAGATACTTGGGGTGGACCCCTAGTATCCGCGCGGCGTCGGGATAGCTTCCCTTTGCTTCTCTCAGGGCGCTCAGGATGAGCTCTTTCTTGGACTGGTTGAGCGTGTCGTGGTATCTAGCGCCTTCGAGGTTTGCGGATTGCTCCTCCAGTATTCCGCTGGGCAGGTCTTCGGGAAGAATCTCTTCGGTGAGGCCGAGCACGATGGCGTGCTCGATAGCATTTTCCAATTCGCGAACGTTGCCAGGCCAGCTGTAGTTCATCAGCAGGGTTCGCGCCTCTTGTGAGATGCCTTTGAACGGGCGCTTGGCCTTTTGCGCGTATTTTGCTGCGAAGAAGAGGGCGAGCAGCGAGATGTCTTCGCGGTGTTCACGCAGGGGCGGCACCGTGACGGAGACGACGTTGAGCCGGTAGTAGAGGTCCTGGCGAAACTCTCCTGCCTTGATTGCCTGTTCCAGATTTTTGTTGGTTGCGGCCAGGACGCGCGCCTTGAAGGGGACAGGGTGCGTTCCTCCAACCCGGTCGAACTCCTTCTGTTGCAGGACTCGTAGCAGCTTGGCCTGCATAGGGGGAGCCAGCTCCCCAATCTCATCGAGAAATAACGTTCCGTCATCGGCTGCTTCGAGTTTGCCTTTCCTCATCCCGACTGCGCCGGTGTATGCCCCCTTTTCATGTCCAAAGAGTTCGCTTTCGAGTAGCGTCTCCGGGATTGCGGCGCAGTTGATGGCGACGAAGGGTCGTTCTTGTCGAGGGCTGCCGTGATGGATAGAGCGCGCGACAACTTCTTTACCGGTGCCGCTCTCTCCCCGGATCAGCACAGTGGAATCGCTCTGCGCGACGCGGGAGATGAACTCCCCCAACTGGCGGATTTGCCGGCTTTCGCCGACCAGGTTACCGGCAGGGTTGAGCTCCCGTTTCAAGCGCTGATTTTCGGACCGCAGGACGTCGAGGGCGATGATGTTTTCAAGGGCAACGGCCGCGATGCGGGAGACCGAATCGAGGAAGTGAATGTGGTCTTCGCGAAACGGCGGTGCAGGCCGAAGTGACGTGAGATAGATAACGCCGATGGTCCTTTCGACGGCCACGAGCGGCAGACAAAGGACGTTGTGTGTGTCGCTCGAACCTGCATCGGCGTTTGAAAAGATGGCGGACCGTTCCCAAATCGCGCGATGAACGAGGTCCTGTTGAATCTCGATCTTTTGCGCCGCGTCGGGCTGACGGCTCCAGGTGCAGATCGAGCTTGATTCTTCATCGAGATCAGTATGCAGAACGACGGCCCCGTGGTCCGCAGGAACCACTTCAGAGATCAGCCGCAGAAGTTCGCTCTGCAGAAGTTCAGAGTCGCGAATGGAGTTGATGACGTTACTGATTCTGAAGAGGGCGGCCAGGTCACGCGCCATGCGTCCGACCTCGGCCCCAAATGTTGGAATTGCAACTGGCAACTTCATTCGCAGCGTAGTGAGCGTAGAAGTGGAAGAGGCTTCACTCGGACGCATTCTGACGCTCGGGAACGATTCGCCTTCGTGGGTTAGAAAGACGAACTCGGAGTTGCCGATGCGAATCATATCGCCGTGGTCAATGAATTTGCGCCCTACTGGCACCCCATTCACAAAGGTGCCGTTGTGGCTATCCAGATCGACGAGTTCAAATTGCGAGTCAACCTGCTGAATTGCGCAATGCCTGCGAGAGACGGCGGAATCGATGAGGCACAACTGATTTGCCTCATCGCGGCCAATCGATATCTGTCCGTCGACCAATTGCCGGACGGTATTGGTTGTCGATCCTGCGATGGCGAGAAGCCGGGGCTTCATGGTGGTCTCCGATGCGTCAAAGTGTAGCTGAACCGGCGGATAGGCAGATATTCGCGGTTAGCGGGAACCGAACGGATACTCGCGGGTAACCGTTCGGATACCGCTGGAACTGAGCACGGAAGCCTGGCGGGGCGTCGCGAATCAACGCTGCGGCTGTATGTCATTGCAAATACGCCAATGCAGCTGGAGGGCTGGAGTTCAGCGCGGTTTGGCCATGGGCATGCAATATATCCGGGCGTAACAGCAAAGCTCCTGAAGAGTAAGTAATCCGGAGCCGCATAAGGGCCCGAATAAGAAACCTCAAAAAGGAGAACCGTCATGAAACACATCACAGCAATCGCTCTCTTCATCGCAGCCACGTTTATTACAGCCGGCAAGGCTATCGCGCAAGATTACGCAGTGCAGGCTACCATTCCGTTCAGCTTCTCGGTTAACGGCAAACAGCTGCCCGCTGGCAATTACACGCTCGGTACCGATGTGACCAGTCCTCGCATCCTGAAGATTTCAGACCGGACGCAGCATGCCAACGCATTGGCTGTGGCGATGCCGGCTGAAGAACAAAAACACAAAGTTAACCAACTGGTATTCCACAAATATGGCGATCAGTACTTCCTCTGTGAGATTCGTTCCGAACAGTCGTCGCTCAATGTTCAGCTGCCCACTACGAAGCAGGAAAAGCGGGCAAGAACAGAGACAGAAGTAGCAGGGCTGCCAGTCAATAGCGAGGTTATGATTGCGCTCTACTAGTTGTTCCGTGCTTCAGGAAAAAGGCCCGGGGACTTAGTCCTCGGGTCTTTTTTCTGTTTCCGGTTGAAGGCGAGTGCGAGATTCTGGTCGATCAGCTGGCGGGAGAGAGGGCTTTCGTAATGATTTCGCGGATGAGGGGCTGGAGTTTAGGTGCGGTCTGCTTGATTTGAAGGGTTTCCCGGAGCATTGCCTCGGGTTCGTCTAGGAGCATGGAATCTTCGGCGAAGAGAGTGACGAGGGGCTCGCCGAGTTCGAGTTTGTCGCCGAGTTTGGCGTGCATCTCGATGCCGGCGTGGGCGGAGACCGGGGCGCCTGGTTCGGCGCGGCCTGCTCCGAGGCGTTGAACGGCCCAGCCTACCTGTTTGCAGTCCATCGCGGCGAGATAGCCGGCGGTTGAGGCAGTGAGGGTGCGAGTGGCGGTGGGTTTGTGATGCGCGGCGGGGTCTTCGAAGAGCGAAGTATCGCCGCCCTGTGCGTCGATGATCTTGAGCCACGCTTTGTAGGCGGCCCCGCTGCGGAGGATTTCATCGGAGAGCTTTGCTCCATCTTCGGGGGTGTCGGCGCGGTCGGCGAGGTGGAGCATCCAGCCAGAGAGGATGTTCGAGAGTTCGATGAGGTCGCGCGACATGGGGTGACGATGCTGCTTCATGATGTCGACGCACTCCCAGACCTCAACCCAGTTGCCGGAGAAGCGGCCCAGAGGCTCGTCCATGGTGGTGAGCAGTGCGGCGGTGCGTGTGCCCGAGGCTTCGCCGGTTTCCACCATGAGTTCGGCGAGGAATTTTGATTTTTCGTAAGTCGGCATGAAGGCGCCGGAGCCGACTTTGACATCGAGGACGAGGGCGTTGAGGCCTTCGGCGAGTTTTTTGCTCATGATACTGGCGGTGATGAGGAAGGGAGATTCGACGGTGCCGGTGTGGTCTCGCAGTGCATAGAGGATGCGGTCGGCGGGGACGATTGTGGGAGTCTGGCCGATGAGGGCGGCGGCGCACTGCTTGAGAACGTCGCGCATCTCCGGGAAGGACAGCTGGGTATTGAAGCCCGGGATCGTCTCGAGTTTGTCAAGCGTGCCGCCGGTGTGGCCGAGGCTCCGCCCGCTAATCATGGGGACGACGATTCCTGGAACTCCTTCGGAGGTGGGACGAGCGAGGCCGGCCGCCGCGAGGATCGGGGCGATCAATAGCGATGTTTTGTCGCCAACTCCACCGGTGGAGTGCTTGTCGATGGCGAACGTGTTGAGCGCTTCGGTGTAGGCGACCTCTCCGGAAAACCGCATGGCCCCGGTGAGTGTGGCCAGCTCTCTGGAATCGAGGCCGCGGAGGAAGACGGCCATCAGGAAGGCGGCGATCTGGGCGTCGGTGACGAGCTGTTTCTTTGGGGTGCGATGGACGATGGCGAGGATGAAGGCGCGGATCTCAGCGTCGGTGAGAGCGAGGCCGTCGCGTTTGTGGAGGATGACGTCGATAGGGTGGATGGACATGCGAGTTTTCAGTGGTTCAGTGCTCGGTTGTCAAACGGAAGGCGGCTGGGAGCAGGTCTGCGATTGTGGTTTGGGCGATGGCGCCTTTTTCGCCGGGGAAGAAGACGATGGTATCGGGAGTGCTGAACTCGTGAATGGTTTGGCGGCAGGCTCCGCAGGGCTGGCTCGCGGTGTTGTTGAGGTTGGCGACGCTGATGGCACGGATACGGATTTGGGGGCCGCGGAGGCTGACGGCGGAGGCGATGGCGGCCTGTTCGGCGCAGACGGTGAGACGGTAGGAGGCGTTTTCGACGTTGCAGCCGGTGACGATAGTACCGTCCGAAAGCAGGACAGCGGCGCCGACGCGGAAGTGACTATAAGGCGAGTAGGCGTGGTGGGCGACGGCGATGGCGCGTTGCTGCAGATCCGCGGCCTGCGCGGCCGAGACAGGGTTGGGATCGCTCGGCGAGTCTTGGTTTGGGTATGGGTTCGAGTCCCGCTTCGGGTCCTGGTTCGGAGACATGATATGAGTGAGGCTACCGGGTGCGATGGATGATAGCAAGTCGTGTTGCGCTAATGATTAAGGTCGCGCGCCCGATATAAGAGATGTGGACGACCTGACGAAAGAATTTATTGCGGAGAGCCAGGAAGGGCTGGACCGGATGGAGCGGTGCCTTACTGAGCTCGAGACGCGGCCTGACGACACCGGATTGCTGGGGGAGATCTTCCGCTCCGTGCACACGATCAAAGGGACGACGGGATTTCTTGGGTTCGACCGTCTGGAGAAGCTGGCGCATGCGGGAGAACATCTGCTGGGTTCGCTCCGGGAGGGACGACTCGCAGTGACGTCGGAGCTGATCAGCGGTTTACTGCATCTGCTGGATGGCTTGCGTGCCATTCTGGTTCTGATTGAGGAGACCGGTGGCGAAGGAACGCGGTCGGGGGATGAAGACGGCGAGTTGATTGCGAAGCTTGCTCTGCTGAATGGAGCGATGCCGCCGACCGAAATTGAGCCTGCGCTGCTTCACGCGGTCGTTGATACCGGTGCTGTCCCCGCTTCACCAAAAGCGGAGGATACGATATCGACCCCGGGATCTGCAACGGCAAACAGTGAGAGAAACGGAGCAGCGAATGACAAGACGTTGCGCATCGACGTCGATGTATTGAACCGAATGATGAATCTGGTGGGCGAGCTGGTGTTGACCCGCAACCAGATGCTGCAGAGCGATATGGCATCGGCGAATTTTCCCGAGCTGGCGCGGCGGCTGGATAGCGTAACCGCCGACCTGCGCGAGACGGTGATGCAGGCGCGGATGCAGCCCGTCGGGAATCTGTTCGGCAAGTTTCCCAGAATGGTGCGTGACCTTGCGAGAACCTGCGGCCGCGAGGTGCGGGTTGAATTTACCGGTCAGGAGACGGGGCTGGACAAGAGTCTGCTCGAAGCGATCAAAGACCCCTTGACCCACGCGGTGAGGAACGCGGTGGACCATGGGATTGAATCGCCGACAGATCGCGTGTTGGCAGGTAAGCCGGCCGAGGGCTGCGTGCGGCTGAAGGCATTTCATCAGAGTGGATCGGTGGTGATCGAGGTTGCCGATGATGGCGCTGGAATTCCGATGGAACGAGTGCTGGCCAAGGCGGTCGAACGCAATCTGGTGACGCCGGAGCAGGCAGCGGGGATGTCGGAGCGAGAGGCATTGCAGCTGATTTTTCTTCCGGGATTTTCCACGGCTGCTGCAGTGACGACGGTCTCGGGACGCGGCGTTGGGATGGATGTAGTGCGTGCCAACGTGGAAAAGGTTGGCGGAAGCGTTGAGGTTGAATCGCGCCGGGGAGAGGGCACGACGCTGCGGTTGAGGGTCCCTCTGACGCTTGCGATCGTTCCGTCGCTGGTGGTGCGCAGTGGTGGACAGAGCTTCGCGTTGCCGCAGAGTGCACTGGTGGAGTTGGTGGATATACCGCAGCGGGAGTTTGCGCGTGTGGTCCAACGGATTGGGTCTGCGGAGCTTTACCGGCTGCGGGAGCGCCTGCTGCCCATGGTATGGCTGGACCGGCTTCTTGGATTGGAGCCCGATAATCCCGAGGCGTCGCAGGGACATTATCTGGCGGTGCTCGAGGCCGATGGCTGCCGATATGGCTTGGTCGTCGACGATCTGATGTCGCCGGAGGAGATTGTAGTGAAGCCATTGTCGCCGGTGCTGCGGGAGATCGGGATGTTTTCGGGAGCGACGGTTCTGGGCAACGGAACGCTCGCTCTGATCCTGGACGTGGGTGCTACTGCGGCTCGCGCGGGCGTGAAGCCGATTGAGGAAGAGATGGTGGGAATGGGGGCAGGCGAGGCGGTGATCCACGAGGCGGCTGGCGAGTCGTTCCTGATCTTCGAAGATCGCTCGCGGGAACGGACCGCGTTGCCGCTGGATATGGTCGAGCGGATCGAGAGCGTCTCGCTGGATAGGATCGAGTATGCGGGAGGGCGACCGTTGCTGCAGTATCGCGGCGAGTTGCTGCCGCTCAGGGACCAGGGCAATGTTCTCCCAGACCTCGATGTCATGCGGCAGCGCGGCGAAGACGTGATGGCGACGGTGCTGATCTGCGGAAACGTGAGTATGGGCGCAGAGCAGCGCGTGGGCATGGTCGTACGGCATGTGCTGGATGTTTCTACGGGGACCCCGCTTGAGGGCGACACGGCCAATGATGGGGCAGGGATGGAGCTTGCTCTGGTGAAGGAAAAACTGACGCTGGTGCAACGCAGGTTTCAGACGAAGGCCGCACCAGCATGGCAGGAGGTCGCATGAGAATCGCAGGTCGTGACGCGGTCGATCAGATTCAGGAAGAGAACGATGCGGTGTCTCTCTGCTCGCTCTATGCGGCAAGTGACACATTCGGGATCGACACCAGAAAGATACGCGAGGTCCTGGGAGAGCGCGATCTGCAGCGGGTGCCGATGTCGCCGGCGTTCATCGCGGGTGTCGTGCCCTATCGCGGCGAGGTGCTGACGACTGTGAATCTGCGGGCGCTGTTGGGGATGGAGCCGCACGCGGGGCGGTGCTGTGTGCTGGTGATGGAGGACGATGAGGCTGCCGAGCGGTTCGGTCTTGTGGTTGATGCAGTCGGCGGCGTGGTTACGGTAAGCCAGCGAACGCTGGAAGAAAACCCATGCACGCTGGAGGCGCGAGGGAAATGGTTGTTCGATGGAGCCTACAAGATGGAGAGCGGATTGATGGTACGGCTCGACCCGCAAAAGCTGTGCCCGTCGCGACTCTCCGAGACGGGATTGTTTCGGAAGAGCGCCAATGGAGATATGGATGCGAGCCCTGATCGTCGATGATTCAAGTTTTATCCGCGAGTATCTGCGGCACCTGCTAAACCGGATGGATATCGTGTGCGAAGAAGCTGTGGATGGGAGGGATGCACTGACTGTCCTTGCGGCTGAAGAGACCTTCGACCTGATGTTGCTGGATGTAAATATGCCGGTGATGAATGGACTGGAGTGCGTTAGAGCGCTGCGCGAAGCCAGGCTGGGCCCACACATGAAGGTAATGATGGTGACGACGGAGGCCGATCATTCGTTCATTGCTACCGCACTGGACAATGGGGCGGATGAGTTTCTGATGAAGCCGTTTACCCCGGAGAGTCTTCGGGAGAAGATGCTTTTGCTTGGTGTGATTGCGGCTTGACGGAAATGCAAAGGAAATCAGACATGAGTACTTCAGAGGACCGGCGGCTTCGCATTCTTGCAGCGGATGACTCCGCCGTGATGCGGAGCATTCTATGGAAGCTGTTTCTGCTGCAGAAGGAAGACCGATCGAGCGAGTTGCCGCTAATGGAACTGTGCGGAATCGCTCGCGATGGAGTGGAGTGCCTGGAACAAGTGAAACAGCTACGTCCCGATGTACTTGTGCTGGATCTTGAGATGCCCAGGCTGAATGGCCTTGAAGTGTTGGACCGGCTGCGGTGTGAGAACTCTGAACTGCCGGTGATCATGTGCAGCGCGTATACCGAACATGGCGCGAGATCGACTCTGGAAGCGTTGACGCGGGGCGCTTCGGATTATGTGACGAAGCCGGCGGGGCAGCGTGATTTTGACGCAGCGATGAAGTCGCTATCGCAGCAACTGTTGCCTCGAGTCGCTGCGTTGGCGAAGGAAGCGATAGGGAGAAAGAAAGTCGACAGAGGTGTTCCGTCCGACTATTCGCTGAATAAAAAGTCCGACGAGATTCCGTCCCAGGCATCTTCTCCCATTGAGGTTGTCGTGATCGGGTTATCCACTGGCGGGCCTTCCGCTTTGGAACAACTGTTGCCGAAGCTGCCGAGGGATTTTCCTGTGCCGGTGCTGATCGTGCAGCATATGCCGAAGTTGTTTACCGGAGCGCTTGCAGAGCGTCTGGACAAATGCTGCGCGTTGCGGGTGGAACAGGCCTATGACAATGCAACGATTCGACCGGGAACGGTGTGGCTGGCGCCGGGAGACGCACATATGGAAGTGGCTCCCCGGCGGGTGATGACGGGTGAGGAAGAGCGAGAGACCGCCACGCTTAGCAGCAGAGTACGGCTGCACCAGCAAGAGCCGCTCAATCACTGCAGGCCCTCGGTGGATTACCTTTTCTTCTCGGCTGCACGAATGTATGGCGCGGGAACGCTGGCGCTGGTGATGACGGGAATGGGCGCAGACGGGCTCAATGGAGCGCATGCAGTGCATGAGAGCGGCGGGGTTGTACTGGCGCAGGACGAAGCAAGCTCTGCGGTGTGGGGAATGCCCGGCAGAGTGAGCGAGGCCGGCATCGCAAGTGCGACGCTGCCGTTGTGGGGAATCGCGAGTGCTTTGAAGCAAAGAGTGAGTGAAGGGCGGCCGGCACGGTCTGGAGCCTTAGCCAATGCTGCGTCCGCGATCCCTCCGCGCCGGGAGATGACCCATGGCCTGCTCTGATTCCGACTACGCATATCTTCGCGGTCTCGTGATGGAGCAGTCGGCAAACCGTATCGACCCATCCCGCAATGCGTTGTTCGACACCAGGCTGACGCCGATCGCGCGTCTGTCGGGGGCAGCCAATCTTGAAGACTTTGTCAGCATGTTGAAGGCCGCCAGGCCGGCTCATCTGCATCGCGCGGTGGCCGAGGCCATGACCGTAAATGAGACGAGCTTCTTTCGCGACATGACGACCTTCGAGATGTTGCGGGAAGTTGTGCTTCCACAGTTGATCGAACAGAGGATGGAGCGTCGGCAGCTGCGGATATGGAGTGCGGCAAGCTCGACCGGACAGGAGGCCTACAGCCTGGCGATGTCGGTCGCCGAATATTTCCCCGATCTTGTGCGGTGGGACGTGAAGATTATCGGGACCGACATCTCGCGGCATGTGGTGGACTATGCGCAAAGGGGGCGATATCGGCGACTGGAAGTGAACCGTGGCTTGCCAGCTCGAATGCTGCTGAAGTATATGGTTCGTGACGGCGAAGAGTGGGAGGTGCTTCCAAGAATTCGATCAATGTGTGAGTTCCGGTATGCGAATCTCTGCGCACCGATGCCGCAGCTGCCGGTGTTTGACCTGGTATTGTTGAGAAACGTGCTGCTGTATTTTTCTCAGCATGATCGGAGAACACTTTTCACTGAGATTCATCGCAAGATAGCGCCCCGCGGGTATCTGGTGCTGGGGAATGCCGAGCAGGCTGAGGATTCAACCAACCTTTTTGAAGTAGAGTTCGCGGCAAACTGTTACTTCTATCGACCCTGTGAACGTGTCTTAGGTTTAACCACCCTCCGAGTAGGGCGCGACACAAGATAGCCGTTGTGCATCCTATAGTGTCTGGCAGTTATGCTGCTGACAGGCACTTTGAGGGCGATGCCGCGAGTCTCTTCCAAACCGAAAATTGACGTCGCGAAGACTGATGTGGCTTCGACGTCGCAGGATTCTGCCGCTGCGAATGAGGCGGCGCTGGCGCTGTTTCATCCAATTACGGCCAAGTGGTTTCGGGCGGTGTTCGACGCGCCGACGGCGCCGCAAGTAGAGGGCTGGCCGGCCATTGCACGTGGAGATTCGACGCTGATTCTGGCGCCGACGGGCACAGGTAAGACGCTCACGGCGTTTCTGTGGTGTCTCGATAAGCTGATGATGAGGACTGCGTCGCAGGCTGAACGTGGATGCCGCGTGGTGTATCTTTCGCCGCTGAAGGCGCTGGCGGCGGATGTCGAGCGAAATCTGCGATCCCCTTTGGTTGGAATTGCCAACATGGCGAAGCGCGAGGGTGTAGAGGTGCGGATGCCCGAGATCAGCGTGCGCACCGGGGATACGTCGCCGAAGGAGCGAGCGCGGTTTCGCAAGCACCCCGGGGACATTCTGATTACGACACCGGAGAGCCTGTACCTGCTGCTGACTTCGGAGGCCGGGGAGGGACTGCGGTCGGTCGAGACGGTGATTGTGGATGAGATTCACGCGCTGGTACCGAGTAAACGTGGCGCGCATATGGCGCTGTCGCTGGAGCGGCTAGAGGCGTTGACCGGGAGACGGCTGCAGCGGATTGGGCTGTCGGCAACGCAGAGGCCGTTGGAGGAGGTGGCTCGGTTTCTGGGGGGAGCTGAGACGTCGATCAACGGAGTTGGAACTGTAACTACTTTGGTTATGGAATCGCCGCAGCAAGAGCGAGAGGATGCCATCACCGGCGTGCTGATGAGTACGGCCAGCGATGACGGCGTGAAGCCGGATGCAGGATTGAATGCTCCGCTCTACCGACCGGTGACGGTCGTGAATGCAGGTGCGAAGAAGGCGCTCGAACTCAGGGTGGAGGTTCCAGTAGAAGACATGGCTCGTCTTGGAGAAATAGAGGAGCAGCCAAGCGGGCCTGCCGCTCAGGGGCCGAAACGTACGTCGATCTGGCAATCGATCTATCCGCGCCTGGTGGAGATCATTCAAGGGCGAACGTCAACGTTGATTTTTGTGAATGCACGGCGCGTGGCGGAACGGCTGGCCGGGGCGTTGAACGACCTTGCCGGAGAGCCGATTGCGCGAGCGCATCACGGTTCGCTGGCGGCTGCGCAGCGTACGGAGATTGAGGAGTTGTTGAAGGCGGGAAAGATCAAGGCGCTGGTGGCGACTTCTTCACTTGAACTGGGGATCGATATGGGCGCGATCGATCTCGTGATTCAGATTGAGGCGCCACCGTCAGTGGCGAGTGGAATGCAGCGGATCGGGCGAGCCGGACATCAGGTCGGGGCGCCTTCGCATGGGATTATCTTTCCGAAGTATCGCGCCGACTTGATTGCGTGTGCGGCGGTGACTCGGGCGATGCATGAGGGGCATGTGGAGTCGACGCGGTTTCTGCGTAACCCGCTCGACGTGCTGGCGCAGCAGATGGTGGCGGTGATCGCGCATCCGCCTCTGAGTGTTGCCGGCGCAGAACGAAGAGCGAAGCGCGCGTCGGAAGAAGAGGAGAGTCCGGGTATCAGTTACGACGCATTGTTCGCGCTGGTCCGGGGAGCGGCACCGTTTGCCGGGTTGAGTCAAACTGTGTTCGATAGCGTGCTGGATATGCTCGCTGGGCGGTACCCGTCAGATGAATTTGGCGAACTGCGGCCTCGGATCACATGGGACAGGACGCGCAACTGGATTACGCCGCGTGCGGGGGTGAAGCGGATTGCGATTCTGAATGGTGGCACGATCCCTGATCGCGGGACTTATTGGGTTTTTCTGGCCGGAGAGAGAAGCAAGCCGGTGCGGGTTGGCGAGTTGGATGAGGAGATGGTCTTCGAGAGCCGGACGGGGGACACGTTTATTCTGGGTGCTTCGGCGTGGCGGATCGATGAGATTACGCATGATCGGGTGCTGGTCACGCCCGCTCCCGGTGAGGCGGGGAAGATGCCGTTCTGGCATGGGGACCAGGCGGGGCGCCCGCTTGAGTTTGGGCGGAGGATTGGCGTCTTGGTGCGGGAGTTGCGCGATGCGCCGCGTGCTGTAGCCGTAACGCGGTTGACGACCGAGCATGATCTGGACCCTGGTGCGGCGGAGAATGTGCTGCGTTATCTGGCTGACCAGGAACTGGCGACCGTAGTCGTTCCGGATGACCGAAACATTGTGATCGAACGGGTGCGAGATGAATTGGGTGACTGGCGCGTTTGTGTCCTGACGCCGTTTGGGAGCAGGGTTCACGCTCCTTGGGCCATGGCCGCGACGGCGAAGCTGCGGGCGGTGAATGGACAGGAAGTGGAGACGATGTGGTCGGAGGACGGGTTTGTCCTGCGATTCCCGGAGACCGAAGAGGCTCCTGCGATCGATCCGTTGGTGCTGGAGCCGGAAGAGGCGGCGGAGTTGGTGTTGCGGCAGTTGGGATCGACGGCGTTGTTCGCGGCGAAATTTCGAGAGAGTGCAGCGCGAGCGTTGCTGTTGCCGCGGAGGAGAGCGGATGGTCGAACTCCGCTGTGGCAGCAGCGAAAGAGAGCGTATGACCTGCTGAGCGTGGCCAGCCGATATGCCTCGTTTCCCATCGTGCTCGAGGCTTATCGCGAGTGCCTGCGGGATGTGTTCGACATGCCGGCGTTGATGGAGATATTGCGGGGCATCGGCAACCGTTCCCTGCGGGTGCATACGGTCGATTCGCGAACGCCTTCGCCGTTTGCGTCGGCGCTGCTGTTCAGCTATGTGGCGAATTACATCTACGATGGCGACGCTCCGCTGGCGGAGAGGCGCGCGCAGGCGCTTTCGATCGATCAGGATCAGCTGCAAGAGTTGATGGGAGACGCCGACCTTCGCGAGCTCCTGGACATCAACGCAATTGAAGAGACAGAGGAGCAGTTGCAGTGTGTGGCTGAACCGTATCGTGCGCGAAATATGGATGGAGTGCATGATCTTTTGTTGCGATTGGGTGATCTGACACGGGCAGAGCTGCGTGTGCGATGTGTGAGCGAAGATGTTGCAGACAAAGTCGGGAAGTTGGTACGCGCCCGAAGGGTGCTGGAGATTCACGTTGCTGGAGAGAAGCGGCTGATTGCGGTGGAGGACGCGGCGCGTTATCGAGACGCGCTCGGAGTACCGTTGCAGCCGGGATTGCCTTCGGCATTTTTGCAGGAGGCTCCTCACGCTCTCACTGATTTGACCCGGAGATTCGCACGAACGCATGGGCCGTTCACGACGCATGAGGCGGCGGCGCGATTTGATCTGTCAGGGGAGAGTGTGGAGTCGGTGCTGCAGAACCTGGTGCAGAGTGGCAGAGTGGTGGAGGGTGGTTTTCGGCCCGGCGGGATTCACCGCGAGTGGTGCGACAACGAGGTCCTGCGTGCGATTCGGCGGAGGTCGCTGGCGCGGTTGCGGAAGGAAGTTGAACCCGTTGAGCAGAGAACGCTGGCCAGGCTGTTTACGCGGTGGCAGGGCGTGGTGCAACCGCGGCGCGGACTGGATGCTCTGCTGGATGTGATCGAGAATCTGCAGGGAGCCCCACTGCCGGCGTCGATTTTGGAGACGGAGATTCTGCCGGCTCGTGTGCTGGGGTATAAGCCGACCGATCTGGACACGTTGATTGCGGCCGGCGAGGTGGTGTGGATTGGGCTGGATCCAATCGGAGAACGCGATGGGCGGATCGGGCTCTATCTTGCCGAGAAGCTGTCTTCTCTTTGGCCGACTGTTCCAACGCAGCCGACGGAGCGAGTTCTGCGGGATGACGAAGGAAACGTCATTCCCGCTTCTAAAGCGGAAGTGAGTAAGCAGACACAGATTCTTGAATATCTGAAGCGGCATGGAGCGTCGTTCTTTCAAGATCTGCATGACGGCGTGGGTGGCGGGTATCCAGGAGAAACTCTGGAAGCGCTCTGGAGCCTGGTGTGGAAGGGACTGCTGACCAACGATGGAATGGCGGCCCTGCGGGCTTACTGTGAACGGCCTCCGGGTAGTTCGCGCAAGCCGGTGCGGCGGGTGAATCAGCAGGCCGTCTTCCGGTCGCGGCGGACGACTCCGCCGACGGCACAGGGACGATGGGCGTTGAACGCTGCGGCGTTCGCGACCGACCGCTCTGCCACGGAGTGGAGTCATGCCATCGCGCTGCAGTTGTTGACGCGCTATGGCGTGGTGTTTCGCGAGACCGCACATGCGGAGAATCTGCCAGGCGGATTTTCTGCGATCTACGACGTGATGAAGGCGCTGGAGGAGAGTGGGAAGATTCGGCGAGGATACTTTGCCGCCGATCTTGGGGCGACGCAGTTTGCGATGCCTGCCGCTGTCGATCTGCTTCGTTCGCTGCGGGTCCAGCAGGATCCGGATCGCGTCGAGATGCTGCAACTGGCCGCAACCGATCCGGCAAATCCCTATGGAGCGCTGATGCGATGGCCTGCAGCGCCTGATGCTGGTTCTTCGTTGACGCGGAGCGTGGGCGCGAGGGTGATTCTCTGCGACGGCGCGCTGGTGGCTTATCTGCGGCGAGGGAATCCAAACCTGCAGGTGTTTCTGCCGGAGGAGGAGCCGCAGCGGTCGCAGGTGGCGCGGAGCCTGGCGGAGTTTCTGGTTCGTCGGGTGCAGGGCGAGCGCGGAGAAGATGAGGCGGAGCGGGCGGGGCTGTTGATTTCGACGGTGAATGGAGTTGCGGTGGCGGAGAGTGCGATGGCGCGGCCGCTGCTCGATGCGGGATTTGCCGCGGGCGCGATGGGATTCAATGTGCGGAGGAATCTGCCGCCGTTGCCTGGACAACGCGGCGGGGTGAGCGCGAATGCCTGAGGGAGACACAATCTATCGTGCTGCGCGGGCGCTGCAACGGGCGATTGGCGGCAAGGTGGTGACCGGGTTTGAAACGGGGTTGGCGAAACTGGCTCGAGTGAATGATGACACCCCGCTGGTGGGGCAGGGTCGTGGAGAAGGTGGAGTCGCGAGGAAAGTGGTGTCTGATCTTTTTCTCTGGCGATTTGATCCTGGTGACACACATGTTGATGAGCGGGAGCTGGCATCTGTATCGTCCCGGCGAACGCTGGCGCATGGGACGGGCCCGAATGCGTGTGGTGATTCGGACTGCGGACTGGGAGGCTGGTGGGATTCAACATTCCGGTGGCGGAGTTTCATACCGCGCGCTCCCTGGCGAGAAGCGGCCAGGTGCCGAAGTTGGGCCCGGATATTTTGTCCGAGGGTTTTTCCGTTGAAGGCGGCGTCGCGCGCATCGCTGCTTATGGTCGCGAGAATCCTGAGGCGGAGATTGCGGTGGTGCTCTTGAATCAGCGTGTGCTGGCGGGATTGGGGAATGTTTATAAGAGCGAAGTCTTGTTTGCTGCCGGAGTCAATCCGTTTCGTGCGATGCAAACGATTACTGCGCGGGAGATGCAGGCGATAGTGGACGTCGCGCAGCGCTACATGAAAGCGAATGTTGTGGACGGTAAAGGCGATGGAATTGTGACCTATTCGGGGAACCGAAGGACCACCCGTGCGATGGATCGTGAGGAGCGGTTATGGGTTTATCGGCGGCAGGGGCAGGAGTGTCGCCGCTGTGGGGCGAAAATAATGATGCGGAAGCAAGGAACGCAGGCCCGGTCGACGTACTGGTGTCCTGAGTGTCAGCCGTGGGTGGGAGACGGCGAGGCTCGCCGGTGGGAAGGAGCAGATTGTGGGGCCGGGAAAGATCGGGCGGTAGAGATACTGGATGTTAGTTAGTGGTTGGGTCAGTATTTTGGTCGGCGGTGTTTTGAATGGGAAGAAGTTGGGGGAAGCGGATGTAGAGAGCGTCGATGAAGTCCTCCGTTCCCCAGTCTTTCGAGTCAGGATTCTCGCCGACTAACACTGCGAAATCGTACTGGTGATGCGAGTAGAAGGAACCGGATTCCATCAGACGAAGTAAGGGAACAGCAGCTCTAGGATCCTGGCGCTTGGCGAGACCTGCTATCGCTTCTTCCTGAACATCTGAATTTGGATCGCTGAGATGACGAACGAAGAGTTCACGCAGGACTGGAGAATCTGCATCGCTCTGAGACGCAAGAGCGAAGAGTGCCCAGTTGCGAATATCCTCATCGGTGTCCTCAGAGAGGCCAATTAGTGTTTCAACTGCCATCGGATCGTTCGGAAACTTACCAAGTGAACATGTAACTGCGAATCGAACGTCTTCGCTGGTGTGCATTGCAAATGGAACCAGGACGGAAACCGCTCCGTATTGGCCAAGGTGTCCCAAACCTTGAAGTTCGGATTCTAAGGCCCGTTCATCGGTCTCTTGTTCGATCATGCGCAAAAATAGTTGAAAAGACTCCTGCACGAAGATCGGGTCTCCGAATTTCTTGGCTTCCTCTTGTTCTACGCTTTTTGGAGCTCGCAGTTGGCAAAGGATGTCAGCGGCTCGTGCTCGTCTGAGAGGCTCTGGTGATTGGCACCAGGCGGATGCTTTTTCGTAGATCAATTGATTGCCGTTCATCCGCAGTTTACTAACTGCGGCCCACGGATTTTCGTCATCGTATTCGCCAGTGAGAGTGAGGGCGAATAGCTCGTCTATTTCTTGTTCAGTCATAAGCCCAACGATCGTGATCTGGCTGCGCAGTGTTACTGCGGCGGGGGTTGGACTGGCGGCGCAGGCTGTTGTTTGTCCTGCTGTTGCTTGTCCTCTTTTTTGTCTTTACCACCGCCGCCGAAGATCTTCTGGAAGATATTCTTCTTCTTTTTCTGCTCGGGCTGCTGCGTAGTATCGGAAGCATTCCCGTCCGGCGGGGTGTTGGGGGCCTGGCGCACGATGGGAGCGCCGGTTGCCGCTGGTGGTGGAAGGGTAGCGTCCGGGGTCGAAGACTTGTTGCCACCGATGCCGAAGATCTTCTGGATGAAGTTTTGCGGATTCTCGCCCATCTGGCTGCAGGTGTTGACAGGCGCGGTGCCATCAAGGAATGCAACGTAGAAGCTGTTGTTGGGACAAGAGGAGTCGACGAGGAGATTCGAGGCTTTGTCGATGCGGGCGGTAGTGACGCCCTCGGGTGCCGCAAAGGGTTTGACGTCGGAGTACTGGGGAAGCTGGATCGCGCGCTTCATGAACTCCGTCCATATGGGAGCCGCGGCGTGCGCGCCCTCGATCTTGATGTCGGTGTAGTCGTCGTTGCCGACCCAGACGATGCAGATGAGGTTCGAGGTATAGCCAGCGAACCAGGCGTCGTGGCTGGTTCCGGTCTTGCCGGCGGCTGGAGCCGTGAAACCGTGCCCGCGGACCGCGCCGGAGGGCGTGCCGTAGTTCATGGCGCCTTCAAGCAGCGACTGCGTAAGGTAGGCGGCGCGGGGATCCATAACCTGCTTCGCTTCGGGAGAGAAGTCGGAAACGATGTCTCCGTTCGTGTTGCGCACCGACGCGAGCATCCATGGATTGAGATGGACGCCGTTGTTGGCGAAGATGGTGTAGGCTCCGGCCATGTCGAGCGGTGTGGCGTCGTAGGCCCCGATCGAAACCGATGGCGTGCCCCGTGCGGAGGTGACGCCGGCGGCGCGGCCCAGCGCGGCTACGTTGTCGAAGCCAACCATCTGACCAAGTTGGATCGTGGCGTTGTTGAGCGAGTGGGCCAAGGCGTAAGCTGCGGTGACATCGCCACGGAAGTCGCTTTTGAAGTTGTTGGGAGTGTAGGTCTGGCGGCCGTTATCGTAGGTGAAGGTGGTGGGCTCATCGGCGAGTTGGGTGAGCGCGGTGAAGACTCCGCCGTCGCCGAGGGACATGCCGTTCAGGCTGGAGTTGTAAGCCGCCGCGTAGACGAACGGTTTGAAGATGGAGCCAGTGGGCCGCTTGGCAACGGCGTGATTGAGTTGCGAGACGCCGTAGTTGCGGCCGCCGACCAGCGCGAGCACCTGGCCGGTGTGCGGGTTGATCGCGATCAGCGAGACCTGCGGGTAGGTGATCGGACCGGGTTTTTCGCCCTTGGGTGTCTTGTGCTGTTTTCGCACGATCTCGTCGACGTTGCGCATGCCGATCTCTACCGCCTCGGAAGCCGCGCGCTGCAGTTCGGGGTCGAGCGAGGTGTAGATCCGGAGGCTCTGATGCGAGAGGTCCTGGTCGCCGATGCGCTGGACGAGCTGATCGTGGACCAGGTCGACGAAGTAGGGAGCTTCGCTGGCGTCAATGTTGGGCGGCGCGAGAAGCAGGGGCTCAGCCTTGGCGCGCGCGGCCTCGCTGGCCGTGATGGCGCCGGTTTCGACCATCGAGTCGAGCACGACATTGCGGCGTTCCATCGCTCGTTCGGGATGGCGGTAGGGGTTGCGGTAGCTCGGATTTTGCAGCAGGCCGGCGAGGGTTGCGCACTGCGCAAGATCGAGCTGCGACAGATTCTTCCCGAAGAACGCCTGCGCCGCTTCACCAACGCCGTTGATCTCGTAGCTGCCGCGGTGGCCGAGATTCATCTCGTTGGCGTACATCTCGAAGATCTGCTGCTTGTTGAACCGGGCTTCGAGCTGGAAGGTGATGAGCACCTCGATCATCTTTCGCTTGAGGCGTTTTTCGGGTGAAAGAAAAAGGTTCTTGGCCAACTGCTGCGTCAGCGTAGAGCCGCCGCAGGTTTTATGGTGAGTGAGGATGTCGGCGACAGCACATTTTGCGATGCGAAGGTAGTTGACGCCGCCGTGATTGAAGAAGTCGCGGTCTTCAATGGCGATGATGGCCTGCACCAGGTGCGGAGGTATCTCCTGATAAGTCACCAGGCGGCGCTTGGTGCGGTTCTTGTCTTCCGACAGGGCAGTGATGAGCTGCGGTTCAAGCTCGTAGGCGCTGAGGGCGACTCCATTTTCGGCGGTAATGCTCTGGACCACGCCGTCGCTGGTGTTGATGGTCGCGCCGTCTGTGTTGTGGAAGCTCTCAGCGCCGGGCTTGATGAAGATATTGTCGCCATTGAGCTGAAAGGTGCCCAGTTTCGGGTTGGCGTTGTAGCCTGCCTGCCGAAGTTCGGCAGCGATGGCGCTCGCCGAAAGCTTCTGCCCGTCGCGCACCTGGGGAGACGCCGCATAAATCTGCGAGACGCTGGCGAAGATGGGACCCGAGGCGATGCGATCATCCACCACGCGCTGGTAGTGGTAGTAGAAGTAACCGAAGACAACAGAGCCGATGACCAGAACGCCAAGAAACGCGATCAGCGTGATGCGGAAGATACGTGAGTGCAGCAACCCTCTTGACTTGGCGGCGATGCTCGTTTTGTTCCCGATTTTAAGTTTGACTGGCATAGGTGCAGCGGTTGGGGCCCGATTGCTATGACGTTAGACGAGTTGGATGCGGCATTGTGCCCTAGCGCCCAATCCCATCAGTGGGGTCTAGTGTAGCTTGGGCGATCAAACTGGCAAGATGAGGTGCGACCTCATCGAGCGAATGATCCTGGTTCGTTAACTTGAGGCGGTCGATTAGTTCAACTTTGCCTTCAGCTATTCCTCGTCCAATATTGATTCGATAGGGGATGCCGACCAGGTCAGCATCCTTGAATTTCACGCCTGCGCGTTCATCGCGGTCGTCCAAAATAACGTCAATTCCGGCGGCTTCGAGATCCGCCGCAACCTTTTCTCCGGCCGCCAGCAGAGCCGCGTCACCAACATTGGTGATGGTGACAACGACCTGGAATGGTGCGATAGCCGGATGCAGCGCGTAACTTTTTCCGTCGTTGGCGGCGGCCGACGACTCGATTGCAGCCGTGAGGATGCGCTCGATTCCGATGCCGTAGCAGCCCATGATCGGCATGACCTCCTTTCCTTCGCGGTTGAGGACGGAGGCGCCCATGGACTTCGAGTATTTGTTGCCGAGCTTGAAGATGTGGCCGATCTCGACAGCTTTGCCAATCTTGAGCGGCTTTCCGCTCGAGACGTCCAGGTCGCCTTCGTTGACGTTACGGATGTCGGCGACTCGCGTCCAGGTGAAGTCACGGCCTGGCACGATGTTTCGATAGTGGAAGTCCAGCTTGTTGGCACCTCCAACCATATTCTTTCGGCCTTCCAGTCCATGATCGATGACTACAAATGCGGCACGCGGATCGCTCTTGTCTGCGGGAAGAACCTTGAGGCCGATAGGACCCAGGTAGCCGGCAGGTCCATTGAAGTAGTGAGCAAGCTCTTCGGCCACCATGGTGCGCAGTTCGGTGACATAGGCGACGGCCATCAACTTGGTCTCGTTGACGAAGTGATCGCCGCGAAGGAAGGCGATGACCGGGACCTCAACGGTTTTGCCGGTTCCGTCTTTCTTTTTGCCCATGTAGGCGACCGTCTTGATGTCGGAGGCGGGAGAAATCTGGAAGAATTCGGCGACGTCCGCGATGGAGGCTTTGCCGGGGGTGTGGACGAGTTCGGGCATGCCGTCGCCGGTCGGCTCCATCTCGGTGACGGGAAAGAGTTGTGAGGTGGCCTTCTCCATGTTTGCTGCGTAGCCGCTCTCGGGGCAACTGACGATGAGGTCCTCGCCGGCTTCGGTATAGACCATGAACTCCTGCGAGCCGGAGCCACCCATGGCTCCGGAGTCGGCTTCGACGACGACGAAGTTGAGCCCGCAACGGTTGAAAATACGGCGGTAAGCCTCGTCGTGTTTGTTGTAAGAGACGTCGAGACCCGCCTCGTCGATGTCGAATGAGTAGGCATCCTTCATGAGAAACTGGCGAACACGCAGCAGCCCGGACCTTGGTCGGGGCTCGTCACGAAACTTAGTCTGGATCTGATACCAGATCTGAGGGAGTTGTTTGTAGCTGCGCAGCTCCTTGCGGGCGATGTCGGTGACGATCTCCTCGTGCGTCATGGCGAGGCAGAACTCGGCGCCCTTGCGGTCCTTGAGACGGAACATGTTATCGCCCATGCCGGACCAGCGGCCGCTCTCCTCCCAGACCTCTTTGGGGTTGAGGGCGGGAAGATAGAACTCCTGGCCGATGCGGTCCATCTCCTCGCGCACGATGCCGATGATCTTGTTGATCGAGCGATTGCCGAGGAAGAGATAGCTGTAGATGCCGGCGCCGAGCTGGCGAATGTAACCCGAGCGGAGCAGCAGTTTATGGCTCGCGACTTCGGCATCTGCGGGCGCTTCACGAAGTGTAGGGATGAACAATTGGGACCAGCGATGCATGGGCAAAAAGGCACTTTCCGGCCCGCGGCCGGATGCGCGCGGACATCATTTAGGTTGAATTCTCATTCTAAACTGCGGGCATCGCGGCGGCGTATTTGTCGGCTGAAGGACATTAGCTTGATGAGCCAAGCAATGGGGTTACGCTCAATTCCCGTCCGCTATGTCGTTCATGTGACATACTTTTTCCCTGCATGAGCGTAGAGTCCAAGCATTCGCATCTACCCGCCCTCGCGCAGTGTGGGGCAACCAGTCTTTGCGGCTACGCGAGAGAACCCGTGCAGGGGGTGGTCAGATGCGGAACAACAACTTTATGCCTGATTTATTACCGCGACCAAGAAATCTCATGCTGGCACAGCTGCCGGATGCCGAGTATGACACCTTGGCGAAGTGCCTTGTGCCTGTGGACCTGCCCTTGCACATGCGGCTGTCCGAGCCCAACGAGCCCATCGAGTATGTTTATTTTCTCAATAGCGGCTTGATCTCGACAGACGCGCTGACCGAGAAAGGCGAATCGGTCGAGGTAGGGGTCATTGGTCGCGAGGGTTTCGCAGGGCTTCCTGCGCTTCTGGACCAACCCCAGATGTCGCACTCCGTGTTGATGCAGGGGATAGGGGAAGGCTTCCGCATCCGTTCGTCGATTCTGCGGGATCAGTTTGTGAAGGGCGGAACGTTGCAACGGTTAGTGCATACTTTTGCCTATCTGCAACTGGTCCAGGTGACACAGTCGGTTCTGTGCAACCGGATGCATGAAGTGGACGCGAGGCTCGCACGATGGTTGCTGACCTCCGCGGACCGGATGGAGTCGGAGTCGCTGAATCTGACCCAGGAGTTTCTGGCGCAGATGCTCGGGGTACAGCGCTCAACCGTGACGGTCGCAGCCGGAGACCTGCAACGTGCCGGCTTGATCGGCTACAGCCGCGGCAAGATTCATATTCTCGATCGGGAAAAACTGAGCGAGACGGCATGTGAATGTTATCGGATCGTGAGCGCATCATATCGCCGGGTACTGCAACCCAATGGCAATAATTCACTTGCCTACGTCGAGTAAGCGACAGACTGCTCGCGGCTTACGCTGTAAGTTTATGGATCACTTTTCCCTTTCTCTCCAAATATTTTTGCCCTGGAGTTCTGGTAAAAGCGTGACGCCATGAGTGCCAATATATTAAGAATTTTGTTAGCAGGGAGCGACTCTCGTCTGTTGGCGACGCGGGCAGCAGTGCTGTCAAAGACCGGCGCGTCTGTCGTCCACCGCAATCCCACGGAGACGATAGAAATCCTGGATCGCGAGTCATTCGACCTGGTAGTTCTATGCCATACGCTGCCCGAGTCGGATGTGGCGGTCATTGTCGACAAGGTGCATCAGAAAATCTCCGGTGCAAAGATTTTGATGGTGACCTCTGAACTTGATGGGCATCGGATCCAGCGGGACGGTAAGATCGACGCAACCAGCCTCCCGGAGCCAGGGCACTTGGTCGCATTGGCGAAACAGTTGCTGGAGGTAACCTCCTTTGCGTCGCATGGCGGGTGCGTAGGTGCGTGGGGTTGAGGTGGGCGTCGGCCCTACGCACCTGCGGCGGATGGAACAATTGGCTGCCAGATACGGGTAACGAGCAATAACAAAAAAATCTAGGGTTGTGCTTCAGCGGCCGCAGGACGGCGTTGTCCTCCGGCGGCCAATTTGAGCTAGTTGAGTTGCAGCGTCCAGAGATCGTGCAGGTGCACGACCCCTTCGACCCGGCCGTCGGCAGCGACGACGATGAGCGAGGTGATCTTCTTCTCCTCCATCAGGGCAAGGGCAGATAACGCCAAAGCGCTGCCGTCGATCGTGAGAGGACCGGGATTCATAATGTCGCCGGCGGTGTGTTCGAGCGCGTGAGAACCATCGCGTTCGAGCAGCCGGCGAAGGTCTCCATCCGAGATCATGCCGGCGAGGCGGCCGTCTTCAAGAACCGTCGTCATGCCGAGCTTCTTGCGCGACATCTCATAGATGACCTGCGGCATCGGCGTAGAGCCCGCAACCTGCGGCAGCGCATCGCCGGTGTGCATCAATTCGCTGACGCGCGCGAGCCGTCTCCCGATGCGCCCTCCCGGATGCAGATCGGCAAAGTCCTCGGCCTTCCATCCGCGGCGGCGGCTTACTTCAAGCGCAAGCGCGTCGCCCAGCGCAAGCATGACGGTCGTGGACGCAGTTGGTGCGAGGTTGAGGGAACAGGCCTCGGCGGAGACGCCGGCGTCAAGGAAGATGTCGCTCGCCTGCGCAAGAGTGGAGGTGCCGCAGCCGCTGATAGCGATGAGCCTTGCGTCAAGGCGCTTCAGCGTCGGGAGCAGACGCAACAGCTCTTCGGTCTCGCCGCTGTAAGAGAGCGCCAGGACGATGTCGCCCGAGGCGAGCATTCCCAGGTCGCCATGAATCGCCTCCGCAGCGTGGAGGAAGTGGGCGGGAGTGCCGGTGGAGCGAAGCGTAGCCGCGATCTTGCGCGCGATGATGCCACTCTTGCCGATGCCGGTGACGATGATGCGGCCAGGGCCCTCGGCGAACTGAAGCAACAGATCAGCCGCCTGGGTGAAGGGTGTGAGCATCGCCTCGTCGAGACGGGCGGCCAACTCGTTGAGAGCGGTAGCTTCGATACGAACGAACTCTGAGGGACGCAAGGTGTCTGACGGGCTGGTGACTTTGCTGGGCATAGGGCCGAACCATGTCGATGCTAGCAGAGGTTCACGAGCAGATGGTCTGCCGAATCTTCCGGGGTGTGCCGGGGCGCAACTGTCGTAGAACGAGTTCTTTGTATCGTTTAGAGCCATTTTGCGTCTAATCCGAATAGAATTTATGTAAAGTGTGCCGGAAGGATGTTGAACGTGAAGCGGAACGGATTAGTCCTTAGTGTGATGGTGGTTGGGATCGCGCTGCTGTTGTGGGCGGGATGGCATAACCTGCGAGAGCGTCGCAAGGAGATGCAGGAGGCGCGAGAGAATCACGTTGTCCTCGTTCCGGAAAAATCAGGAGCGGTGGCGGCAGATTCACAGTCACCTGAGGCTGAAGCTTCGCAGATGCGCGGCAAGCCGGCGCCTGCCTTCACTTTGGTCACCTTGGATGGAAAGAAAGTGTCGCTAAGCGACTACAAGGGGCGGCCCGTTCTGGTGAATTTCTGGGCGACCTGGTGTGGCCCATGCAAAGTGGAGATGCCCTGGTTCGAAGAGTTCAATAAACAGTACGCCGGGCAGGGGTTTGTCATTCTGGGGCTGGCCGATGATGTCGATGCGGGCAAGGATACGATCGCCAAAGTCGCGCACAAGACAGGCGTCACCTATCCGATTCTCCTGACCGACGGCAAAGTCCAGAAGGCGTACGCGCCGTCGGGAATGGACTATCTGCCGATGTCGTTTTACGTCGATCGCAACGGCGTGATCGTCGAGGAGACAGCCGGACTTGGCGGCAAAGATGAGATTGAAGCCCACATCAAAAAGACGATCGCTTCAGGCGCCGCGCCGACAGCAGGTGGACAGTGACGCGGCTTCGTCTCGCGCTGGCGGGGGCGTTTCTTACCCTACCGTTAGCTGTTGTGCCGGCCCAACAGGTCGGGAACCTTGATGCACCGGCTCCCAAGCCCAAGTCTTACGTCCTCTATGCGGCCGAGGAACAAAACGTGGCGGCAGGGAAGCGGAGCGTGCTGGAGCTGCACTTCCGCGTGGTCGACGGCTTTCACGTGAACTCGCACACGCCCAAGTCAGAGCTGCTGATTCCGACACAAATCACGCTGCAGCCGGCCATAGGTGTCAAAGCCGAGGCGGTTCAATATCCTGCAGGCACGTCCTACAGTTTCAGCTTCGACCCGACAGAGAAGCTGGACGTTTACACCGGCGCGTTCACGGTAAAGCTGCCCGTCGTGGCTGACGCAGGAACGCACACGGTCGATGGAACGCTGCGCTATCAGGCCTGCGATCACGCTGCGTGTTATCCGCCCAAGAGCCTGCCCGTGCAAGTGATCTTTACAGCCAAGTAACTTTCTGCGCCACCCGCGTGCGACACACATTACTGCGCGACACAATTACTGTTAGTAGGCTCGATACGTCTGCCATCGATTGTGGCCCAGTGATGGCATCATGAAGAAAGCAGTGCAGACAGGAGCAGGCAGACAGGAATGAAAGAATTTCGAAGGCTGACACGGCTGCCGGCGTATGTCTTCAACATCACAAGCGAGTTGAAGGCCGCGGCGCGTAAGCGAGGCGAGGACATCATCGACTTCGGGATGGGTAACCCCGACGGCCCGACCCCGAAACACATCGTGGACAAGCTGATTGAAGCGGCGCAACGCACCTCAACGCACCGCTATTCGCTGTCTCGCGGTATTCCGCGGCTCCGGAGAGCCATCTGCAACTGGTACAAGACGCGGTATAACGTCGACCTCGATCCTGAGTCGGAGGCGATCATTACCATCGGCTCGAAGGAGGGAATCGCCCACCTTTGCCTTGCCGTGCTCGACGACGAAGATACGGTTGCTGTGCCGAACCCCAGCTATCCGATCCACATCTTCGGGCCGGTGATCGCGGGCTCGAAGGTGCAGAGCGTCGCGGTGGACGGCGGCATCGCCGAAGCGATGCTCGAACGGCTGGAGTACGACCTGCCACGGATGCAGCCGCGGCCGAAGCTGCTGATCCTGAACTTTCCTGCCAACCCGACGACGCAGTGCGTGGACCTCTCCTTCTTCGAGCGGATCGTTGCGCTATGCAGAGATCTGGGAATTTACATCGTCCACGACCTGGCCTACGCGGATATTGTCTTCGACGGATATCGTGCGCCGAGCGTGTTGGAAGTGCCCGGAGCGAAGGATATCGCTGTCGAGTTTTTTACCCTCTCGAAGAGCTACAACATGCCGGGCTGGCGCGTGGGATTCATGGTTGGAAACCCAAGGCTGGTGGCCGCACTGGGTCGCATCAAAAGCTACTTCGACTACGGCACCTTCACGCCGATCCAGGTTGCCGCAATCTCTGCGCTCGAAGGGCCGCAGGGGTGTGTCGCGGACATTCGCGACACCTACAAAGACCGCCGCGACGTGCTGGTTCCGGGACTGAACAAGCTGGGTTGGCCTGTAGAACTGCCGAAGGCGACGATGTTCGCCTGGGCGAAGATTCCCGAACAGTATCGCGCGCTGGGATCAGTGGAATTTTCCAAGAAGCTCCTGCTGGAAGCGAAGGTCGCAGTAAGTCCGGGCGTTGGATTTGGTGAGCATGGCGACGGCCACGTTCGTTTTTCTCTGATAGAGAACGAGGAGCGGACACGGCAGGCGCTGCGCGGGATCAAACAGATGTTCAAGAACGGCTAAGATTTTCGCGGATTCGATACAGGTCACTTCTCCGCACTCTGGGTGCAAGAGAGAACCACGCTTTTGATCGCGTCAGAAACGGCATCCGGTGCTTCAAGATGCATATTGTGACCGCTGTGCACCATGACCAGTTTCCCGTTCGACGACAAGAGAGCCAAACGTGACTGCAGGCTAATTCGATCCGCTTCCAGTTCCGCCGCCGGCACGTCAAGGTCGTTCCCGAAGTGGCCCTCCGCACGCGCGAGAACTATTAGAGGCTTTGCTCCCAGCGAACCGTCCTGTGGTTTTGCATGCAGTTGTGCCATGTATTCGGCAGACCACTCCTTTTGGCTGTCTTCCGCGTCGTTGAATGCAGGTAGCTGTTCCGCCCAGCGCTGGAGGCTCCTGCTCTTTCGGAGGCAATCGATCGAAGGGCGGCTCGATAGCGCCAACTGCATTTGAAGCGGCGGGAAGATTCACTCTGTCGGAGGGCAACAAATTCTCCCGTGGTTCGGGAATCGGAATTCCTTTTGCAGAGTCACGCACGCGGCCAGTCTTCTTCTGGCCCATGAGGATGCGCTGGTCTTCTTGGACCGTATCGACGAGTACCATGCCCACCACCTGCGAGGGATACGTTGCCGCGTAGCTCCGTACGACGCTTCCGCCAAAGGAATGCCCGACAAGGATCAATGGATGATGTTCGCCGAGCTTGTTCAAGGCGTCGTGAAGTTCAAGATTGAGTTGGGCATGGCTCCGCGGTTTTGGACCGGGGTCGCTCCACGCATACCCGGCGCGATCGTAAGTGCAGATCCTCGCAAATCTCTCGACTCTCGTCTGAACCAGAATCCAGTCAAAGGAAAAATCGCCCAGGCCATTCTCAACTACAACGGTAAAAGGCCCGTTGCCCGTACAGTTGACGTGCAGGCGATGGCCGCCAAGATCAACCAGTTTCCCCGGAGGTGGCGGAGTTGGCGGGTCGGCAGGTGGCAACGGCATGCTGAACTTCGCGGCTTCCAACAAAAGAACGAAAACAATCACGCTCGTCCGCGCGTTCATGCATCCTCCAGCGTTCCGGGGACAAATCAGAGGATAATACGCAACACTAAGCGCAGAGTTTCAGGAAAAGTGACCAGTTGAACCGTCGAAGGGTTGAACAGCGAACGCCGGGTGAGTCTGCACTTACGCGAGCTTATTTTTTGCGCTGGACTGTTTCTTTTGCGCTTCGAGGAAACGCCGCATGCGGTCGAGGCTGCGGGCCTTGCCGAACACGACCATGCTTTCCAAAAGCGGGGGCGACATCGTGCTGCCCGTAATGATGGCGCGGAGCAACATGAAGTTTTCTTTGACCGACCAGCCCTTTTCCTCACCCAGCTTCTTCAGCGCAGGTTCGAGCGTCGCTGTCGTCCATTCCGTCGATTCGAGCACGGTGAGTTGTTCTGCCGCGAAGGCGAGCGTCTCCTCAAGCGTGCGTTTCTTCGGCACAACGATCTCGGCTGAAGGGAGGATGTCGTCGGCGAAGAAGAAGTGCGTCAGATTACCGAATTCGCCGAGCGTTTCGATCCGCGTCTGAACAAGTGCAGCGATCTGGCTGAGATAGTCGTCGCTGAGGACAGTCGAACGCAGTGCCCCGTAAAAATTTTCGGGAGTTAGAGCCCGAAGATATTCACCGTTGAGCCACCGCAGCTTCGTCAGGTCGAACACCGGACCGCCGAGACGAATATTTTCCACCTTGAAGCGCTCCACCATCTCTTTCAGCGAAAACTTCTCAGCGACCGGGCCTGTACCTTCGGGCATGCCGCCGCCCATCAGGCCGAGGAAGTTGATCATAGCCTCGGGGAGGAAGCCGGCCTGGCGATAATAAATAAGAGAAACCGGATTCTTGCGTTTCGAGATTTTGGATTTGTCGAGATTGCGCAGCAGCGGCATGTGCCAGAAACGCGGAAGCTGCCAGCCGAAGGCGCGGTAAAGCAGAACGTGCTTTGGCGTAGAGGAGATCCACTCTTCGGCGCGGATCACGTCGGTGATCTGCATCAAGTGGTCGTCGACGACATTGGCAAGATGGTAGGTGGGGAAGCCATCGGACTTCATCAACACCTGATCGTCGACGTTCGAGTGCTCGAAGGTGATATCGCCGCGCAGTTCGTCGCGAAAGGTTGTCGAGGTGGTCGCGTCTCCGGTGTGTGGAGGCACAGCCATGCGCACAACGAACGGCTTGCCTGCGGTAAGGCTTACGTCGATCACGTCTGCGCTCAAGTGGCGGCAAGTACCCGGGTAACGCGGTGGAAGCTTCGCCGCCATCTGCTGTTTGCGCGCGGCTTCGAGTTCTTCTGCAGTACAGAAGCATCGGTAAGCAGTGCCGTTCGCGAGTAGAAGATCGCAGTGCTCGCGGTAGATCTCGGTACGTTCCGACTGACGGTAGGGGCCGTAAGGACCGCCAACGTCAGGGCCTTCGTCCCAGGTAAGGCCGAGCCAACGCAGGGAGTTGAAGATCTCCTGCTCGGAGGTGGCGACGAAGCGCGCACGGTCCGTGTCTTCAATGCGCAAGACGAATTTGCCGCCCCGCTGGCGGGCATAGATGAAGTTGATCAGACCGATGTAGGCGGTACCTACGTGGGGGTCGCCGGTTGGGCTGGGAGCGATGCGGACGCGTACGGGAGCTGCGGAGATATCCGAACTTGTTGTCATAAAGGCCAAGGGTTAATGCTAGCAGAGACTGCGATCAGTTTTTTCGAGCGTCTGCCGTCGGTTGTTCTAGGTGGAATCCGAGATCTGTGACATTCTCCCCGGAGAAGCGGTCTTCAATACCTCGCAGAGCACCTTCTCAAGCAGATCGCCAATTCGTAACCAACTAGCATTTTTGCAAATGTCTACTGGTACTTATGTCAATTGATCCAGTTCACAGCCTTGTGAAATGATTCCGTAGGGAAAACAGCTCCAACGAGAATTGATGGCTCCCAACGGCCAAGAGAATTCCAGGTGTCTTAGTCCAGATGTATCAGGAGAAGAGAGATCCCATGAGAAAAATTAATATGCTCACGTTTGCAGCAGGCGTAATCACTCTGATGAGTTGTTTGCCTGCTATGGCGCAGGTCAAGGTGACTTTTACGACGTCATTCAGCTTCTACGCGGGGGGCGCGAAGCTGCCTGCAGGAACGTACACGGTGAGACAGCAGCAGGACGATCCCAATATGTTTGAAATTCAGAATGGCGCTGGCTCGCACTCGGCGCTGGTTGAGGCGCGATCCTCAAGCAAAAGCTCAAAGGGAAACCCCGAGGTAGTCTTCAATCGGTACGGGACAACGGAATGTCTGGAAAGTATCCTGACATCGACGGGCAACTCTGTAGACATAGAAACCGGTCCTGCGGAGAAGCTCGCCGCCAAAAAGGGGAGTCCTCAATCGCATACCGTGCCGGCCAAATGATACTTGCTCACTAGGAGCGCATCGTTTCTGTTGCGCTCCTGTCAGTGACGAACCTCGCAGACTTAACAGCAGCAGCAAGCTCTCGCAACGCCTCTTTCGTCTCGTCCCATCCGATGCACGCATCGGTGATGCTCTGCCCGTAGACCAGGTCCTTGCCGGGAAGCATCTTCTGCGCTCCCGCGACGAGATTGCTCTCCAGCATCGCGCCGATAATGCGCTGATCGCCTCCGGCAATCTGTCCGGCAACGTCGCGGCACACCGCCGACTGCCGGGTGTGATCCTTGTTGCTGTTGGCATGACTGCAGTCGATCATCACCTGCGGACGAATGCCCGCCTTTTCCATTTGTTCACAAGTCGCCTGGACCGAGGCCGCATCATAGTTCACAGTCTGCCGGCCGCCGCGCAGAATGATGTGGCAGTCGCGGTTGCCTTTGGTGACGAAGATCGCAGTCTGCCCGTGCTTGGTATGGCCGAGAAAGTTGTGCGGCTGGCCCGCAGACAGAATGGCCTCGATGGCGATCTGCACATTACCCGAGGTTCCGTTCTTGAAGCCCACCGGGCACGACAGTCCTGAGACCAACTCGCGGTGCACCTGGCTCTCCGTGGTGCGTGCACCGATAGCGCCCCAGCTCACGAGGCTCGACACATACTGCGGCGAGATCATATCGAGAAACTCCGTGCCCGCGGGAACCCCCATCTCGGCAAGGTCGAGCAGCAGATGCCGCGCCTTGCGCAGGCCGTCGTTGATTTGAAATGACTCATCAAGATATGGATCGTTGATGAGCCCCTTCCAGCCGAGCGTTGTGCGTGGCTTTTCAAAATACACCCGCATCACAAGGCAAAGCTCCTGCGAGAACTCGGCGATCGCGCCCTTCAGCAGCTCGGCATACTCACGGGCCGCGTCCGTATCGTGAATGGAGCATGGGCCGACGACAACTAGCAGGCGATTGTCCTTGCCGTTGAGAATGTTGACGATCTCAGTGCGGGCCTTGAAGACAGTCGCATGAGGCCTTTTCCGAAATAGGCAGCTCTTCTTCAAGAAAAGCCGGCGGCAGAACAACTTTGGTCCAGGTTATGCGAAGGTCATCTGTAGGGTAGAGCATAGGTCTCATTTTCAGTGAAGTCACACGAAGGAGTGGCATCGCACGCCAGGGCATCCGAGTGATCCACTTCTCTATCTTATAGCCTCAGGACGAGACCACCGAATCCGCTGGCAGGATGCGTCATCGTCTATGCGCGTGCAGCGGCTGCAATTCTTCGCAGCTCCGGCAGCAGCATACCTAATGGCGTCGCCGTGGCGTCCGCCTGTCCCAAAGCGAAATACGCCTTGCGGTACAGCGGATACAGTTCGTTATAAACCGAGACAGATTTCGCTTGCGGCGCATAGCTGCGATAGGGAAGACAGACAGACTTCTGCGCCTCTTCGATCGTTTTGAAGGTGCCGGCCGCCATCAGCGCAAAGATTCCCGAGCCCAGGCTCGTCGGCGTCCCATCCGGCACCAGCACCGGTTTGCCGAGCACGTCAGCGTAAATTTGATTAAGGACGGCGTTGCTCTGTGGAATGCCGCCGGCGTTGATCACGCGCTCAACCGGCACGCCATGTTCCGCCATGCGCTCGAGAATGATCCGCGTGTGAAACGCAGTTCCTTCAATCGCGGCGAAGAGCTCATCCTGCGCGGTGTGCAACAGGTTCCAGCCAAAGGTGACACCACCCAAGCTCTGGATTCACCAGCACGGTCCGGTCACCGTTATCCCAGCTGAGCCGCAACAGTCCCGTCTGCCCCGGGCGATACTCCTCCAACCCATTCGCAAGCTCACGCACCTTCACGCCCGCACGCCGAGCAATCGCTTCAAAGATATCTCCCGTCGCCGAAAGCCCAGCCTCTATCCCCGTATACGCCGGATGCACGCTGCCCGGAACAACGCCGCAGACCCCCGGCACCAGCTCCGTCTTTTTTGCCATCGCAATAATGCAGGTTGAGGTGCCGACGACATTGACCACATCGCCCTCCCTGCAACCCGCGCCAATCGCATCCCAATGCGCGTCGAACGCTCCCACCGGAATCGGTATCCCGGCCTTCAGACCCATCTCCGCCGCCCATTTCTCTGAGAGCGTTCCTGCCACCGAGTCCGACGTCAAGTATTCGCCGCCGATCTTGTCCCGTATTCCATCGAACAGCGGATCCACCTTCGATAGAAACGATTGTGGCGGCAGGCCGCCCCACTTTGGATTCCACATCCACTTGTGTCCCATGGCGCAGATGCTGCGCTTCAATTTCGCGGGATCAGTCACACCGGTCAACGTCGCCGCGACCATATCGCAGTGCTCGAGCGCGGTCGCAAACCGTTCCCTCTTCTCCGGATTGTGACGCAACCAATGCAGCAGCTTGGCGAACCCCCACTCGTGTGAATAAACATCTCCGCACCAATGGATCGCCTCAAGATCTTCGGCCAGCGCCAGTTCTGTAATCTGCCGCGCCTCCTCGTGTGCGCGATGATCACACCACAAATAGTAGTCGTCGAGCGGCTTGCATCGCGGCGTCGACCGGAATAACGCTCGACCCGGTCGTATCGAGCGCAATGGCAGCGACGTCTTGTCCGTTCACGTGGTTCTCTTCAAGCACAAGACGCATCGCACGAACCAGAGCCTGCATCTGGTCGTTGTGCGATTGCGTGGCGTAGTCAGGATCGTCGCGTTTGCGCGCCAGAGGATACTCAGCCGACGCGGTACCCAGCCGGCCGCGCACACTGTCGAGCAGCGTCACTCGTACGCTCAATGTTCCAAAGTCGACTCCAGCCACAATCGCCACAGACTTTTCCTCCAGTTCCTTCAACAACTTCGGAAAACGTATTCTTTCACCACCGAATTACATCGCGTTTTGCTTCGCTACCTCAATTATTCCCATCGAACCGACACACGCGCACGCATCCTGCAAGAGTGTATCAGTGCACGATAAACATGACAGGACAGCTAAGTAGAGGTGGGCTTGTGCGGTTCCACCTGTATAGCCGCATACGCGCTCTCCGTAGCCAACGCCGCCTCTGGAGTCATCAGCGCCGACATCTTCATCAGGTAAGCGATCAGGCCGGTCCACCCTGTCTGATGACTCGCGCCCAGCCCCGCTCCATTCTCACCATGAAAATACTCATGGAACTGAATCAGGTCTCTCCAGTAGGGATCGCTTTGAAACTTCTCCGTGCCCCCCATACACCGCGCGCCTCCCGTTCTCATCGCGAAGAAAGATCTTTGTCAGCCTGTCGATTGATCTCGTCCGCAACCTCAAACAGTGTCATCATCTTTCCCGAACCCGTCGGACACTCGACCTTAAAGTCATCTCCGTAGAACTGATAGAACTGGTACAGCGCCCGCAGAATCAGCGTCATTCACAGGCATCCAGATCGGTCCGCGCCAGTTCGAGTTGCCGCCAAACATCCCTGTATTCGACTCCGCCGGCAGATACTCCACTGAATTTTGTCCGCCCGGAAGTCAAACACGAACGGCTTGCCCTCATAGCACTTCGAGATCGAACGAATCCCGTAGTCGCTCAGGAACTCATTCGGATCGAGCATCCGTGCAGCACCCGCCGCAACTTGCTCTTCGTTCAGCACCGTCAGGATGCGGCGCCCATTGACCCCTGGGGTCTCGCAACGAAGTGATGTTGTCGCACAGCTCCGGATGACGATTCAGAAAGTCCTCCACCCGTTTCCTCGTCTCCGGAAACTGTACCAGATACTCGTCCTCAATAACTGTAGTGGCGCACAGCGGCAGCAGGCCGACCATCGAACGCAGCTTCAGCCGTGTCGCATGGCCGTCGGGATGGCGGAGAATATCGTAGAAAAATCCATCCGCCTCATCCCACATCTCATCTTCATGTTCGCCCACCGAATCCATCGCCGACGCAATCCACAGAAAAGTGCTCCGTAAACTTCAGCGCCATCTCGAGTACATCGGATTGCTCGCGCTCAACTCAATTGCGATCTGCAGCATAGTCTGCGAGAACAGGCACATCCATGCGGTACCGTCGGCCTGCTCCAGATGCCCGCCGGTCGGAAGCGGACTGCTGCGGTCAAAAACCCCGATATTGTCGAGCCCCAGAAAGCCACCCTGAAACACATTCTTTCCCGGTCGCGTCCTTGCGATTCAACCACCACGTAAAGTTCAGCAACAACTTCTGAAAGCACTGTTCGAGAAAGGCTATATCCGCCCTGCCGCACTGCGATCTTTCGGCGCGATATAGCGCGAGAACCGCCCAGGCATGCACCGGCGGATTCACATCCCCGAAGTTCCACTCATACGCAGGAAGCTGGCCGTTCGGATGCAGATAAAGGCTGTTCAACATCAGCTTCAACTGATTCTTCGCGAATGCAAGATCGACCATCGAGCAGCGGCAGCGTGTGAAACGCGAGGTCCCACGCCGCAAACCAGGGATACTCCCACTTGTCCGGCATCGAGATCACGTCCCGCGTCAGCATGTGGAACCATCCCGAGTTGCGCACGCTGTCTTCCTGGTCCTTCGGCACATCCCGCTGCGAAAGCCAGTGCTCCAGATCGTAGTGATAAAACTGCTTCGACCACAGCATCCCCGCAAACCCCTGTCGCATCACCAGCTTTTCGTCATCCGAGACATGCTGCGGCAGGACCAGTCGATAAAAATCATCGGCCTCTTTGCGCCGAAGCTCCATCATCGAAGAGAAGTCATCGAACGAAGTCTTCTTCCCGTCCTCCGACCTTCGTCAAACGCAGACGAACCGTCACACTCTTTCCCGCAGGAACCTTCAGATCATAGTGCGCCGCCGCCTTAGTCCCGGTCTGCGCAGGATTCACCGCCTTCGTCTCTCCATGCACCAAAACCGATGAAATGCATCCTTCGTATAGGCGAAACGGACTTGCCGCCATACCTCTCTTCGATTGCTCTCATTGTCCGTGAACAGAAGAACGGGCTTGCCGTCACAAGCAACTCGTAACCGCCCAACTCGGGATGATCCGCACGAATTCCCGACCCATCTTTACTGGCAGCAACGCATCCGGCGCGGTTTTGGTGTCTCATCGTTCCACCACGTATTGCGAAACCACAACGTCGGCAGCAGATGCAGCGTCGCATCCTGGTCGCCACGATTATGCGCCGTGATCGCGATCAGCAGGTCATCCGTGCCCGCCTTCGCATACTCCACGAACACATCGAAGTATCGATTCTGATCGAAGACGCCCGTATCCAGAAGTTCATACTCCGCCTCGGAGCGTGACCGCTTCTCGTTCGTATGGACCAGGTCCTCATACGGGTACGCCGTCTGCGGATACTTGTACAGCATCTTCATGTACGAGTGTGTCGGCGTCGAGTCAAGGTAGAAGTAATATTCCTTGACGTCCTCCCCATGATTGCCCTCGGAGTTCGTCAGCCCAAACAGACGCTCCTTCAGGATCGGGTCCGCACCATTCCACAACGCCAGCGAAAAGCACAGCCTCTGCTGATCATCCGATACGCCCGCGATGCCATCTTCTCCCCATCGGTAAACCCGCGACCGCGCCTGGTCATGAGTGAAGTAGTTCCATGCGTCGCCGTTCTGGCTGTAGTCCTCCCGCACCGTCCCCCACTGGCGCTCACTCAGATAGGGTCCCCACTTGGACCATGCGACGCCTCGAATGCGGGCCTCGTCCAGACGATCGTACTCCGCCCTTGTCGACTCAGCTTTGGCACTTGCGTTCTCATTCACCATGGCGAATGCTCTCGTGTGTCTGAATTTATGTGGGGGCCCGAAATGCTTTGATCTATCTAGATGGCAACAGCCATATTACGTCGAAATAAATTATTCCGCATGCTGCGGCTCCACCCTCTAGTAGTTGGCTTTTTTTTGATGCTCCCTGCCTACACCTGATTCGGTCGCAACACTGCCGCCTTGAAACGACTAAAATAGCAACATAGAAACATTCCATCAATAAACCGCAACCTATGTACATTCTGTAACCTGCACCAGGAAAGGCACTTCAAGTGAAGGCATTAGTGAAGAGCCGCGAAGAACGCGGCCTGTGGCTCGAGGACGTACCCGAGCCCGAGATGGGCATCAACGACGTCAAAATCCGCGTACTCGCCACCGGCATCTGCGGCACCGACCTTCACATCTACGACTGGGACGCATGGGCTCGCTCCACCATCAAAAAGGGCCTCACCATCGGCCATGAGTTCGTCGGCGAGGTCGTCGCCACCGGCTCCAACGTAACCGACATTCCCATCGGCCAACTCGTCAGCGGCGAGGGCCACGTCGTATGCGGACGCTGCCGCAACTGCCTCGCAGGCCGCCGTCATCTCTGCGCCCACACCCTTGGCGTCGGCGTCAACCGCAACGGCGCCTTTGCCGAATACGTCGTCCTGCCCGATGTCCAACATCTGGATCCACAGTCCCGGGGTTCCGCATGAAATCGCCGCCATCTTCGATCCGCTCGGCAACGCCGTCCACACCGCGCTCGCGTTTCCCGTGCTCGGCGAAGATGTCCTCGTCACCGGAGCCGGCCCCATCGGAATCATGGCGGCTGCAGTAGCCCGTCACGCCGGCGCGCGCTTCGTCGTCATCTCGGACCCCAACGAGTACCGCCGCAAGCTCGCCGAAAAGGTCGGCGTCACCCTTGCGGTCGACCCCCGCGCCACGCCGCTCAAGCAGATTCAGCAACAGCTCAACATGCAGGAAGGCTTCGACGTCGGCCTCGAGATGTCCGGCAACCCCAGCGCTTTTCGCGAGATGCTCACCAACATGAGCCACGGCGCCAAAATCGCCATGCTCGGCATCCCATCCGAAGATATCTCCATCGACTGGAACCAGGTCGTCTTCAACCAGCTCACCATCCGCGGCATCTACGGCCGCGAGATGTACGAAACCTGGTACAAGATGACCGTCATGCTCCAGAGCGGCCTCGACATCTCCGGGGTCATCACCCACCGGATGAACTGGCGCGACTACGAACAGGGCTTCGACGCGATGCGCTCCGGCAACTCCGGCAAGGTCATCCTCGACTGGCGCGACGTAGCCTAGACCGCACTCAGCAACAAAATTCGTGTTCCAAAACACTCTCTCGCGGATACAGCTCCGGAGCAGCGGCGCAGGAGCACGTTTTGCCGGAGATTCGCCTTCCTCAGTAAACTCAATCAGGCAGCGAAGCGGCCCAATGATCAGATGACCTGATACCTCCATGACCACCGCAACCAATCCTGCAAAGATCTCCCGGCCAGGCGCCCAATACATTGCCCCTATCCAGCAGTGGTCCGCCGCCCGCCCCTGGCAGACCAACGCCGCGCTGCTACTCATCGGCACCGCACTCTTCTTCCTTTGCCGTCAGCTAGTCAGCGAGTACAACTACTTCACCATCGGCTTCTCCGGCGTCTCCGGCTGGTCATGCATCCTGTATCTCGCCGCAGCCTTTCTCATTCTCACGCAACCAGTCGACCGCCTCACCTTCCCCATCATCCTCGCCGTCGCCATCGCATGCCGTCTCGCCGTTCTTTTTTCCGAGCCCTATCTCTCCAGCGACATATACCGCTACGTCTGGGATGGCATCGTCCAACACGCCCACATCAGCCCCTACCGCTACGTTCCCGGCAACCCGGTGCTCGAATTCCTCCGCACTCCTAATCAGAACATCTTCGACAACATCAATCGCCGCGACTACGCCCACACCATCTATCCCCCAGCCGCACAAGCACTCTTCTACCTCATCACCGCCGTCTCCCCCACCGTCACCTTCATGAAGACAGCAATGGTCCTCTTTGAAGGCGTCACCATGTACGCCCTAATCCAGCTTCTGCGACACCTCGGCATTCGCCGCGAGCAAACCCTCCTCTACGCCTGGTGCCCTCTCCTCATATGGGAGATCGCCGGCTCTGGACACATCGACTCCGCCGTCATCGCCTTCATCACCCTCGCGCTCCTCGCCCGCTATCGCAACCAGCCGATTCTCACCGGCCTCTTCCTCGCCATCGCAATCCTCCTCAAGTTCTACCCGCTCGTGCTCTTTCCCGCCCTCTACCGCCGCGGCGATCTCAAATTACCCGCTACCATCGTTGCCGTAATCGCTCTTGCCTACGCAGCCTATTCCAGCGTCGGCCTGCTCGTCTTCGGTTTCCTCGGCGGCTACGCCAAAGAAGAGGGAGTGACCACTGGAACCCGCTACTTCCTCCTCGAACTCGCTCAACGAATCCCCGGCCTGCACAGCCTCACCACCACCGCCTACCTCATCTTCTGTGCCGCCGTTTTTGCTGCAATCCTATGGTGGTGCTGGAGGACCGCCGCACAGAAGGGAACCAACCACCACCGACCAACACACAAATCCGGGTGCCCCATCTTCGCGGCGTTTTTTGCCGCTAAGGTGGGGTCTCTCAACCGCCGACGCCGCCTTCCTCCCTCCCGCCTTCGCCCTCGCCGCAGCCCTGATGTTCCTCTTCTCACCCCACTACGCCTGGTACATCATCTGGCTGGTACCATTCTTCACGCTCATGCCGAACCTGCCCATCCTCGCGTATCTCCTCGGCTTCTTCTACCTCTACACCACCGCCCTTGCCGAACCCGGCCCCAAAATGTTTCTGGCCAACGAAATTCTCTACGCAGCCGTCTTCGCAGCGTTGATCATCCAACTAGCTCTCAACCGCTGGCCCTTGCATCGCACTCTGTTCGTCCAACACAGCACAGCGAGCGAACCCCGATGAGCACCCTTCTTCCGATCCTCCCCCCCGACGATCCACTCCACCGAGAGGCGAAGCTCAGCCCCGCCGCCCAGCAGGCCGAAGAAGAAAAAAACCGTATGCGCCACTACTTCGAGAAGCCCGAGGAGCAACGGACTGCCGTCGTCCAGCACGAGCCTGTCTGCCTCTACCTCGAGACCACCAACCGCTGCAATCTCCTCTGCATCACCTGTCCCCGCACCTACGAGCAGCTCGAGCCCGAGGCCGACATGCCCTGGGAACTCTTCACCTCACTCATCAACCAGTATCCGAACATCGCGCGAGTCGTCCTCCACGGCGTCGGCGAGCCGATGCTCGTCAAAGACCTCGCCGAGCGCGTCAAATATCTCAAAGACAGACACATCTACGTCCTCTTCAATACCAACGGAACCCTGCTCACAAAAACCAACGGACGCGCCCTCATCGAAGCTGGCCTGGACGAACTTCGCGTCTCCCTTGACGCCGCGGAGCCCGAAGTCTTCCAAATGGTTCGTGGCAAGGATTTCTTCTCCAAGATCGTTGCCAACGTAAAAAACTTCACCGCCATGCAGCGCGAACTCAACTCGGCCAAACCTCGCGTATCTCTATGGCTCACCGGCCTCCGCGAAACCGTCGACCAACTCCCCAACTTCGTTCGCCTCGCGCACTCCATCGGTGTCCCCGAGGTCTACCTCCAGCGCCTCGCCTTCTTCGAAGATCCCGTGAGTGAGAACTCCCTCGCCCGCGCCGAGTCCGCCCTCTTTGAGCACACCACGGAGCGTGAAGAAGCTCTCATCCACGAGGCCGAATCCATCGCCAAGCAACTCGGCGTTATGTTCTCGGCCTCTGGTGCCGTCGATCCCGGCGAGTCCATCAAGATGCAGCGCTCCGATAGCCCATGGTCGCTCTGCCGCCGTCCCTGGTCGCTGATGTACATCACCGCCAACGGCCGCGTTCTGCCGTGCTGCATCGCGCCATTCAGCATGAGGGGTTACAGTAGCTTCACCCTCGGCGACGCAACACAGACGAGCCTGCGCGAGATATGGAACGGCCCCGAATATCAACGCTTCCGTGAAGGTCTTCTCACCAGCTCCCCGCCTCCGTCCTGCAGCAACTGCGGTCTCCGTTGGAGCCTTTAGTTTTCCCCGGCATTGCTTTTGCATCTGTCCCTTACAATTGCCTTTGCGGGGAGAGCAGAGGAATGAACATCCAGCACCACGGCGGCTTCTACATCGCCGGTTTGACCACTCGTACCAACAACGCACACGAGATGTCCGGCAAAGGAAAAATCGGCAACATCTGGCAGCAGTTCCTGCAACCAAACCTCGTCGCAAAGATCCCGAACAAGATCGGTGTCGACCTCATCGCCGTCTACACCGACTACGAGACCGACCACACCGGCCACTACACCTATCTGCTTGGCATGCCCATCCAATCAACAGAATCGCTACCGTCAAACCTTACCGTCAGACACATTCCGGTAGGCCGCTATGCTGTTTTCTCCTCTGGCAGAGGACCAATCAAACGGATCGTCCCGGAGATATGGCAACGCATCTGGTCCATGTCGCCCGAAGAGTTAGGCGGCACACGCGCATTCAAAACCGACTACGAGATCTACGATCAGCGCGCCGCCGATCCCGAAAATGCCCAGATCGACGTCTACGTCGGCCTCCGCTAACCGCATTCCCGCATCTACTGTCTTCACGCCAGGAATTGACCGGCAAAAACGAACGCAAGGCCCGCAAAACTAACCACAAAGACCGCCATGAGACCCTTCGCCCATAGCGAAGCCTTAGCGTCCTTTGCGTTCGTCTTTCACCACCGAGGACCGGCACACGGAAACAATCAAAAGGCATTTGACTTACATCTTCTTAGTCGCTTCGCCCGTCGAACTCAATAGATTCGACCGATAGGGGCGCATCATCAAAATCTCTCTGGTAAATCGTTCCTTCCGGTGCCTTCTCCTTCTCCGCGGCATGCCTTCTCGCAACAACGCATCTCTTCGCCGACCCCGTCCCCGTAGTTCGCACCCAAGGGACATTCCACGGATTCGTCGTCCTCAAGACACTCGAAGGCGCAACTCTCGCTTCTGGCGATCTCGTTCAGGTCGCACACGGCAACCGTGTCACCTCGCGGCTCACCTTTCACTTTCGCGACGGCTCGCTCGACGACGAAACAACCGTCTTCACGCAGCGCGGCACCTTCCGGCTGGTTAGCGACCGTCACATCCAGCGCGGCCCGTCGTTTCCTCATCCGCTCGACAGGTTCATCGACGCCGCCACCGGCAACGTCACCTCTCGCGACAAAGACGGCAAGACCACCCAGGAACACCTCGACCTGGCTCCCGACATCGCCAACGGGCTTCCCCTCATTCTGCTGCTGAATCTCGATCCCTCAGCTCCGCCGACTAGGCTCTCCATGGTCGCGCCTACAGCTAAACCACGCCTGGTCCATCTCATCCTCGCCGGCGAAGGCGAAGATTCACTCTCCATCGGCGGCCTCCGTCGCAAGGCCACGAACTTCCGCATCAAGATCGAACTAGGCGGAGTCACCGGTCTCGTCGCACCCATCGTTGGCAAGCAACCCTCCGACACTCACGTCTGGATCCTCGGCGGCGACGCCCCGGCCTTCGTCAAAGAAGAGGGACAATTCTTCGAGGGCGGCCCCATCTGGCGCATCGAACTCACGGCCCCCGTCTTCGCCGCCCCATCACCCGCCGCGGCAAAATAGACACGCCTCGGCGCTCCAGCTTGCTGGAATCCACAACGTCTCACTTGACAAACTGGTACCCTGAAACCCGTCCAGAACTAGCTCGTAAGCTTCGAATGTCGGTCCGCAACAAGAGTAAGTCCAAGCCTAAAGTATCTGCTTGGAAGACTTTGCACACTTTGGCAGGGTGGGGGGCTAGCCCTCACAAAGGAGAAAGTCTGATGCAGAATCGTGTCCTCGGCACCACAATGCCCGTCCTCGAATTCGCCCTCGGCCCCAACGATGCCGTCATCTCCGAGGCCGGTGAACTCTCCTGGATGTCCGCCTCGGTCCAGATGACCACCCACACCCAGCACGCCGGCGGTGGCGGCTTCTTCGGAGCGATCAAGCGAGTCGCCGGCGGCGGCTCTCTCTTCATGACCGAATACCGCGCCATCGGAGCCCCCGGCGAGGTCGCCTTCGCCACGCGCGTCCCCGGCCATATCGTCCCCGTAGACGTCGGCCCCGGCCACGAGTACCTGGTCCACCGTCACGGCTTCCTCTGCGCCACCGCTGGCATCGAACTCGGAGTCGGCTTCCAGCAGTCCCTGGGTGCCGGCATCTTCGGCGGCGACGGCTTCCTCCTGCAAAAAATCTCAGGTCAGGGAATCGCCTGGCTCGAGCTCTCCGGCGAACTCGTCATCAAGGATCTCGCCCCCGGCGAACTCCTCCGCGTCCACCCCGGTCACGTCGGCGCCTTCCAATCCACCGTCTCTTTCCAAATCCAACGCGTCCCCGGCATCAAAAACATGATCTTCGGCGGCGATGGCATCTTTCTCGCCGCACTCACCGGCCCCGGCCGCGTCTGGCTGCAAACGCTCCCCATCTCCCGCCTCGCCCATCAGATCCAGGAGTATCTCCCCAAAGAACGCGCCCAGCAGACAGCGGAAGCGGGAGTAGTCGGAGGCATTGTCGGCTCCATCCTCAAGGGCATGTAACTCAACTCGTTCTTGCCGAATCAATCGCAGTTACTCCGCCCGCAAAGCCTCCACCGGATTCACTGAAGCCGCTCTACGCGCCGGAAAATAGCTCGCCAGCAGCGCCGACACACCAAGCAACAACGCGACCGCAGCCAGCGTCCACACGTCCCACGTATGGATCCCGAACAACAGCTTCCGCATCAGCGTCGCCACGGCGATCGAGCACATCAACCCCGCAACGATGCCAAAGCCCGTCAGCCACCCAGCCTCCTTCAGAATCATCCGGTACACCGAACTCTGCTGCGCACCCAGCGCCATCCGTACGCCAATCTCGCGCGTCCGCTGGCTCACCGAATACGCGATCACCCCATAAAGCCCTACCACCCCAAGCACCAGAGCCATCGCGGCAAACCCTCCCACCAGCCACGCGGAAGACCTGTGCAGATACGCTGTCTGTGATTCATTAATCCGCTGCACCATGGTGATCTCGTTGATTGCCCCGATCCCAGGATCAATCTCGTGAATCGCTGCAACCAGCGACGGCAGCATCCAGCTTCTCATCCTGTGACGTCCGCACCACCAGCGAGATGTAAGTCTCCGAGTTCTGATTGAGCGGATCGTATTGAGCTGGCCAAATCTCCGAGTCCAGCGACCCATCCTTCACATCCTCAACCACTCCGACAATCTCCCGGATCGACTTCGGTGTCAGCTCCGTATCGCCGATCTTCTTCCCAATCGGATCCTCGCCCGGGAAGTACAGTCGCGCCAGCGTTTGGTTGATGATCACCACCAGAGGCTTCGACGCATCATCGTCCTCGGTAAAGAACCGGCCTGCCACCAGCTTCGTCTGCAATGTCTTGAAGTAATCCGAGCTCACTTCGCGCTGATTCACCTCATTGTGCTCGCCGTTGTAGGGCTTGCCCACAAACCGGATCCAGTTTGTGTTGCCGTTGCCGCTGATCGGAAGCCTGGTGGTCAGTGCGGCAGACCGCACGCCAGGCAGACTCGACAGACGCGCCAGAATCTGTTTGCTGACCGCAACCACCTGCGGGTCCTTGGCGTACGTCGTCTCCGGCAGCACAACCTGCACCGTAGCCAGGTGGTCGGGCTGGAACCCAAGCTCGACATGCAGCAACTTATAGAAGCTCCTGCCCAGCAGCCCCGCGCCCACCAGCAGCACCACGGCAACCGCCAGTTCCAACACAACCAGGTTCGCTCCAAATCGCCGCCAGAATGTCCCGGCCGAACTTCTTCCTCCATCCGTTAGCCCCTCTCGCAACTGCGCCAGCGGCAGCCGCAGCACAGGAGTCGCTGCAAACAGTGCAGCAGCCACTACCGAAATCAAACCGGCAAACACGACCACATGCGAGTTCAATCCAATCCCACGCAGATAAGGCATATACGACAGCATTTCCTTCGAAAGCAGCCGTGTCAGCACCTGCATCGCCCCATAGGCACACAACAGCCCCAGCGCTCCTCCCGCGATCACCAGCACCAGCGCCTCCGTGATGAACTGACGGACCAGCCGCGTCCGCGACGCCCCCAGTGCGCCCCGCACGGCAATCTCGCGCTTCCGTGCCTCCGACCGCACCAGCAGCAGACTCGACACATTCACGCAGGCAATCACCAGCAGCAGTCCCGCTCCGCCCAGCAGCACCAGAAGAATCGGGCGTATTTCTCCGACAATCTGCTCCGACAGCGGCATCACGCTCGCACCCTGACCTCGATTCGACCCCGGATACTGCACCTCAAGCTGCTTCGCAATCGATCTCATATCCGCCAGGGCCGTCTCCACCGTGACGCCGTCCTTCAATCGCGCCACGCCGAAAAGGTTATGGCAGCTCCGCCTCTTCTCGCAGTTGCTCAGCGTATGCAGCGTGGCCCAGAACTCTGCCTTGCCTCGCGGAGCGAACTGAAAACTCGCCGGCAGCACGGCAATGATCGTGTTTGGGACGCCATCCAGCCTCACCGTCTGGCCGATTATGTCTTTCCTTCCGCCGAAACGCTCCTGCCATGTCGAAAACGTCAACATCACAGAATCGGAAGAGCCTGGCTGGTCCTCGCCGTCATAGAAGTCTCGCCCCAGTACAGGCGTCACCCCAAGCACCCGAAAGAATCCTGCAGTCACCCGCGCCCCCTGCACCGGCTCGACACCTGACGGCGTATTCATCAGATAGCCCGACCCACCGTACACCTCCAGTGCACTGAAGACCTTATTCATCTTCTTCCAGTCGAGATAGTCCTGATACGACAGATTGGAACGAACAAACATCTTCGCCGACTCCCCAACATCAACCAGCCGCGTCGGATCCTTGTACGGCATTGGCTTAATCAGAGCCCTGTCTACGAACGCAAAGATAGCCACGCTCGCGCCAACTCCAAGCGCCAGCATAAGGACTGCCGTCAAGGTAAATCCCAGGCTCCTCCGTAATTGACGAAGCGCGAAGTGCAGATCCTGCCACACCGTCTCGAAGCGGAACCCCATCACCTCATAGCTCTGTTCTTTCAGCCGCGTAGGGTTTCCGAACTCGCGCATCGCTTCATGATGAGCCGCCTCCGGAGTGACTCCCGATTCGCGAAGCTCTTTCTCCTTCTGCTCCCGGTGGAATGCCATCTCTTCCTCCAATTCGCTGTTGAACTTTTCCCTGCGAAGTAGCATTCCTGCCTTGGTGAAGAAGCGAGCGATCGCGTCCATGGCACTCCTCCTATGCGTCCTGCATGACTCGGCCGATAGCCGCGATCATCTCTTCGAATCGCGAATGCTCGAGTCCCAACTGTTTCCGTCCAGCCGCCGTCAGCGTGTAGAACCGGGCCCGTCGATTGGTCTCCGTCGACCTCCACTCCGCCTTCACCCAGTTCTGCAACAACAGCCGCTGCAGCGCCGGATAAAGCGAGCCCTCCTCAACCGTCAACACGTCATCCGACGCGCGTTTGATCGACGAAGCAATCCCATAGCCGTGCTGCGGGCCGCGCGTCAGTGTCTTCAGAATCATCATGTCCAGCGTTCCAGGCATCAGGTCGGATTTCTTTGTCATGCCTCTATCCATAGATCATCTATGCATAGAACGTCAACGGGCGAAGAAAAGTTCCCTGAAAATTTTCTCTTCCCACCGAAGCGCAGCCGCCCACACCAATCTCGTCCTATATCCTAGAAACGAATGCCTCCTTTCCTGCATCTGGCTCACGTCAACGTGGCCCGCGGCGACAACGTCGTCCTCCACGACATCAACCTCACCGTCAACACCGGAGAGCACATCGCGATCCTCGGCCCCAACGGCTGCGGCAAATCCACCCTCATTAAAACCATGACCTGCGAGTGCTACCCCATCGTCCAACCCGAGACGAAGGTCAGCATCTTCGGCCGCGAACGCTGGGATCTCACCGAACTCAAGAAGCGTCTCGGCGTCGTCGCACCCGAACTCCCCGGCAGCCCCACTCTCCACACTACCGGTCGCGACGCCGTCCTCACTGGGTTTTTTTCAAGCTCCACCCTCTGGCCGAACCTCACCGTCACCGACAGCATGCGAGATTCGCGCTGACGATGTTCTCGCGCAGGTCGACGCCGTAGATCTCGCCAGCAAACCTGTCGGCGAAATGTCCGCCGGCCAACAACGCCGCATCATGATTGGCCGCGCCCTCGTCGGCTCCTCAAGCGCCTCCGACGGAGTGACTCAGATGCTCTTGCTCGACGAGCCCTCGAACGCACTCGATCTCGCCGCACAGGCCGATCTCCGCAACCTCCTCCGCAAACTAGCCCAGCAGGGCACCGGCATTCTCCTCATCACCCACCACATCGCCGACATCCTCCCGGAGATCGACCGCATCCTTCTCATGCGCGAAGGCCGCATCGTCGCCGACGGCCCCAAGGTCGACCTCCTCACCGCTGCCACCCTCAGCGACCTCTTCAACACCAGGGTCAACATGACCGAAAGAGACGGTTTTTACCACGCCTGGTGATGTTTTTTTTGGTTTGTGGTGAGTGCCTTGTTTTAGAGGGGGTTTGAGGATTTCCACAGGGTTAAAACGTGGTTTTTGGATGGTTTTTGCGTGGTGAATTGTGGTGAGAACGTGGCTGTTAAATGCATGTTTTGTGGCGACGAAAAACATGCCATTTTTTCAAAATTTATTTTTGAGGTGTTCTGGTCGAGTCAGCGGGACGGGTTGATGGTGCCCGTTTGAAGCTTCACCAACTCGGGTTGAGCGATGCGGCTGGGACCCAGGACGGCGATCTTCGGCAGGGGGCCGCGGACCATGGCGACCTCGTCGCAGGCGTAGAGGCGAGGGCAGGTCTGGCAGTCCTTGTAGATCTTGTCGGGCAGGGTGGTGCGGTCGACGACACGGAAGCCGAAGTGGAAGAAGAAGTCGGGGATGCGGGTGAACAGGCAGACGGCGGTGACGGATTGTTCTTCGGCCTCGTCGAGGAGTGAGCGGAGGAGTCGACCGCCGGCGCCCTGGCCCTTGGCTTCGGGCTTGACGACGATGGAGCGGACTTCGGCGAGGTGGGGGCCGTAGAGGTGAAGTGCTCCGCAGCCGAGGAAGACGCCGCCCGTTTCTCCGGAGACGGGGGATTCCGCGACGGCGAAGTCGCGGACGTTCTCGCAGATTTCGGCGTAGCTGCGGCGGAGGAGGGTGCCGTCGCCGGAGAGGGAGTTGACGAGGTCGAAGATGTTGACGGCGTCGGGGAGTTTGGCCTTCCGCACCACGGCACCACCTGAGCGCAGGCGCGTCGATGCGGTCGACTCACTGACGGCGGGTTGAAAGACGGTGGTCACGAACAATGGCTCCTATTTCAGTTTCGCAGATTTGGCCGCAATGTCTGCGGTAATGCGTTTGCGGGCATCCGCCAAGGCAGCAGCTACGCGGTGACGGGCTGTGCCGCCGATGACGTCGTGGCAGTCGAGGGTGGCTTCGAGGGTGATGGCGGCGTAGAAGTCTTCGCCGAACTCGGGGCTGATGGTTCGCAGCTCATCCAATCTCAGATGTTGGAGCTCGCGATTCGTTTCGAGCCCGAGGCGGACGGCGTTGCCGATGTGCTCGTGGGCCTTGCGGAAGGGGACGCCCTTGTTGGAGAGATAGGTGGCGGCCGCCATGGCGTTGAGGTATCCGGTTTCGGCGGCGGTCTTCATTTTGTCGTAGCGAAATTTGAGGGATGCGGTGAAGACGGGGAGGACGCTTAGGATTCCGGCGATGGTGTCGGCGGCGTCGAAGACAGGCTCCTGGCCCTCCTGGAGGTCTTTGTTGTAGGCGAGGGGGAGGCCTTTGATGAGTGTGGCTAATGTTGTGGCTGCGCCCAAGAGGCGGCCGGATTTGCCGCGGATGAGTTCGGTGAGGTCGGGGTTTTTCTTTTGCGGCATGGCGCTGGAGCCGGTGGAGAAGGCTTCGGGGAGGTCGAGGAATCCGAACTCGGCGGTGGAGTAGAGGGTGAGTTCTTCGGCGAAGCGGGAGATGTGGATGCCGAGGGTGGCGATAGCTTGGGTGAATTCGAGGGCGAAGTCGCGGTCGCTGGTCGCGTCCATGGAATTGGGTGTGGGGCCGTCGAAGTTGAGGGCGCGGGCGGCGATGGAGCGGTCGAGGGCGAGCGTCGCGCCCGCGATGGCTCCAGAGCCGAGGGGGCAGAGGTTCATGCGCTTGCGGGCGTCGGTGAGGCGGCTGGCGTCGCGCTCGATCATGCTGACGTAGGTGAGGAGCCAGTGGGCAACGAGGACGGGCTCGGCGCGCTGGAGGTGGGTGTAGGAGGGCATGGTGGCTTCGCCTGCGGATTCGGCGAGGTCGATGAGGCGGGAGCGCCATGCGGTGAGGCCTTCGAGGGTGTTGTCGATGGCTTCGCGGACGAAGAGGCGCATGTCGGTGGCGATCTGCTCGTTGCGGCTGCGGCCGGTGTGAAGCTTGAGGGCGAGGTCGCCGATTTGCTTGGTGAGTTCGAGTTCGACGTAGTGGTGGACGTCTTCGGCCTGAGGGTTGGCGGTGACGATGGCTTCGCCTTGTTCGGCTTGCTGCTTGGCTACGGCGCGAAGGCCTTCTTCCATTTGCAGGAGCTCTTCGCTGGTGAGGATGCCTGCGGCTTCGATGGCTCGGGCGTGGGCTATGCTGGCTTCTACTTCATAGGAGACGAGGCGCCAGTCGAAGGGGAAGGAGCGCTGCCATTCTTCGAATTCCTTGTTGAGTGGCTCGCGGAAGCGGCCGGACCACATCTTGGTTGGTGAGTCAGACATGAACGGTGTCTCTCTTATCGGTTAGGCAATCAACATTGGTGGTGTGAGAAATCAATAATTGCGGCGACGATCCAGATTGCAGCGGTGGCCAACCACATGCGGCCAGTTTTCCATTGACGACGCTTAAGGATGATGGTTCCACATGCGAGATTGAGCAAGAAGAAGAAGACAATTACGGGAGCTATCGAGCTGATCCAGACGAAAGGCTCACCGGTGATCGAGTTCACACCTGCTTCGCATTCCTGACGTATCACCCAAGCGCGTGAGGCGAGGAGTACGTAAGCGCCTGAACCGATCGCATTGAGTAAGAGAAGGACAAGTGGCCACTTCTTGTTCGGTTTGGGCTGGATGAACATCGCGAAGAGCGTACCTCAGGGTTAAAACCCGAAACAGGTTACGGCATGGCTGAAGCCATGCCCTTAACGGATTGTGCCGCTTGTGAAGGAGAAGAAGCAACGGCAAATGCAAACGCAGATTCCCTTCGGGAATGACAACAAGGGGGCAACCGATGTCTCTCTTGTTTTTCGTCATTCAAGAAGGGAATCTGCTTCTGCGGGTGTCTGCGTTGGTATGGGTTCATCAGGCATCAACTCTTCCCAAGTTGGATTCATCGATTCAATCAAAGCGATCTTCTGTGCTCGTGTCCAATGCTTGAGTTCCTTCTCGCGAGCAATGGCGTTATTGGCGTATTGGTAGCGCTCGAAGTACACGAGCCGGGTGACTTTGTAGCGGGCAGTGAAGCTGTCTGGCGTCTGCTTGCGATGCTCGGAGACTCGTTTGCGCAGACTGTTTGTGACTCCGATGTAGAGAATGTGGGAGCGGTTGGAGAGAATGTAGACCCAGAATTGATATTCGCGTCCTGGCATTGTTCCTTTTCGGTAGAGCGTCGATCGATTGGCGAAACGCAGATTCCCTTCGGGAATGACAAACAAAAAAGGCAAATGCAAGTGCGACGGGAACAGCGACGGGGTTACTCTTTGTTGTTGCTGCTGTTTAGTTGGGGCATCTCGGTGCCTTTGCTTAGTGTGAGTAGGCCGCTTTGGGCGTAGGTGATTAGCTTTGCGCGGGTGTCGGTGATATCGAGGTTGCGCATGGTGAGTTGGCCGATGCGGTCTCGGGGGGAGAAGGTGGATTCGCCCTTTTCCATGGTGAGGCGCTCGGGATGGAAGGTGAGATTGGGCGAGGCGGTGTTGAGGATGGAGTAGTCGTTGCCGCGGCGCAGTTCGAGGGTGACCTCGCCGGTGACGGGCTTGGCGACCCAGCGCTGGGCGGCTTCGCGGAGCATGATGGCCTGGGGGTCGAACCAGCGGCCCTGGTAGAGGAGGCGGCCTAGCTTGCGGCCGTTTTCGCGGTACTGCTCGATGGTGTCCTCGTTGTGGATGCCGGTGATGAGGCGCTCGTAGGCGATGAAGAGGAGAGCGAGGCCGGGTGACTCGTAGATGCCGCGGCTCTTGGCTTCGATGATGCGGTTTTCGATCTGGTCGCTCATGCCGAGGCCGTGGCGGCCGCCGATGCTGTTGGCTTCGAGCATGAGGGCTACGGGGTCGGAGAGCTCTTTGCCGTTGAGGGCTACGGGGAAGCCTTCTTCGAAGCGGATGGTGATCTCTTCGGGTTTGATGGTGACGTCGTCGCGCCAGAAGGCGGTGCCCATGATGGGGGCGACGATCTTCATGCTGGTGGTGAGGAGTTCGAGGTCCTTGGCTTCGTGGGTTGCGCCAAGGATGTTGGAGTCGGTGGAGTAGGCCTTCTCGGCGGACATCTTGTAGCCGAAGCCGGCCTTGGTCATGAAGGCGGACATCTCGGCGCGGCCGCCGAGTTCGTCGATGAAGGCGGCGTCGAGCCAGGGTTTGTAGACCTTGAGGTCGGGGTTGACGAGGAGGCCGTAGCGATAGAAGCGCTCGATGTCATTGCCCTTGAAGGTCGAGCCGTCGCCCCAGATGTTGACGTCGTCTTCCTTCATCGCGGTGACGAGCATGGTGCCGGTGACGGCGCGGCCGATGGGTGTGGTGTTGAAGTAGGTGACGCCGGCGGTGGTGATGTGGAATGCGCCGGACTGGAGGGCGGCGATGCCTTCGCGAACGAGCGGGCCGCGGCAGTCGATGAGTCGGGCTTTTTCGGCTCCGTACTCGAGGGCTTTGCGCGGGATCTCGTCGTAATCGGCTTCGTCGGGCTGACCGAGGTTGGCGGTGTAGGCGTAGGGGAGGGCGCCCTTCTGCTTCATCCAGTGAAGCGCGGCGCTGGTGTCCAGCCCGCCGGAAAAGGCAATGCCTACCTTCTGGCCGAGGGGCAGGGATTCGAGGATTACGGACATAGTGATGCAGACCTCAATGGTTGAGCAGACAGGGGTGGAGCAGACGCGGGTTGAGCGGACGGGCCGAAGGACTAGGTGGTGGCGCGCTTGCGGGTTTGGGTTCCGCGACCGCGGCTGTTGGAGATTCGCTTGGCTCCGCCGAGGAGCATGAGCAGGAGAGCTTTTTGCGCGTGCATGCGGTTTTCGGCCTGGTCGAAGACGACCGATTGCGGACCGTCGAGAACTGCGTCGGTGACCTCGGCGTTGCGATGCGCGGGGAGGCAGTGCATGAAGACGGCATCAGGCTGGGCGTGGGCCATGAGCGCTTCGTTGACCTGATAGGGCTTGAAGATGGGGGCGCGCTTGGTGGCTTCGTGCTCGAAACCCATGCTGGTGCAGACGTCGGTGTAGATGGCGTCGGCGCCGGTGACTGCTTTGATGGGATCGTGGAGGAGCGTGATGCTGCCGCCGGTGGTTTCGGCGATCTCGATGGCCTTGTGGATGATCTCGAGTTTGGGACCGAAGCCTTTGGGCGAGGCGACGCTGCAGTGAGCGCCGAGCTGGGCGGCGGTGAGCATGAGTGAGTGGCAGACGTTGTTGCCGTCGCCGACGTAGGCAAAGTGAAGGCCCTGTGCGGAGCCGAAGTGCTCTTCGAGAGTGAAGAAGTCGGCGATGGCCTGGCAGGGGTGCTCGAGGTCGGAGAGCGCGTTGATGACGGGGATCCGGGAGCAGGCGGCCATCTCGGTGATGGTCTCGTGTGAATAGGTGCGGAGGACGATGATGGACATCCAGCGCTCGACGTTGTGGGCCATGTCGGCGAGGGATTCGCGCTCGCCGAGTGGGGATTGGGTCTGGTCGACGAAGATGGCGTTGCCGCCGAGGGTGTTGATGCCGGCCTCGAAGGTGAGGCGGGTGCGGAGGGAGGCCTTCTCGAAGAACAGCACCATTTGTTTGGCGTCGAGAGCGTGGCGGAAGTCTTCGGGGTGGTTCTTGACCGCATGGGCGAGCTCCATGATGGCGGCCATCTCCTGCACGGTGAGGTCGGCGATGGAGCAGAGATCGCGGCCGCAGAGTCGCTTGGAGGCCTCGCTGAAGGCGGTGTCGGATTGGATGCCGAGAGTGGCTGTCGGCTTGCTTGGTGTGTGGTCGTCGCCGGCGATCTCCGGCGTCTTGGTGTTCATCATTACGGTTTTGCTACCCATGGGATTGCTCTCCTGCCGGCGCTGCGCCGGCGTATGTTGCACTAACGATCTCGTCGAGTGCTTTGATGGCGGTCTCGACGTGTTTGCGCTCGAGAATGAAAGGCGGAAGAAAGCGAAGGACCGTCTCGCTGGTGCGATTGACGATGATGTGTCGATCCATGAGCTGGGCAGCTACGCGTTTCGCCAAATCTGCCGAGTTGAGTTCGGCGCCGAGCATCAGGCCGATGCCTCGTAACGTCGACGATGCAATCGTGGCGTGCTGCGAGTTTCGAAAGCTCTTCGTGGAAGAATTCGCCGACGTCGCGAATGTGTTCGAGGAGGTTGTCTCGTTTGATGGTGTCGATGACGGCGATTGCCACGGCACATGCCAGCGGGCCGCCGCCGAAGGTTGTGCCGTGCATGCCGGGGGTGATGGCTGCTGCTGCCGAGTTGGTGCAGAGCATCGCGCCCATGGGAATGCCGTTCGCGATGGGCTTGGCGAGGGTGGTGACGTCGGGGAGGATGCCGTAGTGCTGGTAGGCGAACCATTTGCCGGTGCGACCGAGGCCGGATTGGATTTCGTCTGCGAGCAGGAGGGCGCCGGTGGAGTTGCACAGTTCGCGGGCGGTGGCGAAGAACTCACGCGAGATGGGGTGGATGCCGCCTTCGCCCTGGACCGGCTCGATGCAGATGGCGCAGATTTCGTCTGAGAATTTTGCACGGAGATCGTCTACGTCGTTGAAGCGAACGAATTCGACGCCGGGCATTACGGGTTCGAAGGGTTCGCGATACTTCTCCTTGTGCGTGGTTGCGACTGAGCCCATAGAGCGGCCGTGGAAGCTGTGTTCGAGAGCGAGGAATTTCGTGCCGATGCTGCGGCCGGCGGCGCGAAGACGACCGGCGTGGGCGCGCGCCAGCTTGAGAGCTGCCTCCCAGGCTTCGGTGCCGCTGTTGCATAGAAAGACGCGGTCGAGACCGCTGATCTCGGTGAGGCGGAGGGCGAGTTCGGCGGTGTGCTCGTGGAAGAAGAGGTTTGAGGTGTGGATGAGGCGCTTGCTTTGGCGGGTGATCGCTTCTTCGACAGCTGGGTGTCCGTAGCCGAGCGCGGAGACGCCGATGCCGCTGAGGAGATCGAGGTAGTCCTGACCGTTTTCGTCGCGGAGGTGGACGCCTTGTCCGCTGACGAACAGGTAAGGGTTGCGCTCGTAGGTTTGAAGAAGCAACTTACTCTCCGCTGCCTGGATCGATGCTAGTTTCATGCGACCATGACCTCCGTTCCGTCGTTGACCCGGGTTGAGACGAGATCCGGCAAGAGCCAGGCCGCCTCCGCGGGAAGAATACGTACGCGTTTGACGCCGTGGGTGAGAGCCTCCCGGCAGGCGTTTAGTTTGGGCAGCATTCCGCCGGAGACGACCTGCGCTTTTTCCATGGCGGGAATCTGTGCCAGCGTGAGCCAGCGCATGACGTTGCCGTCGGCGCCTTTGACGCCGGGGACGTCGGTGAGGAAGACGAGTGTGTCGGCCTTGGTGCCGATGGCGCAGGCGGCAGCCATCTCGTCGGCGTTGATGTTGTAGTACTCCCCGTCGAAGCCTAGGGCGATGGAGGAGATGACGGGTACGGCGCCCATCGTCCAGATGGCTTCAAGCCAGCGAGGATCGGTGGCGGCGATTTCACCGACGAAGCCCAAGTCGGGGTTCGTCTTTTTCTTGCGGGCGCGAAAGACATGGCCATCTCCGCCGGAGAGACCGACTGCGGCCTGGCCGTGAGAACCAATCGCGGCGACCAGGGACTTGTTCACTCGGCCTGCAAGGACCATCAGAGCGGCGTCACGCGTTTCGGCATCGGTAATGCGGAGGCCGGAGACGAACTCACTCTTCTTGCCCATTTGAGCGAGGGTGCGGGTCAACTGCACACCGCCGCCGTGGACGACTGCAACCTGATTCCCGTCGGCGACGAGATCGGCGATGGCCTTTCCAGACGCGTGGAGAATCTTCTTGTCCTCAAGGGCGGCACCGCCTAATTTGACGACGAATCTCACAGCAAGCCCTCCTCTTCCTTCCATCCACACATTAGATTCATGTTTTGGACCGCCTGACCCGCTGCACCTTTCAAGAGATTGTCGAGGCATGACACCATGACCAGACGTTTGCCGTCAGCCGCGAGTGCGAAACCAAGATCGCAGAAATTGGTGCGGACGACGTGCTGAATCTCCGGTAAGTGCGGTGAGGAATGCACGCGGACCAGCGGACTGTGCCGGTAAAACTCCTGAAGCACTCCGTCGATAGCGGTGGCATCTGACCTTTGCTTGAGGCGAAGATAGATTGTGGACATGATTCCACGCGGTATCGGCAGTAGATGTGGAGTGAACTGAATCTGATCTGCCTTCAGATGAAGCTGTTCGAGCAATTCTCCAGTGTGGCGATGTCCAAAGACCGAGTACGCGGAGAGATTATCGGCTGCGTGCATGAAGTGGGTCTTCGCCGTCGCTGCTTTTCCGGCTCCGCTTACTCCGGACTTCGCGTCGCAGACGATACCGTGTTCAACATCGACGAGACCAGCCTGAAGCAGAGGCGCAAGCGCGAGGATGATCGAAGTGGCATAGCATCCGGGATTGGCAACGATGCGGGCATGGCGGATCTCGTCGCGATGCAGCTCCGGACATCCATAGACTGCTTCTGACTGCAGTTCCGCGGCCTGTTCGGGGTTGACGTCCGTCAGACGGTAGACGGCGCGGTTGACATGGTCCTTTAGACGCCAGGCGCCGCTTAGATCGACAACTTTGACGCCCTTCTCGATGGCCTCTGGGACCCACTCGCGAGATTGTTCGTGCGGCGTTGCCAGAAACAATACTTCAATTCCCGAGTCGACGATCCGCTTCCAACTGAAAGGGTAGACTTCGTTGGCCTGGTGATCTCCCGGCGTTGCGAGTTGTGGGTGGAGGTCTTCGAGATACGTGGATGGCCCTGCCTCTGCCTCGCCGGCACGACTGAGGAACGTTGGCGTGGCCGCGTTCAGTCTCGGATGACGCAACAGCAGACGTGCGAGTTCGCCGCCGGCGTAGCCGCTGACCCCTGCTATGGCGGTGCGTGGCGCTCTTGCCGGGGAAGTGTTCGTGCGCGAATCCGGTCGTTCTACCGGATTGATTGTTCCTGAGTTAGCCAAGATATCCTTCAATTCGAGTCTTCAACAGATTTGCCTGTTTCTCATCAGGGCAGATAATAAGGACAGTGTCATCTCCAGCGATGGTGCCTACGACCTCTGGCCAGTCTTCGTAGTCAATTCCGGCGGCGATTGGTTGAGCGCTTCCGGTCGTTGTCACAAGAACCAAGAGATTCATTGCTTGTCGTACTTCAAGACCAAAGCTTTCGAGGACTTCACGAATTCCAGGTAGTGAGTCTTCATCATTATCCGATCCTGCGGGAAGGGAATAACCTTCAGGTCCTTTGTTCAATCGCAACTCGTGAATATCCCGCGACAACGTTGCCTGAGTGACATGAAACCCACGACCTGCAAGCTTTCGACGTAGTTCGTCCTGACTGGTGACTGCGGTTTTTACCAGCAATTCCTGAATCACGGCATGACGTTGTTGCTTCATTGGGTTGTTTCTACCTGTTCCTGAGTTCTGATGTCTTCAATACAGATTGAACGAAATGGATAATCTTCGTTATGTATAAATATACATTATTTGTGTATATTTATACATAACGATCAAGTTTAGCCTGACAGAACGACAAAACACTCTCCGAAGGAAGGTGTCGTTGCTGAGCATTCTTAGCCCGCACGACGTATAGTGAAGCATGGAACAGTCCTTTGCATCTACTCTGACGCGAACTGCCGGAGGTGTTTCTGTGTCCTCTGGAGTTTCGCCGTCTCTGATTGATGAGCGCTTTGATCACGATTCCTGCGGCGTGGGGTTTGTTGCCTCAGTAGACGGCGCGCCCTCTCATGAGATTCTGCAACAGGCGTTGACGGCGCTGAGCCGCCTGGCCCATCGTGGCGCTACGGCTGCGGACGGAAAGAGCAGTGACGGTGTCGGAGTCATGACGGCGATTCCGCGGCTTTCCTGGCCAAGGTTATAGATCTCGCAGTTGATGAAAAGCAGCTGCTTGGCGTTGGCATGCTGCTGCTCCCGGTGGACGAGACTCGGGCGGAGCAATTGATCGAGCGCTGCCTGGTCTCCCATGATTTTGAGGTGCTGTGCTGGCGGGACGTTCCGGTTTGCCCGGAGTGGCTTGGGAGAGATGGCGCTCAGCACGATGCCGAGGATTCGGCAGGTGCTCGTTGTTGACTCCGGTGCGGGCGAGCCAGAGACGATCGAGCGGCGGCTGTATCTGGCGAGGAAACAGTTTGAACGGGCGCACGCACAGGGTGACGTGACCGGGTATATCTGTTCGTTGTCATCGCAGACGATTGTCTACAAGGCGATGTGTACGGGAGAGTTTCTGCCTAATTTCTTCCCGGACCTGGCCTCAGACGATTACGTGACGCCGTTCGCGATCTTTCATCAGCGATATGCGACCAACACTTCGCCCACCTGGCATCGTGTGCAGCCGGGGAGAAAGCTTGGGCACAACGGTGAGATCAACACGGTATGGGGGAATCGTGCCCGCATGGCAGCTCGTGACTCCACGCTGCCGGTGGAGTGCAAGCCGGTTTTGACTCAGGGGGGAACGGACTCTACAAGTCTTGATGAGGCAATTGAGTTGCTGTCGCAGAACGGAAGAACCTTGGCGGAATCCGTCCGCATGTTGCTTCCACCTGCAACGGATGGGCATCACGCCTCTTCGTTTCTGCGTTACCACACGGACTGCGCTGAGCCTTGGGATGGGCCGGCGGCCATCGCGTTCAGCGATGGTCAGGTGGTTGGCGCCGTACTGGATCGCAATGGTCTTCGGCCGTGCCGTTTTGCGATGACGCAGTGCGGGTCTGGTGGTTGCTGGATCGGAGGCGGGTCTGGTTGATCTTGACCCCGAAGAGGTCAGTCCATAGCGGACGGCTTGGGCCCGGGCAGATGCTTGTCGTCGACCTTGTCAACCACAAGGTCTATGAGGATGAGGCGTTGCTGGAGCTGTTCGATGCCGGGACGACCTATGCCACGCTCGTTGAGGACACTCCTCTCGCCCCGATAGCTACGTCCGAAGTTGATCCTGCTGCGCTGGCCGTTGCGCAAAGAGGCTTTGGCTACACGCGAGAAGACGTCAAGATGATTCTGCAGCCGATGGCGACTGGAGGGCAAGGATGCAGTGTGGTCGATGGGTGACGACACGCCATTGGCGTTTCTTGCACGTTCGCCGCGGCCGGTCTACGCCTACTTTCGGCAACGTTTTGCACAGGTGACGAATCCGCCGATCGATTCGTTGCGCGAGTCCTGCGTGGTGTCGTTGCATACGCGGCTTGGCCCGTGGCCGCATCTGCTGGATAAGAACGCGCCGCTGCCAGGTGTCTCGCTGCCTTCGCCATTCTTGTCGCTGGGACAGGTTGAGGCCTTGCGACGTGGCGCAGTATCCGCACAAGGCGGAGTTGAATCTTGCCGAACTTCCGGCTGTGTTCGGCGTGGACAAATCGCTGACGCAGGCGCTGGACGAGCTTTGCATTCAGGCGATCAAGCTGGTGCGCAATGGAGCGCGGATCCTGCTGCTCTCGGATCGCACCGCCAGCGCCGGAGATGCTTCCAATTCCGATGGCGATGGCTACTGGAGCTGTGCATCAGGCTTTGGTGGATGCCGGCCTGCGTACGCTGGCGGGGCTTGCCGTGGAGGCGGGCGATTGCCGGGACATTCATCATGCGGCGGTTCTGATCGGCTACGGTGCCGGTGCGGTGTGTCCGTGGCTGGCGTTGGAGACTGGAAGAAGTCTTGCGCCTGCCGGTACGGACGCGATCGGATGCAGAACGCAAGATGTTGAAGTCGCTCGACGCCGGTCTGGCCAAGGTGATGTCGAAGATGGGAATCTCGGTCGTCGACAGCTATCGAGGGGCGCATCTGTTCGACATTCTCGGGTTGCATTCGAGCGTGGTGGCACGGTGCTTTGTCGATACGCCCGCGCCGCTCTCTGGGATTGGGTTTGCGGAGCTTGAGCGCCAGCTTCGGCAGACGTGGGCGCCGAAGGTGATGCTTCGGCGTCGGCCGAACTGCCGGACTATGGCTGGGTGCGATTCCGTAAGGCGGATGTGTCGGAGCCGCATGCGTGGCAGCCGCCTACGGTGAAGGCGTTGCAATCGGTTGTCGGGAGCGCGCGGAATGTGCCGCAGCCGACGGATGCTGCGAGTGCGTTTGCGCTCTATACGCGGGACGTCATTGCGCGTGATCCTGCAGTGCTGCGTGATCTGCTGGAGATTCGTCCGGCTGGGCCTGAGCTCGGTTTGAGCGAGGTGGAGACTGCCGCGAGTCTGTGCAAGCGGTTTGTGGCGAGCGCCATGTCTCTGGGGTCTTTGAGTCCGGAGGCTCATCAGACGATTACTGCTGCGATGAATATGCTCGGTGGGCGGTCGAACACAGGCGAGGGTGGGGAGGATTCGGCTGTGTATCGGCTGCAGCCTGTTGGCGCGGAGCGAGTGGATTCTGGCGAAGGGATGAGTCGGCTGGCTCGCTCGGGCGGCGGTACAGCGCTGGCGGAGCCGGTGGTGGTTCAGGCGCCTGCGGTTCATGTTTCGCTGAATAACAAGATCAAGCAGGTTGCGTCGGGACGGTTTGGTGTGACGGCGGAGTATCTGGTGCATGCGGAGGAGATTGAGATTAAGGTGGCCCAGGGGGCGAAGCCTGGCGAAGGCGGACAGCTGCCGGGACATAAGGTGAGTGGGTTGATTGCGCGGCTTCGTCATGCGCAGCCAGGAGTGTCGCTGATCTCGCCGCCGCCGCATCATGACATCTACTCGATTGAGGATCTGGCGCAGTTGATCTACGACTTGAAGCGGGTGAATCCGAAGGCCGCGGTTGGGGTGAAGCTGGTGTCGGGTTGTGGTGTCGGGACGGTTGCGGCTGGTGTGGCGAAGGCTTATGCGGATTATATTGTGATCGCGGGAAACACCGGCGGAACGGGTGCGGCGGCGCTGTCGAGCATCAAGTATGCCGGGAATCCGTGGGAGCTGGGGCTGGCTGAGGCGCAGCAGGTGCTGATGCAGAGTGGCATGCGTGGGCGGGTGCGGCTGCGGACCGATGGCGGCCTGGCGACGGCGCGTGATGTGTTGATTGCGGCACTGCTGGGTGCGGATGAGTATGCGTTTGGGACTGCGGTTCTGGTGATCGCTGGGTTGCGATATGGCGCGGCAGTGTCACCTGAATACGTGTCCGACGGGAATCGCGACGCAGAAGCCGGAGTTGCGGGCGAAGTTCCGCGGGAAGCCGGAGCATGTTGTTCGGTTCTTTGAACAGCTCTCGGGTGATCTGCAGCGTTTGCTGGCGCGGTATGGGCTGCCTTCGATTGAGGCGGCGGTGGGGCGTTCGGATCTGCTGGAGCAGGTCAAGTTTGACGGCAATCTGGATCTTCAGCCGATGCTGGCGAAGGTTTCGGAGGTGCCGGGGCGCTGGATGGGAGTTCGGAACAATCAGCCGATTGCAGCGCCGCCGCTGGATGAGGCGTGGGTGGTGCCGGCGATGGCGGCGATTGAGGCTGGGTTGCCGTTCGTGGTGGAGTCGAAGATTGCCAATCGCGACCGTGCGGTTGGGGCGCGGCTGGCGGGAGAGCTGGCGTTGCGGCGGGCGCAGGGTGATCTTCCGGCGGATGTGACCTTCAACCTGAATGGAGTTGCCGGGCAGTCCTTTGGTGCGTTTACGGTTGAGGGGATGAGGCTGGTGCTCGAGGGCCAGGCGAACGATTTTGTGGGTAAGGGATTGTCTGGGGGCGAGCTGGTGATTCGGGCTCGTGGACTGGCGGCGAAGGACAGCGGTCAGCATGTGATTCTGGGCAATGTTGCGTTGTATGGCGCCACCGCCGGGAAGCTGTTTGCGGCTGGGCGGGCGGGGGAGCGGTTTGCGGTGCGGAACTCCGGTGCGATTGCGGTTGTAGAAGGTGTTGGCGACCATGGTTGCGAGTACATGACCGGAGGCGTCGTCGTTGTGCTGGGCCGGGTTGGAATCAATTTTGGCGCTGGCATGACGGGCGGGTTGGCGTGGGTGTATGACGCGGACGGAACGTTCGTGTCGGGCCAGAGGTATCCATAACGAGTTTCTGGTTCCTGAGTCGTTTGGGGCGGTTGATCCCGAGGCGCAGGAGGGTCTGCGGGGGTTGATTGAGATGCATCGGGAGGAGTCCGGGAGCGGATTGGCGGCGGCGATGCTGGCGGATTGGCCGAGGAGTGCGGAGGCATTTGTGCGGCTGACGCCGAAGCCGCAGGCATAGGGTACCCTCCCTATTGCCCGCGCATAAGGCCTCTGCAATCAGAGATTTACGAGGCGTTGATGTCTGCAAAATATTCATAACAAATGGGTTGCGTCCAAAATATTCCATCTAAATGAGTTAGCCCCGGAGGGAGTTTATCCCTGCGGGGCTTTGCTTGTTTTCTCTATGTTTTAAGTATATCGGTTTGAACCTAACAACATGCCAACTCTATTTTCTTTTGTTTGAGGCACTTAGGTGGTTTTAGGACTTGACATGCGTTTTTTGGGCTGAAAACGCGGAAAGAAAAATATCTTCGATGGAAGATGATTTAGATTCATGGAGTTGGGGGTTGCGGGTCGGGCATTGAGCGCGGGCCTTCAGCCCGCTGAGGGCTCGTTCGGCTTTTTTGGGGACGACGGACAGAGACAAAAATAAGGACAAAGGCAAGAGCAAAGGCAAAATGCGGGGGGTTCTTCGCTCCGCTCAGAATGACAAGCGAAGACAAAGACAAAGGCGAAACCAGAGCAGAGGCAAAAGCAAAAGGGCTTGGGGAGGGGCTTACATCCCACCCATCGCACAGTGCGCGATGGATGGGGCACCCGGCCGGTCGTAGTTACGCGTGGAACGTGCTTGCTCCTGGACTGTTGTTATTTGCTGAGCGTAGCCAGGCGGGCTTTGTTGATCTTCAGGATGATGCCGGCGTTGCGGTCGGCTACCTCGCTGACGTGGTATTCGGCGGCGGTGCCGAGGACCTGGGCTGTCTCGGACTGGGTTAGTTTGTAGTCTTCGGCGAGCCATGCGGCCATGTCGCTGGTCGCGGCCTTGAAGGCGTCGTCGAGGCTGCCGGCGAGGCCCATGGTGATGATGTCGGTCGTGTTTTCGACGCGGGGGCCGCCGATGCGCTTGCCGGGGATGACGTCGACAGTGAGGTCGACGTCCATGGAGGTTTCGAGGGCGTTGCCGTTGAGTTCGCCGTCGCCTTGTGCGGCGTGGCCGTCGCCGAAGTAGAGCAGCGCGCCGGGATTGGAGACGCGGAGATAGACGGTGGCGCCTTCGGTGACCTGGTTGAAGTCCATATTGCCGCCGTAGCCGCCGGAGTCTCCGCTGCCGGGAGCGGCCTGGGCGGTGCCCGGAGCGGCAGAGATGCAGCCGAGCATGGGTTTGAGCGGGATGCTGTAGTGCTTGAGGTGCTCGGCGGGGTTGTCAGGGGTGGCGGTACCGGCGGTGCGGTCGAGCTTCCAGCGGATACCTTTGCCGTTGTCCTTCATTTTGACGGCCAGGTTGCTGTCCATGGCGCGCTCGTCGAGGCCATCGTCGCTTCCTGCCCAGTCGCGATTGAGCGTGAGTTTGTTGATGTGGACGACGAGAACGTCGCCGGGCATGGCGCCGGTGACGAAGAACGGTCCAGTCTGCGGGTTGCCGCCTAGTGAGCGCTTGACTCCGTTGAGGTCGTTGCCGCCGGCATCGACGGTGGTGGTGTGGATGGTGTCTCCGGGGTTGATGGTCAGGACAGGTTTGTTCAGAGCGGAGATCTGGCGGTAGAAGACGGTTGGGGTGAATTCGTGGCGCTGCGGGGTGGGGTGGGTCAGCGCCGGGGCGAGGGTTGCGGTGATTTTTATTGTGACGGGGTTGGCTTTGTTGTCGGCGTCGGTCTCGGTGTCGGTGGCCTGGAGGATGCCGTTGGCGATGGTGCCGGTGAGTTCATCGGTGTTGCCCTGCTCGTCTTTGGCGGAGAGGTGAAAGGAGTCTCCGTGCAGGGTGCCCTCAAGCTTGAATCCACGGTAGGTGCCGGTGAGTTTGTCGCCATTCTGCTGGAGATTGAGGCGGACGTAGAGTGGGGTGCCGAAGTAGTCGGTGGAGACGAGCCAGTTTCCGGCGGCTGAGGTGGTTTGCGCGAGAGCGACGAAGGGGGCGGAAGCGAACAGGCAGGGGGCGAGCAGGCAGAGGGCTACGTTGGTACGGGTCATGCGCGGATTCTCCTGTGGCGTTGGTGCTTGGACAGGCGCGATGGTCTGCGGTTAGGTGTGTCGGCGCGGTTTTTCGTGAAGATTGTACGTTGTGGCGGTTGTTGCTGCATAAAGATACGTATGGGAGTGAATCGGAGTTCATTCTTGGCAAAGACGGAGCAATTCATTAGAGTTGCGGCACCGGAGATTTTCGGTGTGAGGCCTGAGCTGAAGCGAAGAGTGAAGACGACGGGGCCTGATTCGACGATGGCAGCGGCGCCGGCGACGGGGCCGGGAAGCGAGAAGTATCAGCGCATTCTGGATGCGGCGGTGGAGGTGATTGCGGAGCGGGGCTACTTCAGCTCGCCGGTGAGCGCGATCGCCAAAAGGGCCGGGGTGGCGGACGGGACGATCTATCTCTACTTCAAGAGCAAGGATGATGTGCTGCGGACGGCGATTGATGAGACGTTCAACAAGTTTCATCGGCAGGTGGAGGAAGAGTTCAAGACGCTGAAGGGGCCGCGGGAGCAGCTGGAGTATATCGCCCAGGTGCATCTGGAGAGCCATGCGGTGAACCGGAATATGGCGATCCTGATGCAGACCGAGGTTCGGCAGAGCGCGAGGTTTATTGCGGAGTTTTCGCACCATCATCTGGTGAAGTACATCCAGGTGGTGCGGGAGGTGGTGCGACGGGGGCAGCAGGAGGGGATCTTTCGGCGGGATGTGTCCGATGGGGTGGTGGCGCATTGCATGTTTGGGGCGATTGATGAGTTGCTGAGTTCTGCTGTGTTTACGGGGCGCGTTTATGATGCGAAGGCTACGGCTGCTCAGGTGATGGATGTGTTGTTGAATGGGATCACGGCTGGGAGTAGGGAATAGGTAGGTGGATTTTACTGTCCTTTTGATTGTTGAGGGTTGTAACGGAAGAGTTTGGGTTGGAAAGGTATGGATGATTTGGGCTGGATGAGTTCTTCGGGGTCCTTCGACTGCGTTGCTCACAAAGTGCTGTGAGCAACTTCGCTCAGGATGACGAGTCTTTTTGAGTTTTGAATGAAGAACACACAGCAATAAAGACGAAAATACAGGGGTTCTTCGCTCCGCTCAGAATGACAATCTTTTTGTACGCTGGGAAAAGTACGGGCGACGGCGAGGCGACAACGATTGATTGGTAGGATTTGGAATTGGATTTCGGAGATGAGAATGTTTGATTTGCGCAGTGTGAATGATGTTCTGGGGAAGGTCACGGGGCGTGGCGATGCGGTGGTGATGCTTTGGCAGGATGCGGATGGGGCGTGGAAGCCGATTACTTCGAATGAGCTGTATGGGCGGGTGCGGGCGCTGGCGGATGTGTTTCGCGGGTGGGGATTGGGGAAGGGCGATCGGGTGGCGATTGTTTCGGAGAACCGCTGGGAGTGGGCGGTGACGGACCTGGCGACGCTGGCGATTGGAGGCGTGGATGTGCCGCTGTATCCGACGCTGACGCCGGAGCAGATTGGGTATATGTTGCGGGATTCGGGGGCGAAGGCGGCGGTGGTTTCTTCGCGGGAGCAGTACGAGAAGCTGATGGCTGCGGGGGAGTTGCCGGAACTGGAGCATGTGGTGGTGATGGATGCGCGGGGAGTTCGGCGATGCGGAGAGCTTTGCGGCGTTGATGAAGGACGCGAAGGCGAAGCAGGGGCGGGATGCGGCGTTTGATGCGATGGCGAAGGAGGCGAAGCCGGAGGATCTGGCGACGATTATTTATACGTCGGGGACGACGGGCGAGCCGAAGGGCGTGATGCTGACGCATGGGAATCTGGCGAGCAATATTAATTACTCGACGGGCAAGATGGGGTTTGGGGAGAAGGATAGCTGCATCTCGTTTCTGCCGCTGTCGCATGTGACGGCGCGGCATCTGGACTACGCGATGATGTGCTATGGGGCGCGGCTGGCTTACTGTCCGAAGTTCGATCAGCTGGCGGCGGCGATGAAGGGGGTGAAGCCGACGGTGTTTGTGGCGGTGCCGCGGGTGTACGAGAAGATTCGGCAGGCGGTGGAGGGGAAGTCGGCGTTGTCGCCGGTGAAGGCGAAGATTTTGAGCTGGGCGCTGGCGACGGGGAAGAAGCATCGGGGGGAGACGCTGGTGGGGAAGACTCCGAGTGGCGTGGGGTGGATGCTGGCGAACAAGCTGGTGTTCTCGAAGATTCGGGAGGCGTTTGGGGGATGTGCGGAGGTGTTTATTTCGGGTGGTGCGCCGCTGGGGATGGATACGGCTGGGTGGTTTGCGGATGTGGGGATTCGGATATTTGAGGGGTATGGGTTGACGGAGACTTCGCCGGTGATTGCGTTGAATTTTCCGGATGCGCATCGCATTGGGACGGTGGGGAGGGCGCTTGAGAATGTCGAGTGCCGGTTTGCGGAGGATGGCGAGCTGGAGGTGAAGGGGCCTTCGGTCTTCAAAGGGTATTGGAAGAAGGAGAAGGAGACGGCCGAGGTGTTTACTGCGGATGGGTGGTTCAAGACGGGGGATATTGGGAATATCGATGAGGATGGGTACCTGTCGATTACGGATAGGAAGAAGGAGCTGCTGAAGACGAGCGGCGGGAAGATGATTGCGCCGCAGCCGATTGAGAATAAGTTGAAGGCGAATGTGCTGGTGGGGCAGGCGGCGCTGGTGGGGGATAAGCACAAATTTGCTTGTGTGCTGATTTCTCCGAACTTTGCTGCGCTGGAGGGGTGGGCGAAGGGGCAGGGGATTGCTGCGGGGGATCATGCTGCCCTGGTGAAGGACGCGAAGGTGGTGAAGGCTTATCAGGAGATTGTGGACAAGGTGAATATGGGGTTGCCGAACTACGAGAGCATGAAGCGGATGAGTCTGGTTGCGGAGGAGTGGAGTGTGGAGGATGGGACGCTGACGCCGAGCATGAAGCTGAAGCGGCGGGTGGTGGAGCAGCGGTATGCGAAGGAGATTGGCGAGTTTTATGCGGATGAGGCTACGGCTGCGAAGGTTTGATGGTGCTTTTTCGGGTGGGAGATTAGGATTTGTGGGATGAAGCGTCTGCTGCTTGCGAAGGCCGCGGTTGCCGTGCGATGGATTGGGGTGTGCGCGCTGGCGGGTGGGGTCGGTGTTGCGCAGATGCCGCCGGTTTGTCCGGTTGCTGCCGGGAAGACGGTGGAGAGTGCCGGGAGAACTGCGGGGAGCAGGCCTTCGGTGGCGGCGGCGCGAGCTACGGCTGAGGCGGCGGCTGCGGATCCTTCGGTGATGGTGGCGGCGGAGCCGATGGAGAACTTTGGGGTGGCGCGGTATCGGCTGCAGGATTATGCCGAATGCGTGGGGACGGGTGGGTGCTATTGGGCGGATGTGGATGCTCAGGCGAAGCGGGCGGAGGTGGCGTTCGATGGATTGGTAGCGAAGCGGAAGGCGGGGGAGAAGCTGGCGCTGGTGCTGGATATCGATGAGACGTCGCTGTCGAACTATTGCGAGATGAAGCGGGAGGACTATGGGTTTCTTTCGCAGATGTTCAATGCTTGGGAGGTGTCGTCGGAGGCGGATATGGCGCTGCCGGGGACGCTGAGGCTGTTCAATCGGGCTCGGGCAGCGGGAGTGGAGGTGTTTTTTATTACGGGACGGCCAGGGGAACAGAAGGCTGCGACGGCTAAAAATCTAGAGGCGGCGGGATATAAGGGGTGGAAGGGGCTGAGTCTTCGCGAGGGGCCGGAGAAGACGATGCCGACGGTGGAGTTCAAGAGCGAGGAACGGAAGAAGATTGTGGATGCAGGGTATCGGATTCTGATGAGTGTGGGGGACCAGTGGAGCGATTTGAACGGGGAGCCCAGGGCGGAGATCAGTGTAAAGCTGCCGAATCCGTTTTATTACATTCCTTAGGTGGGGAGTTGGATGGGGGAACGCGTTGCGGTTGTACGATCCTGAGATGACGATGTTGCGGCGGGCCAGCAAAGCGGGGCGGAAGTTTTTGAATCCGGTTCCTACGACGATAGGCGGGTTTAGCACTTTTTTCAAGGTGTTGCCGCGGTTTTTGAGCAGCAAGGAGGAGAAGTTTCCGCGGCGGCCGCTGGGGCCGTTCCGGACTGATGTGTCGGTGTATGGGGCGGCACCGGCGAGCGGGCTGCGGGTGACGTGGATGGGGCACTCGTCGATGCTGGTGGAGATCGATGGGGTGAGGGTGCTGGTGGATCCGGTGTGGGACGAGCGGGCGTCGCCGAGCACGTGGGCCGGACCGAAGAGGTTCTATGCGGCTCCGGTGCGGTTGGAGGATCTGCCGGGAGTAGATGTGGTGCTGGTGTCGCATGACCACTATGACCACCTGGGCGAGGCTACGATTCGATTGCTGGCAGGGTTGGAGTCGATGCGTGGGGCGAGGTGGGTGACGTCTCTGGGGGTGGGCGAGGTGTTGCGGCAGTATGGGGTGCGGGGCGGAGCAGATTGCGGAGTTGGATTGGACTGAGAGCGTGACGGTGCGTGACCTCGAGATAACGGCGGTGCCTTCGCGGCACTTTTCCGGGCGCGGGTTGACGAACCGGTTTGAGACGCTGTGGTCGGCGTTTGTGCTGAAGGGGCCGAAGCACAAGGTTTACTTTGGCGCGGACTCGGGGTGGTGGGAGGGGTTTGGGGAGATTGGTGCGGTGTATGGGCCGTTCGATCTGGTGATGCTGGAGATTGGGGCGTTTGATGTGATGTGGAATGGGATTCATCTGGGGCCGGATGGGGCGGCTCGTGCGTTTGAGGCGCTGGGTGGAGCTGATTTCGAGAGGCGTGGGTTGATGATGCCGATTCATTGGGGGCTGTTCGATCTGGCGCTGCATGCATGGCGGCAGCCGATTGAGCGGCTGCTGGAAGTGGCGGAGGAGAAGAAGATCAAGCTGTGGGTTCCGGAGCCGGGACGTCCCACGGAGGTGGTGGCGGGAGTGGAGGTCAGGTCGGATTGGTGGCTGTGATGGGGTTTTGCAGCCGATTCGGCGATGGTGTTTCCGGAGGTCTCGACGATCAACATGGGCTTCGGATTGTGGACGCGGCTCTGGTTTGGCCTTAGTCAGGTCACTGTCCGGTCGCGGACGGCATCCAATTGGATGCCATGGATTTCTTTTCGGACACTCAAGAGACCGCCTCGCGTTTCGGGGACTACATCGACGATCTTCACGATGTATTCCGCTGCAACGATGTTGATTTCGGTGGGCCGGAGGACTTCTTTGCGTTTGCCCGGACGTTGAAATATCACAGTGAGGTTCGTGGCGATGTGCTGCGGGTGGTGAAGTCTGTGATGGATGGGGAGACGAATGTCGCGTTTCGTACCATTCTCACGATTCTTGCGGTGGCGAGCGGTGGCCCTGACATTGCGACGTGCGGCCGAGAGATGGGTGTTCCGGTCAAGCTGGTTATTGAGTCTTTGATTGGGGTGGGCGCCTGCAATCAACTTAACGCGGATCACCCTGGCCTCTATTCGGAGTTGACTGTGAAGGAAACGGAAGGGCGTCCAGAGGAGACTGGAGTGACGACGGTGAAGGTTCCTGTCCCGGCTCTCGCGACGTCTGGTGGCGAGGCGGCAGGGCATGCCGAGGTGCCGGCGGATGGAGGCGCGGAGGGAGTGTTGTTCGAGGGGACGACAAGCGATTCTTCCATCCATCCTTCTCTCGATGAAGGCGCGCAGAGTGTGCAGAGTTCGTTGAATGGCGATGGCGCTCCATCGAACGACCGTCAGGGCTTGTCGAACGACTTCGGCGGTTCGAACACGCTGGCCGAATCTTTGACTCGGTTGGAGTTGAATAGCCTTCAACTAAAGATCCATCTCGACTCCATTGATGAGAGGATCAGCAGAATAGAGCCGCGACTGGAAAAGGTGGCGCTGCTGGCGCCGCGGACTGCTTCGGCCCATGCCAGAGAAGAATCGGTGGCGCGATTTTCTTCAGCAATTGCTTCCCAGCGGGAGTTCCAACCGCCGCGCAACGATGCGCAGGCATCGAATCAAGAGAGCAGAGCAGCGACTGCAGGTAGCGAAAGGACCGAGCCTTTGGCGGTGCCTGCGGGTCCGGGAACAGACTCCAGACCATACAGGCCGGGGCAATTCAATTCCGGGCGGAGACAGATTGGGCTTGCGATCTTCGTTGGCGTTGCCATGTTGCTGCTGGCTGCTTCTCTCTTCTGGAGGTTTGGGCGTGACACCGGCTACGTGGTGATACGGCCGGCGAATGCACCGGTGGAAGGCGCCGCCGCCAGCCTTCCCGCTGGCACCAGTCTTGCGCCTGATGTGGCGGCTTCAGTGAGTGGACCTCGGGTCGCTCCTGCCGAAGGGCCTTCCGTTGCGGGTGTTGGTGGAGTCCAGGGAAGGAACTTCGCGTTAAGCGATACGAGTCAGGGAGTGGGCCGACCGGCAGAAAAGCCGACTCCATCGCCGAAGAAGCCAGCGCAGATTCCTTTGAGATATCCCTTGCGGTCATCCTCCTCCTATGCTGATACGCCAACGATGGCGAAGGATGCCGAGGTTACGGATCCCTCCGATGGGGCTGACGAATTGAGTTCCGTGCCGCTATTGAGTCGCCCTGTGAATGTGTCTTCGGGTGTGATGGCGGCGAATCTTGTGTCGGCTCCGCAGCCTTCTTATCCCAGACTCGCGAGCCTGACCCGCACGGAGGGCAATGTGGTGATGGAGGCGGTGATCTCCAAAGATGGAACAGTAGAACAAGTGCATGTGATCAAAGGTCATCGTTTGTTGCGGGGTGCGGCGAAGAGTGCGGTGCGCAATTGGAAGTACCGGCCGTATAAGGTCGGTGGTGTGCCGGTGGACGTGGCGACTACGGTGAGTGTCGATTTCAATCTGCATCGCTAGACGGCTTTCGCGTGGACAGATGCAACTGCGAATGAAAAAGCGGGTTTGGGGTTGAGGAAAGACTCAGGTAGAGAAGCAGATTTCTCCGCTTCGCTGCTCACGCTGAGACAGTGTCCAGCTTCGGCCGAAATGACGGTTCTTATGTTTGAGTGGAAGAGAACTGACAACAGCAAGAACAGCGGCAACGGTAACAGCAAATGCTGCGGCTCTTCGCTGCGCTCTAAATGACAATTGTTTTTGATGTGGACTGAATTTCGCTGCGCTCAGAATGACTTGGTCTGGCGTATGATTTTTCTGAAGCTTAAGAGTTCAAAGGAGAGTAATGATGCGGGTTGGAATGTTGACGGGCGGCGGAGACTGCCCTGGGTTGAATGCTGTGATTCGGGCGGCGGTACGCAAAGGGATTCTGCACCATGGCGATGAGTTTGTCGGGTTCATGGAGGGATGGCGGGGCGTTCTGGATGATGTGACGATGCCACTGACGTTGGAGACGACTTCGGGGATTCTGCATCGGGGCGGGACGATACTGCGGTCTTCTCGCACGAATGTGAAGAAGATTCCGGGTGGGTTTGAGAAGTGTCTTGAGGTGCTGAACAAAAACAAGATCGATGCGCTGATTGCGCTGGGCGGGGATGATACGCAGTCAATCTCGCTGGCTCTGAGCGAGAAGGGCGTGAAGTGCGTTGGCGTGCCGAAGACAATCGATAACGATTTGAGCGGGACGGATGCTTGCTTTGGATTCGATACGGCGGTGACGATTGCGACGGAGGCGGTGGATCGGCTGCACTCGACCGCGGAGGCGCATAACCGTGTGCTGGTGTGCGAGGTGATGGGGCGCGATGCGGGGTGGATTGCGATTACGGCGGGGATTGCGGGCGGGGCGGACGCGATTCTGGTACCGGAGATGCCGATCGATATTGAGGAAGTCTGCCGGTTGTTGAAGTACCGCCATGATCATGGGAAGAAGTTTGGAATTGTGGTGGCGGCTGAAGGGGCACAATTTCCGGAGTCGGGACAGGCGACGCAGGGCAAGAGCGTGGACTCGTTTGGGCATGTGCGGCTGAGCGGGATTGGGCAGGCGCTGGCGGAGGAGATTGAGAAGCGGACCGGCTATGAGACCCGGAGTGTGAATCTGGGGCACACGCAGCGGGGCGGAACGCCTTCAGCGTTTGACCGGATGCTGGCTACGCGATACGGCGTGGCGGCGATCGATCTTGTGCATGCAGGGAAGTTCGGCCGGCTGGTGGTCCTGAGGGGTACGCAGATTACGGATATTCCGCTGGCTGATGCGATTGCCAAGACCCGGACGGTTGGAGATGATCTGTTGGCTGTGATGAAGAGTTTGCAGCCGGTGAAGTGAGCCGTGTCGCTTGTGGATACAGGCGATTTGGTTGTGTTTGTTTGAGGAAAGCCCCGGCATATCTCCGGGGCTTTTCGTTTCGACGCTGAGGTCGCTAATACTTTTGTATCAGTTAGTTAGTGGTTAATAGCTGAGATTGTTGTTGTATGACGAGACAAAAGGGGATAAAAAGAGGGTGTCGGATTTTGATGCGAAATCCGGCGTGCTCTGACGTGGATGAACGGAGACCTGTGATGGCGGTAGCGGTGCAGACTGCGGTGCGCGAGGTGATGGATATCCGGCAGGCTTCGGAATATCTGGGCATCAGCGGGGACACGTTGTACCGGTATGCGTCTGAGGGGTTCATTCCGGCGTTCAAGCTGGGGAACCGGTGGCGGTTTAAGAGGTCGCTACTGGATGCGTGGATGGTTGAGAAGTCCGGGGTGAAGGCGCCGACGCCGATTGCGGTGATGCCGCGGCAGAAGAAGCCGGTGGCACGGGCACGGTAGACGGTTTGCTCAAGCGGCTGATCTCACACATTGATGCGTCTGTGATTCTGTATGGCGCGATCGCCGTGGCGGCATTCTGGTTTGCGATTCAACTTTGCTGGTCGGTTGTGGGGAAACAGTGGTACAGCGTGGTGTGGAGGTTGTTGGTTGCGCTGGGGCTGTTTGGGCTGGGGTTTGTGATGATCTTTTTTACGGCGTTTGGGGCGAATTGAATCGGCGTCCTTGTGGGTTCGGGGCCGGCGGCGTGATCTGGATTTTAGAAGACGACGCCGGCCTGGAACGGGAAGATCTGGCGATTCATTCGACGATCTGGTGGTTGATGAGTTGGTCGTTATAGATCGGTTAGGTTGTTATGGCTCCACGCGTTGATGAAGACGAGCTCGTGGATGTGATTGTCTGTGCCGAGATAGTTGACGTGTTGCTGGTTGTTGAAGGACGTCTGGTAGCCGTCGATCGGGCTTCCGGGTGCGGCGGCGGGTGCGTTGGCCAATTGGGAGAGGTTGTTATGGCTCCATGAGCTGATGAAGACGAGCTCGTGGATCTGGTTGTCGGCGCCAATGTAGTTGACATGCTGCTGATTGTTGAAGGTGGTCTGGTAGCCGTCGAGCGCGCTGCCCTGGGCGGCGGACGGTGCGTGCGCCAACTGGGTGAGGTCGTTGTGGTGCCATGCGTTGGTGAAGACGAGCTCGTGGACGTGGTTGTCTGTGCCCAGGTAGTTGACGTGTTGTTGCTGATTGAAGGACGTCTCGTAGCCATCGACTGCGCTGCCTGGAGCGGCAGGGGGTGCGGCGGCCAGTTGGGTGAGGTCGTTGTGGTGCCACGCGTTGTTGAAGAACAGCTCGTGGACATGGTTGTCGGCGCCGAGGTAGTTGACGTGTTGCTGGCTGTTGAACTCGGTCTGGTAGCCGTCGATCGCGCTGCCTGGAGCGGCTGGAGGTGCGCCGGCCAGTTGGGTGAGGTCGTTGTGGTGCCACGCATTGTTGAAGAAGAGCTCGTGGACGTGATTGTCGGTGCCGAGGTAGTTGACGTGCTGCTGCTTGTTGAAAGAGGTTTCGTAGCCGTCGATGGCGCTTCCCGGGGCGGCAGGTGGCGCTCCGGCGATCTGGGTGAGGTCGTTATGGCGCCATGCATTGATGAAGAAGAGCTCGTGGATGTGGTTGTCGGTTCCGAGGTAGTTGATGTGCTGCTGGCTGTTGAACTCGGTCTGGTAGCCGTCGATGTGGCTGCCTGGCGCGGCGGGAGGAGCGGCGGCGAGGAGGGTGAGGTCGTTGTGGTGCCACTGATTGTCGAAGAAGAGCTCGTGGACGTGATTGTCGGTTCCGATGAAGTTGACGTGCTGCTGGTTGTTGAAGGTGGTCTGGTAGCCGTCGATGCGGCTCCCTTTGCCTGGAAGAAGCGGGGCGAAGGCGCAGGCGGTCTGCTCATTCGACCACTCGGTCTGGACAAGGAAGTTTCCCATGCGGACAGTCTGACGATTGCAGATGTCGCCGATTTCGTTGCCGGTGTTGGGGTCAAACCAAGTGGCGAGGGTGGGATCGGTGATGGCTTCGCACAGTTCGTGGGAGCTGACTTCGGTGAGGGTGTCGAGGAAGGCGCCGGAAAAGACGCAGCCGCTGCAGTTGGCGAAGGGAATGACGGCGTAAAAGATATTTGCGCCGAAGGCGTCATGATAGCCGCAGAACTGGCTGCATGAGGCGCCTGCTCCGGCAGGGCCGTTGACGGCTACGTTGGGCGGGAGGTAGACGAAGTAGAGGGTGTTCGGGGTTGTGGCGGGGAGGGTGTGGTTATTGATCCAGGTTTGGATTTGGGTCTGAATTTGTGCGTCGGTGATGAGGCGTCCGTTTGGGGTTACGGTTCCGGGCTCACTGCCGGGAACGTGGACTGAGGTGAGCCGGCTGCCGTGTTGGATGGGCTTTCCGGGGAGACTGTATTCGCCCAGAAGGTCGATCATGGAGCTGGTCAGGATGAAGTCGAAGAAGGCGTCGATCTGGCCGGGTAGTGTCGCGTTAGTGCCGCTTGCCCAGGCCGCGCCCCAGTAGATAGGGACGACCTGCACGTTCTGAAGCACAGTGCCGCCGTGGTTGGTCAGGATGGGTGCGGGTGCATTGGGAATGGGTGAGACTCCGTGAGCGATAAACTCAGCCGGTGGAACGATCTGCTTAGGGCGCGCAATGGTCGCTGCCTGGGTACCAGTTTTTTGAGCGGAAGATTGAGTCTTAGCCATGAAACCTCCTTGGTGGGACGGTGATGGGCTCCCGTTTGGTCGGGTCGGGGAGAGTTGGGGGAGTTGGGGAGATGGGCCCGAAGGAAGGCGAAATTATACGCCTGCTGCCTGATAGTGGTTCCGGCAGGTCTGTCGTATCACTAGACGAAGAAATATCCCGCGGGGGGCATAACGGTTATCCGTTATCCGTGCTCAGTTATATTTGGATTTTTGCTGAGAACTGGCAACTGACAACTTCGCTTAGGCGGGGTTCAGGGTGATGAGGGTGATCTCGGGGGGGCAGTTGAGACGGAAGGGAAGGCCTACGGTGCCGATGCCGCGGTTGACGTAGAGCTGCATGTGTTTGAAGTGGTAGAGGCCTTCGGGATACTTCTCGCCCATCGGCGGCAGGATGAGGGGGCCGAGGAAGGGCAGCCGGATCTGGCCGCCATGCGAGTGACCGGAGAGCATGAAGTCGACGAGGGGACCACGAGGATGCTCGAGAACGTCGTCGGCGAAGTCGGGCTCGTGCGCCATGAGGATGACGGGGCCATCGGGTTTGACGGGAATGGCGAGGTCGAGGTTGGGATGGCTGGCGCCGGGGTCGTCGACGCCACAGAGCCAGAGTCGGTCGCCCCTTCGTTCGACGGGGAGATACTGATTGACCAAAACGGGAGTTCCATTGGCGACGAGGGCCTGGGTCACCATTGGGCCGTTGAAGGAGACGTCGTGGTTGCCGAGGATCGCGTAGCGGAGGGGTGCAGTGAGGGTGGTGAGGATTTCGGCGCAGCGATGGAGAGCGTGGCCGCCGGCGATGAAGGTGAGAGAGCCGTGGGTGATGAAGTCTCCGGTGAGAAGGACGAGGTCGGGGGTAAGGGCGTTGACCTTTTGGACGATGCGCTCCAGGAAGAAGGGCTCGGTGTACTCGTCGAGGTGAATGTCGCTGAGCTGGACGATGCGATAGCCGTGGAAGGAGCTGGGTAAATTGTGGATGGCGATGGGGCGCTGGACGATGTCGATTTCATGACGGGCGAACTCGCCGGAGTAGAGAGCTAGTCCGGCGGCAGTGACACCGGTGCCTATGAGGAAGCTTCGGCGGCTGAAACGTGAAGGTTGAGCGGGGGTGAAGCGGTGCATATGTCATTTTAGAGGCATGAAGTGGAATAGGGAGTAGGGATTAGCAAAACAAAGACGATGAGCTGTTGGTCAGAATCTCCGTTGGTAGAATCGAGGAGATGAATTTCAGTTTGCGGAAGAGAAAAGCGGCGGCTGCTGCAAAGAGTGCCGGTGTGGACGGGATGCTGGTGACGCACTTGCCGGATGTTCGTTATCTCTGCGGATTTACGGGGTCGAATGCGGCGCTGGTGTTTGCGGGTGGGCGCGCCGTGCTGTTTACCGATGGACGATATACGGAGCAGGCTAAGGCTGAGGCGGTGGGAACCAGGGTAGTGATCGCGAAGAAGCCGGCGGTGGCGGCGGCTTGTGAGTGGATGGCGGCGGCGGGGGTGCGGCGATGCGGGTTCGATGCGGCGAATACGACGGTGGCGGGGCTGGAGACGATGCGCAAGACAGTCAGCGCCGGGGCGTCTGGTGCGAAAGGTCCAAGGGGAATGTTTGTGTCGTTGGGCCCGTTGGTGGCGAGGATGCGGGAGGTAAAGGACGCGGACGAGATCGTAAAGATGCGGGCCGCGGCGCGGTTGGGATGTGAGTTGTTTGAGGGGATGCTGACGTATCTTGAGGCGGGGCTGACGGAGGCAGAGGTGGCTGCGACTCTGGAGTATGCGGCGAGGCTGGCGGGGGCTGAGGGGATGAGCTTCGATACGATTGTGGCTGGCGGGATGCGATCCGCGCTGCCGCACGGCCGGGCTACGGGAGCGAAGTTGCCGAAACGGGGATTCGTGACACTGGATTTCGGTGTTATTCTCGACGGATATTCGAGCGATATGACGCGTACCGTGCACATGGGCAAGGCGATGCCGGGTGAGCGGGACGTGTATGATTCTGTGCTGGAAGCGCAGGAAGCTGCGGTCGCTGCCGTGGCACCGGGAGTGACTGCCGGCGAGGTGGATGAGGCGGCACGAAGCGTGTTGCGGAGGGTGAAGCTGGATAAGTACTTCAGCCATTCGACGGGGCATGGAGTTGGGCTGGAGATTCACGAAGGACCAAGGCTTGCAGCGAAGCAGAAGCAGGTTTTAGAGCAGGGTATGGTGATCACCATCGAGCCCGGAGTCTATATGCCGGGGCGGTTTGGATTGCGAATCGAAGATATGGTGCTGGTGACAGCGAAAGGCGGCGAGGTTTTGACGCCGAGTGTGAAGGCCTGGATCGAGTTGTAGGACAGGGAGTAAGGAGTAGAAGGCCTGGCTCCGGATCGACAGTTGAAGATTGGAAAAAGCGCTCCTTGAAGCGCGGGAAGAGTGATGATGGACGGAAATAAGCTGGAAGAACTTCGCGAGCTGGTCGAATTTTTGAAGGCGAACGGTATCGCCGAGTTCGACATGGAGCAAGACGATCTGAAGGTGCGGATCAAGTTTGCCGGAGAACCTGCAACGGCTGCGGCTGGCGGATTCGATTTGGCGCAGTTGAGCAGATTGATGGCTTCGGCGCCTGCGGCTGCTCCGGTTGCTGCTGCTTCCTCTGGGAAGAGTGCTGCTGCTGAACTCGCGAGTGAGCTGGAGGAGAAGCTGCATGAAGTGAAGTCGCCGATTGTGGGGACGTTCTATGAGTCGCCGTCGCCGGGCGCGCCGGCGTTTGTGAAGGTGGGAGATCAGGTTGAGGTGGGGCAGGTGCTCTGCATCGTCGAGGCGATGAAGCTGATGAATGAGATTGAGTCCGATGTCGCCGGCGAGGTGGTGAAGCGGATCGCTTCGAGTGGACAACCGGTGGAGTATGGACAGCCGCTGTTTGCTATCAGGCCGCGGTAGAAGCTGGTTGCCGGTTCTCCATTCTCAGTTGTCAGATGATTTCTTAGCAGATTGCCGGGAGTTACATGTTTCGTAAGGTTTTGATTGCAAATCGTGGGGAGATCGCGCTGCGGGTGATCAGCGCGTGCAGGGAGATGGGGATTCGCACGGTTGCGGTGTATAGCGAGGCGGACAGAAACTCGCTGCATGTGCGGTTTGCGGATGAGGCGATTTGTATTGGGCCTCCGCGGTCTGCGGACAGCTATTTGAATGTGCCGGCGGTGATCTCGGCTGCGGAGATCGCGGATGTGGACGCGATTCATCCGGGGTATGGGCTGCTGAGTGAGAATGCGAACTTCGCCGAGGTGTGCCGGGCTTCGAATATCAAGTTCATCGGGCCTCCGCCGGAGGTGACGCGGATGATGGGCGAGAAGTCCACGGCGCGGCAGACGATGAAGAAGGCTAAGGTGCCGATTCTGCCGGGTAGCGACGGGGTGATCGCGGATGAGAAAGAGGCGCTGGAGTGGGCGAAGGATGTTGGGTATCCGGTGATCTTGAAGGCTGTCGCGGGTGGCGGCGGGCGTGGGATGCGGATCTGCAGGAATGCTGAGGAACTGCCTTCGATGTATCAGCAGGCGTCGACTGAGGCGGCGAATGCGTTCGGTAACGGCGATATGTACATGGAGAAGTTCATCGAGCGGCCTCGGCATATCGAGTTCCAGGTCTTGGCGGATGAGCATGGCAATGTGATGAGCCTGGGGGAGAGGGAGTGCTCGATTCAGCGGCGACATCAGAAGCTGATTGAAGAGGCGCCGAGTTTGATGGTGACTCCGAAGCTGCGGGAGGAGCTGGGGAAGACGATCAAGAAGGCACTCGAGAATATCGGGTACTGGAACGCCGGGACGATTGAGTTTTTGATGGATGAAGATGGGAAGATTTACTTCATCGAGATGAATACCAGGATCCAGGTGGAGCATTGTGTAACTGAGATGGTTACAGGAATTGATCTGGTGAAGGCGCAGCTGCGGATTGCTGCGGGGGAGAAGCTGGCGTCGATCATTCCGAAGCCCGTGGAGATTCGTGGGCATGCGATTGAGTGCCGGATCAATGCGGAGCATCCGGAGAAGTTCACGCCGAGTCGCGGGGAAGATTACGGCGTTCAATGTTCCGGGTGGGAATGGGGTTCGGGTGGATACGGCGCAGTATGCCGAGGGAGTTGTGCCTCCGTACTATGATTCGCTGATTGCGAAGTTGATCTGTCATGGGGCGGATCGGGTGGAGGCGATGGATAAGATGCAGCGGGCGCTGTGCAGTTTGTGGTGCAGGGGATCCATACGACGATTCCGTTGCATCAGAAGATTTTTTCGGATGCGGAGTTCCGGTCGGGGCAGTTCGATACGAAGTTTATGGAGCGGTTCTTCGAGCGGCAGAAGGATAGCTAAGTGGTCGAGTCTGCGAGTCGGCAACTTCCGCGGTTGTATCCGATTGTGGATGAGGGATTGCTTCGGCTGCGTGGTGTTGCTTTGGGGCGGGTTGCTGAAGACTTGAGGGCTGCGGGGGCGCAGTTGGTGCAGTATCGCAATAAGGTGGGTGAACCGGACTCGATTCTGCGGTCTGCGGCGGTTGTCTGGGAGGTTTTGGCTGGGAGTGGTTGCCGGTTGATCATGAACGATCGCGCAGATCTGGCGGTGTTGGCTGGTTTTGGCGGTGTGCATGTGGGGCAGGGGGATCTGTCGCCGGAGGATGCGCGGCGGGTGGTCGGTGTGGAGCGGTGGGTGGGGGTTTCGACGCACAATGACGAACAGGTGCGAGTTGCGAATGAGACGAGTGCTGATTACATCGCGGTGGGGCCGGTGTTTGCTACGGGGACGAAGGTGGATGCGGAGCCGGTGATTGGGTTGGAGGGGGTTCGGCGGGCTCGAGCGCTGACGAAGAAACCGATTGTGGGGATTGGTGGGATTACGCGGGCGAATGCGCGGAGTGTGATCGATGCGGGCGCGGATTCGGTTGCGGTGATCAGTGCTTTATTTGTTGAGGGTGAGACGGTTGAGAAAGTGGCGAGAGACTTTCTTGAAATTTTACGGTAGAACTTACGGAACGTGAATACTGAAAAAGTAAAGCAACAGCAGGTCCTTCGACTGCGCTACGCTTCGCTCAGGATGACAGCATCGATTGAGAGCGAAGATGGCGGTGTCGCGACTCCGCAGTTTGTGCAGGGGATGGGGCTGTTTTCGGCTACGGCGATCGTGATGGGCTCGATGATTGGGTCGGGCATCTTTATTGTTTCGGCGGAGATGTCGCGGGGGCTGGGGTCGCCGGCGCTGCTGATTGCGGCGTGGCTGGTGACGGCGTTGATGACGATCATTGGCGCGCTGAGCTATGGCGAACTGGCGGCGATGATGCCTAAGGCGGGCGGGCAGTATGTGTATCTGCGCGAGGCGCTGGGGCCGCTTTGGGGATTTCTTTATGGGTGGACGCTGTTTCTGGTGATCCAGACGGGCACGATTGCGGCGGTGGGCGTCGCGTTTGGGAAGTTTCTTGGGGTGTTCTTTCCGAGTGTGAGTGCGTCGAACTGGATCTGGCATATCGGGCATGTTCCGCCGTGGCATGTGGGGCCGATGGTGCTGGGCAATATGGATATTGGGTTGAATACGGCGAACCTGTCGGCGATTGTCGTGATTACGCTGCTGACGGTGCTGAATACGATGGGCGTGAAGATGGGCTCGGCGGTGCAGAATGTGTTTACCTCTGCGAAGGTGCTGGCGCTGGCGGCGGTGGTTTTGGTTGGTTTGATTGCGAAGAACGCGACTGCGCTGGCGGCGAACTTTGGTGCGGGCTGGCATAACTTCTGGGCGGGGGCGGGATGGGGGACGCTGCATGCGGTGCAGGTGGGGGTGGGTGGGTCTGGGAATCAAAGCTCGACGGTTTATGTGGGGCTGCTGACGATGGTGGCGGTGGTGCAGGTGGGATCGCTGTTCAGTTCGGACGCGTGGAACAACGTGACGTTTACGGCGGGGGAGATCAGGAATCCGAAGCGGAATATTCCGTTGTCGCTGGCGATTGGGACGGGTGTTGTGCTGCTGCTGTATGTGCTTTGCAACTTCGTTTATCTGAGCGTGCTGCCGATGGTGGGTGATCCGGCGGCTACGACGATTGCGGGGCGGGGGATTCAGTTTGCTTCGGAGGATCGGGTTGCTACGGCGGTGATGGAGCAGGCCTTTGCCGGGTCTGGGGCGAAGCTGATGGCGGCGGTGATTTTGATCTCGACGTTTGGTTGCGTGAATGGGTTGCTGATGGCGGGGGCGCGGGTTTATTACGCGATGAGCCGGGATGGGTTGTTCTTCAAGTCGGTGGGGAAGCTGAGCGACGAGAGTCGAAGACGCCGGTGAACTCGCTTTGGGTGCAGTGGGCGTGGACTTGTCTGCTGTGCCTGTCGGGGAGCTATGGGCAGCTGCTGGATTATGTGATCTTTGCGGTGCTGGTCTTTTACATTCTTACGATTACGGGGTTGTTTGTGCTGCGGCGGACTCGTCCGGACGCGGTGCGGCCTTATAAGGCGTTTGGGTATCCGGTGTTGCCGGGGCTATATATCGTGATGGCGGGGTGGATTTCTGTTGTACTCTTGCGGTACAAACCTCAGTACACGTGGCCGGGGCTGATGATCGTTCTGCTGGGTATTCCCGTTTACCTGGTGTGGACGCGGATGTCGGTTGGGACAGGTCAGGAGTTGTAACGGGTTTGAGTTTTAGGAAAGTGGAGAATTCTATTCGATGGCGAAGCTGCTGGCAGTCAAACCTCTCTCTCGTCTGCTGAAAGAGGCGGAGAACGAGGGCGAGAGCGGGCTCAAACGTACTCTGGGGCCTCTGAACCTGATCACGCTGGGAATCGGGGCGATCATCGGCGCGGGAATTTTTGTGCTGACTGGGCGAGGCTGCGGCGAAACATGCGGGGCCGGCGGTGGTGCTGAGCTTTGTGGTGGCCGGCATTACGTGCGCGTTCGCGGGGCTCTGCTATGCGGAGTTCGCTTCGCTGATTCCGATTGCGGGTTCGGCCTACACGTACGGGTATGCGACGCTGGGTGAGTTTGTGGCGTGGATCATCGGGTGGGACCTGGTGCTGGAGTATGCGTTCGGCGCGGCTACGGTGGCCTCGGGCTGGAGCGGGTACCTTGTTGGACTGCTGGCGGACTTTGGTATACACATTCCACCGCAGCTGACTACGACTCCGGGGACTGTGCTGTATCTGTTTCATGATCGCTGGCAGGCGCTGGCGGCTCTGCCGTCGGGTGTCGATCGCTTCGACGCTGCCGCATGTGACGGGTGTGTTCAACCTGGTGGCGTTTCTTGCGATCGCGATGGTGACGACGGTGTTGATCATCGGGATTCAGGAGTCGGCGAACCTGAATACGGCGATCGTGATTGTGAAGCTGGGGGTTGTGGGAATTTTTCTGGTGCTGGGGATCGGGTTCATTCTGAAGCATCCTGACGCTGGCACATGCGAACTGGACGCCGTTTATTCCGCCGAGCGAAGGGCCAGGTAGATTTGGCCTCGGCGGCATTACGGCCGGTGCTGCGTCGATCTTCTTTGCGTATATCGGGTTCGATGCGGTGTCGACGGCGGCGCAGGAGGCGAAGAATCCGAAGCGGGATATGCCGATCGGAATCCTGGGGTCGCTGGTGATCTGCACGATTCTGTACATTCTCGTTTCGGGCACGCTGACCGGGTTGGTGAACTACCGTGCGTTGAATGTCAGCGATCCGGTGGCGGTGGGCATTGACGCTACGGGTGTGCGCTGGGGCATCGATCCTGGTGAAGATTGGTGCGGTGTTTGGGTTGGGCACGGTGATGCTGGTGATGCTGCTGGGCCAGTCGCGGGTGTTCTACTCGATGTCGCGCGATGGGCTGCTGTGGAAGTGGGCGGGGAAGATTCATCCGAAGTTTCGGACTCCGTGGATCTCGAACCTGGTGGTGGGGGCGATTGTGGCCTTCATGCCGGCGCTGTTGCCGATCGGCAAGCTGAGCGAACTGGTGAACATGGGTACGCTGCTGGCGTTTGCGATTGTGTGCGCCGGGGTGTGGATTCTGCGGCGGCGTAATCCGGACCTGCACCGGCCGTTCAAGACGCCGTATGGTTCCCCTGGTTCCGATCCTTGGTATCTTGAGCGCTTTGTACCTGATCTGGACGCTGCCGGCGATAACGAAGATTGTGGTGGTTGGCTGGCTGGTGTTTGGGTTGCTGATTTACTTCACCTACAGCGTGAAGCACAGCAAGGTGCAGAAGGCGCTTCGGGAGGAAGCAGTCGGATGTCCCCCCTCCTGCTGCTTTGCGGTAAAGCATCTGGTTTGATGGAGTTACAGGTACTGGTTGCTGTCAAAGTATTCATAATAAATGGTTTACGTCCAAAGTATTCGATCTAAATAAGTTAGCCCCGGAGGTGTCTCCGGGGCTTTCTTTTTCTTCACTATGTTTAAGTATAGCGGTTTGGGTGGGGGTAACATGCCAAGTCTAATGTCCTTTGGTTTGAGTTGGTTAGGTGGTTTCGGGACTTGACATGCGATTTTTGGGCGGAAAACGCGGGAAAAAACAACGGCAAAAAGCAAAGGCAATATTTTCAGTCGCTTCGCCCTGCCCTTCGAGATGTTCAGGGTAGACGGTAGGTCGCTTTGCGGCTGGGCTGGACGCGGGACTTCAAAGGCCTCGGATACCTCGAAGCAAGAGCCAGGTGACGGGGGAACGGATTACATGGGGCACCCTGGCAGACGGCGAATGCAGACGCACGGTCCTTCGACTTCGCTCAGGATGACAAGGTTCGCAGGTCCGCCGGGTTAGTGTTCGGTGAGGGGCTGGCTGGGGGAGGATGGGCAGGGTTACGGAGTTGGCGGCGGTGGGGTCGTCGCGGAGTTTCAGGTAGAAGCCGGTTTTGGCGGGGCGGGGGAGCGTGAGGGTGTTGCCGACGAAGCCCTCGGGGACCGTTGTGGGGGTGGTGAAGTCGGGGTCGGTGGCGATGGAGTCGACGAGGTAGAGACTGGAGCCGGAGACGGTGCAGGGCTGGGTGGCGTCGGCGGGGCAGTGGAGGTCTTTGAGGGTGGGGAGGCGGACGAGGGTGACCAGGGGGAGCCAGTCGCCGGTGGTGCCGTCGGGCATGACGGGGCGGAGGCGGAGGGGGCCGAAGGCGGAGGTGCCGAAGGCCTTGAGGGGGTCGAGGGTGGCGAGGAGGGTGTTGTGGTTTTGCAGGATGAGGCTGCCGGAGGCGACGCTGAGCGAGGTGTGGAGGGTTTCGTCGGCGTTGGCGATCTCGATGGCGGCGGTGCGGGGGAAGGGCTGGGTGGATTTGAGCGAGAAGGTGAGCTGCTGGTCGGCGGGAAGGTCATTCTCGTCGGCGAGGTGGATGGGGGTGGCTTCGGATTGGATTGATGGTCTTGCTGAGCAGGGTGACGGCGGGGCGGGACGGGGAGACGGTGACGGGCAGGGTGAGGGTGCGGCCGTCTTTGAGGGAGACCTGGGCGGTGAGGTGTTCGCCGGGATGGAGTTGGGGCGGGTTGAAGTTATTGCGGAAGGCGAGAGGCTGAAGGTCCTTTTCGGTTGCGGGTCCGTCGTTGGAGTTTGCGGGCGTTGGGGTGAAGGTGAGGTTGTCGAGGACGAGCTTCTGGACCTGGTCGAGGCGGGAGCCGGCGAGTTGGGCGGTGGTGTCTCCGGCGTGGTAGGTGAGGGCGTCGAGCTTGGCGGGCTCGGAGTAGTCGGTGAGGCTGACGGTGTCGGGCTTGTGAACGCCGTACTGCTGGATGGCGAGGTGGAGGGTGCCGGGGTCGTGCGGGGGCAGGGAGAGGGCGACGTCGACGGTGTTGGGCTTGTCGGGGGCGGGCTTGAAGGTCTGCTCCTTGGCGGCGCCGAAGGCTGAGTTGGGGCCGGGATCGAGCTTTACCGTCTCGAGGCAGGCGGTGCCGGTGGCGGTGAGGAGGACGTGCTGGTCTTTGCCGGCGATGAGGGGATCGGTGGAGAGCGAGCTTCCAGTCTTTGCCGGGGGTGTCCTGCAGGCGGAGGGTGGGGCCGGAGAAGGGATCGAAGCCCCAGAAGCCGGTGACGGTGCCGGAGATGGTGGTGGCTTCGGTGGGGGCGACTTTGTTCGCGGGTTTGTCTGCGGTGCGATCGGCGGGTTTGGCCTCTTCTTTCGCCTGCTTCAGGCGAGGTGGAGGTCGAGAGCGATTCGAGGGGGAGGGGTCTGCGTGCGGGCGGGTGGGCGAGGACGAGCCCGCCCTGGAAGGCGTCGGGGGTGAGGGGGACTTCGGTCTCTTTGCCGGCGTTGTCGAGGTGGAGGACGAGGTCGTGGGCGAAGGCGGTGGAGAAGACGAGGGGGCGCCTTCGACGGGCAGGACGATGGAGGGCTTGAGGAGGCAGGTGACGACTTTGGGGTCGGCGGGGCGGAGAGGCGGGGGCACGGCGGCCTGGATGGCGGGCAGGCCGATGACGATGACGGACTTGGGATCGTGGAAGGAGGGCGGGGTGTTGAGGCGGAGGTTGAGGGCTTCGCCGTTGGGGAAGGCGATGGCGGGGATGTACTGGTACTTGGCGGTGTGGAGGCCGCTCATGATGCGGACGAGATCGACGACGGCGCCGACGTAAGCGCTGTAGAGGCCGCCGCCGCCGATGCCGGTGTAGGTGGCCTGGTTGATGAAGTCGGTGCTGGATCCGTTGCTGAGAGCTTCGGCGACGGTCTGGCCGTGGCCGTCGTCGAGGAGGGATTGGCTGCCGGCCTGGGTGAGGCAGTTGGCCTGGGCGTCGATGGGCTTCTTGAAGCAGTCGCCGTTGGGCTTGAGGTTGAGGGTGCGGGCGAGGAAGTCGGAGTGTTCGGCGAGGGCCTTGGGGTCGTCGGGCGGGACGCGGCGCATGTCGGCGAGATAGGTTTCGATGCGGGCCTGTTCGAAGCCGGCTTCGGTGAGGTCCTGCGAGGCGCGGACGAAGACGCCGGGGCGGCCGCGGACGGCGGAGCGGAGGGTGCTGAAGTCGCCGCCGGTTTCGGGGGCGAGGAAGAGGATGACCTGCTGGGCTTCGGCGGGCACGGTGATGGTGACGCCTTCTTCGCGGACTTTTTTGTTCCAGGTCTGGATCTCGGTGAACCAGTTGTCGGGGGGCGGGTTGGTGGTGCCGCGGAGGAAGGCGGCGACGAGGAGGTAGTGGACGGACTGGGTGGGGGGGAGGTCGGGATGCAGCCAGATCTTGTCGCCGGGCTGGAGGTTGGGAACCTGGGCGATGGGCAGGGTACGGTCGTTGCGGGTGACGTGGACGTCGACCTTGGGGCCGGTGAGGTCGAAACGCGCGGGGTCTGCGTGGAGGGTGGCCGAGAGGAGGAGGAGGGCAGTGAGAGTTCCGGTGAAGCGAAAAACGCGGAGGACTATTGCCATCATTCCATTTTAGACGGTAGGGGGTGGCTTCGGGTGTCAGTCTGGCTATGGACTGCTTTGCTACTGCTGGCCGCGGCTGTGGATGCGGGCAGAGGGATGATCGCTGGCGATGACGCCGTCGCGGATGGTGACGACGCGGTGGGCGTACTCGGCGATGTCGGGCTCGTGGGTGACGACGATGATGGTGTTGCCGCTGGCGTGGAGATCGTCGAAGAGGGCCATGATCTCGTCGCCGGTCTTGGAGTCGAGGTTTCCGGTGGGCTCGTCGGCGAGGATGATGGAGGGGCTGTTGACGAGGGCGCGGGCGATGGCGACGCGCTGGCGCTGGCCGCCGGAGAGCTCGTTGGGCTTGTGCATCATGCGGGAGCCGAGGTTGACGGACTCGAGGACGGCCTTGGCGCGGGCGGTGCGCTCGGCGGCGGGGGTGCCGTTGTAGATGAGGGGCAGCTCGACGTTGTGGAGCGAGGTGGCGCGGGCGAGGAGATTGAAGGTCTGGAAGACGAAGCCGATCTCCTTGTTGCGAATGCGGGCGAGTTCGTCGTCGTTGAGCTCGGAGACGTCGTGGCCGTTGAGCCAGTAGCGGCCCTGCGACGGGCGAGTCGAGGCAGCCGATGAGGTTCATCAGCGTGGATTTGCCGGAGCCGGAGGGGCCCATGATGGCGACGTACTCGTTGTGGCGGATGCGGAGGTTGACGCCGCGGAGGGCGTGGACCTGCTGGTCGCCCATCTCGTAGGTCTTCCAGAGATTGTCGGTGACGATGACGTCGCCTGGGGTGGGGCCGGCGGCGTTGGTCGTGAGGATCGGGGATTCGACTGCGGTTTCGATGGCCATCCGGTTCTCCGGTGATGTTGCCTGTTTCAGGATAGTACGTTTCGGCGTAGTAGATGGTTCCACGGGGGTTAATGAAACATCTTCCGGCAAACGGTTCTCCAGGGGAGCGATGAGTCGCAAGCGAAGTGCTAAGACTTGTCGGCGTCGGTGACTTCTACGGTGTTGTCTACTTTGACGGCGGTGCCGCTCTTAAGGGCGCGCAGAATTCGATAGCGGCCGGTGACAATCTGGTCGCCGTCTTTGAGGCCGGTGAGGACCTCGATATCGGTTGCGCCGGTGATGCCGGTGGTGACCGGGACGAAGTGGACACGCTGTTTTTTGTGGTCCATCTGGAGCACGTAGACGCCCTGGACCAACTGGGGCCTGGTGGCGGCTCCGGCGGGGGTGGCTGCTCCGGCTGTGGGCGGCTTGCCTCCGTTTGCGGCGAGGATCTTCTCCTGGGCGGGGTCTCGCTGCACCAGGCCTGGATGGGGATGGTGAGGGTGTTGGGCTTATGGGCGGTGGTGATTTTGGCCGTGGCGGAGAGACCGGGACGGAGATCGTCCGAGGCCTGGTCCAGAGTGACGACGACCTTGAAGTCTTTGGCTTCTTCCGTTCCGGTGGTGCTCTGCGTGGTGGAGAGGCCGGTGGTGCGGAGGAGGGCCTGATCGCCGACCTCGGTGACGTGGCCTTTGAAGACCCGGCCGGGCAGGGCATCGACGGTGACGTCGGCGGGCTGGTTCAGGGCGACGTTGACGATGTCGGTCTCGTCGACTTTGACCTCGGCGGTGATGACGGACATGTCGGCGAGGGTCATGATGGTGGATCCGCCGGCGTTCTGGATGCCGACGACGACGGTCTCGCCTTCGCGGACGGGGACGTTGGTGACGAGGCCATCGAAGGGGGCGCGGCTGATGGTCTTGTCGAGAGCGTCGTAGTTGGCGCGCTGGCTGGCGACAGCCTGGTTGATGTGGCCGCGCTGGGAGTCGGTCTGGGCGCGGGCCTGGGCGAGGGCGGCCTGACGCTGGGAGAGGGTCGCGGAGGCCATGTCGAAGGCGGCTTTTTTCGCGTCGAAGTCCTGCTTGGCGATCAGCTTTTCGTTGTAGAGGGACTGGGCGCGGGTGTAGTCGAGCTTCTTCTGCTCGAGATCGGCCTGTGCCTGAAGGATGTTGGCCTCGGCGGTCTTTTCTGCGGCGAGGAAGCTGGTGATGTCGGTGTGGGCGGCGGCGATGCTGGCTTCCTGGGCCGCGACGGTGGCCTGGGGCTGGACGCTCTCGACCGTGGCGAGGGTTGTGCCGGCTTTGACGTGATCGCCCTCTTTGACGTAGAGGTGGGTGATGCGGCCGAAGGCGGTGGCGCCGACGTTGACGTAGGTCATCGGCTTGATCTGGCCGGTGCCGTTGACGATGGAGATCAGGTCCTGACGGACGGCCTTGCCGGTGGCGACCTTGGTGACGTTGGCCTGTCCGTGGAGAATGCTGGCGACGACAACGCCTGCGAGGACGAGGACGACCGCGACGATGATAATAATCTTTTTAGCGCTCATTGCTGCTTTCTAAGGACCTCCGCCGACGACCGGAGGTGCTGTTGGAAAATGTAGATACGTCTCCCAAGAGACAATACGGAGACAACCGTGCTTGCGTTCCGTATTCTTTCCAGAAACTGGACTTAGCTTCCTCCGCACGGGGATTGGACACGGGGCCTCAAGTCGCCTATGGACGAGACTTGGAGTTCTTTTCGAATACCGATGATGATATCAGAGCGGATAGTTCGTCTACCTCTTGTAACAGGGTTCTAAGCGCACTACAATACAGGTTGGTTACAGGAGTACCAACCCTACTATGACAACTTCACGGCGCTTTGTCTCCGGCACGGCTTTTCTCTTCCTGCTTCTGATGGGAGTGCGAGTTGTGGCTGCGCAGGCGACGCCGTCCAGTGTGTCGCAACCTGATGGCGTAAAGAAGGGGCCTCCGATCACGGAAAAGCCCGATCCTTCGAAGCGTCCGTTGAGCGATAAGGAGAAGCTCGCCCAGCAGAAGGCGCTGAGGCAAGAGTTGAAGGGTGTGTACAAGAAGTGGGTCGATGAGGATGTGCGGTGGATCATCACCGACCAGGAGATGCAGGCGTTCAAGAGCCTGAGCAACGACGAAGAGCGCGACCAGTTCATTGAGAACTTCTGGTTGCGGCGGAATCCGAATCCGGACTCGCCTGAAAATGAATACCGCGAAGAACATTACGCGCGCATCGCGTATGCGAACGAGCATTTCGCCGCCGGCAAGCCAGGTTGGAGAACGGACCGCGGCCACATCTACATTGCGTTCGGCAAGCCGGACAATATCGACTCTCATCCCAGCGGCGGCAGCTATGACCGGCCGATGGAAGAGGGCGGCGGCAACACGTCTACCTTTCCGTTTGAGATTTGGCACTACCGCTACCTTGAGGGGATCGGCGACAACATCGATATCGAGTTTGTCGATACCTGCATGTGTGGCGACTACCACATGACGATCGACCGCTCGGAGAAGGATGCGCTGAAGCATACTCCGGGAGCCGGGCAGACGCTGTACGAGCAGATGGGCATGGCGAAGCAGGCGGACCGGATGAGCGGCGGATTGGAGCAGCTGGGCACGGGACCGATGTCGCAGCAGCAACAGAGCAAGCAGTTCGATCGCCTCGATACATTTGCCAAGCTGTCGGCTCCTCCGGTGATCAAGTTCAAGGATATGGAATCGTTTATGACGACTTCGAAGATCCTGACGGGGCCGCCATTCCTATTTGACGTTCGCACGGACTACGTCAAGGTGACCAACGATACGATCCTGGTGCCCATCACTTTGCAGATCAAGAACGGCGATATCACGTTCAACAATAAAGACGGCGTTGCGATGGGCACGGTGAATATTCTGGGGCGAGTGTCGAATCTGAATCACAAGCCGATACAGACTTTCGAAGATACGGTTTCGGTGCAGGTTCCAAGTGAGCTACTTGCCCGCAAGCGCAACGATCTATCGGTGTACTGGAAGTCTCTGCCGCTTCGGCCCGGGCTTTACAAGATCGACATTGTGATCAAGGACGTCAACAATCCTGACCATATCGGCAGGTGGCAGCGCAGCTTGAATGTTCCGAGATATGACGATGACCGCCTAGCGTCTTCCTCGCTGATTCTTGCAGGCTCGATGGACCGGGTCCCGTCGCGAGACATTGGAGCTGGGAATTTCGTCATCGGCGACACTCATATCGTTCCGCGTGTGCCCAGCAGCATTTCGGCTCCGGTGACCTTTCATCGAGGACAAAATTTGAACTTCTGGATGCAGGTGTATAACCTTGGGATCGACGAAAAGAGCAAACAGAACGGCGCCACCATCGAATACCAAATTCTTGACATGGCTACGAACAAGGCCATTTTGCAGACACAGGAACTGACATCAAAGACGAATCCAAATTCGGATCAGATAACGATTGAAAAGAGCTTGCCGCTGGCAAGTCTGACGCCAGGCAAGTATCAGGTAAGCATCAAAGTAAATGACGGAGTAACTAAGCAGCAGATCGCAGAGTCTGCGCCTTTTATTGTGGATTAGGCAGATGCGAAGCAGGACTGGCGACATGGTTATGCGGATTTCGATTGGCGATAACCAGTACCATCGCATTCTGTAACGACGCTCCCACTTTTTTCGGGTGCGCGCACTCTTTGAAATGCCATCGACGCGCAGGACGGATTTACTGTGCAACGACCCCAGGTGAAGATCGCGTTTGTCTCGCTGATGCTACTGACCGTGGCTGTGCGAGTTGCTGCAGGTCAGGGCGCGGCTGTTTCGGGGGTGGTTCGGGATGCGCAGGGTGTGGCGCAGCTCGGGGCTCTGGTTCAGGTGGTTGCGGAAAACTCCGCCGTTCTTGGCACTGCGTTTACCGACTTGCACGGCCGCTATCTGATACCCCATTTGGTTCCGGGAAAATATGAAGTAAGGGCTAGTGCTGCGCTGTTTGTCCCAACGATGCGAGACAACCTCCAGCTGCGGGCAGGAACTCAGGCGATCGTCAATCTTACGTTGAATACGCTCTTCGAGTCGGCTACATGGATCCCTGCAGAGCGACGCAAGGCCGATGAGCCGAGCGATGACTGGAAGTGGACGATGCGGTCGGCGGCTAACCGGCCGATTCTGCGCCTGGCTGAAGACGGCGACGTGATCATGGTTTCGTCGAGCGCAACGGAAGCGTCACCCAAGCACAAGGATAGGGCGCGCGCCGAGATGATGGCGGGTGATGGCGGCTTTGGCAGCAGCGGGGTGCACAACATCTTTGTTCTGGACCGGACGATGGATGATGGTGCGGGTCTGGTGCTGCATGCGGATGTTGGCAATCAACCGGGAGGGACTGGCCTCCGGCCATCGACTGAGGTGGCAACCGGATTTGAGACGCGGCTTGGATTTGCCGGGGCTGGCCGGGCGGTGGCAAGTTATCAATCGCATCCGGAGATGGTGAGCTCGGGCGGGACGCCGGGATTGGACTCGTTGCAGGTGGCCAGCGCGCAACAGATGCAGATTGGTGACTTTGCGGATATTGAGGCTGGAAGCACTCTGTACGTTGTCCGTTCGTCTGGCATCGCGTCCGGTTACCGGCCATTCCTGAAGATTACGGCGCATCCGGTGAAGGCCTGGACGGTGGGGTATCGGATGGCCACTTCGCAGAGCCTGCAGTCGTTTGCGGGGCTTGACTCGGTACAGCCGGAGCTGCCGATTGCGGTGATGTATCAAGGACGGACGCAGACGGAGAAGGGGAATCACCAGGAATTTACAGCCAGCCGGAAGGCGGGGCCCGGGGTGATCCAGATCTCGTACTATCGCGATTCTTTGGATCGGGTGGCGGTATCGGGTGGCGGTACGCTGGCGGCCGCGGATATCCAGCAGGCGGTTCAGCCAGGCTTGAACGGGATCGTTGCGGATTCTACTACGGGCAACTTCCGTTTTCTGAGCGCGGGATTCAAGACTCAAGGCGTGAACGTGACGCTGAGCGAGCCACTGAGTTCCACGATGTGGGTAGCGGTGGAGTATGCTACGGGCGCGGGGCTGGCTCCGAAGGATGGAGCTGTGATGAGCCTTCCTACCGTGTCGACGAGCCTTGCACCGCAGCTTGCCCAGACTGCGACGATCGCTTTGCGGGGGAGGGTGGTTCGAAGCGGAACCAGGATTCGGGCCTCGTATCGCTGGCAGCCGACCCGACTGGTGACGGCGGTTGATCCATATGCTTCTTTTGGGGATCAAGCATATTTCAGTTGTCATCTGCGGCAGGCTTTGAGGCTGGGTAGTCTACTTCCGAACGGACTGGATGCTACGGTCGATGTCACGAATTTGATGGCTCAAGGGTATCGTCCGTTCCTTTCGGCAGACGGACAGACCTTGTTCCTTGCGCAGTCTCCGCGAACGGTGCAGGCAGGACTGGCGTTTACCTTCTAGGTATTTTTTTGTTGCCAACCGCTCCTGTTGGGGTTCTGGGAGGTTGGCTGAACTTGTGTGTCAAGAGATTCTTCGGTACTACGGGTTCACCATAGCGGCTCGTCGTGCAAGGGTCCAGCGCAAGCGGTTCCGATCGGCAGACCTGCGGCGGTCAGGTGGTTTTTCTGTCCCTTTTGGAACGAAGGATCCAAGTCCAGGCCAATGCGATGCCTGAGATCGAGACCATCATTTCAGCCCAGAGGAAAGACAGGAAGTCGCTGAAGCCGCCTACTGGAGGCACACCGGGCTGAATGTTGCGAAGCGCGGGAAGACCAAAGATGAGCGATACGCAAAGTGAGAGAGGGAGCAAGTTCATCTCGCCCGGCGACGCGCTCACATACAAGACCATCGATACGACGCTGATGGCAAGAACAAACATGATCACCATAACCATGACAGAAAGAATGATTATATTGTTTGCTCTTCGCATTGCGACTGAGGTCTGCATGAGCTTGTAGGTGTTGTTCTCAGTGACCGTTCCGTCGAACTTGATTCCCGGAATCGAAGCGACGAAATTCTCCTTGATGGGTACGGGTTCGCTGTTATCAAGATCGCTCGCTCCAACGATAAGCGTGGTCGCGAGTGGATCGGCGTTTTGGTCGAGAGTATCTTCCGGCAGGGGCGGGGCCTTTTTCTTTGCCGGAGCGGTGATCACCAGTTCGATATCCGTCGAATAATGATCGAAGGGGTACCTGTTTTGATTTCCAGAGAGAACACAACTGAAGTCGATGGCAACAATCCGCTCGTTTTTTGGAAAGACTACTGATTGTTTTCCTGAGGCCGAATTGATCAGGAGCGTCAGATTGGCGGTCGGAGTGGTTTTGTCGATGGCAAATCGACCCATGGGGATGAGCCTGATGCGTCCATGAAGTAGCCCCTGCGCGGTGTCGATGGACGTCACCCTGACGTTGGCTATGACGAAGTCATTGTCGGTCGCAGAAGACTGGACGAGGGTAAGGGAACGGCGGCTTTCTTCGGTCAAGCCCATCCAGAGAACCGTACAGTAGATCAGTATCACGGCGAGGACAGCTGAAACGCGATATATCTTGCCAAGAATGCCCATGCTAAGGAACCTCTCCGCTGCGATCAATCGGTGGGTCGACGCTAAGGCAAGTAGCTAGTTTCAAGGGGGAGCGTCTGGGTCGCCTGGGACCCGTTTCGATAAAGACGAGTTTCAATCATGGAGAGCGAGTTGGCAAGTTGCATCGTGCACAGCACACTTCAGGCAGGCAGATTCGAGCATTCAGGAACTTGAGGGAGCCTCCCGCACTGTGCGGCGATAGACTGGGATCGCCTTACGGGAGGGATGATGGATCGACGCAAGTTTTTGTATGGGGCTGGTTCGGCAGCCTTCTTTTCCTCGCGCGGAATCCTCGATCAGCCCGTCGTTCCGATTGAACTCACGTTGGCTGGCACAAATACCCGATTGATGCCGATCGACTTTACGGGTTTGAGCTATGAAGCGGGTCAGCTTTATAACCCCGAGTTTTTTTCTTCGCGCAACGTGCCGCTGGTGAATGCATTTCGCGGTTTGAGCAGTAAGGGCGTGCTTCGGTTGGGAGGGCATCTCAGCAATATCACTCCTTGGGAAGGAGTGGGCCGGGACGATCCGAAGCAGGAACGTGGCGTGCGCCATGGCATTGAAGACTACTGGGAGTGGCCTCTGGTGGACCCGGTGGTGCAGCAAAACAAACGAGGGATCATGACTCGAAAGGCGGTCAGCAATCTTCGCGGTTTTCTGGATGCTGTCGACTGGCGGGTTATCTACGGGCTGAACTTTGCGTGTGGCAGTGCCGCGAGAGCTGCGGATGAAGCGGAATCGGTCGCGGCGCTTATTGGCGACAGGCTGGTGGCTTTTGTGATTGGCAATGAGGCCGATGGTTTTGGCGAAGATTCGTTCTTTCGAACGAGGGGCTATGACTTCAACCAGTATTTCGCTGAGTACGAAGCGTGGGTGAAGGCGATTCGGAGGCGAGTGCCGGGAGCGCGGTTTGCGGGCCCGGATACTGACGGAAAGGTGGATACTTGGGTCATGGAATATGCTAGGCGCACGAGAGGAGATGCCGTGTTGCTGACGAGTCATTTTTATGGGATGGGGCCGGCGAGCGATGCCCGCATGACGGCGGAGAGATTGCTGCGAAAGGTGAATGCGGAACTCGACGCTCAGATTACAGGTGTGGCGGCGGCGCAGGCTGCGGCAGGTGGAACGCCTTACCGCATGGATGAGGGCAATTCGTGTTTTGGCGGCGGCAGAGAGAGTGTCAGCGACGGGTACGCTTCTGCGCTTTGGGTGGCGGACTACATGCTGCGAGTGGCGTGCGCGGGCTTTGCGGGCGTCAACCTGCACGGGGGAGGAGTGGGGATCTATACTCCCATTGAGAGCAGCGTGAAAGCGCCTGCTTCGCCGAGGCGGGTGTACTACGGGATGCAGTTCGCACAGCAGTTTGCCGGCTGGCATGTGGCGCCTTGCCTTCTGGATACGAAGGAAAACGTAACGGCATATGTGGGGGCAAAGGGCGAAGAGATGATGTTGGCGATCGTCAACAAAGGCGCGAACACGGTTCAACTGAAGTTGCCGGACATGTTTACGCCGGGAAGGGTTGCATATCGCTGGGAGCTTAGTGGACCTGGGTTAAATGCGAAGGATGGCGTGCAGTTCGGGCGAGTGCAGTTACACGGTGAAACTGCGATTGGCGAGGTGAGCGGCTACTCGGGAGTGATTCTTCAGGTGGTTTAGTGACGACGCTTCACTTCAGGTCAGGCGTAACGGAAGAGTGCTTTGAAGCCGTAGTCCATGTGTTGCTGGATGTGGCAGTGGAAGAGAGAGAGGCCTGGCTGGTTGGCGGTGAAGTCGACGATGGCGCGGCCGTAATAGGGGACGACTACGGTGTCCTTGATGATGCCGGCGGTCTTCTTCCCGTTGATCTCGACCAGTTCCCAGAGATGCCGGTGCAAGTGCATGGGGTGGGCGTCGTCGGTACGGTTGCGCATGACGAGTCGGTAACGCGTGCCCTGTTGCAGCACGAACTCCTGGTCGTGGGGGTATGGCTTTGCCGTTGATCAGCCAGGAGTTGAATTTTCCGGCTCCACGGGGAATCTTTTCGAAGACCATTTCGATGGTCTGCTGCGGAGCGGGTGCGTTGGAGGTTGGCGTGCCGAAGATGGTGTAGTCCCATGGCACTTTGGGCGGGTCGATCCATTGCGGCTGGCGGTGTTGCCCGGCGTACTCGACTACAACGCCGAGGCCGGACTCGCGGACCATCTTCTCGGTTGAGCCGAGAATCCAGATGCCGGGGTGGTTCATCTCGATGACGACGTCGACGCGCTCGCCTGTGCCTAGAAAGATCGAATCGAGCGCCTGGGGTGTCGGGACCGGGTTGCCGTCGAGCGCGATGACCTTCATCTTGTGGCCGGGGAGCGCGATGCGGCGGTTCTCGATCGCGCTGGCGTTGAGAAAGCGGATGAGCAGCCGCTGGCCTTCGCGGACGCGGATCGGTTCTCCGGAGCCGAGTGCCTTGTCGTTGATGGAGTATGTCATGGATCCGACCTCGAGGCCGTTGGGGTCGGTGTTCAGGACGGGCGGCTTTTCGAGCAGCGGACCATTGTGAGTATCGTCATCATCGTCTTCCATTGTCGCGGTGAAGAACGGCTCCCAATCGCGCAGGGCGAGGAAGAGCTCCTGATCGTAGTGGCCGGGATCGTTGCCGCCATCGACGTAGACGAAGCCGAACTGGCCGGTGTAGGAGCCTTTGTGCAGGTCGTCCATGGCCATGGCGTGGGAGTGGTACCAGCGGGTTCCGGCGGGGCCGGGCGTGAGTTGGAAACGTCGTTGGCCGTGCGGCGGCACGAGCGGGGAACCCTCCTCGCCGGTGCCGTCCACCTCAGGCGGTATGAGCATGCCGTGCCAGTGCACGAACTCCGGAGTGTCGGTGTCGTTGATCACGTCGACGGTGACTGGTTTGCCCTCACGCATTCGCAACAGACGGTCCGGGCGCTGTGCCGTTGTAGCCGATGGTGGAGATGATGTGCGACGCGATCGAGCTCGACGGTCACCGGGGCGATGCGCAGGGTGTAGTCTGCCTTGCCGTCTGCGAGGGCGGCGACATCGGACCGGGCGACATCAGGCCGCCTGAGGGACATCGGCATGGCCGACTGAGCAAGCAGCGGAAACCGCGCTGCGCCTGGCCTGCGCCAGGGCCATGCCGCCGAGCTTGAGTAAGTCGCGTCGTTTCATAAAAACTGCCGGTTCTGCAGCGGGGGTGCGTTCCTGCATGGTCTCACGATGAAATCCGCCGGGACAAGAGCGCGGAAAGCAACAAGTCACGGGTCCGCTTCGTCTATTACACAGCACGGCGGGCATTTCTGGTACTCTCGCCGAACCAACTCCTTTCAGTGGAGGCCCTGATGAAGCTTTCGAAGCTTACGCGGATCGCATTGGTATCGGTGGTGGCTGCGACCTGCTGCGCGGGGCTGCGGGCCTACCAGCGAGTGGCGGACTTCGGGTTCGGCAACGACGACTCTCCGAGCAATGTGAAGGCGGAGTTCTATTGGTCGCGCCTGGCCTATACCTCGAACATGCAGAGCTTTGGTGGCGGCTACGGAGGCCGGGGTTACTGGGGGCGCGTTGCATGGTCGCGGGACTATCCCAAGGCCGACCGTCAGTTTCTTATCGCCATGCACCGGCTGACCCGCATCGACGGCCGGCCGACAGAGCAGGTGGTCACGCTCAACTCTGACGAGATCTTCAACTATCCGTGGATTTATGCGGTTCAGGTGCAGCGGTGGTCTTTCACTGACGAGGAGGCGAAGCGGCTGCGGGACTATCTTGCGAAGGGTGGTTTTCTGATGGTGGACGACTTTCACGGCACAGAGGATTGGGAGAACTTCATGAACGGCATGCGCCAGGTGCTGCCTGACCGTCCGGTTGAGGACCTGCAGAGCGGCGACGAGATCTTTCACACGCTGTATGACATCGACGACAAGATGCAGATACCTGGCGAGCAGTATGTGTGGTCAGGTCGCACCTACGAGAAAGATGGCTATCAACCGAAGTGGCGGGCGATTCGCGACGATAAGGGCCGGATCGTCGTTGCGATCTGTCACAACATGCACCTGGGCGATGCGTGGGAGTGGGCCGATGATCCGAATTATCCGGAGCCCTTCGCATCGATGGCGTTTCGCGTGGGGCTCGATTACATCCTCTACGGTATGACGCATTAGGCTCGCCCGCGGCTGAGAGGCGATCGCAGTTGTAACAGGAACGTAGGATTTTCAACCAGGTCTCAGCGGGCATGTTTCAGTTTCTTTTTAAGTATCCGAGTCCGGTTTTCACCAAAGGGCGCTTTGTGCTGCTCTCACCGTGGCCTGCGTGGCTGTTGCTGGTGCTGATTATTGTCTGCGGCCGGCGGGCTGGCGTTGCTGGTACGACGGAGGCTGAGGGACGCCGCGCCCACGCTGCGAAGCTGGCGCGCGTGGGCGGTGTGGGGGACGCAGTCGGCGTTCGTTGCGCTGTTGTTGCTGCTGCTGTGGCAACCGGCGATGACGGTTGCGGCGCTGAGTTCGCAGCAGAACATTATTGCGGTGGTGGTGGATGATTCGCGCAGCATGGCGATTGCGGACAATGGCGGCAAGACGCGCGAGGCGGCGGCCTTGGCGGCACTCGAGGACGGCGTTCTTGCAGGGTTGCAGAAGCGTTTTCAGACGCGCATCTATCGGCTGGGTAGTGGAGTTTCGCGGGTGGATGGGCTGAATGGCATTGCGCCTACGGAAGGCGCCACCCACATCGGCGATGGTTTGAAGCAGCTGGCAACGGAGACGGCTGACCTGCCGATTGGCGCGGTTCTGCTGCTGACCGATGGTGGCCAGAATACGGCAGGGATGGGCGACTCAGGTATCGGGCTGGATGCACTGCAGGCGTTGCGGAACCGGCGGTTGCCGGTGCACACGGTGGGCTTTGGGCGGCTGGAGAGTGAGCATGATGTGGAGCTCGAGAATGTAAGTGTGGCGGCGAGCGCGATCGCTAATGCACGGCTGGCTGCGACGATCAGCTTTACACAGCACGGATATGCGGGCCAAAAGGCGATGCTCACGATCCGCGATGGAGAGAAGACGCTTGGCTGCGCGTGAGGTGACGCTGGCGGCGAATGGACGCGGTCCAGACTGAGTCGCTTTTCTTTTCTGCCGGTGCTGCGGGTGCGAAGAGCCTTCAGTTCGCAATTGGGCCGCTTGCGGGTGAAGAGAATCTGAAGAACAACATGATGGCGCGGCCGGTGCTCGTAAGCGATGCCAAGAGGAGGATTCTGTACATCGAAGGCGAGCCGCGGTGGGAGTTCAAGTTCATCCGGCGTGCGGAGGAGGACGATCCTACGGTGCAGCTGGTTTCGATGCTGCGCACGAGCGAGAACAAGATTTATCGGCAGGGCATCAGCGATCCGGGTGAACTGGCGGCCGGTTTTCCGGTGCGGCCGGAGGATCTGTTCGGTTATTCGGGCATCATTGTCGGCTCGGTGGACGCCGATTACTTCACGCCGCTGCAGCAGGAGCTGCTGCGCGAGTATGTCGACCGGCGGGGCGGCGGTGTGCTGTTTCTGGGGGGGCGGTCGTCGCTGAGCGATGGAGGTTGGGGCGCGTCGAGCATGAACGAACTGCTGCCGACTTTTCTGCCAGCGGGCCGCAATAACTTTCATCGCAATCCGACGACGGTGGAGTTGACGGCGGAGGGCAGGGACTCTCCGATCACGCGGTTGCTGGATGACCCGACGAAGAACGCCGAGCGCTGGAAGAAGCTGACGTATCTGGCCGACTATGAGGACGCTGGTTCGCCCAAGCCCGGCGCGACTGAGCTTGGCGCAGATGAATGTGGGACGTCGCAAGCTGCCGCTGCTGGTCACGCAGAGCTACGGCCATGGCCGCACTGCAATCATGGCGACGGGCGGAACGTGGCGTTGGCAGATGAGCGAAGCTGTGGGCGATCCGTCTCACCATCTTTTCTGGCAACAGCTTTTGCGCTGGCTGGTGGCCGACTCGCCGGGTCCGGTGACTGCGTCTATGCCAGTGCGGACGCTGATGGACGAAGGACATGTGCAGCTTTCGGCGCAGGTGCGTGACCGGCAGTTTCAGCCGGCGGGAGACGCGCATGTGACGGCTCACATTGTGGGGCCGGAGGGCACGAACGCAGTGGTGGATCTTGCGCCATCGCAGGATACGCCGGGGCAGTATCAGGCGGAGTGGACTGCGGAGAAACCGGGCGCGTATCTGGCAGAAGTCACTGCGGAGTCTGCGGGTAAGCAGCCGCAGGAGCTTGGACGCGACGTGGTGACTTTTCAGCGTGAGGACGGGGTTGCTGAGAACTTCCACACGGAACAGAATCAGGCGCTGCTGAAGCAGCTTGCGTCGCAGACCGGCGGCCGCTACTGGGAGCCATCCGAACTGAAGGATCTGCCCCGCGACATTTCGTATTCCGAGGCAGGAATCTCAGTTCGCAGCACGAAGGAGCTGTGGAGCATGCCGATTGTCTTTCTGCTGCTGCTGGGACTGCCGATCGCCGAGTGGCTGCTGCGGCGGAAGTGGGGTGTGGTATGAGACTGCGCCCGGCTCGGAATGCAGACTGCGGATCGTGATCCTTACGGCGGTCGTTGCGGTTACGGTGCAGGCGCGTGCTGCGGTGTACTACGTTATTGTGGCTGGACTTGGGGGCGAGCCGGATTACGAGCAGCGATTCACTGCGGCGGCGAAGGACCTGGATAAGGTGTTCAAGGCTGCGAGACAGTACGGCGCATGTCTCTACGCTGACCGGCGCACAGGCCACGGCGTCGCAACTGAAGGAGACGCTGGCTGCAGTGGCGCGCGACGCGAAGGCAGACGATGCCTTTGTGCTGATTCTGATTGGTCACGGTTCCTTCGACGGTGTCGAGTACAAGTTCAACCTTGTTGGGCCGGATGTGACCGCGGGCGAGATCGCGGCGATGTGCGATCGTATTCCGGCGCGGCGACAGCTTGTCGTCGACACGACCAGCGCCAGCGGAGGAGCGATACCGGCGCTCGAGCGGCCGGGGCGTGCGGTGATTGCGGCGACGAAATCGGGCACGGAAAAGAATGCGACGGTCTTTGCGCGGTACTGGGTTGAGGCGCTGCAGGACCCTGCAGCCGACACGGACAAGAGTGACTCCGATCAGCGCCATGGAGGCCTTTAGTTACGCGACGACGAAGACCGCGGCGTTCTATGACTCGCAGAAGCGGCTCGCGACCGAGCATGCGGTCTTTGACGATGTGGGCCATGGCGAGCCGGTGCGCGCGGCCGGCAACGGTCAGGGCGCGCTGATGTCGAGCTTCACACTGCTGCGTCTTGGGCACGAGCCAGCAGGCGGCGAACGATCCAGCGAAGCGCGCATTGCTGGCGAAGAAGGAGGAACTGGAACAGAAGATCGACACGCTGAAGTATCAGAAGGCGGCGATGGATCCGGCGGACTATAAAACGCAGCTGACGGCGGCGCTGCTGGAACTGGCGAAGGTGCAGGAGGGACTGGACAAATGAGACTGTTTCACTTCCTCTCTTGCGCTCTTGTCGATGTGCGCTGCTGGCGCCGTTGCATCTGCTGCTGTGCCTGCGGACTGCTGGTCGCTGCGCAAGCATGGGCATCGCCGAGAGGCGCAGGCATGTTTCGACGGGTTGACGCGCAGTAGTGATGCGTACACTCGGGCTGAGGGCTTCTGGGGTCTGGAAGAGTGGGAGCAGGCGAACGAGCAGTTTCGTCTGGCGACGCAGCCGGCGAACAGCAAGGCTGTCTACAAAGTGCGCTGGGGCATGCTGCTGCACGAGCGCTTCAACAATCCCCAAGCGGCTGATCTCTTTCCGCGAAGCGCTGGCGAAGGAGCCATCGAACGGCGAAGCGTATCTCGGACTCGCGATTGTGTCTGCAGACGGCTTTGATGGGAAAGCGACGGAGTATGCGGCGAAGGCCATTGAGCTCGATCCGAAGCTGGTTGGAGCACATGAGCTGATGGCGAATCTTGCGCTTGAGAATGATGAGAAGGATCTGGCAATAGCCGAAGCCGATAAGGCGCTCGCGCTGGACAAGGATGCGATGGATGCGATGGCGATTCATGCGGCGGTGGAGCTGCTTGCCGATCGTTCTCCCGATGCGTGGTTCGCGAAGATTGCGGCGATCAATCCTGGTTATGGAGAGGCGTATGCGCGGGTTGCGCGTCAGCTTGAGATGCACTATCGCTACGAGGATGCGGTGACGTATTACCGCAGGGCGGTGAAGGCCGACCCTCGGCTCTGGTCGGCTCATTCGGCGCTCGGGATTGATCTGATGCGGATGGGAAAGGAGGACGAGCCGCTGGCGGAGCTGGAGCTGAGCTACAACAACGGTTATCGCGATGCCGCGACGGTGAACAGCCTGCGCCTGCTGGACAGCTACAAAAACTTTCAGACGTTTCGCGACGACACGACGATCTTGAAGCTGAAGAAGACAGAGGCCGATCTTTTGCAGCCGTACATGCAGGCGGAACTGCATGCGATTATCGCGACCTACGATAAGAAATATCGGATGAAGCTTCCGGCTCCGGTGCAGCTGGAGGTCTATCCGGACCACGAGGACTTCGCCGTGCGCACGATGGGAATGCCGGGACTGGGTGCGCTTGGGCGTGACCTTCGGGGAAGTCGTTGCGATGGACAGCCCCTCGGCGCGTAAGCCTGGCGACTTCAACTGGGGAGCGACGTTGTGGCATGAGATGAGTCACGTTTACATTCTGACGGCCACAAATCATCGCGTACCGCGCTGGTTTACTGAGGGGCTTGCGGTGCATGAGGAGGGCGAGCGCTCGCCGGAGTGGAGCGACCGCGTCACGCCGGAGGTTCTGATTGCGATTCGCGAGAAGAAGCTGCTGCCGCTGGCTGAGCTGGATCGCGGCTTCGTTTATCCGGAGTATCCGTCGCAGGTGGTCGTCTCGTATTTTCAGGGCGGCAGTATCTGCGATTTTGTGAAGGCGAAGTGGGGCGAAGAGAAACTGCTTGAGATGGTTCATTCCTACGCCCAGTTGAAGACGACGCCGCAGGTAGTGCAGCAGGATCTTGGGCTGGCGCCGGAGGAGTTCGACAAGCAGTATTTTGCGTGGATCGATAAGAAGTATGGCGCGGAGGCTGCGCACTTCGATGAGTGGCGCGAGAAACTGAAGGCGCTTGTGGCGGCGTCGCAGCAGAAGCAGTATGACACGGTGCTGACGCAGGGAGCCCGCGGTGTTGGCGATGTATCCCGAATATGTGGGTGATGCGAACGTCTATGAGTTGATGGCTGATGCGGACAGAGCGAAGGGAGATGCGAAGGCTGAGGCCGCGGCGCTGACCGCGTATGAGCACGAGGGTGGGCAGGATCCATCGGTGCTGAAGCGGCTGGCGACGCTTGAAGAGGACGCCGGGCGGCAGGCCGAAGCGGCGGCTACGCTTGCGCGATTGAATTACATCTATCCGGTGAAGGATGAGGAGCTGCATCGCCGGCTTGGTGATCTGTTGTACGCGCAGAAGCAGTACGACGGCGCTGTCCGCGAGTACGTTGCTGTTGTGGCGTCGCAGTCCGCTAGACAAAGCCGGTGCGGAGTTTCATCTGGCGCAGGCGTATCTTGCAGCAGGACAGAAGGACAAGGCTCAGGAGAGTGTGCTGGCCGCGCTTGAAGCTGCGCCTGGCTACCGGCCGGCGCAGAAGATGTTGCTGGAGTTGAATCAATCACCTAAAAATGACCTGACGAGGATGGAAACTGATGGCTACTTTTTGCCGACTTGAATCCGGATGCAGCACAGCTCCAGCAGCGCGTCGAGCGCTTCCACGCTGTACGCGAGGGCATCGTCAAGCAGGTGCGCGAGGTGATCGTGGGCCAGGACGAGGTTCTGGACCAGGTGCTGATCGCGCTGTTTGTGGGCGGCCACTGTCTGATTACCGGTCTGCCTGGGACCGCGAAGACGTTGATGGTGCGTACGATCGCCGACGCGCTGGACCTCGAGTTCCGGCGCATTCAATTCACGCCCGACCTGATGCCGTCCGATATCACCGGCACGGACATCATTGAAGAAGACCTGACGACCGGCCATCGCAAATGGACCTTTGTTGAAGGGCCGATCTTCGGCAATATTCTGTTGGCCGACGAGATCAATCGCACACCGCCAAAGACTCAGGCTGCGCTGCTCGAAGCCATGCAGGAGCACTCCTGCACCGTGCGCGGGCATATCTATCGGCTGCCGGCGCCGTTCTTTGTGCTGGCGACGCAGAACCCGATTGAACTCGAAGGCACTTATCCTCTGCCGGAGGCGCAGCTGGACCGGTTCCTCTTCAACGCAACGCTGGATTACCTGAGCGCCGAGGATGAATTGAAGGTAGTTGACCTGACGACGGCGACGCGCATTGCAAAGATTGACGCGGTGACGTCGGCGGAGGAGCTGCTCGATTTTCAGCAACTCGTGCGCATGGTGCCGATCGCCGAATCGATTGCGCGGTACGTGGTGAGCCTGGTGCGTGCGACGCGGCCTAAGAACGAAAACGCGCCCGACTTCGTGAAGAAGTATGTGAACTATGGAGGAAGCATTCGTGCGGCGCAGTTTATTGTGCTGGCGGCAAAGGCTCGGGCGCTCTCGCGAAGGCGGTATCACGTGACGTATGACGACATCACCTCGGTGACGTTGCCGGTGTTGCGGCACCGCATCCTGTTGAACTTTCACGCCGAGTCGGAACGGATCGATACGGACGAGATTCTGAACCGGCTGCTGGCGCATGTGCCGCGGCCAAAGGAGAGTTGATGCAGCGCTTCCTTGATCCTGCGGTGCTGGCCGGCATCTCCTCGCTGGACCTGCTGGCGAAGACGGTGGTGGACGGCTTTGTGGCCGGACTGCATCGATCGCCGGACTTCGGCTTCAGCCAGGAGTTTGCGGAGTATCGTGCTTACGTTCCAGGTGACGATCTACGCCATGTGGACTGGAATCTGTTCGCGCGCACAGAGCGCTGCTACCTGAAGCGTTATCGCGGCGAGACGAATAGCCAGCTTGTGATTTTGCTCGATGCGAGCAACTCGATGCAGTACACGTCGGGCCCTCCGAAGAAGATGGACTATGCGCGGTTCATTGCGGCGTCGCTTTTCTATCTTGCGATCCGGAACCAGCGTGATGCGGCGGGGCTGATTGTTTTCGATGATGAGGTGCGGGAGTACGTGAGGCCATCGACACGGCAGGGCCAGCTTGCGCGGCTCTTTGCGGGACTGGAGCAGGCAGAGCCGCGGGCGCGGACGGACTTTGGCAAGCCGTTGCAGCACTTTCAGCAGCTGCTGCACCGGCGCGGCATTGCGATTGTGATCTCGGATTTCTATGAGGAGCCGGAGAAGATTGTGCGCGCCATCGAGCCGCTGCGCTTCCATGGCAACGATGTGGTGCTGTTTCATATTCTCGATCCGGAGGAGATACGGCCGGTGCTGAAGGGGCCTGCGTTACTGGTCGATCTTGAGACCGATCAGGAGATCGAGGTCATTCCTGAGTACACGAAGACGACTTATCGGGCGAAGATGGAGGCGCACATTGAGCAGCTTCGCTCGCGGACGCGGGGAGCGGGGATGGACTATCGGCTGCTTGTGACTGATCAACCGCTTGATGAAGCGCTGCGCGAGTATCTGACGCTGCGGCAGGCGGGGAACTGATGGGTTTCCTTGCGCCATGGTTTCTGGGCGGCCTGGCGGCGCTGGGCGTGCCGGTCTTTGTGCATCTGCTGCGGAAGCATGTGACGATACCGCGGCCGGTGAGTTCGCTGATGTTTTTTGAGCGCGGTACGCAGAGCTCGACGCGACACCGGCGATTGCGATATCTGCTGCTCTTCGCCCTGCGATTTGCACTGCTGCTGCTGGTGGTGCTGGCGTTTGCGGATCCGTTTGTGCGGCGGCCCGCCGCCGACGCGAATGGGCATTTGCTGCTGATCGTACTGGACGATTCATTCAGCATGCGCGCAGGGACGCGGTTTGCGGATGCGAAGCAGCAGGCGCTTGCGTTGCTGGCTGCGAAACCGCATTCGCAGAGGGTGCAGGTGATGGCGCTTGGGAGGGCAGTTCGAGGTGCTGACGCAGGCGATTGCCGATGAAGCGACAACTACGGTCGGCGCTTGAAAGCATCCAGCCGGGAGATGGACATGCGAACTTCGGGGAGTTGGGCCGAAGTATTCGCGCGCTGAGCGAGACGGTGCACGGGCCGATCGATCTGCATCTGTTCAGCGATATGCAGCGCACCGCCATGCCTGGCGAACTTTGCCGATATGGTGCTGCCGGCGAACGTGACTCTGGTGCTGCATGCTGTGGCGAAGGGCAGCCCGCCGCCCAACTGGACGGTTGAGAGTGTGAGCGCGCCGGCTGAACTTGCCGATCCGAAGGATCCCAAACGATCGCGGGTTCAGGCTGTGGTCGCGGGTTTCGGCACGCCGGCGGCGGAGAAGACGGTGTCGTTGGTGGTGAACGGCAAGGCGGTCGCGACGCGGAATGTGAGCGTTCCGGCGAATGGGCGCGCGACGGTGCAGTTTGCGCCGCTTGATGTGGGATATGGATTCAATCGCTGCGAGCTGCGGATTGAGGGCGGCGGCGATGCCTTTCCTGCGGATGACAGAAGCGTGTTCGTCATACGCCGCTCGGACCCTGAGCGGGTGCTGTTCGTTCATGCCGCGAACGACACGCGGTCGGGGCTTTACTTCGGTGCGGCACTGGGCGCGGCGACGCAGGCTTCGTTCGTGCTGCAATCGGTGACGGCGGATCAGACTACGGATCTTGATCCGTCGAAATTCGCATTTGTGGTGCTGTCGGATGCGGTCACGCTGCCGTCGATCTTCGAGCACACGCTGGCGCAGTATGTGTCGAAGGGAGGGAGCGTTCTGATCGCGCTAAGCACAGGTGCGGGGCATCACGCGCGTATTCCGCTGTGGGGAGGCGATGTGAAGGATGCGCATGACTACGTTCGCAGTGGTGGCGCGGCGACCGTGGGACAGGTGGACTTCACGCATCCTGCGCTCGAGCAGGTGCAGCCGGGACGCGACAACGGAGGATGGGCGGAGACGAAGTTTTTTTATGCCGCAGTAGTGGACCCGGGACAGGCGCGGGTGGCGGCGCGGCTGGGGGATGGGACTCCGTTGTTGCTTGACCGGCAGATTGGCGAGGGGCATGTGCTGCTGCTTACGTCAGGGCTAGAGAATCTGACCAATGACCTGCCGCTGCATCCGGTCTTTGTGGCGTTCGTTGACAAGGCGGCGCGCTATCTTTCGGGCAGTGAGCGGCTGAGCGGATCCCGTTTGGTGGACTCCTTTGTGCAGTTCCGGTCGGGGGCCGAGCCGGTGGAGGAGGTAGCGAATGTGGAGGTGATCGATCCGGATGGACGCAGGCCACTCTCGCTGACTGAGGCGCGGACGGTGCAGACCTTTCGGCTGCGGCGTGCGGGTTTTTATCAGATTCGATTTGCGAACGGACGCGATGCAGTGATTGGGGTTAATCCGGACCGGCGCGAATCGGACCTGGAGCCGATTGCACCGGATGTGCAGCAGCTTTGGAGCGGAAGCAAAGGAGAAGCGTCTAACCAGACAGCCGACGCAGCTGGGGCGGAAGCGAAATACCGGCCTGTGAGTCTGTGGTGGTACGTTATGCTACTTGCATTGGTTGTGGCGCTGGCGGAGACGGTGGTTGCCAGCGGCTACATGGGCACGCAGCGGGAGGACGCATGAGCAAGCGCAGTGAGCTCAACTCCTATATCGCGCGGCTGCAGCATAGATTGCGGCTGGGAGCGTGGCTGCGTGGCGCGGCGATCTTTACCGGCACGGCGCTGGTTGTCACGGTGGGGCTGGTGCTGTTGCTCAATCATTATGCGTTCCCGGCGCATGGAGTCACAGGGGCGCGGCTGGCGCTGCTTGGCTGCGCTGGCTGCGGTGGCGGGATTTGGCATTGCGCTTCCGCTGGTGCGGCTGACGCGAGCGCGTACGGTGCGTGAGGCTGAGGCGGCACATGCTGGGCTCGAGCAGAGGCTGACGACTTTCCACGAGCGCGAACGCGATGGCGGCGACCCTTTTCTGGAGTTGCTGGCTGCTGATACGTTGTCGCGAACGCAGGATGCGGCGCCGTCGTCGCTGGTTCCGGACAACCGGCTCTTCGCGCTTGGCGGCGCTGGGTTGGCTTGCCTTGGCGTGCTGGCGTGGATGATCGCTGCCGGACCGGGCTATCTCGGCTACGGTGCTTCGCTGCTTTGGACGGGGCCTAAGAAGGATGTGGCTCCGCTTTACGCGATTTCGGTAACGCCTGGCGACGTGGCGGTGCGGCGGAACAGCGATCAACTGATCACTGCGCGTGTGACGGGCATGCGGCCGGAGAAGGTGCAGATTTTTGCTCACTACCAGAGTGCGGGGGGTTGGGAACCGGTCACCATGCAGGCGCAGCCTGACTCGGGCGGTCTGGCAGCGTATCAGTTTGTGTTTGCGGGGCTGCCGGAGAACGTCGAGTACTACGTAGCCGCCGGCCCGTTGGTCTCGCCGCACTACAAGGTGCGCGTCGTGGATCTTCCTTCTGTAAAGGGGATTCGAGTGACGTATCAGTATCCGAAGTGGACCGGGATGAAGCCGGTGACGGAGGAGCACTCTGGTGACCTGCGGGCCATCGAAGGGACCGACGCTGCACTCGAAGTCGAGATGGATCGTCCGTTAAAGGATGGGCAACTGGCGCTTGACGGTGGCAAGACGATCCAGCTGGCGAGCGGCGAAGGGAACAAGTACCGGGGCACGATTCATCTGGAGAAGGACGGCGCCTATCATGTTGCGGCAACGGACCAGGGCCAGCCGGTTCGGCTCTCGGAGGACTACTTTATTGCGACTGACAAGGCGATGCCGCCGGAGGTTGCGATCAGCCGGCCCGGTGGAGACTACCGCGCTAGTCCGATTGAAGAGGTTACGGTCGGGGTGAAGGCAGCGGATCAGTTCGGGCTGAACGATGTGCATCTGCATTACTCCGTGAACGGCGGGCCGGATCGCGACGTGAGTCTGCTCAAGACACCTGGGACGAAGGAGGCCGATGGTTCTTACACGCTGCGGCTGGAAGATTTCAAGCTCGTGCCGGGCGATCTGGTGAGTGTCTATGCGACGGCGAAGGATGGGCACGCTGAAGCCCGCACGGAGATTAGTTTTATTCAGGCCGATCCGTTCGAGCGCGAGTTTTCGCAGTCGCAGCAGAGCGGCGGTGGAGGCGGTGGCGGCGGGGGTGGGCAGAACAACCAGACTGAGATATCCAAGCGCGAGAAGGAGCTGATTGCTGCGACGTGGAAGCAACAGAACGACAAGGCTGCGACCGCGAAGGATTCGGCCGTGGCGGGTCAGTTCCTTTCGGATGCGCAGCAGAAGCTTCGTGATCAGGTGATGGCGCTTTCGGCGCGTATGCGCAGCCGTGATCTGTCTGCGGCGAACGAGGAGTTTACGGGCTTTGAGAAGGACATGCAGACTGCGGCCGAGGCGATGGCTCCCTCGGCGGACAAGCTGAAGGGCATGCAGTGGAAGGACGCGATTCCGCTGGAGCAGAAGGCGCTTCAGGCACTGCTGCGAGCTGAGGCGACCTTCCGGCAGATTCAGATTGCCTTTGGTCAGCAGGGGGGTGGGGGTGGTGGCGGCGGAAACAGTGCGGGTCGCGACCTGGCCAGTCTGTTCGACCTGGAACTGGATACGGAGAAGAACCAGTACGAGACGGCGCAGACTGCGTCTCCGGCGGAGCAGCATGCAGAAGAATGTGGAAGATGCGCTTGCGAAGCTTGACGCGCTGGCCAAGCGGCAGGAGGATCTGGCCAATCAGCAGCGTAATCCGCAGCAGAGCTTCCAGGAGCGCTGGCAGCAGGAAATGCTGCGGCGAGAGGCGGAACAATTGCAGCGGCAGATGGAGCAGCAGCTGGCGCAGAACAGCCAGGGTCAGCAGGGTGGGCCAGCAGCAGAATGGAAAACAGAGCTCAAGCGGACAGTCTTCGGGACAGTCTGGATCGCAGTCGTCGCAGTCTGGTTCGCAGCAGAGCGCTTCATCGCAGGGTGGGTCGCAGTCTCAGAGTGGTTCTCAGTCAAAACAGCAGCAGTCCGGCAGGCAGAGTTCGGGGCAATCTGTCAGACCAGCGGATCGAGCAGGCACTGAGCCGTCTGCGCCAGGCGGGTGAGGCGATGAAGCGCAGCGGTGGTCCGCAGCAGAACGCCGAGGCCGGCGCGGCAGGCGGCTGAACGGTTGCGCGATGCGACGAACCTGTTGGGCGGGACGCAGCAGCAGCTTGCATCGGGGAAGGTGGAGCTCGCTGTCGCATGAGGCGGACCGGCTGACGCAGGAGGAACGTGCGCAGGCCGACCGCATCGACAAGCTCTCCGCCGGTCAGCAGGGTGACTCCGGCTCCGGCACGATGGACAGGGATAGCATGATGGCGCGTCTGAACGAGCGTAACCGTCTGGCGGGTGAGCGGCAGCAACTCTCCAACGACCTGTCGAAGCTGGAGAAGGCGGCGTTCGCGAGGCTGCGCGTGCAGATGGCCTCGAATCAGCCGGGTGTTGCGCAGAAGCTGCGCGATGCGCTGACGGAGATGGACCAGTCCGACCTCGACAATCATGTGCAGAGGACGGCGGATTGGCTGCGCGGCGGAATCAATCCGAATTCGAACGGAACTGAGAAAGAGATCGCGCAGGGGCTGCAGAAGCTTAGCCAACAGCTTCGACAAGCACAGCAGGGTGTGGGCCAGGGCCAAGGCAAACCCGGTCAGCGTGGCGCGGCCCCGGGTGATGAGACGGCTGCACTGAGCCAGGTGGAGCGGCTGCGCCGCCAACTGGAGGCGATGGCCTCCTCTCGCGGTGGCAACGGCCGGCAGCCTGGCCAGAATGGGCAAAGCGGGCAGCAGGGCCGCGACGGACAGCAAGGCCAGAACGATCAGGCTGGCCAGAATGGCGGTCAGCAAGGCCAGGCCAGGGGCAACGGACAGCAGTCCGGGAGCAATGGTGGGGAGGGGCAATCGGGCCAGAGCGCGCAGGGCGGCGGCCCAACACAGGCGGGTGGCTTCGGCCGGCAGGGGGGAGATCGCACGGGCCAACGCGGCGGCCGGAGCGGTGACGTGCGTTACGGCGGCGGAGGTTACGCCGACGGCACCGTGTGGGGCAATATCAACACTGGCAACAATCGCTATGGCCAAGGCGGGCAACGGCCCGCGCCGCCTGACGCCTCCGACAATCCCGCCGATACGGAGCGAACCTATCAGCAGGGTGTGCGCGAGCTGAACCAGTTACGCCAGATGGTTCAGGGCGATCCGCAGGCCATGAAAGAAGTGCAGGAGCTGGCGAGGCAGATGCAGCAGCTCGATCCAAGCCGCTTCCCGGGCAATCCGGCGATGGTGGAACAGATGCATCGCGAGGTGCTGAGTTCGATCGATCGCATTGAACTCCAATTGCAGCGTGACGGTGCCTCGACCGAAGCGCGCACGGGCAAACCGTATGCTGTTCCGGCGGGATATCAGGATTCAGTGGCTGAGTACTACCGGCGACTCAGCAAAAATCCGTGAGAGGCGTGTGGCGATCGAATCGTCGGGAGGACTTATTCGAGAGCGCTGGTAAACTCCCGAAACTCGACAATCAGCAGCGAATAAAACCTACTTCACGGCGCAGTCTTTCCGCCCTGTATCCGCAACACTTGCAATCAACCACTTGCCATCTTTGCGGACCAGATTGAATAAATCCGTCCCGCAATGGTCTACTTTGCCGTCGATCAGAAATTCAAAAGGTGCCCATACGACCGCGAGGTCGTTGTCGATCCGCACCAGGGGATCGTGAATTCGCTCTTCGATCTGCGTTGTTCCTGGTTTTCCTACGCGGTCCGCAAAGGCCTCAAGCGTCATCTGAACTGGCTTACCGTCGCGCATCAGGACCATCGTACCGCCGGGCAGCAGCGGCTCCTTGATTGCTGTCGCGTCGCGCTTGGCCATGCCGTCAAACATCGCCTTCACAGGAGCAAGGACCGCCTGCTCTTCCGAGGTTGCGGCGTGCAGGGAAGAAGTCAGCAGCCCGGCGATTGTAGCTCCGGCAAGAAACAAAGCCAAACGCAGTGAAGGAAGAATCTTCATGGCTCCCGATTCTAAACTAAGCGATTGATCATTAGGCCAAATTCGCCGAAAGCAGCCGCCGGAGGATGCGGAAGAGACACGATAAGATGTGTTCGAAGGTCAAAGTTATCAGGTTGTTGGGGAATGGTGGACGCGGTAGGGATCGAACCTACGACCAGTCGATTAAGAGTCGAATGCTCTACCAGCTGAGCTACGCGTCCTTTGGTTTGCTCCTGGAGGGGAGGTCAGTGAGAGCCTTTGCGAGAGTTTATACAAGCAAGACTGCAATCACGTGACTAGTTAAAGATACCACAGCTTGCAGGGTAAAAGGCCTCTGCGAGCTGTGGGTTTTGAGCATTGCGATGATCGTTGTGATGATGGCGCTCCGAACGAAGCGCGTGGGCTCTTTGTTTCGTTCAGAATGACAATTCCTGATTTGTTTCCAATGGCCCTAAGGGTCACTCCAGCGATAAGAGTTTGTGAGTTAACCGACGAAGTCGACGTTGGCGCGGTCGGGAATGATGCCGCGGTCGAAGCCCATGTCGAGAAGCTTTGTGGATGGCTTCTCTGCCGTCGGGCCCGTAGTTGAGCGTGCGCTCGTTGACGTACATTCCGACGAAGCGGTTGGCCAGCGTGGGATCGAGGTCGCGGGCGAACTGCATGGCGTAGGCGAGGGCCTCTTCGCGGTTGTCGAGCGCGTGCTGGATGCTGTTGCGCAGCGCGTTGGTTGTGGTCAGGAGCGTCTCTGCGCCGAGAGAGCGGCGGATGGCGTTGCCGCCAAGGGGAAGGGGTAGGCCGGTTTGTTCGCGCCACCACTGACCGAGGTCGAGCAGCTTGATGAGGCCGTCGTTGGCGTAGGTGAGCTGGCCTTCGTGGATGATGAGGCCGGCGTCGAACTCGCCTGCAGCGACAGCGGGGATGATCTTGTCGAAGGGGACGACCGCGGTTTCGATCTCGGGTGCGAAGAGCTTGAGGGTGAGATAGGCGGTGGTGAGGGTACCGGGGACGGCGATGCGGGTCTTTTTGATCTGAGGCAGGGTGAGCTTGCGGCTGGAGACGATCATGGGGCCGTAGCCTTCGCCGACGCTGCCGCCGCAGGCCATGAGGGTGTAGTTATCCTGCAGGTAAGGGTAGGCGTGGAAGGAGATCGCGGTGACGTCGTAGAAGGCTTCGTTGATGGCGCGGTGGTTGAGCGTCTTCGATGTCGGTGAGGGTGTGGGTGAACTTGAAGCCGGGGACTCGGACCTTGTTGGTGGCGAGGCCGTAGAACATAAAGGCGTCGTCGGAGTCGGGGCTGTGGGCGATGCTGATCTCTCGGATGGCGGTGCTTGCTGCAGTCATGATGCGCTTCGTCCTTGCTGGAGGTGAAAGATGGTGAGATGTGCTGAGTTCGTGCGACGGCTCGGCGGGGAGGAGAGATGCGAGTTCAGGGCCGGTGGGTTAGGACTGCCGCCAGCGTTGGATTGAACTGAAGATGCCAGCTGCGGCGGTGATCTTGACGATTTCGCCGGGGATAAAGGGAGCGACGGCGAGCGACCATGTCGCAAAGGCGCTATGGTGGGCGTAGTAGGCGAACCAGCCAGCGCCGAGGAGGAAGATGGGCAGGGTCGCGGCTGGCGGCGGCGACGAGGGCGCTTCGGAAGCGTGTGGTGACCGGCTGCATGGCGCGTACGACCCAACCTGCGGTTGCTGCGGCCAGTGGGTACGAGAAGAGAAAGCCGCCGTTAGGGCCGAGCAGATGAGCCACGCCGGCGGGACCGCCGCTCGGGGTGAAGACCGGAAGTCCGATGGCGCCTTCGGCGAGGTAGAGAACCATCGCGGAGAAGCCGGCGACGGGGCCGAGCGCCATGCCGACCAGGATGACGGCGAAGTTCTGGAGGGTGAGAGGGACTGGCGTAAAGGGCAAAGGGAGCGAGATGTGGGCGCAGGCGGCGACGAAGGCGGTCGCGCCGATGACAAGAAGGGTCTTGCCGGCGAGAGATTCCTGAAGCGATCCGGAACGGTGCGTAAGGCCGAGTTGCGAGGGGATGGCGGATTGCATCGAGCAAGTCCTTTCGCGCTAGAAGCGCTTTGATGAAATTGATTGATTCCGGGTGTTGGCGATGTGTCGCAAACAGGAGAGCGAAGAGGCAAAAGATCGAGATGGCAGGGAGGATATACATGCGCCAGTAAGAAGGATAACAAGTGCATGAAGTTCGTGCATCCTATTCGAATAGAGGTGCATTGGCTGAATATGCAGGAACGATCAATGATTTTTGCGCGGTGACGAAGGTGCTCGGAACGGTATGAACTAGGTACGCTCTTCGGGCGAAAAGGGTTTTCCACTTGACGGTAAGTGACGTGGAGTTTGTACTTAGGTCAATATGACTCGTTCAAGCAATGCGCGCACGGTAATAAAGCAGTCGGGTGCGGTTGTGCGTTTTTATGAGCGAAGTCAGGTGGGTTGGCGAAAGGTTGCAACGGGCGCTGCCGCGATTGCTCGCTCTGGCGATGGGGTACCACGTCATCTTTGGGCAGAATGGGCTTACGGTGTATCAGCAGAAGCGGGCAAGATGCGCAGACCCTGGATCGTCAGTTGCACAGCCTGCAACGGGAGAACGACCTGCTGAAGGGACATGTCGAACGATTGCAGAACGACCCGAACGCGATTGAACATCAGGCCCGCGAAGAGCTGCATTACACGCGCCCAGGCGAGGTGATCTATACGCTGCCTTCGAGTCCGGGATCTTCGGGTGCGCCCACCGAGCCGATCTCCGCGAAACATTAGCTGTTGCCTAGTTCTGCAGAGGGTGGTCAGTTCCTCCCCGAACTGCCCGTCCGCTCAGCTGATAAGGAGCGAGAGTCAAGGCGATACCGTGACGAGGTCGCGTCCACCGCACGCGTGGGCATTTCGTGGTGCGGTCACGACAGGCTACAAATGATTACGATAGTCTGCTTGAGACTAGAGGAAGACATCAATGATTTTCGATATGGAAAAACCCAAGGTGCGGGAGAGTTATAACCTGTTGATCGGGTTGGTCGCGCCAAGGCCGATTGCTCTGGTGACGAGCATGAACGAGGATGGAGGGCTGAATGCTGCGCCTTTCAGCTCGTATAACTACCTGTGCACCGATCCGCCGATCATCGGGATGGGGGTTACGAACCGGCCTAACGCGGGATTTGTGCCGAAGGATACGGCGAGGAACATCCGGCGGACGGGTGAGTTCGTCGTGAATGTGGTGACGGAGGACCTGATGCCGCAGGATGAACATCTGCGCCACGGACTTTCCGGCTGAGGTGAATGAACTGGAGATGGCAGGGTTGACGACTGCGCCGTCGCAGGTGGTGAAAGTGCCGCGAATCGCGGAGGCTCACGCCGCGCTCGAATGCCGGGAGTTCACGACCATGGAGATTGGCAGGTCGCGGATCATTCTGGGCAGGGTGGTTTCGATCTACATCGAAGACCGATTTGTCGATCCTGCGGGACCGTACGTGCGGGCTGAGGAGTTGCACGCGATTGGCCGGATGAATGGTCTGGGGTCGTATGTGAAGACGCGGGATTCGTTTTTGACGATGCCTCGCATCTCGTATGAGGAGTGGAAGGCAGGCAAGCGTTAGACGGTTAGGAGAGGTATTCCTTCAGCCAGGGGTCGTTGGTGTGGACGAGCTCGTGGGTGTTGCCGTCGAAGACGACCCGACCTTCATTCAGGACGAGGAACTTGGTGCTGTCGTCGATGCCGCCGTTGGGGATTGGTTCTATTTTGCCCGTCTGCGTCGTTGAAGCGGTGCGTGGCCAGAAGGAAGGCGTCCTGGAGGCGGTGGGTGATCAGCAGCGATGTGGTGTGGCGATACGTCGCGCTGCTTGATGACAAGGTCGATGATCGTGGTTGAGGTGATGGGATCGAGGCCGCCGGTGGGAGAGTCGTAGAGGATGAGGTCCGGTTTGGTGATGATGGCGCGGGCGATGGAGACGCGGCGTCGCATGCCACCGGATAGCTCGGACGGGAACTTTGCGATGGTGTTCTCGAGTTCAACGAACTGGAGAGCCTCCACGACCCGCTTGTGGGCCTCTTCTTCCGGAACGCTGCTCTTCGTGAAGGCGATAGGCCACGTTGTCTTCTACGGAGAGGGAGTCGAAGAGCGCGGATTCCTGAAAGACCATGCCGATTCGGGCGCGAAGTTTGAAGAGGTCGGTCTCACGCATGCGGGTAACGTCCTCGCCGAAGACGCGAATCGTGCCTGAGTCGGGTCGAATGAGGCCGTTGGCCAGCTTCATCAGGACCGATTTTCCGCCGCCGGCCGGGCCGAGGATGATGCGGGTTTCGCCACGCTGGACGGTGAAGGAGATGTTCTGCAGGACGGGCTTGACGTCGAAGATAATGGAGACGTCGTCGAAGACGACGACAGGTTCGCGCGGAATCCGGCGCTAGCTTGGTCTGAGCGACGTCTCCGGGAGCGATGTCTGCGGGCATGGTCCGGTTACCTGCCGAAGATGCCGATCATCGCGCGGCTGACGATGAAGTCGACGATGATGATGAAGACCGAGGAGTAGACGACGGCCTGGGTGGTGGCTTTGCCCACGCCCTGGGTGCCGCCTTTTGTCGTCATGCCGAAATAACAGCCGACAGTGGCGATGATGAATCCGGAGAAGAGCGGCTTGGTGAGGCCCTGGACGACATCGCCGTACTGGAGCGCGCGGTAGGAGTTGTGGAAGTAGGAAGAGGCGTTGAGGCCCATGAGGGTGACGCTGACCAGAGCGCCGCCGGCGATACCGACCGCATCGGAGACGATGGTGAGGAAGAAGAGCATGAAGACCGTGGCGTAGAGGCGGGGGGTGACGAGCTTGCGTACGGGGTCGGTTCCGAGGGCTCGCATGGCGTCGATCTGCTCGGTGACTTTCATGGAGCCGATCTCTGAAGCCATGCCGGATGCATTGCGGCCGGAGACCATGAGGCCGGTGAGAACGGGCCCGAGTTCCTTGACCATCGAGAGGGCGACCAGGTTGCCGGTCAGGCTGACCGAGCCGAACTCCTCGAGCGAGGTGGCCGACTGCAGGGCAAGCACGCAGCCCGTGAAGAAGCCGGTGAGGACAACGATCGGCATGGAACCGACGCCGATCGAATCCATCTGGGTGTAGATATCCGCCCAATAGCGGGGACGGGAAAAGAGGTTTGCGACCGCGCGCCAGGACAGGATGGAGTACTCCTGGATGGAGGCGATCGATTTGCTTGGCGAAGATCTCTGGAGAGACGAAGGGCATCAGGTTATGTGGCTCAGATTATCAGATGCGGCGCCCTGGCTGACGATTGCATGTATATGGAAGGACTGCAGAAGGCACCGAAGGTGCATTGAACCGGCACGGAATGAGAAGATAGAGAGAATGAAAGCTGAGATGACGGCAGCGGTGCTTTATGGCAAGGAAGACCTTCGGCTGGAGCGTGTGGCAGTACCGCAGGCGGGGCCTGGGGAACTGGTCGTACGGGTGGGCGCGGCACTGACCTGCGGGACGGATCTGAAGGTCTACCGGCGCGGGTACCACGCCATGATGCTGAAACCGCCGATGCCGTTTGGGCACGAGTTTGCCGGAGTGGTTGCGGAGGTTGGGGCTGGGCGTTACGGCATTTCGTGAGGGAGACAGGGTGGTGGCGATGAACTCAGCCCCCTGCGATGCATGTTTCTTCTGCAGGCACGGACAGCAGAATCTGTGCGAAAACCTTCTGTTCAACAACGGTACCTATGCGGAGTTTATTCGGATTCCGGCGCGGATTGTGGAGAAGAATACTTTGGTGGTGCCGGATGGAGTTCCTTTGGAACACGCCGCGCTAACCGAGCCTCTGGCCTGCGTCGTGCGTGGTCTGGAGGAGAGTGGAGCAAAGGCTGGCGATACGATGGTGGTGATCGGCGCAGGTCCTATCGGGCTGATGTTCATGCATGTGGCTGAGCTCGCGGGTGTTAAGGTGATTGCTGTTGTGAAGCGAGAGGATCAGATTGCCACGGCGAACTCTATTCGGCGCCACCAGCGTAGTTGCAGCTGGGACTTGTGGAGGACGTGGTGGCGGCGACGCGCGCGCTGACATCGGAGGGCCGCGGTGCAGACGTTGTGATCGATGCGGTGGCGAGTCCTGCGGCGTGGGAGTGGGCGGTCGACATGGTGCGGAAGGGAGGCGCCGTCAATTTCTTTGGCGGTCCACCCAGCGGAACGAAGGTGCAGCTGGACACGAACCGTTTGCACTACGGCGACATTACCTTGAAGGCGAGTTTTCATCACACGCCGGCAACGTGCAGGACGGCGTTTGGCCTGGTGACGAATGGCCGATTCAAATGCGCGGAGTATATTACCGGCCGGGCTGGACTGGATGAGGTGCCTGATCTCTTTGCAAGGATGATGAGCAGGAGCGGGGGCTCGCGGGAGATCAAGACTGCGGTCTTTCCGGGCGGGGTGCCAGGATGAGCGACGGGATTGCGACACAATACGCGCTTTTAGGTGCTCCACTGGAGTATCTAACTCCGTTGGAACGGCCGACTCTTGCAGAGGCGCGGGCTTGGTGCCACGAACTCGCGTACGACTCACTATGAGAACTTTCATGTCGCGACCTTCTTCCTGCCGCGTAAGGTGCGACCTCACTTTGAGAGCATCTATGCGTACTGTAGGGTGGCCGACGATCTAGGGGACGAGGTCGCTGATCCCGCGGTTGCGACTCGCCTGCTCGATACGTGGGGGTCGATGCTGGATGAGTGCTATGACGCGCCGGAACGGTCGATGCACCCGGTTTTCGTTGCGTTGCATGAGACGATTCGAGAGTGCAACCCGCCGCGTGAGCTCTTCGCGGATCTGCTGCATGCCTTTCGTATGGATCAGGTGAAGACCGCCTACGAGAACTGGGAGGAGCTGCTGGTTTACTCACACTATTCGGCGAATCCGGTTGGTCGGCTGGTTCTCTGGGTGTGCGGGTATCGGGAGGAGTCGCTCGGGCTGCTATCGGATAAGGTATGCACGGCACTGCAGCTGGCGAATTTCTGGCAGGATGTGGTGGAAGATGCGGAGCGCGGCAGGCGCTATGTTCCGGCCGATGCGATGCTTCGGTATCGGAGTCGACGAGGGGCAGATTGAGGGACGAGTCTTTACGCCGGAGTTCAGGGCGATGATGCAGGAGCTGGTGGTGCGGACTCGCGAGATGCTGCTCGAAGGCGGCTGCGATCAGCGAGCACGTGGACAGCGACCTGGCAGTCACCCTGGATCTGTTCCGCAAAGGTGGGGAGGCGATTCTGAATGGCATCGCCGCGGAGAATTTCGATGTACTGCGCGGCAGGCCGGTGGTGTCGAAGGCTCGGAAGGCGCGGTTATTGCTGGAAGCGCTCGCCGGCAAGTTGCGTGCGGGGATGTCTACGTGACCATCGCTGAGGCGTATGCCGTCTGCAGCGCGATCGCGCAACGGGAGGCCAAAAATTTTTATTACTCCTTTCGCGTGCTGCCAGTGCACAAGCGAAATGCGATGTGTGCGGTGTATGCGTTTATGCGACGTGCCGACGATATCTCCGATGATGAGGCGGCTGCCGGTGGCAGAGCGCCGCGAGGTGATGGCCCAGTGGCTGGAGGCCTGGCGAAATGCGAGGCGAAGCGGCGTCTCCGATGATCCTGTGTTCCTTGCGTTGAATGACACTCAAAAGAGATTTGCGATTCCCGATGCGTTGCTGGAAGATCTGGTGCGAGGTACGACGATGGATCTTGAGGAGAGCCAGCCGGGCGTAGTCAGCCGTCACTGATCGCGACGAGCTTCAGAGCAGGCTGGCCGAACGCGAACCTTTCAGATCTACGAAAGCTTCGACGGTCTATATCGCTATTGCTATCTCGTCGCATCGGTTGTTGGGCTCGTGTGTATCCGTATCTTCGGGTATAGCGATCCGAGGGCGGAGTTGCTCGCAGAGAAGACAGGTGTTGCGTTTCAGTTGACGAACATATTGCGCGATGTAAGCGAAGATGCGGAACGTGGCCGGATTTATCTTCCTTTGCGGGATCTTGAAGCAAACCGGGTCTCTGTGGAGCATCTTGTCTTGGCTGCGGAAAATAGAGAGAAGCCTGAGACGGTAATCAATTTGCTTGCGCTGGAGGCGTCCCGGGCGCAGGAGTTTTATGCTTCGGCTGAAGAGCTTCTGCCGCTGATCGATCGAGATAGCCGTGCGGCGCTTTGGGTGTTGGTGACGATCTACCGAGGATTGCTTGAGCGAATCATCGCGAGGAACTACGACGTGTTTTCCGAACGTGTGAGCGTGCCGACCACTAAGAAGCTGATGATTCTGGCACAGGGGATGGGGATGGCTGTGCGCTATCGGATGGTGCTCGTGAGCGGAAGAGAGCAGAGTGACGTGATTGTGGTCGGCGCTGGGCGCGGCAGGCCTCGCTGCTGCTGCTGCTCTGGCTGGGGCAGGGAAGAACGTGACTGTGCTCGAGCGCAAGCCATATGTGGGCGGCAGAGCTTGCTCCTACGAACATCCTGCTCTGCATGAGGTCGTGGATTCGCAGCATGTGTTGCTGGGCTGCTGCACCAATCTCATCGAGTTGTGTGAACAAAGTGGAAGTGCGGACAAGATTCGCTGGTACGACAAGCAGACCTTTCTCGAGCCTGGCGGCAGATCGAGCACGATTTCTGCCAGCGGTCTGCCTGCGCCTTTTCACTTTGCTCCGAGCTTTCTCGGCGATGTCGATGCTTGGATGGAAGGACAAGCTGGGGATGGCGCGTGGGCTGATGGAGTTCTTCCGTGGCTATCCGGCGGAGGACAATGAGAGCGTTGAGCAATGGTTGAAACGAACGCGGCAGACCGAGCTTTCGATCAGGCACTTCTGGAATCCGATCCTGATGGCGACGCTGAACGATCGCGTTGCACACTGCTCGACTCGTTACGCCGGCAAGGTGTTCCATGAGCTTTTCATCAAGTCTTCGACAGGCGGGCGACTGGGGATTCCCACTGTGCCACTCAGCGAGTTCTACATGGCTGCCGCACGATTGATCGAGTCGTCGCGGTGGAACGGTACAGCTTCGGGCGAGTGTTGAAACCATTACGCAGGAGCAGAGTGGGCGCTGGCGCGTAAACATTGCAGATACGAGCTACATCGCGGATTCCATTATCCTCGCGCTGCCATTCGAGCAGACGCAAAGACTATTGCCCGCCATTCGGTTGAACGAGCAGTAAGTCGGGGCCTGCGCTGAACACGAGAGATGAGCTGGAGCTCAAGATGGCGCGGCAGGTGCATTCGCCATTCACTTCGATTCTTCTCTGGTTCGATCGCGAGATTACCGACCTTGACCACGCGTGGCTCCTGGATACGACGATTGAGTGGTTCTTCCATAAGTCGCGTATTCGCCGGTATGCGCCGGAGAAGGGCAGCTACGTCGAACTAGTGATTGCGGGATCGAGAGCGCAGCTGAGTATGACGCGCGAGGAGATTCTGTCCGGCGCGCTGAATGAGTTGCAGCTGTTCTTTCCTGAGGTGAAGCGAGCAAAGCTGGTCAAGAGCGGCGTATTGAAGGAGGCGCGGGCGACGTTTTCCGTGGTGCCGGGATTGGATCAATTTCGTCCTCGAACAGACGACGGAGTGGCCTGGGTTGTATCCTGCGGGAGATTGGACCGCGACGGAGTGGCCCTCCACGATGGAGGGTGCCGTTCGTAGTGGCAGGCTGGCGGCGGGAGCGGTGATGGGCGATGCACGGGCGGTTTATGGCAGCGGAGACGCCGGCCAGCGGTCTGATGCGGTGGTTCGGTGGTGCGCTGATTTTGGGTACCGAATGACGATTGCGCCGCAGCTAGGCTTCGATCAGTACGCGCCCATAGCGCTTCTCGACGTAATCATCGAGAATGACCTGAAACTCCTCGACGATACGGTCGCCCTTCAGTGTGGTGAACAGTTTTCCGTCAACATAGACGGGCGCCTTGGGCTCTTCAAACGTTCCCGGCAGCGAGATGCCGATATTGGCGTGCTTCGACTCACCTGGCCCATTTACGATGCAGCCCATCACCGCAAGTTTCAGCTCTTCGACTCCCGGATACTGCTTCTTCCACTCCGGCATCGACGCTACCAGATAACCCTGAATCCTCTCGGCGAGTTCCTGGAAGTAGGTTGAGGTCGTCCGCCCGCAGCCGGGGCAGCTGGTCACCTGCGGCATAAAGCTTCGAATTCCGAGCGACTGCAGAATCTGCTGGCCGCACCGAACCTCCTCCGACCGATCTCCTCCGGGAGTTGGGGTCAAACTGACTCGGATCGTATCCCCGATACCAGCCAGCAATAATGGAGCAAGACCTGCCGCCGAAGCCACGATGCCCTTCATCCCCATTCCGGCCTCGGTCAGCCCGAGATGAAGCGCGTAGTCGCAACGTCGCGCCAGTTCCGTATAAACATCGATCAGGTCCCGTACACCGGAGACCTTGGCTGACAGCAGGATCTGATCCCGCCGCAGCCCGTAACGCTCCGCCGCGGCTGCGTTGTCCAGAGCCGACACGACCATCGCCTCCATCATCACATCGCGAGCGGGAAGGGGATCTGCAGCCTTTGAATTGTCGTCCATCATCTTCGTCAGCAGCGCCTGATCGAGCGAACCCCAGTTCACTCCGATCCGCACCGGCTTCTGATGCTCGACCGCAACCTCAACCATGGTGCGGAAGTTGTCATCGTCTTTTCGCCCGATCGAGCAGTTGCCGGGATTGATGCGATACTTCGCCAGCGCCTTCGCGGTCTCTGGATACTTTTTCAGTAGCTGATGCCCGTTGTAGTGGAAGTCTCCGATGATCGGGGTCGACCAGCCCTTCTTCGCCAATTCTTCGACGATATAAGGCACGGCCTTCGCGGCGTCGTCGTTGTTGACCGTGACGCGCACCATCTCTGAACCGGCTCGCGCCAGCGCCGCAACCTGCTGCACCGTGCTCTCGACGTCGGCCGTATCCGTATTCGTCATCGACTGCACGACAACGGGCGCATCCGAACCTACGCGAATCCCACCAATATTCACCGTTACCGCACGTCGACGCTGTATCTCTGGCATAAGTTGTCCCTATGCAATTTTATCATTCGAGGCGTTAAGTGAAGGCTCGCGATACACTACCGGAAGTGGCCCGGTAGCTCAGTTGCATAGAGCAGCGCACTCCTAACGCGAAGGTCGCAGGTTGGACTCCTGCCCGGGCCACCATAGAACCCTGTATAAAATGAACAATTTAGAATGAGAAGAACGCGTTGTCTCTGAATTCATTTTCAACAATGGGATACTTTTGGGATACTTTTAGTAAGGTTCGCGTGCGATTCATTGCGTTCGACTGCAGCGTCCTGAACGTAAAGCTGCTTCTGGATGTGGACTAATTCCTGCACCTTCGCAGTCTTCTTCACCAGCACTCAGCTCACGATGCGTTCAGGATGATCGCGTCGGGCATACTTACGCAGCTCCGCTACCGGGATCAGAACCCGACCGCCAATCCGCCTAGTCGGCAAACGTTTAGAGGCCACAAGATAGTCCAAGCCACGCTGGCTAATAGACAGCAGTTGAGCGGCCTCTTCGCGGCTCACCAACAGTTTGTCTTCCGGAGCCACAGTTACCCTCTGTGGGGGCTTTCTGCGTTGAGGCTTGAACGATAGCTCAGTCTTCTCCTGCTGCGACGACTTCAATCCGCCTCTGTCGAAATCAATGACTCTCTCTGCCGACATAATCCCGTACCCTCTACCAAAATTTTCGTGCTCGTCCGAAACTGCCCTGCGCTCTCTGTGCCCCGCTTGCAATAACGCCTTCATCTCCCCTCAATTACTGGCGTTCAAAGGCTCAACCCGAATCCCATACTCAACTCCACGTCGTGCTTCGGCGCCACGATCTTCGGCTGATGTAAGGCAACAGCCTGTTCCGGCCTAAGGGCACTTTGCTGCGAAACATCATGCCCCAATGCCTTCGGCAACTTCTCCAGACTGTCGGTAAATATCTGCGCGTCAAATTGACCGCGCGAGATCGACACATATGCCATGCGGCTGTTGAGCAGATCCTTTGCAGCAAGCTCTGTGTCTACGTTGACCAACACACGCTCGGCAGTCTGGCCCTGACTGGAATAGCTGGTTACGGCGTATCCATGATCGACGTGCGGATGCTGCTGCGGATTGAACTCGATTTTGCGCTCATCATCCAACCGCAACCGCATCGTTCCCTGCCGCCCGATGCTCTCCACTGTTCCCAAATCACGATTCGCGATCTTCAATTCCTGGCTGGGCGCTGTGAACTGGATGCGATCACCCACAGAGAACTTCTTCTCCTGCCCTCGGTACACAGAAACTCCGACCTGTCGGCGCGGGTCATAGGTGGTCTGTTCCCCATTCGCCCGTGCCACCGTCAGAGTGTTCGCCTGGGCGTCAACCGCAAGGACGCGGGAGTAGTCGCCCTTCTTGATGCCAGTTTCCTTCGATGAGCGCGAGTATCGCACGATGTCATCGACCTGATACTGCTGTGCCCAGCCACGATCCGCGCCGGTCATCTCCTGGCGCGGAACAAGCGTCCGCACGGAATTCTCTTGCCTGCTCACAAGTCCACGCGATTGCAACTCATCATGTATCCGCTGATTGATCTCGCTGCGCGAACGGTTGTCCGGCGAAATAACGAGCGTGCCGTCAGGAGACTTGGCATACTCCCGCGCAATGGCCGCAATACGTTCATCGTGTCCCCTTACCTGATGCACACGGCCCTGCTGCTCGAGACTCTCAACGGCGGCTCCCACTTGGCCACGTGCCAATTGCTCAACGACCTGCTTCAACTCTGGATCACGCTGGCGAACGATGTCGTTCAACGTCGCTGTCCGCATCCCGGCTTGTTGCAGTTGCGCGAACGGGCGGCCCGCTTCGACGGCCTCATGCTGGCGGCTATCTCCCACCAAGAGGACCCGATCATTCCGATGGAGACGTTCGATGAACTCGTGCATCTGGCGCGTGGATGCAAGCGAGGACTCATCGAGTACATACAAGCACCTCTCCCCACTGTCAGGTCGCATTCCTTTGGCAAGATGATGCTGGAGAGTCGAGGTCTCCATGCCGGCCTCAGCAAGCTTGTTGGCCGCGCGAGATGTCGGCGCGAATCCTTCGACCTTGTACCCCTGCGCTTCGGCACCTTCACGGACCACGGCGAGGGTCGTCGTCTTACCTGCCCCGGCGACACCATCCAGGCCCACGATCTTCTCGCGACTCAGGAATATCTCATCGACAGCTTGGCGTTGCGAACGATTCAATTCAGGATGGCGATCTTCTGTCCAGATTCTCAGCTGTGACGATACCAGCATTGGATCGTCATAGCCGCGATGATTGCCGCGCTGCATGTGACCGACGACCTCTCGCTCCATACGCATCATTTCAGCGGTCGTATATTGTGGCGCTGCGCGGCCTTCTGACCGGGCGACAGCTCGGAACTCACCTCTCCTCACCCGCCGCTCGAACTCCTGTCGCACCTGACCGTAGGAAGCCTGTCCCATGCTCCGGTCTATGGCCGCTTGCAAGATGGCCCGTTCGTCTTGGACTGCGGAGCGTTCGAAAACGTGATTGCGAGAATATGTCACCGACTGTTGCGCCGTCTTTTCCGGCTGCACTTCAAGATGCCGTTCCTGTGCCATTGCGACGACACGATCTGCTTGATGGCCGAACCGAGCAGCAAGTTCGCGGTGTTGCTGCAACACTTCTTCGCGCGAATGGATTTCCTTGCTATCGCGGGTACGATGAGCAGCTACTTGCGCGGCGCCCGCGCCCTCTCTTCCAATCTCCTGTAGGTGTTCTTTGATCTGGACTCGACGTGGACTCGATGCTTCCAAATACTCCTGCGAATATCCCTTGATCTCAGGCTGGCCATGTTCGCCGCGTTCAATCTCATAACCGAGGCCTTGCAGCTTCATCGCAAGCTCGGACCGGTAAACCGTGGTCGCATACTGTTGCGACTGGAAGAGACTGCGCTCTTGCAATGCCCGCGTCTGCCCATTGTCCCGCTCAGTCACATTGAATACGACTGCATGAGTATGAAGCTGCGGTGCGGCATAGCCATCCACTGGACGAGCGGTATCATGCTCGAAGGTCGCGGCGATGAACTTGCCCGTTGTCTCCGGCGCATGAATGTTACCGATCCGTGCCTGTGTATACCGCTCCAACTCCTGCAACGCCACGCGAACACTTTCGCGATGCGCTTCGCGCACGCGATCATCGCCACCTACAAGGGCTGTAAGCGAAACAGACTTGGGCGCGGAGAACGTCGCATCCCATCCTGCACGATGCTCCGAACTGGTGATTTGCTTGCCGTACTGATTCTCGTAGGTTCTGGCGGGCTGATGCTTGACGAGCTGCGCATCGTTCGCTGGGTGCCTTCCTTCGCTCAAACGAGCAAACTCTACAGCCCCTACGTTGCCGTGCAAGCCCCACTCCTTTGCTAGGCTTCCCCGCCACTCGCTATGGCCCTGCTGATCGCGACTCCAGTAATTCTGTCGCTCGGAGGTGAACTCGCGCGCATGATACGTGCGTGCTTGTCCAGCAGACAACGATTTAGAGATAGTCAACATACCTTAGCCCGTGAGACAGCGACTAGTTACTGTCTTGGTCCACATCGTAGCCGAGATTTGTGAATAAGTGGGTCATTATTTCCGAAATATTTTTCGACTCAATATCAATAAACACCTTATGGCTATTGGTTATTTCTATCTTTAGCAAATCAATTAGGGGAGTACAAGAACGGTGATTGCAGTGCCAATTACCAGAGCATAGTGAGTAGTTATAACCGGCAGAATGCAAGGCTCAATACGCTATTCAAAAGTAGTCCGAGACAACGCGCCTTCTCGTAAGTTTCGAGCGGTGCGCTTCCATGTTCAGACAGGTCGCTCTGGCGCTCAAGTTGCTCTCGTGACAGAACCCATTGAGATGAGATAAGGAGATGAACTTGAAGGATACATACGCCGCCTATCGTTGAGCGGAGAGATGCGAAGTTGGTAGGTGACCTGACCTCGAAGACTCCGGGCCATCTGAGGTCGCTTCGTCAATCAATCCATTCCGACTCGTCCCAGGGTCTTGATTGTGAATGTGCCGCATCCGATGGAGGCGATCCGGGGAAGATAGCGCGTAGCTGGGTGGACGGCTTTTGAGGGTGAGAAGGAACTGGATTGGCGAGTTGATCTGCAGTAGAAACCGTGCCTTGACTTGCAGTCGATGCTGAGCGGGTACTCCGACGCAGATTCTCTGGATTCGGAGACTTGCTGAGACTGGATCGGCGGCTGCTTGCAGCCCTAAAGTTCGCCCAATAAAGCTGGAAGTTCTTCACGCTATTCCAGTGGGCCAGTCTCGACCGAATCCGAGCGACAATCCCGCCCCGGTTCTCGGGCCAATCTCCTTCATAATTCGAGGACCACTCCGGCTCCGTAACCGATTGTCGAAGCTGTCTCCATTCTTCCCCAATGTCGTCCCTCATCATGAAGGCCAAATACGCGACGATCACCCAGGCCGCGACACCATAAAGCAGCGGTTCATTGACGAGTCGGCGGAAACTTTCGCCGTCATAAAAATCTTCTCGCAGGAGCTTTTCGAGCTCGGTGGAATCCATGCTTTCTACGGCGGTTCTCTCTATGCCCGTCCATCCTTGTTCAACAGCAAGAGAGGAGAGGTTCAAAGGGAGATCATTCAGGCCTCCGTCGGTGACATCGCGGGCGAACAGCCACCGTCTCTTACGCCCGGGAGCCGTCTCCATGAGCCAACGGATTTGAGTCTGAGCATTAGGTTGATTTGCAGTCTCGGAACTGTACCAATATGCCGCCAGGTAATAGCGCTTCAGCGGCGGGACTTCCCACCGGAACCATGCCCAGAAGCCGAGTAATGGGAGACACGGAAGCAGGGCCAGGATCAACGCGATCCGCCAAGGAAGTGCAAACCGAATGCGGGAGAGTTTCATTACAGCTTGTCCGTGGTTTTGGAACTGTTCCGACGACGCCTCTGCACCATGTAATCCTGCGCCCTCTGCTCCTTAATAGAGTCCGAATAGGCTGACATCTTGCGTAGGTCGTCGGTCGTCAGTGGACCTTCCGACGCCCTGGCGAACAGATTCAGCATGAGTGAGCGCATCCCCATGATCTCTGCCAGTAGGATCGGATCGGTTTCCTCCTGGCCGGCACGAGCATGAGCGAGTGCCGCCTCACGTAGCCATTCCGCCACCTTCTTACCGGCGTTCGCGGCTGCCGCCTCAACCTCACCGAACTCCGTGTCGGTGAGACGCGTAGCAATCGATCTTGCGCGAGAAGTCTCATTTGCCGAGACAGAAGAAGACGAAGGGAGGATTGTTTCTAACGGCTTGTTGTTTGAGGAGGCCATTCAATATGCCTACTGGAACAGGTGTCCCTTGAAGCGCTTGGATGCTTCGACCGCATTGCTGGTTTCTATAGAGGCCGCCACCGCTAAGAAATATTGCCGATAGTACCGTTGTTTACAGTCGGAAACGCAAATACCCAAGTAGCTGAAACGAAACCGTTAGGAATCGCGAACTTTATGCTCCTTCGCAGTTACCCCTTGGGGATGACGTGTCAGCTATTCACCCGCTGCGAAGCAGCGCAACGTTCTACTTTGACTACGGAGGCATTCATTCCAACGTTACAGTCTGAGGTACCTCGTACCAATCTGCAGAGAGTCGTGCTTAATGGTGCGGGCCGGGCTGGTGAGCGTCTCGCGGGCTTCGCCTTCTTTCCCGGAGGCGGCACTCCAGCGCTAACCTGCTGAAGCAGATCGCGCACGATTATCCGCATCCACTCCGGCATGGCTGACAGTCCGCTACGCAAATCGTCCTGAATGGCCAGCCCATGATCGGGGTCTTTGAGAATGGAAACAAGACGCTTGCGGAGGCTTCCGTCGTCGGACGGGAGCATGTCGCGCAGCCAATGGAGCGCCTGCACGAAGCGCATGGCGGGACGGCCCGCCCAGTAAAGGCGGCTGGGCGCGGCGGCCTGGAAGTCGAGGGTCAGATTGCCGAGGGTGATGGGGCGCAGGCGTCGATCGGTGAGCACGCCATGCGCGCCGGGAACGGCGTCTGTGAGTCCTAGATCGTTGGCGGCGGTGAGGCCATCGACCACGACCCGAACCTTGCCCTTCCGGGCCAGCGCGTCGATCACGTCGCGTGGGTTGGGATAGGTGGGCTTTCCCGTGAGCCGGTTGTCCTGGGGGAGTCGTAGAAGCCGCGAGCGATCCGCCGACGGTCGCGGGAAGCAACCAGCCGGTGGAGGGCCTGATCGACCACAGTGCGCGGCCTTAGGTCGGCGAAGTCCTCCGGGGTCCAGACGTGCGGCTGCGCCGGTGCGAAGACACGGTCCCGGATCGCCGATGGAATGCGGGATGCTGAAGTGGACACGGGCACCTATGTCATATAAACGCAACAACTTTCTGACTCTCGCGTTATGTCCTGATGTCAGGAAAATGCAACAAACTCCTGACGAGGTTACTGTCCGCTTTACTGCCTTCATCGGCTCGCTTAGGCCGTCCCGCAGTCACTTTTCCATGTGTCTTTGGACACATGAGAAGAAGACAATCTTCTCATGTCAGCGCCTTGACGGATGCTGGAGCGAAGCGTACTTCGAGACGGGTGCCGAGGACATCACATATGGCCGTGACAAGTCATTTCAGCTAGGGACAGACCGCCGACCGTGTGCTGATCCACGTCGATACCGGACTGGGGCCGAAAGACCTGCTCAACCACCCCATGGCCGACTTTGCCGTATCGCGCGGCGCATACGACGCGCAAATCTTCACCAACGACCGCGAAAAGCCGGGCGCAGCGGGCGGGCATAATGTATCGCACAGCAACAGCCCATGCGCCGGTGATGAAGCCAGAACGGAAAGTCTACAGTTGGGATGTTTGGAGGCAGACTCGTCGTTCTGGAACTCGATGCGCTTGGGCAGGTCAAGGAGCTTTCCCACAAGACAGGTCAGCTCTGCAACGTCATCCGCTGCTTAATGCACGAAGCTCACTCTTCTCCTCCCCGTCACGCGAGGTAAACGGCCACAGGTAGGCGGTTGTTCCGGACCGCTTCCGAGACCCTGCTCCAGATCGCTGCCGATCCATCCGCACCTGCACTGCCTCGTCCCAGCCGGCTGACCGGCGCTCGATCGCCCCGATGGGTTGCGTCTAGGCGTGACTTCTTCCTACCCGTCCGCGTGCTCAGCCGCATGATCCGCGGCAAGTTGTCGCCTAGCGGAGTTCGCATGCTTCTGCACGAGACGCGCGTAAAGAACTCGGGGCAAGTATGGGATCGGCTGGCACACGTTCTGGACGCTCGCGCCAATCCAATTTCGGCAAGAACGGATTCGATTTGACCGTTCACTTTTGCAGCAGCTATTGCAGGAGGGTCGCTGCGATTAATCTTCACGCTGAGAAGAGCGGACAATAATCATATGTTCAGTTTTGCAATCTAAGTCTAGCATAATCAGCATTTATTAGCCACGGCAATGCTTCTTGTAGTAGTGAAAAACCGCGATACCCTAAAACCGATGAAATCGGCTCTCCAGACCCCGTCCGGCTACCCTGAGCTGCTCCAGGAGCTGAAAACTCGAATCCGGGGAGCTCAAGTCCGAGCGTCGCTCGCTGTCAACCGCGAACTGGTCTTGCTCTACTGGTCTATCGGCCAGGAAATTCTTAGCCGACAGGGAACTGAGGGTTGGGGAACGCGGGTTATCGATCGGCTCTCTCATGACCTTCAAAACGAGTTTCCTGGAGTCGAGGGCTTCAGCGCCAGGAGTCTCAAGTATATGCGAGCTCTCGCCGAGGCATGGCCGGAGGAGCCAATTGTGCAACAGCTTATTGCACAATTGCCCTGGGGCCACAATCTTCGGGTCCTCGACCGGATCAAGGATCGGCCCACTCGGGAATGGTACCTACGAGCGGCGCTCGAAAACGGCTGGAGCCAGAATGTCTTGGTTCTCATGATCTCAAGTCGGCTCCATGAGAGGGAAGGGAAGGCCCTGTCCAATTTCACCCGGACCCTCCCCCCAGACGGCTCAGATATGGCCGAGCAGATCCTGCGGGATCCGTATAACTTTGATTTTCTGACCCTGGCCGACGATTTTAAAGAGCGAGAGCTCGAGCGCGGCCTGCTGATCCATCTCCGCGACCTCCTGCTTGAACTTGGCCGCGGTTTCGCCTTCGTTGGGAGCCAGGTCCCGCTCGTCGTGGGTGAAGACACCTTCTATATAGATCTGCTCTTTTACCATCTTCGGCTGCACTGCTATTTTGTCATCGAGCTAAAGACAGGGAAGTTCAAGCCGGAATACGCGGGAAAGCTAAACTTCTATCTCTCAGCTGCTGATGACTGGATCCGCATGGCACCAGACGGTCCCACCCTCGGGCTTTTACTCTGCGAAGGTCGCAATGGGGCGGTTGTCGAATATGCCCTGCGAGACGTGGCAAAACCTATTGGGGTGTCAACCTACCGAGTGACGCGCGAACTGCCAGCGCCTCTGAAGCAGGATCTTCCCTCGATCGAAGATCTACAGGATGTGGTCGAAAAGTTGAAAGATGAATTTGAAGCGGCTCGACAGCTCAAGCAGGCTGATGAGGACGAACTGTGATCTCGACCGAGCTTGCTTTGATCTCGCCGAGCGACTCCCCAGCAGTTGATCCTCGGCTCCTAGAGCTAAAAGAAATGGTTCTGGACACGGTTATATCACCCCACTCCAAGCGCAATTATGCGAGTGCACTTGACCATCTGTTTCTCTTCGCTGCCAGCCGACCTCTCAGCCGCGCCCTGCTGATGGAATGGCGAGCGGGGATGGAAAAGGATTCTCCTTCGACGGTAAATGTTCGCTTGTCCGCCATGCGCAAACTTGTGAACGAGGCTCGACGGAACGGAATGCTGGGAGCGGAGGAGGCCGCAAACCTGACGGACGTGCCGAATATTCCGCAGCGAGGAGCGCGGCTTGGGAACTGGCTGACCAGGTCACAGGCCAAAGAACTCCTTGCGGTCCCGGACCGTTCTACCCTGAAAGGGAAACGGGACTATGTCATTCTTGCGCTCCTGGTCGGCTGTGCTTTGCGCCGGCAAGAACTCGCTCAGCTTGATGTCGAGAAGATTCAAATGCGTGAGGGCCGCTGGGTGATTGCCGATTTGCGCGGTAAAGGTGGCCGAATTCGCACGGTGGCCATTCCGATATGGATCAAGCATGCAATCGATGTTTGGACGGCTGCAGCCGATGTCAAGGAGGGCAGGTTATTGCGCTCAATCGTGAAAGGAGGCAAGATCAAAGGCGAAACCCTGACCGACTGGTCTGTCTGGTCCATTGTCGAGCAATCGGCAAAGGAGATTGGCATTGAGGCCTTTGGCGCGCACGATCTGCGACGAACCTGCGCAAAGCTGTGCCGGAACAACGGCGGAGATCTGGAGCAGATTAAATTTCTTCTTGGACACTCCTCTATTCAGACGACGAAACGTTACCTCGGATCGGACCAGGAGATCGCGATTGCAGTGAACGACAAATTGGGCCTTGGGTAAGGCAGATGCTTCGCTGCAAGAATCCGTATCTATACTATGAGTGTTTGAGTCGAAGCGGGATGCCCTCGTTTGTGCCTCCAGTGCCAGCCGACCTCTCTATCGCGCTGACAAATGAGGCGAAACTAACCTGTGCCGACTCCTTAAGAGCTTTGCAATAAAGATGCGATAAAGTTGCGATAAGGAATACCGCAATATTTCAAGTAGAAGGTTTGCGGCGATCGACAGCATCCGAGTGCGCATCAATAAAGACTTTCATTTTGAAAAGTTCTTTTCGGAGAAAGTTAATGAAGGCAAGATCCAATCTACATCGGCGGGTGGGGCGGGCTCCTTTTTTTGCTATCTCACTTTTCGGATTGTTTGTGTACGGGCCGCTTGCCCTGGGTGAGGAGCCGTCGACTGTGCCGGGCTCTAGCAAGGGGCTGGTTCACATTGAAGTGCAAGATCAACATGGGGCCCGGGTTGCAGGCCAAAATCTCCATGCAGGGTCCTCGAAAGCGGGTTTGGCTGTTCTTGTTTTCGATCGCGAATATCAACCGGGCGATCGCATTCTCCTCCACGGAACAGAGCAAATGGCAGTACGGTTGGACGAGAATATGCCCGAGTGCCTGGTGTACATCTCTAGCTCGTCTCAGGGGGACGCGTCGTACGAGATTCCTTATGGACGCGAAGAGAAGGAGACAGGGAGCGCTTATGCTCCGGAGAGTTTTGCCGGCAAGTCCCATCGAATTGCAGTTCGCGCATTTAAAAAACGGGAGCTCACCGGCTATCGCAACCTCGCGCTAAATCCGTGCGATCTGCAACAAACAGAACAGGTGTCGACTAAGATCTTCCCGCACGCCAGCACAAACAGTGTTTCCAGGAGCCTGTACGACTTCGCAGCGCGAAATGCGATTGACGGAGCTACGCAAAACGGTCATCACGGCGTGTGGCCTTACCAATCATGGGGACCGCAGCTGCGCACGGACCTATGGTGGAAGCTCGATTTAGGTCGACCGGTCGAGCTGGACAAGATCCGCCTGATGATCCGTGCTGATTTCCCCCACGACAGCTACTGGAAAATTGCGGATGTTGAATTTTCCGATGGAAGCTACTTGCCCATCCAGATCAGTTCGTCTGCAGAGTTCCAGGATTTTTCCTTTCCGAAGCGGCGCGTTTCCTGGCTGCGGATAACTAACCTTGTGCCTGAAGATCCGGCCAAGTGGTGCAGCTTTATCGAAGTGGAGGCGTGGGGACGCGACAAGCCATAACTGGTTGGCATCATGCTGAAATTCACGGTTAATTTAACAAGCCTGGTTCGATCACGCTTTTGGACCGCCAATAGGGCCCGGGAGAAGGTGGACACATGAAGCACATCCTGGTGACCGGCGCTACAGGCAAAGTAGGAAGCCATTTCATTCGCCGCATTTTAGAGACCGATGATGACATTACGATTCGCGCGCTATGTCACAACCGTCGTCTCGAACCGCATGAATGGTTAGAGATAGTAAGCGGAAGCATCTCGGATCGGGAAGTAGTGCGTGCAGCAATGAGTGGGATTACGCACGTGATTCATTGCGCCACGTGCAAGGAAACTGAAGAAACGGTGATGGATGTCACGGTCAAAGGCCTCTTCTGGCTCCTCGAAGAGTGTCGCCTCAGCAAATCCTTTAAGCAGATCATTTTGATCGGAGGCGATGCTGCCCTAGGGCATTTTTTCTATCCACACGCGCTTCCAGTGACAGAGCAGCAGAAGCACACCGCCTATCCCGGCTGCTATGCGCTCTCGAAGGTCCTCGAAGAGGTAATGCTGGAGCAATATTTCGTTCAATACGCACTTACGGGATGCTGCTTGAGGGCGCCGTGGATCATGGAAAAGGACGATTTCAAATACTCGCTCTCTTTCGGCGAAGACGTGTTCGGCGGCCCACGATGGCGGGAGTTCGTGGGTCCCCTAAGGGCTGACGAATACATGAAGCAGAACGCCGTGCCGCTGATGCTCGATCCAGAGGGCGAACCAGTGAAACGCAACTTCGTTCACGTCAGTGATCTGATAGAGAGTATGGTACTGGCTTTGGATCACCCCAAGGCGCGACAACAAACCTTTAATATTTGCATGGATGAGCCGATTGACTATCGACACCTCGCAGCCTACCTGCGCGAAACGCGCGGAATGCCTTCAGTCGAGATCAAAACGCCATACTGGTCGACCTGGATGGACAACAGCAAAGCGAAATTTTTGCTTGGATGGAGACCGCGCTTTGACCTCAAACAATTGGTTGAGGAGGCGTGGTCTTATCAACGAAGTGAATGGGATACGCGAAAGGTGTGGTATCCAGGTTAGGTGCGAGAAGCCGACTTGCCGGGCCTCAAAACCAACAGGATCACCCGGTATCGAAACGTCAGGCGTTACCATTTCGACGTGGCAAGAAACTGGGCTCTTGTAGGTCGTTTTCACGATCTGGTGAACACTGTGAAATTTCAGGCTAACAAACGACGGCTATGGAGGCTCGCTACCGCAACTACACTCGAATACGCATGGGACGATTATGCGCTGTCGCAGTATGCTGGGCTGCTGGGCAAAAAAGAGGACGAGCAGTTGTTCCTGAAGCGCTCGGGGAACTACAGGAATGTATTCGATCGATCGGCTTCGTCCGTGGCCGTACCGAGGACGGCGTGTGGATTTTGCCCTTCGATCCGCAGGAGCCTTATTACAACTTCATGATGAAGGAAGCGTCGGGTTGGTCGACACTTTGGCTCGTGCCGCAGGACGTGCAAGGGTTGATCAACCTGCTCGGCGGGGGCGAGGCGTTTGACTGGAAGCTCGATCAGTTCTTCTCCACGCCCTACCATCCCAAGGGCATCTGTCGCGACTGCACCGACGCAATCGGGGTCGCTACACCAAACGTCAAAAATCGTACGTTTAGCTAGCTTAAAGGCTGCCGTCGGTCGGTGGCTATGCGGAAAAGCCGCCATCGGACTTTATTAGCTGACCGTTGATCCACGAACCTGCTGGCGACAACAGAAACGCGACAAGATTTGCAACGTCTTGAGGGGTTCCTAGTCGCTTTGCCGGTTGGCGTTCTATAAGGGACATACGAGTGCTTTCATCCATCCATCCTGTGTCGATGGGCCCGGGATTCACGACATTCGACAGGATATGTAGATGAGCCAGCTCACGTGAGGCTGCAAGCACGATGCGATCCAACGCTCCCTTGCTCGCTCCATAGGGGAGGTTGTCTACTGTCAAATCACTCGTCAGGGCCACTATCCGGCCACCTGTTTCCGGCACTTGCAGGGCCAGCTCTCGTATGAGTTGCCAACTCGCTCGGGCATTCACAGCGAAGTGCCGGTCGAAACTTTCGATTGTAGTGTTCAAGATTCTTGAGTTTACAGATTCGCAATGCGCCATCACAAGCCCAGAGATTGGTCCGAATGCTTTATTCGCGGCCTTGAAAATCTCACTCGCTGAGTCTGGCTGTTCTAAATCTCCGGGAATGGAAAGCACCCGCGCCCCAAGCGCAATGAGTTCGTTCTCCAATATGGCAGTATCATGGAGCCGCTCACCCCAGGGCATTCTCGCGTCGTACGGTGTCCAGTAGGTGAGCGCAAGATCCCAATCTTCGGCGGCAGCTTTTTTGCAACCCCAGCTCCAATGCCCACTGTTCGACCTACCCCAGAGATTAAAACTACTGGCTTGCTCATGCCTCAAGTTTAGCGGGAGGTTGCATACGTTGACATTAGAGAAGGTGGAGATTGTCGAAGCAGTTGCGCAAACAAAGGTTTATGCAATGCGCTTGCCCTGCGACCAAGTAGCTTTCGACCTGGCACGTAGTCCGGGCGCTGTGCGGTAAATTCAATTTTGAGCTATGGGCAAACCTTGCCGACGAGGGAACGGCGTATTCTGGGCATGCCTCCGACCTACCAGGCCCCGTGGATCTGAGACATAGTGCGCGTTTTCCGGGACAAATCCACTTTCAGCTTGCCGAACCTATCCAGGGCGAGTGGGGTTGTCGAAGCGAGGGACCAAGGCTGCAGATCCCCGGTTTGCTGGATGACGATTCCAGGAGCGTCACCGCCTAAGCTGCGAAAATCTCGGATCATATGCATCTGATCGTGGTAGCCAAACTCGTGGGCGATGCTCAGCCAGGAATTGCTCGGTGTGAGGCGCTTCGCGTCTAGAGCCACTTGAAAGCGTGTAATTCGCGCAAACAGCTTTGGACTGATCCCAATCTCTTCGGTAAATCGCCGTTCAAACTGCCGGACACTTAACGCTGCATGGTTTGCTAGAACATCGATTCGAGTCGCGCCGTTATGAGAAAAGATGTGCTCAGCGCTTTTCATAATGCAGGTACGATCAACAACATTGAGTGCGAAAGGCAGTAAGTATTGCTCGGCCACGGATATGCGCGCCGCGAATGTCTCGCTCTCAGCTAGTCTCTCCCAAAGAGTCTGAAATCCTTTTCCCAGGAGATCTTCACCAGCCATATCCGTGTCGGTAAAAACAAGCGATGGTATGCGGAAGAGTTTCCATAGAGCAAGAGGTTTGAGGAAAATTCCGAATGCAAGGGTGTAGCCGTTGAAATGTGCGATACGAGATGGATAGGTCTGTGGCCCCAGGACGTGAAGTCGCGAGACAAGTTGTCTCTGACCTCCTGCATTCTGGATTGACTCTCGATCATAGAAATTGAACGAAAGGATAGGCTCGATTGACGCAATGAAAGGTAATTCAAAGCCGGTCGCCGCATGCGTCATCTCCCGCTGAGCATAGGAACGTACAAACTCGCGAAGCGCCGGCTGGGGTCTTGCGGTCTGAATAGTATGCACGCATGTACCTCTTTCCGTGTGACCCCGCAATCGACTGCAAAACTGGAGGCCGTTTTGAATCGCCTTGGAGTAACACGATCAAATTGATGGTCCATTGCTCGGAGCAGTTTAGGTCGCTTGTTTGGAAGTAGCAAATCCTCAGTTCCCTGCGTTTGCAATTTGTCGTTTTTGTACTAGGCAGGCAGAGCCGGTTGGGTAGATGTTTAGCTTACGCCGTTGGCCAAACACCCTAAGGAGAAAATCCTGGCGGCTAAATTGAAATTCAAATGTGAGGGAACCAAATGAAACCTACTTCTGACTTACAGGTTAAGAAGCGCAAGGCCTTTCACTTTGCCACTCTGATCTTGGCTTTGGCCGCGTTGGCAGCAACCACAGCAGCCAAACCGCAATCCATAACTTATGAAGCTGATAATGAACACAATTCAGCCTCAATCGAAGGGTCTTGGATCTTTGATATCGATGTGTATGTCGCGCAACAGCATGTTGCGACTTTCAACTCTTTGATCTCGTTCGCTCGAGGTGGCGTAGTTGTAACGACCCCCTCCGTGCCCCCGCTGTCGATCTACTATGGCGTCTGGAACCGCATGAAGTCGGAGGCCTTTAATACAGTCCTTTATACCTTTGCTCCGGATTCCACTGGCAGCGGAGTCGTACTCCAAAGGCTGAATCTGCGGTCACATTTAACGGGTATAAATAGCTTGGTCGGTACCGGCGGAAGGTCCACGTGCGATCTGCAAGGTGAAAACTGCGTTGACGATCCAGTCGTGTTCCAATTTACGGGGAAGCGCATGGTCCCAAAACAATCCAACGAATAACCGCCCTTGGCGCCCAGGCATCGAGCAGTACACCGCGCCAACTCTTGATCTCCCTGAATACGAGATCGAGAAGGTAAAGTTTCGGCTTCGATGTTAATGGACCGGGAGGTACCGACTCGCACGTTCCAAACTCTGGGGAGCGTGCGATAGCGAAAGGGCTCACACCGAACAAGCTTGCGATGTGAACGGCTCAGCTGCCGTTTCAAATTGGCTGTCTCTCTTACGATGGACCAGCTGCGCTGAACGCGAAAGGTAGAGGTTTCCGCGTCTGGTCATAAGTTGATGCCCGTTGCGGAAACCATCGTTTGTGCACGAGTCTGCGACGCACTTCTACAACAAGTTGGTTTTACGGCAACTTGCCAGAGGCATAGCCGATTCGACCGGGTGAATGAGTGACTTGGCCTCTTAGGAACAGTTGAGAATCAGCCACAATCCGAAGTGCGCTCATCCAGTTTCGTTTAGCGCAGTTCAGCGCGCTGTTCGACAGCCTTCGCTTGAACAGTCGCCGATCCGTCGCTCAAGCCTGCAGCCCTCGCCGTAACTGTTATCGGTCCAGTCTGTTTTGAGGTACGCACCACAACGAGCGCACGTCCCTGAAACAATTTGCGGCGATCCCCTTGGTAGGAGGCATCGTCCTCACCGTCGCCGTTCCCCACAGCCGCAATTACCCCGGGGCCGTTGATGGAGAACTGCACTTGCTGCTCTCCATGGGGCACCAAACGACCTTCAGCATCTACCGACTCGACTACCAGAAAAGAAAGATCTTGTCCGTCGGCCTGAACTATAGTGCGGTCCGCAGTGACGCGAAGACCAACGGAGCTGCCGGCTGTCGTAAGCACGCTTTCAGCGACTTCCCGGTATCCCCGCACTCCTACCGCTTTCAAAGTTCCGGGGGCATAGGGCACAGAAAACGTCGCTTTGAACTCCTGATCGCGGCCGGTTGGCTTTTCCCCGATCAGCTTATTGTTCAGGAACAAACGGACCTTCTCCGCACCGGAGTACACCTCCACCTGCAGTTCTTTACCTTCTTGCCCCGACCAACTCCAGCCTGGCAGTGTTGGATAGGTAGCCCAGCCAACAGCGATGATCTTCTTTCCTTCCGTTTCGGGTAGACGGACTGTGGCGTATACGCGATCGCCACCGTTCCACAAGATATCCCGATAGTAGGACTGCGGCTTTCGATAGCCGGTTAAGTCGAGATCTCCGCACGCCGCAGCATGCCACGGATACCCATGGAACATGACAGCCATCGCAGCTTTTGTGGCCGGGTCAGCCGCGCCCTGGGCCATCGCAGCCATCATGTCCACTCCATTGGCCATTCCCAGGAACATCTTATCGATCATGGACGAGTTCACCATCGAGCCCATAATCTGCTCCGCCATCCGTGCCTGTTCCGGAGTCCCATACGACCATGCGCCGATGCCGGACTCACCCAGGTAGTCCATCGCTGTCCATGTGAGATCACCGATGACATACGGATTGTCCTGTGAGATTTGCCACAACGGGAATAGCTTGGCTGGATACGACTCTGTGGTCAGCATCATTCGCTTCGGTAACCGGGCATGATCCGCCGCATAGGTCGGAATCAGGTTGTAGTTGTAACCGGTAATGTCCAGCTGTGAAAAGACGGCTGCGGCGTTGGGCGCGGTGGTGGTACCGGGAAAGGCCAGCGTAAGCGGGCGCGTGGTGTCCAGCGTGCGCACCTGGTCGGCTAATTGCTTACCCATCGCCGGACCTCGGTCGACCTCCAACTCCGGAATCTCGTTTCCGATTCCCCAGATCACGATCGACGGATGATTGCGATCGCGCAACACCATGGACGAAATATCGCGCTTCCACCAATCGTCAAAATCCAGGCCGTAATCGAACTTCGCCTTGTTCGCCTTCCATGTATCAAAGGGCTCGTCGAGCACAAGCAAACCAAGCCGATCGCAGGCATTGAGGAATGCCGGGGACGGGGGGTTGTGAGCTGTTCGTACGGCGTTATAGCCCGAAGCCTTCAAGAGCTCAACCTTGCGCTCCTCCGCGCGATCAAATGCAGCAGCTCCAAGCGGACCGTTGTCATGATGGACGCTGCCCCCAGTGAGTTTGACTGGCTTTCCATTCAGAAGCAGCCCCTTCTCTGCCGACCACGAGAGTGACCTGATTCCGAACGGCGTCTCAACCTGATCTAGGACCTTGCCATCTTTGCGTATCTGAGAAAACGCGCGGTATAAGACAGGCGAAGCAGGCGACCACAGGGCGGGGTCGGAGACCGTGATCTCTTGCGCCGCTTCCGTTTCCTTCCCCGGAGCGATCGTCAGGGTCGATTCCTTTGTACCCGCTTCGTGCCCGGCGCGGTCGTACAGTGTGGTCTTTACTGTAACGCCGGTCGGCTTATCGGATTCGTTTGCGATCTTCGTCTGAATAGAGACTGTTGCCGACGCATCCGATACCTTAGGCGTGGTAACGAAAACTCCCCAGTGCGCGACATGGGTAGGTTCTGTGACCACGACCCGGACGTGCCGATAAATCCCTGACCCGCTGTACCAGCGGCTGTTCGGTTGCGCGGAGTTGTCCACGCGCACAGCCAGCACGTTTGGGCCTTTGAAGTTCAGGTGCTTACTAAGGTCGAAGGTGAAGCTGGTGTATCCGTAGGGATGGACCCCCAACTTATTCCCGTTCAGGTACACCGTCGCGTCTCTATACACTCCGTCGAACTCGACGTTCACTAGCTTCCCTTGCCATTCTGCAGGTGCGTTGAACGTCTTTCGATACCAGCCGACACCGGCCGGAAAGAAGCCTCCACCAGCACCGGTCAGATTGTCTTTCTCTGGCCGCCCTTCGATACTCCAGTCGTGTGGCAGGTCCACTGTGCGCCAGGCGCTGTCAGCGAAAGAGGGCGCCTCTGCGCCGCTTGGGTCACCAAGCACGAACTTCCAGCCGGAGTCCGCTGCCAGCTCCAGCCTGGGTGGATTCGGCTCTGCCGCATTCATCGAACCAGGAGCAAACGATAGTAGCGCGGTGGATATTGCGATCATGAGGCGAAGATTCAGTTTCACGAAGTCCTCTTTCCTGTCGAGCGTTTGCGAGCCTTCGCTCGCGAGGCCGGCCCAGTAATTTTTGGTGGTTCCGTGGAGCGTAAGCCGAACTCGATGATGCGAATCATCTCTCGGAAGAGCCGGTCTATCGACTGTCCGTATTCCAACTCGACCTTCGTTCCCAGCGAGGCGAGACGTCGCTGCGCCCCGATTACCGCATTGATCACCGCATGCAACGTCAGGTCCGGGTCGAGGTCAGAGCGGAGAGAACCATCAGCTATGCCTTCTCTGATCAATTCTCGGAAGACTTCAAAGCCTTGAACGTTGAGTCGTCCCTCAAGCGTCAGAAGGCGTGCGACCGGCCAGTCTCGTGCGTACATTGCATCGAACTGTGCCATGAAGCGAACCTTTGCCCGGTGATTCGACAGTTGATGGGCCATGTACTGAAGCAGATCAATGATCTTTCCAAGCCCCGTCGTTGCGCCGTCGACACTTTTTTTCGCGCTGTCGGAATCCTCCTCTAGCATCTCGCTGAAGATCGCCCAGACGATGTCGTCCTTCTTCGAGAAGTACTCGTAAAGTGTGGACGCTCGAAGCCCACTGGCAGACATGACCTCAGCCATCGTCGTGCGATCAATACCACGCGCGTCGAATAGCGCTTTGGCTGCGTCGAGAATGCGGCGGCGCTGACGCTCGCGATGAAGGTGATACGTACTCGCAGATCTGGCTTTCGTCGTTGTTGCCGCGGTTCTCGATGATTTCATAATTCGTATTGTATATTCGAATTCGAAATATAATTACGAATGATATCGCCTGCCGATCCAAAGCCGTCAATCGCAAAATTCAAGGAAGCTTGGAATTCCAGAGAACCAGCGCTGCGATGGAAAAACGAGAAATGAGCGTTACCTGGTGCGATTCGTCAATTGACGCTAAATCGCCAAGTCACTCGTTGGCGGCGCGCATCTCACATGGATGAAAAGTCGCCATCTCGGACAAATGGAACGGTCGACTTAACCTAGAAAGCTTTAGCGTACGATTTTTGACGTTTGGTATAGTGACCCCTTTAACGACAGGGTCATCAGTGGGCAGCCTGCTTGGCAGAACTCTGCAAATGACAAATACAGGCCGCAGTCATTTAGAAACGTGGAACGAAGCATGCAATGTGGCCAAGCTGGAATTGCCGACCCAGACGTCGAAGTCGCTGGGGTCGGTGGTCCAGCCGTGATGTGCGGCAGACCAGTAGGTGCGGTCGGTGACGGTAACAGGCAGGGTGACCTGTTGGGATTCACCGGGCTTGAGGGTGATGCGGCGGAACCCTTTGAGTTCGCGAACGGGGCGGGACGCAGAGCCGTAGCGCTGGTGCAGGTAGAGTTGGACGACCTCGTCGGCGACGACCTTGCCAGTGTTGGTGACGGTAACGGTGGCGTTGAGGCTGCCTTGGGTGGGTACGGACTTTGCGCTGAGCTCCAGGTCCGTGATGGTGAAGGTGGAGTAGCTGAGGCCGTAGCCGAAGGGGTATTGCGGCGTGGTGGGCAGGTCCCAGTAGCGCGATTCGGTGGTGGGCAGGTCGTAGGGTTTGTGCGACGTGTTGTGCGCGTAGAAGATGGGCACCTGGCCCACGTTGCGCGGCCAGGTGACAGGCAGCTTGCCGCCGGGCACGACATTGCCCGCGAGAAGGTCGGCGATGGCGTTGCCGGTTTCGGTGCCGCCGAAGTAGCAGTCGAGGATGGCGGGCACGTGTTCTGCGGCCCAGCCGAGTTCGAGGGGGCGCGTGGTAAAGAGCAGAAGGACGACGGGCTTGCCGAGTTTCGCTACGTCTTCAAGCAATTGCTGCTGCTCGCCGGGTAGGCGCAGCGACGAGCGTGAGGCGTACTCGAAGTCCATGAGGCTATGCTCGCCGAGTGCCATGACGACGACGTCGGATTTCGAGGCGAGGTCTAGCGCTTGTTGGCGATGTTGCGCGGCTTCGGTGTCGGTCCATTTGGTGGGCGCGGGGTGCGGGCCAAGCATGCCGTCGAACATGGATGGGTTGTTCTTGAAGACCTGCACGCCTTCGGCGGTCTCGACCGTGGCGTTCGGCAGCTCGTTCTTCAGGCCTTGCGTGATGGTGACGGCGTCTTCGGGCTTAGCGGTGAGGCTCCATGGGCCGAGCATGTCGAAGTGGTTGTCGGCCATGGGGCCGATGACGGCGATGCGCTTGGTGGACTTCGCGAGCGGCAGCAGGTTGCCCTCGTTGCGCAGGAGGACGGCTGAGCGCGCGGCGGCGGTGCGGGCCAGGGCGCGGTGCTTCGCGAGCATGTCGGCGTGGGTGGTGGCAGTGGCGTCGGCGTAGGGGTTCTCGAAGAGGCCGAGGCGGTACTTGGCGGCGAGGATGGGGCGGACGAGGTCGTCGAGTTGGGCCCCTGAGATCTCGCCCTTGTCGACCTGCGGGGCGAGGTTGCGGAGGTAGGTGCCGCTGCCCATGTCCATGTTCACGCCGGCGGTTGCGGCGCGACGGGCTGCGTCGGCTGGATCTTTGGCGTAGCCATGGGTGGTGAGGTCGGCCACGGCGAAGGCGTCGCTAACGACCCAGCCCAGGAAATGCATGTCGTGGCGAAGGATGTCCTGCAGCAGCCATTGGTTGCCGGTGGCAGGTACGTCGTTCAGATCCATATAGGCGGACATGACCGTGGCGGCGCCCGCGTCGATGGCGGCCTGAAAGGGCGGCAGGTAGACGTTGCGGAACTGCTCTTCGGGGATGTAGCTGGCGTCGTAGTCGCGACCGCCCTCGGCTGCGCCGTAGCCGGCGAAGTGCTTGATGGTGGCGAGGAACGGGCGGTTGGTCGTCTGTGCCTGGTTCTGATTTGGGCGGCCCTGGAAGCCATAGACCTGGGCGCGAGCCATGGCGGCGCCCAGGTACGGGTCTTCGCCAGCGCCCTCGCTGATTCGGCCCCATCGCGGGTCGCGGGCGATGTCGACCATGGGGGCGAAGCTCCAGCGGACGCCAGCATGGGTGGCCTCTTCGGCGGCGGCGGCCTGCGCCTGCTCGGCGAGCGCGGGGTCCCATGAGGCGGCCATTCCTATGGGTGCAGGGAATTCGGTGTCAAAGCCGTGAATCACGTCGAAGCCGAAGAGAATGGGGATCTTGAGGCGCGTCTCGGTGACGGCGATCTTTTGCAGCTGATTAATGCGCGCAGGATCGGTGACGAAAAGGAAGGAGCCGACCTCGCCGCGGCGCACATGGTCCTCGTAGCTGACGGCGTCATGAGGGACACCCGGCAGGTCGACGGGCTGCGGAAAGAGGAACAACTGAGTGAGTTGGCCAACCTTTTCGGCGGCCGTCATCTTCTTGAGCAGGGCGTTCGCTTGCGCTGTCGCGTTGTCCGTGGGATTCGGAATGACGGACTGAGCCTGAGCTAATCCAATCACGGCGGTAACAGCCAGAAGTGCTAGATGCTTTCCCATAATGTCTCTCTTTGACACCAAGCATGGTACCAGCAGGTGAGTCAAATCTCGACCAATGGTCCGCGGGGTTGCGGATGCTTTGCCTGCTTGGATCGGTTATCGTTGTGCCCATATGAATTCTTGGAAACGTGCGTTCGGAAGAGTTATCCACCAACTCCAGGTTCGAGACAGGCTGCGAATTCGAACCGCTACGGTACTGCTTCTTGCGTTGCCCGCCCTGAGCCGACTGAATGCTGATGGCCAGATCTCGATTACGCCAACGCAGATGAAGCCTCTCGCTGACGTTGATCCGCGCTTCGTTTCATACAACGTAGAAGCGGTTGAAGTCACCGGTGGTCGCTTCTGGGCTCCATACAAATACTTGCCAGCCTCGGGTGGAGCGACCGCGTTCAGTGGAGTGACGAGTGGTTCTATCGACTCAAGATTTCGTTACCGCGCACCAATTGACCTGTACAACCCGAAGCTCCGGAAGCTGGCGGCTGCGCTCGCACCGGCTTATGTGCGTGTGAGTGGGAGCTGGAGGAACTCTACTTATTTCCAAGATGACGACCTGCCTGTGATGAAGACACCACCTCCAGGATTTCTGAACGTAATGACACGTGCACAGTGGAAGAGTGTCGTCGATTTCGCCAAAGCAGTTGACGGAGCCATCGTCGCGTCTGTGACAACCAGCGCGGGAACACACGACGCCGAAGGCATATGGACCACCGATCAGGCAAAGCGTTGGCTGGACTACACAGCATCGGTGGGTGGGCATATCGCAGCCACGGAGTACATGAACGAACCCACCATCATGAATATGACAGGGGTCGCGGGTACTTACGGTCCGAAGGAGTATGGACGGGACAGCAGAATTTTCCAAGATCTTCTGAAGAAAGAGTCGCCTAGCACGCTCTATCTTGGTCCGAGCGGGGCTGCCGAAGCCGATGGTGATGGATTAGGGATGGAGCTTCTCAAGGGTCGAATTACACCGTCGGCAACTCTGATGGCCGAAACAGGACCAATCTTCGATGGGTTTTCTTACCATGTCTACTATGCGATGTCACACCGCTGTGCGGGCGACCGAGGGACGGATCCAAAGAGTCTTCTGACATCGGAATATTTCAAACGCGGTCAGCGTGCGAATGCGTTTTTCGCCGACGTGAGAGACAAGTCGCTTCCGGGTAAGCCGCTCTGGCTCACTGAGACTGGAGAAGCATCCTGCGGGGGCGATACATGGGCCGCAGAGTTCGTCGATACCTTCCGCCTTCTCGATCAATACGGATTTCTCGCCCAGAAGGGCGTCCGATCTGTGATGTACAACACGCTTGCAAGCAGCGACTATGGCATGTTGGATGAGGAGACCTACGAGCCGCGGCCGAACTATTGGGCCTCCGTCTTGTGGAAGCGAACGATGGGAACACGTTCGCTCGATCCAGCGCTGGCACAAACGGAAGACCTGCGTAGCTACGCGCAGTGCATGAAAGGGATGCCGGGCGGCGTCGCGATCCTCCTCATGAACGTCAGCAACACGAGATCGGTGACTCTCAAATTGCCGATGGGCGGAACTCGCTATACGCTTACGTCGCCGGATCTCTTTAGCAAGACTGTCCTGCTCAATGGTCAGGAACTACGAACCGGCGAAGATGGGGCAGTGCCGGCTTTCACGGGCGAGGAGTTCAAGAAGGGCGCATTACAGTTCAAGCCGCTGTCGATAACCGTGATCACGATGGCAGATGCTCACAATCTGAATTGCAGCGTCAGGTGAAAGGCCCGCAGCGCGCCGTCAACCTTAGATCGTGTCAAAGGACACCGCCACTGGCGCTCCCTGATTGATGGATTGCATAACGTACCGCCACTGACTCATGGGTTAAGCGAGGAGTTCATCCGTAGATCTTTTGGGATTATCTGTCGCGTGCCCGCGCCATCCCCTCGCCCCTGTCGCTCGCCGGACGTAATCCAACTTGTTGCTGACAAGCCATAAAATGGAACGCTTCGTCACAGCTCTTCGTCGTCATTGAGCTCCATGTGCCAAATTGTTGCTTTCAGAATTATTTGGGTTCTGGCTCACATTTGGTGAAGGGGGTAGTGAGTTCACGATCGCGTCTTCAGCCTTCAAGTTTAGGCCGAATGAAGGACGCGCAGCCTGAGGAGGTCGAAGCCGGCTCGGCCGTACATCTGGCGCTTGATCAGCTTGAGTCGATGGATCTGCCCCTCCACCATCCCGTTGCTCCAGGGCAGCTGCAATGCGGCGGCGATTGCATCCTGATCCCGCCGGAGGCGGCGAGCGAAGGGAGCATAGGGGGAGCGTTCGGCAGCTTCGAGCCAACCTGGCCACGCTGTAGCATCCCGCGTGCGGATGATATCGAACAGACCGCGTGCCGTGTGGGCGAGTGCAGCAATCTCCGGAGAAGCCCGGAGGAGCGCCTTCAGGTAGCGATGCTTCAGGGGATTCGCCTTCAGCATCAGCCATGCGATGCGCTGGGGCGAAGCAGGAGGCGATCTCTTCACAGGTGGACTTACCTGTAGCTTTGATCGCTATTTGGCGTAATGTTTCAGAGTTATTGGCGTAGTCGACGTCATCCGGGGCCGATGACGAGGCTGTCCCGCGCCGCTTCGACGACCGCTGTCGAGACCAGATGAAGGTCATTGACGCTGAGAACCCGCTCGATCTGAGTCAGGAGCCGAGTGAGCAGTCTGAAGTTTCCTCCCGTCATCCGGATAAGGCTCGCTATGACCTCCGGGAGGAGTTGTTCGTCGGGAAGTGTAACGCCGGCCGGTGTCCATTTCTTTTCGAGCAGTTCTTGCACTTGAGCAGGATCAAGAGGTCGGAATTCATGGACAAATCCAATGCGCGAATAAAACTGCGGAAAGCGGGCTATGCGCTTCTCGATACCGGGCATCCCAATGAGGACCATGCCGGCGCTGCCCTCGTCGAAGATTGATCTCATTTGTTCGAGACTGTTCATCTGCAGTCGATCGGCCTCGTCCACAAGGATCAACGTGGTCGGATCACCAACCGACCGCTCCTTGGCTTGATATCGCTTGTACGTTTCGAAGTAAGTTGGATCGACTTCAGGTCGGTCGCATGGGGAGCACCCTGGTTTGTTCATGATTTCTCTTCGACGCTTTTCGTCTTTGAGTCTTATTTCATCCAAAGTTACCAATGCCTCGCGCCGAATTGGGTCGAGCACAATACTCATCACTCTTTCGCGAGCCATATTGATATCGTTCCTCACCCCAGATGGAGTATTAATCACCGAGGTGGTGTAGAGCAGAGTGTCGACAGGGAGGTCATCGCTCACTTCGCTTGTCCAACGATCACGCGGAACGATCTGGTCCACGCGACTATAGCGCACGGCTGAGAGAGTTTTGCCAATTCCGGGCGGTCCGTAGCATAGCCCTATGTAACGGAAATGGCGGCATGCGTCGCAGAATTCAACGAACCGGCTGTACTCGATCGTCTCGACGAAAGCGCGGCTACTCGTTGCGGTACCTTTTGATGCGGACTCCGGATACGGGTAAGACGGCGGCTATTGCATGAATCTCCTTGTGAGCGGTGCCCCTTTTCAATTGCAGAAGCGAATCGACCACTCGTTGCCGATCTTGGAGGACCGAGCTAAGTTCGCGCCGACGTTGATTGCGTACCCGGATGATGTCGCGCAGAGGAATGGTCTCGCCTGCCAGTTCGGCTGAGACCGCTGGACAAAGGAATCGATCCTGGTGGAAAACGCGGATCTCACCCATGTCCCGTGGATCGAATCGGATAGTCACCTCTTCGCCTACATACGCCGCAAGAGTGAGCGAGAGATACCGCAGGCCCTGAAAGTGAATGCCATCACGGCGCACTTTGCGGGCTCGGACTTCCTGCATCAGCAAGAGGTCAAGTTGCTCGAGCGAGTCCGGCATGCGCGGTAGAAAACCAGCTCCTTCCCAGCGCTCCGAAGGAGCTGGTCTTCCTTCGACGCTGGTTCGGCGATGGTACGTCTCAAGCAAGAACGTTCGAAAGAGCTCTTCGAACCGTTCGAGCGTGAGGCTGGGCTTATGCCGTTTTCTTTTGATGTAACCGTCGAGTTCGCAGAGGAACATCTGGTTCACCGTGCGAAAAAATCGTTCAATCCTACCCCGTCCCTGGGGCTTGCCTGGGGTCGAGAACACAAGGCGTGTCTTGAGATCGACTGCAACTTGTTCTATGTGCTTCGAGGTGAAATCCGAACCATTGTCTGTATAAAGAACCTCCGGAATGCCGCAGATATGCCAGTGCGGATGCCCCTTCCGCCAGATACCCTGCCGAAGGGCGAGGGCCGTTCTCAACGAAGAAGGTGGATCGAAGCCCAGATAATAGCCGGCGATCGCGCGACTGTAGTCGTCGATTACGATCGTCAGCCAAGGTCGAGCGGTCTGCCCGTCTTCCCGAATCAGGAGAATGCTCAACTGCGCATGATCCGCCTGCCAGATGGCGTTCGATCTAGCTGCCTCACGCCGGTGAACCAGATCAAAGCCTTCGCTATATGCTTTCCCGCCCCGATGCGCGAGAGTGAGTAGTCCGGTTGGGACCTCACGGACGAGGCTATAGACGGTGCCGTAATGTGGCAGAGGCTCGCCCGTTGCCGCGGCAAACTGTCTAACTTGCCGGCAAATGGAACTGATCGGAAGGGGTGGTCTCTCAAGCGCAAGCCCCTCTATCGCCGCCTTGATCTTCGGCGATACGATTTTTCTGGCACCCCGGTCCTCACGCGTCTTGCGTACGAACGCTGCTAATCCCAGCTTCCGGTACTGGCTTACCCACCTCTGGGCGGTACGAAAGGAGAGGTTGGCATCGGCAGCGACCAACTGGAGGGAGCGTCGCTCTTCCAGGTACGGCTGGATCAGTCGAAACCGCGCCATTGCAAGATCCCGAGCCGCCTCGGACACTCCGCTCAGCTCCTGCATGCAACGACACTACGCCAAATAACTCTGAAAGTGACAGCTTTGGGGCAGTCAAGATGCCGGCAACACCTTAGGCAGCACAATCGATGCATCGGCATGTCTGCCTGCGTCGCGAAACTAAGATGCCATACTTCGGCAGAGCAGCAAGAAACCATCGGGTTCGGTGAAGTGGGCAGGTTGTGAGGATTGAGCAGTACCATGCGAGCCGAAGATATTGACTATGACCAGCTCGAAGATCATCCGATAGGCAAAGCGGACAGACTGCTGGAATGACTGTGGAGCGGTCGAAGGTGCGATGATCGGTGACGTGCCCCAGTGGTTGGGTGCGACCGATCCATCGGACCAGCCTCGAATAAGAAGGCGACGTGAAAACTAGCAAGGTTCATGTACTCGGCACGCGCTCGCTTCAGGACGGGTATCGCAGCATCCGCTCCAGCCCACTCCGCAAAAAAGTCCTCATAAGCCTGCTTCGCCTTATCCGTTTCACCCGCCAGTGCCAAAGCCCTTCCCATCTGCAAGTGAACCAGCGCTCCGATCGGCTCGCTTCCCACAACCCCACGATGATCCAAAATCTTCTGAAACTCCCTCCCCGCCTCTGCCCCTTTCCCCGCGGCCAGATAGGCCTCTCCCCGCACATACACCGGATGCAGCGCCCCACAGAAGTCACGTGCCGGGCCCACTTCATAAGGAGTCGCAACCTGCAGCTCTTCAATGGCCTTAGCCGCATCACCGTGATTCAGCGCGAGTTGCGCTCGAAGCACCGGCAGATAACTGAACCGCACCACCGTATTCTCCGGAAAACGTCTCGCAAGGTCATCTGCCATTCTCTGAGCCTGCAACGTCTCTCCCGACACCGCCATCGCATACGCAACGCAATACTCCACCTCGCGATCCTTTGAAAGCGCGAACGCTGCCAGCGCTCTAGTCGTTGCTTCCGCGCCGTTCCCGAACAAGGCCTCCCGTATCGATGCTGCCGCCTCCCACACGCCTCCTCTCTCCTGCATCGCCTCCTGCCTCGCATGGTCCACCGCGCGCCGCGACATCACCCTTGCCCGTTGCAGATGACCTGAGTACGCCAGCGCGAACGCCTCCTTGTTCGAAATCCACGTCTCGCCTCGCGACCTCTGTCGAGCCCGCGCGACCACTCGCTCCGTCCCCGCCCGGTCGCCTCTCAGAAAGGCGATGTCGTACTCCAGCATCAGAAACTCGTCGATCTCCAATCCCCGCCCGGCTGCGCGCCGAAGAACATTCTCAGCCTCATCCAACCGATTCAGATAGACGTTGTTCACTGCGATATTGAAATACGCAATCGCAAAATCTGGATCAAGCTCAATCGCCTTTCGGCCTTCCGCAATCGCCTCTTCGAATCGACCTGCGGCTTTGTTCGGATAGCCCGACAACATCACATGCGGCGCCGCGTCACGCGGGTACACCTGCGACCAGGCCTCCAACGTCTGTCGCGCTGCTTCCAGATTTCCCGTGGCGAGAATCGCATAGTTAGCATCGATAACGAACTTCTCGCGATCGCTCGCATGGTCCCGCAACTCCCACGCCCTCGTAGAACTCGCCACCGAGAGATCGCCTTCTTCCACGTCGGCATAGGCACGCCCCAGCATCGAATAAGCCAGCGCGAAATTTGGATCAATCTCCACCGCCCGCTGCAGGAATGGCATACCAGCGCCGCTTGTCAGGTGAAGCTTCCAGCCCAGGCTGAAAGCCTCCAACGCCTCCAGGGAAGGTGTTGTCGCCTCATCCAAAGGAGTGTTGTGTTCCTGAATCGTGGTAAGCGACTCACCCAGCCTCTCTCTGAACCGGCTGGAAATCTGATCGAGCGCATTCAATACATCTTCTTTTTTCGCTACCTGCACCTGCTCTTGGTCGAGCACGTCGCCGCTGCGGCAGCTCTTCGCTCGCAGCTCCAGCACATATTGGCTCCCCAGTGGTGCAATGTTTCAATAGCAAGAAAGAGTGTCACCAACCCCGTCGGGTCGCTGGTTTCGGAAGTCAAGAACGTTGTTTAGTCTTGACCGAAAGTGGAGGAACGAAGGTGCGAAATCGTCAAAGAAAGCTCTCTAACTTCAGCTTGTCCGCTAAGCTGATGACCCTACTTGCCGCATGTTTTGCAACCTTAGGGTTATCTGGATGTTTGGTAGCGGGGTACTCGAGCGGCGGAGGTTGGTTCGTTTGGCCGGGAAGTCTAGGGCTTATCGTGATCGTCGTGCTAATAGTCTTCTTAGTAAGGCGTCGGTAGTGGTTTGGAGCGCATTTCAACCCTCTGTGAAGATAATCCGGCCGCTGCCCATGACTCGAAGGGCTTGGCAATTGTGTGCGCTTTCGTTCCTAGCGATCAGCGCGGCGGCACAAGATATGAACCTAAACCCTACGAGACCTACGATAGCCAATAGTGCCGCCATCCAAAGCAGGGGTGTCCTCCAAATAGAGGCGGGCTACGATGCTTACCCTAGGAATCCACCAGGCAATCAGCAGGCGTTGGACACATTGTTTACTTACACTCCACTGCCTCGACTCAGATTAGATTTCGATTGGTCTGCGTTCAATTATCAGCAGGAGGAAGGGGTTATAACCGATGGCGTCGGTACGATTCAAATCGGCGGGAAGGTCGAGGCGAAGAAGGAACAGTACCACCGGTTTTCGCCCGGTATTGCATTTCAGTATGAGGCCGAACTTCCCACTGCCTCAGCGGGGGCGCTTCAGAGCTACGGTCAGCAAGCAATCCTGCTCCTCAATCACCATTATGGGAAGAACGGTGATGTTGATGTCATTGTGAATGGCTCGCTGGTACAGTCTGACTGTCAAACGGCCACCGGATGTCGGTATGGCGGACAACAGTCGCTCGCTCTTAGTTTTCACCTTCAAAAGGAGACGCGTCTCTACGCTGAGGTTTTCGGTCAAAACAATTCACAATCCAACACACCGCCAGGGACTTATCTGTTTGGCGGCTTATACCACCAATTTAGTGATTCCTTTGGCATAGACGGCGGTGTGCGCTTTGGCGTAAGCGATCACTCGGCAACTATCGGTACGACAATCGGGTGGTCTTCGGCAAACGGCTTCAACATGATGCGTCGGCCAAGCATTAGGCTGTAGGGGGCTTGGTACCGATTTTTCGCGTTGTTCTATCGGCACTCTTTTCCAGAGCTCCTTTGCATTTTGTTTGATTGATGCATCAATAGTGGAATGGCGACACCGACAAACCGTATCGAGCCCCGATGGCCAGCACTCGTTGCCCTATTTGCCGTGGGGGGATTGCGTCTAACTATACCCAGTTTTCTCTCTTTTGGTCCAGATTGGCTTCTTCTTCTCGTCGTTGGCATTCTGGTAATCCCTACTGTTCTTGCAAGACGAGGCGGAAATCTAAAGCTTAATGAAGTGTTTGGTTATGCCTTAAATACCGTAGTGACTGCAGATATGGTCTGGTCGCTGGGCCTGCTGATCGGAGCGTTGCCGTCCCACAACGTTCCTCCTCAAGTCTTATTGCGTTCGGCGGCGGCTTTATGGGTCACCAACATTCTGGTCTTTGCGTCGTGGTATTGGAGACTGGATGCAGGTGGCCCCAATGTGCGGGACTTGCGCGAGAGTCATACCGATGGGGCGTTCTTGTTTCCGCAGATGACTCTCAATGCTGAGACGAGACAGGAGATGGGCGAGCAATACTGGAGTCCCGGTTTCGTAGACTATCTATTCATAGCGTTCAACACCAGTACTGCTTTCTCGCCGACGGACTGCCCGGTATTGTCCAGATGGGCCAAAGTACTCATGATGGTCCAATCTCTCATATCTTTTACCACCGTCGCTCTACTTGCGGCTCGAGCAGTTAACATTCTTTAGTCTCAAGCGCATTTCGCAGCGAAGCTCGCTCTCAACAACTCAACTTTGAGGGACACTCAGGCTGACCCCGCGCGTTCACTTGATGAAGCTGCGGCGCGGTGAATCGCAGACGGCACATAAAGTTCACGATGAGTCGATCCAGCAGTCTAAGATAACGGCTCCTGATGTCATCGAGTACGCACGCGGCACACTACCGACCTCCAGGTCGGCTTCGGTAGATTCGCAAATCCCGGTTCAGGGAAAGACGGTCTGAATAACATCACTACTGAGAATTTGACTTCCCGTTCTAATCGCGATGGGTTGGGACACAACTCATTCAGGATGGTTCCCATCTACACCAGAGATAGCACGTTGGGAGGGTACCTCATGCGAAATCCGTTCTCCTCCGACCGTCTTCTGGTGTCTGGCCCATGAACATTCTTTTTGTGAAACGCCTTCGAATTTGTTTACTCATGCTCATGCTGTTCTGGGCATTGCAGCCGACCGCAAAGGCGGATCCGGTTCCCGTGCGCTCTGTGTCAGGCACGATTCGCGGTTTCCTTGAACTGCGCTCTGAGGATGGACAAGTAGTCGCTTCAGGAGACAGCTTCCAGGTCGTACGTGGCAACCGCGTCACATCGCGAACAATCTTCCATTTCAAAGACGGCTCGATTGACGATGAGACGACAGTCTTCACGCAACGCCGCACCTTCCAACTGATCAGCGACCACCGCATCCAGAAAGGCCCTTCCTTTCCTCATCCGACGGATGTACTGATTAACGCCCAGACGGGAGAGGTCATAGTGCATTCCACGAGGAAAAGAGGGGAAGGAAGAGGTCAAGACCGATCATCTCGATCTGCCACCGGATCTGGCGAATGGATTTGTGCCGGTCGTGCTCCAAAACCTGCCTCCAAACGCGCCGGTAACCACCGTCTCCATGGTCGTAGTCACTCCGAAGCCGAGGCTGGTGAAACTCGTCATCTCCGACGTGGGTGACGACAAATGCTTTGTCGCCGGCTCTTCGAGCAAGGCGACCCGTTATGATATCAAGATCAACCTTGGAGGAGTCGCGGGCGTCGTGGCCCCGCTCATCGGCAAGGCGCCTCCTGATATTCAAATATGGACGATCGGCGGCGAGGCCACAACCTTCGCCAGAGAACGAGGTCCTCTCTACCCCGAAGGCCCCATGACGACGATCCAGCTAGCCAGCCCCACTTGGCCGGATGCACCTAAGCCCGGCCATTAGCGGCTCGGCTATCGCTTCCAGAATCAGGAACGGGAAACGTCCTTCTCGCCTCTTTACTCTCGGTATGTCAACTTATGGAAAGCTGCGGTCATCCCGAGTATTTGCTTGCACCGGATTGTAGCTTTGATCGCTATTTGGCGTAGTGTTTGAGCGTTATATGGCGTATCCGATAACTCGACGAATGAGTCGGGGCGAGGCAACAGTGCTTCAGCGACCGGCTAGAGACACTCTGTGAATAGCGAACTACTTGATTCTTCATGCGAACCGAAGTTACACGGCTTGACGGTCTCTCAGGCGAGAGTCACAGGGAGTCACAGGAAACTACGCCAAATAGCTCTGAAAAACTACGCCAAATAATTCTGAAAGCTACACGTTTTGGCGCTGCCGCCACCCGAAAACACGGCAGGAGAGCCCCTGGTCCTGACACCGGCTCAGGCTTTGCTGCGGAAACTGGTCCTCGACGCGGTGCCGTCGCCCCATACCCAGCGCAACTACGCCAAGGCGCTCGACGACCAGTCGACCTCTCTCCCGGTCCTTATTAATGGAGTGGCGGGCGGGCATGGAATCGCTCTCGCCATCCACTATAAATGTCCGGCTCTCGGCGGTGCGCAAGCTGGTGGGCGAAGCCAGGCGCGCCGGCATGATCGAACAGGAGGAGGCGGCCAGCCTGACCGAGATCCCCAACATCCGCCAGAAGGGCACCCGGCTGGGGAACTGGCTGACCCGCGAGCAGGCCAAAGAACTTTTGGCTGTCCCCGACCGCTCGACCCTAAAAGGGAAGCGCGACTATGTCCTGGCGTTGCTGGTCGGCTGCGCCCTCAGGCGAAACGAATTGGCCGAGCTCCACGTCGCGACCATTCAGCAACGAGAGGGAAGGTGGGTGCTGGCCGACCTCGAAGGCAAGGGCCGGCGCATCCGCACCGTCGCCATCCCCATCTGGGTCAAGCAGGGCATCGACGCCTGGAGGACCGCCGCCGGGATCGAGGACGGGCGGCTGCTGCGGTCGGTTTCCAAAAGCGGGAAGATCAATCGCGACATGCTGAGCGACTGGGCGGTCTGGTCGATAGTTGAACAGTCATCGAAGCAGATCGGGATCGAGCACTTCGGCGCCCACGACCTCCGCCGTACCTGCGCGAAACTGTGTAGGAAGAACGGCGGCGACCTGGAGCAGATCAAATTCCTGTTGGGGCACTCGTCCATCCAGACCACCGAGCGCTATCTGGGCTCCGAGCAGGATATCGAGATCGCGGTGAACGATAACCTTGGACTGTAGTGGAGACCGCGACACTTCTCGCGGATTTTGGGGGCGCCACAATTTTGACGAGCAGGTGCTACTATGCAAACACCTTGCACGGAAACAAGTTTGGTTTTAGCAACGATGCGACCCGAACCCCAATTTGACTGCGCATGGCAACAGATGAGAACCGAGGAAAACACGATGGAACAGGGAACAGTGAAATGGTTTAACGATGCCAAGGGGTTTGGCTTCATCAGCCGTCAAAACGGCGAAGACGTTTTCGCACATTACTCCGCAATCACCTCGAGCGGCTTCAAGAGCCTCCAAGAGGGTCAGGCTGTGCAGTTCAATGTGATTAAGGGGCCTAAGGGCTGGCAGGCAGCCGACATTCAGCCTCTTTAAATTTACTTAGCTTCCAGACCACAAGCGGCATCTTCGACCGTTCACCGCGAGTCTGCTAAGCCGGTCCCTTTCGCAAAAGGCTGGACTGGCTGGGACGAAATCTGGCCGATTTTGAACCCGGCTCATCGCCAAACTCGAACAGCGGAAGATGGGTGTTGGGGATCAATGGAACGGAAAGTTGCCTTAAGAACTCAGTGCTTTGTAAGTTCTTGAGGATACAGCGGACGCAGTTTTGTCAGCTAGAGCTGGTACTGGGGGTAAAGCTACTGAGAGTGATCTTACGGTTCTGGTAACCGCAACTCCTCCGGGTCATCACCCAAACCATTGATTCTTCATTGCGTGGTTTTGCCCCTGCGTCGTTAAGCGGGTTTTCTATTCCATTGATCCCAAACACCCGATACCGCTTGATCCTTTAAAGAGGCAGGATTACGATGGATTCATGAACACAACGCAACCAATCCAGCCAGACGAAACTATCAATGAAGCGGAAGAGGCTGTCGTCAGGGAACGGCTGGCAACGTTCGACCGGGATAAGGATACGACCCTTTCCCGCGAGGAAGCGAAAAAGCGCATCTTTTCGCAGCCTGTGCCTCGGTGAGTGTTGCGGTCCGCCTGACAGAGCGAGCGGTCGCCGATCTCGCGCAAGCCTTCCAATGGTATGAGGAACAGAAGCCGGACCTTGGCTATAGGTTCATGGCGCGCGTAGATGAGGCGCTGGACCGTATTTCTGAAAACCCGACTCTGTTCGCGCCGCAGATCAAAGACTCTAGGCGCGTTCTAGTTGAGCAATTTCCCTATGCAATCTGGTACAAGGTATCGGGCGACGCCGTGGTGATTGCGCGCCTGAATACTCATCGCTCTCCGAACGTTGCCAAGGCACGAGCCAAGCTTGAACCTTAATGTGGGTGGGGTGATTGGTGTAGCTTTGATCGCTGTCGCGCGGCACTTAAATCCCGGAATTCGTCGAGCGGCTTGTACTCAAATCCCGGACCGAAGCCGATGGACGGAAAAAGGATAACGTCACTTTTGTACTTATATCCCGGACAAACTTCACCAGGAACTTCGTCCGGGTTTTGAGTGCAACTGTCCGGGATTGGACGTTTGGTGTGATAACCCCAGGTAAGGCGCCGGGAGTTGAATACCATTAGTTAGTAACATTCGACAGGCATGTTCTGTAGATTGGGACCTAATAGCCTTTTTGAATCCACATTTATGGGCAACAATTGAATTTTGCGGCCGTAAAGTGCTAGTTGTCCGTCTGAAGAAGTGCTTTACGTTCTGGAGTTCGTCATGTCCTCGCAAGCGTTGCCCGCACAGGCTAAACAGCTTTTCCAGTACCTTTTTGAGCAAGCGTCACTGGGAATCGCAGTGGAAGATTTCGAAGGGAACCTCTTGCTTGCCAACCCAGCACTTTGCTCCATGCTGGGATACCGGGAGGACGAACTGTGCGGCATGAATTGTTCCCAATTTGCTAATCCCGAAGATTCCCAAGACGATCGGGCTCTCTTTCAACAGCTCCGTGCAGGTGTCATCGACAAGTACTCGCTGGAAAAACGCTATGTGAGAAAACATGGGGGTCAGCTTTGGGGACGTCTGAATGTGTCTCTGTTGAGAAACGAGGATGGAGGATCCCCGCTCGTCTTTGCCTTTGTGGAGGACATCACGGAGCGCAAGCGGTCGGAAGAGGCACTGCGCGAGAGCGAAGAACGTTTTCGTTTGGCGGCTCAGGCCGCAAAGATGTATGCGTACGAGTGGGATGTTCCAACCGATACGGTCGTACGATCCGAGGAATACGTGAATGTCCTCGGTTACAGCTATCAGGAGAAAGAGCTTACTCGTCAGCAAATATTAGCCACCATTCATCCAGACGACCGCGCACTGTTTATCGGTTCAGTCGACCAGCTTACTCCACAGAACTCGACTTCACAGATTAGCTATCGCGTGCTGCGGCCCGATGGATCCGTTGTTTGGTTGGAGAAGAGCGCGAGAGGCTTCTTCGACGAGCAAGGAAAGCTGCTGCGAATGATCGGAATGGTGGCGAACATCACGGAGCGAAAGCGGGCAGAACAGGCACAGCGCGAAAGTGAGGACAAACTTCGACTTCTTCTCGACTCCACTGCTGAAGCCATTTATGGGATTGATCTCGAATACCGATGCACGTTCTGCAACCTCGCCTGCCTCCGCGCTTTGGGATATGAGCGCATTGACGAAGTGCTCGGCAAGAATATGCATGATCTGATGCATCACACTCGTGCGGATGGAACGTTGTTCCCGGTGGAGGAATGTCGAGTTCTCCGGGTAATACGAACCGGGAAGGGAGACCACGCCGAGGACGAGGTGCTATGGAGGACTAATGGAACAGGTTTCCCTGCCGAATATTGGTCCTATCCTCAGCTGAGAGGAGAAGAGGTTGTTGGAGCCGTAGTCGCTTTCGTCGACATCACGGAGCGCAAACTGGCGGAAGCGGCGCTCGCGAGCGTGAGCCGCAGGTTGATTGAGGCACAGGAGCAGGAACGTAGCCGGATCGCCAGAGAGCTTCATGATGACATCGGTCAACGTCTCGCAATATTGGCCATCAAGCTAGACACAACTCCAACAAAGCCCTCCCAATTCGTCTGAATTGAGTAGCCGTATAGGCGAACTACAGAAGCAGACCTCCGAGATAGCGGCCGATATTCAATCCTTGTCTCACGAGTTGCACTCGTCAAGACTGCAATATCTGGGTATCGCTGCGGCCATGAGAGGCTTCTGCAGAGAATTCGGCGAGCAGCAGAAAGTGGAGATTGACTGCAAAATCCACGATTTGCCAGTCTCTTTGTCGCCGGACATTTCACTTTCCTTCTTCCGAGTTCTGCAAGAAGCCCTGCATAACTCGACAAAACACAGTGGGGTACGGTACTTCGAAGTTGAATTGTGGGGAACGTCGGATGAGATTCATCTCACGGTTAGCGACTCCGGCGCTGGCTTTGACATCGATGCGGCAAAGGCGAGCCGAGGGCTTGGCCTCATCAGCATGGAGGAGCGTCTGAGGCTAGTGGGTGGAGAGCTTTCAATCAAATCGCAACCAAAGCGCGGCACTACCATCCACGCTCGTGTCCGTCTCAATTCGGGAGGATCATGAGGAAACGATTCTTGTCTAATCCCGGAACGGGGCTAAGATTTTCTTTTTGGCCGACGGCATTGATCGGAATTGTAGTCATCAAAGCCGTACTTTCACTCGACGTAAAGCCCGGATCTTTTCTGGTTTCGTATAGCGGGATCAGTTATTTCCTGCTACTGCTTTTGGCAACCAGTTTCGCTATCCGCAACGGAATACAGAACACGCTGGGGCGGCGGCCATTCTGGGTGTTCCTCGCGATTGCCTACGGCCTCTGGTCGCTAGACCAGTGCCTCGTTCTGTACTACGAGCTTGGTCGGCACATCGAGGCGCCCGACAATTCGATTGCCGATCCGGTGCTGTTTCTGCACATCGTACCGATGATGGCAGCTGTGGCAACCCTCCGACATCAGAACGTATCCGACCGCAAGCTATACAGGCCGATATTAAACTCTCTTCTCCTATTGTTTTTCTGGAGCTTTCTTTACGGTTACCTTGTTTTTCCATACCAGTACTTCCCGAACGCCACCAGCTACGCCCTGCGCTTTGACATTCTTTACCTGTTAGAAAATTTGGCGCTGGTGCTCGTTGTGGGTACTTTGACCCTTCGCGTGCAGGCTCCTTGGAAGTCAATCTATCTTCATCTTTTGGGCGCGTCCACCCTGTACGCGTTAAGTTCCGCCGTCGCCAACCTTGCAACTGACTCGGGAGGCTACGTCAACGGCAAGCTGTATGGTCTGGGCCTGACCGCGTCTGTTTGCTGGTTTGTATGGATACCGCTGCGAGCACGGCAGGACAAGGGAGAAGCAACAGCCATGCGACCCGATAGAAGCCAAGGCTCACGAGGATCAGTATGGGCGATGCTCGTTGTTGTGATGGTCTCTATCCCGATTATCTGGGAACTGTTCCAACGGAATGAGAACACCGGTCTGCGCACTCTTCGCCTGCTGATCGCAATTGTCGCGATTCTGTGTCTGGCGAGTGCCGCCTTTATAAAGGAGTACCTCGCCAGACGTGAACAGGATTTCCATTTTGGTTTAGCCAACGACAAGCTACGTCTGGCAATGGAAGCGAGCACATCGGTAGCGTGGGACTTTGAGGTCAAGAGCGGACGGAATGTTTGGTACGGCGACCTGCAAACTATCTTTGGGATACCTTCCGATGTTTACGCAACAACCAGGGAAGAGTTCATTCGTTACGTACATCCGGATGACCGGACGAAAGTCTCAGAAGCGATCGCGGATGCAAGGCAAAACCAGAAGCTGTACGCGGCAGAATTCCGTGTCGTACAGCCCGACGGGACAGTTCGCTGGCTGGCAGCGCGAGGCAAGTTCTACTATGCAAGGAACGGTAACCCCGAGCGAATGCTCGGCGTGTCGCTAGATATCACTGAGCGCAAGTTGGCGGAAGAAGCCCTTTCCTACATGAACCGCAGAGTGATTGAGGCAGAAGAACGGGAACGTGACCGGATCGCAAGGGACCTTCACGAAAACGTCGGTCAGCGTCTTGCATTATTGGCAATTGCGATCGAACAACTCAAGAATGACTTCCCCCATCAGGCCGTTGAACTCCTCGACCGCATGGACACAGTATGGAGGAAGACCTTGGAGATATTGACCGATGTCAAAGCTTCGGCACACGAATTGTACTCTCCGAGACTGCAGTATCTCGGCATTGCTGCGGTTATCAGAACCTTCTGCGAAGAGTTCGGGGAGAGGAAGGGAGTGGAGATTGACTTCAGGAGCCATGGTTTCCCTAGCGTCGTGCTACCGGACGTTTCTATTTGCCTTTTCCGGGTTCTACAGGAAGCGTTGCACAACGGGGTGATGCACAGCGGGGTGCAGAAGTTCAGCGTGCAATTGTGGGGTGAGTCGGATGAAATTAACCTTAGAGTAAGCGACTCGGGTGTTGGCTTTGACCTCAGAGCGGCAAGGAGAGGCCGAGGGCTTGGTCTGATCAGAATAGAGCAGCGAGTAAATCTAGTGGAGGGAACGTTTTCGATCGATTCGCAACCCGAAAAAGGTACTACCGTCCACGTTAGCCTGCCTTTGCGTTCTGGAAACGATTCCAAGCGTGCGGCTGGCTAAATGCGCCCGAAATTTCGCCCGCTCACAGGGAAGAAACGGCGGAGTGCTCCGCACAGATTCTCTCGTAGATGTGGCTTTCCTGTTCACGCTGAAAGCTGTTCAATACATACCCGCACAAAATATCGACGTTGCAGCTCTTGGCGATCTCGTCCCATAAGTGTTCGACCTCAACCGCTGCATCCGCCTTCCCTTGCTCCCACAAGGTAGGGGCGCATTCACCACAAGCTGCAACGCGGGGGCGATCCCCGCTCGATGCTTTGGCCGCGGCGACGACCAGATCGCCCGCGATCTTCAGAAATCGAGCCGGGTCAGGCAGATCATTCACCATGAAAGTGGAGAGCGTGTCGGCAACATCCAAAGAGACATAGCGCCCCTGTTCAACAGCGGCGACAATATCCACTCCATTTTCCCGCAATTTCTGAAGAAGACTCTCTCGATGTGACTGGGTCGCGACCACGATAACGGCATTCCCGGACTCCAGAGCGGCTTCGATGAAACGAGTGAAGCCAACTACAAATGCTGCATCATCAGAATAGAATTCAACCTCGTGGCTGCGCGTGATCTCCGTTCTTCCCAACGCAAGTGGTGGGAGAGGCTCATTGGGGTGGTCGAGAGTTTTCGAATCCGACGCAGGGGTGAAATAGTGACCCGATAACCCGCTGCTGACAAACTGCCTGCCTTGAAGAACCGCTTCCACAGCGGCTGGCAGTTCGCTTCCGGCATGCGCCTTGACCACATAGCCCAATGCCCCCAAGACGAGAGCTTCCTGCACCACATCGGCAGAAGATTCTTGGCTCATGAAGAGTATTTTGCTTTTGGGAGACAGCTTGCGGATTCGCCGAGCTGCATCCATTCCATTCAGCGAAGGAAGCCCGATATCGAGAATAATCAAGTCCGGTTGGAGTTCTTCGGCCTTCTGAACGGCCTCTAATCCGTCTGTGACCTCTTCGACGATCTGCAATTCCGGTCTTTCTCTCAGCGTCGAACAAATCAAGCGCCGAAACGGTTCAAAATCTTCGACCACGAGAACCCGGCTTGATGGCGTCTCCAATTTGCCTCCCCATACTTCTACCTGAATACCATGCGCTTCTATGGAGTACTCCTCCGGATCGCCGTCTGCTACCTCATCAAACGTTTTGAATCATGATGAAACAGGTCAGTCTCCGTTAGTGACCGAACCTTCTACCCACTTCTTACTTCGAATTTGGTTTGCGCCACGCAGCTAGTTCGCTCAGAATGTTTCCCTGTTGGACTTTGCTCCGCGAAGCCTTGTGCCTGGAGGAACTCCGTCTCTGTATCAACTTCAAGTACAAAGAAACCGTCTCTCAAATCAAATCCGTCAATTATTATCTCTTCTGCGTCAACTGAAGTGATTAGTCCGAGTTCCGTGAGTTCCGATACACACAGTGACTTGCTCTGGTAAACGCTCAACCAAATTCGCCGAGGTGGACCAGGAGCAACGACTCGCACTTTGTAAGTTTTGTAGTCCCTCGAGATGATAAGCCTCGCATACATCTTATAGCCAACCGATTCTTAGACTCCCGTTACCGAGATTGCAGAGTGAAACGCCATCATAGTCAACAACATTGGGAGCTGCGGGACTTGCCTCCCTTACGGTCACCTCTGATTTCGCGACCGGAGCGCGTCCGACAAGCACCTGACCTTTTGATGGGATCGGCGGCATATGCGGTTCCGGCCAGCGACAGGGTGGAGAGACGATAAGGGTGACTTGTGCGAGTCTTCGAACAGTCTTCGAACAGTCGATCCGACCATGAAATTCTCCCATTGTTGGGAGTCATTCTCTCGTTCGGAACTGATCGAGGACAACTAGCAGAAGTGGTAGGTAGACTCCCTAATCCATTGGATTAAGCAGGCACACTCCAGTTCTACGGCAACCTCGCACCACTCGCAGCACAGGGGACCTTTACCTCCTGGCTCAGACTCCTGTGCCGCCACGACTGGGTCGTCTACGCCAAGCGCCCCTTCGGCGCGCCGGAACACGCGCTGCGCTATCTCAGTGCCCCACCATACGTGTAGCCATCTCCAACTCAGACTCGTCGCCCTCGTCAACGGCAACGTCACCTTCCGCTGGAGAGATTCCAATCACGCCAACAAGAAGCGGCTCATGACCCTGCCCGTCGATGAGTTCCTGCGCGGCTTCCTCCTCCACCTGCTCCAGCGCGGCTTCGTGCGCATCCGCAACTTCGGCTTTCTCGCCAACCGGTGCCGCGCTGCCCTCCTGCCGCTCTGCTTCCACCTGTTCCACAGCGCCGGACTGCCCCAACAGATACCCGGTATTTTCCCAGGTGGTCGTCGCGAAGATGGGGCACCCGGTCGTGGTCGTACGGTCAGATGTGGGCCACCCGTCCGAATTATTGATTCACGACCGAATCGTTGGCCGGCTCATAGGTGGTCCCGTAGAGGAACTCATAATCGTTCCAGCCTGTGACCGTGTGATCGGCTGAGGTGTTGGTGATCTCCGCGCGAAGCGCATCGTACATGATCCCCTGCGTGCGACCCACGTGGAAGGTGATGACGTTGTCCTGGCCCGGGGGATTGAGCTGGCTGGTATTCCACTGGAGGACGACCCACTGGGTTGTGCCGGAGAATCCGCTGCGAACGGCGGCATCGGAGTTCTTCAGGTTGTGGCCGGGCCAGTTCAGGGGATTCCCGTTGAGCGAGACGGTTGGACTGTCTTCTGTCGCAGCGAGTCCGACGGATAGAACAAAATATTGACCCTGTGCCTGCTGGTCCTGGGAAGTGGTGAAGTGAACCTGCCAATCGGGAACAGCCGCGGTTGTGCAAGCTCCGAAGGGCCCCACATAGGACGGGCAAAGGTACTTATAGCCATCGGTCGTGACATCGGATGGGTTATAAGGCGCGGCAAAGAGGCCGGGGCTGTAGATGTGCCACTGGTTGTAATTCCATTTTGTGAGATCGTTGGTGGCCGGGATGGAACCAACGGGAGTGGCGTAGTAGACCACGGCTCCACTGTTGGCTGCGAAGTCGGCCCAGTAGTTCCAGTTGCCCCAATACTCGCGGTCGTCCTGTACGGAGTTGCCCAGGCGTGCGGTGTACTGGTCCGTGTAGCTGAGATCGAGGTCAATGGGATTGGTGATCTGACCGTGCAGGAATTCATGGGAGGAGCGGTCGGCTGTGCCAATCGTCCAGATGGGAGCCTCCGACCCAAAGTTCTCGCTGGTAAGGCTTGCTGAGATCTTCGTCAGCTTGCCCGCGTTGACGGTTACGTTATCCTGGCGCAGCTCGCCCCATTGGCCTAAGACATACACGGAGAGCCGGTATGTGCCTGGCGTCACGTTCTGGAAGTTGGCGATGCCGCCGGGATTGATGTTCATCCAGTATTGCGTACCTGCGTGGGAGTACTGGACGTTGGTCTGGTTGTCGCTCAAAACGGCCCAGGCCTGATTGAGATCAAGTCCCTTGGTGCCTTCGATCTTCGCCTGAACCTGGCCGCGGCCGGTCGAGGGGACGTAGCCGCTGTTCAAGAGTTCGGCTTCGCCGTCATAGGCTGGCTGCAACTGCTGGGCCGACGATAGCGCTTCCTGATAGAGCGAGGATGGGGTTCGATTTGTGGCGCTGAAGGCATTGAAGTGGAGATAGAACGGACCGTAGAGGCGGTGCATTACGGCGTCCTGAGGCACGGAGAAATTGATCTGGTTATCGAGGTGGTTGGAGAAGGCCTCCATGATGAGGAGATTGCCGGTGAAGATGAGGTCCTGTTTGGTGGGGCCGCCGGTGAGGGATTCCTGACTGGGGACGACCATCCATGCAGCCATGGATGTGCCATAGACGCCTTCGGCCTGGTGGAGGTATTCGTAGCTGGAGTAGTCGTACTTGGTGTAGAACTCGCGACGATAGCCCTGGGGAAGCGGCAAGCCGTGCAGGTCGCTGGTTGCATCCTGGACATTGGTTCCGGCGACGAGTCCGGTGCCGAACAAGACTGCGTTTGGCATAGGCACGGTGGTGGCACCAAGATTGTTGAGGCCGGAATTCACGGAGTAGGTGTTGGTGAACTGCATGAGGTCGCTTCGCAGGACCCATTGGATCTGGCCTATGCTGCCTTTGATGTCTCCTGGGCCGTGGTCCAGCGTGAAGTAGATGTGAATGCCGGGGTCATTGGCGAAGAGAACGCGATGGTGCGACCAGGTGAAGGGGTTGTTGGCGTTGGCGGGAAACGTGACCCACCAATCGATGTATTTCCCGCTCGGGTCGAGGTAGTAGTTGTTTGCCGGCGTGCCGCCTCCTGGACCTACATTGTCCATGTAGAAGCCTTTGGGGCCGTTGTGGTCGCGGTTGGTCGTATCGATGATTTCCTGGCTGGGGAAGGCGTTCCAATGGATACTGAAGATGCGTCCGTCGCCGGGCAGCCAATCTACGGTGACGACTCCGTTGCTGATCTTCCAGTCGGTGGAGTTGCTGGTGTCGATGGTGATTTGGGCGTTTGCGGGCAAAGCAGTAAGAGACAACACGAACGCTATAGCCGCGAGACGGAGGTGTTTCATTGGGGAGGCCTCCAGCTTTCAGTTGGGCGGCGGTCTGGCTGCCGTTTTGATTTGCGGGATGGATATTAGGCAGGGGAATCGGGGGTTGTCAATAGAAAAATTATTTCCATGCGGCATGCTTTGAGGGAACTGAATTACGTTTGAATCAAGGCCGTCAGCTGGGTTAGTTCCGGTTGCCGACAACACTCCCGCGATCCGGGTTTATCCTCAATAGGTGAGGTCTGCGGCCCCATGCGCCTTAATCCTGAGCAGCTTGCGGTTCGGTACTATTATGACGATCTAACAGTATTGAAAGCTTCCGCGAATTGCTGTCGACGCGCTCGAAGAGGGCTATGACGGCCCTGTGTTGAGGTCCTGACGTGCAGAAGGTTCGAGGTCCGGAGTGATCGGAAAGCGGGAGAGAACAGAAATCTCGGGTCGGACCTCCAGAAAAAATCGGATAATCTCCCGTTGGAAGGATACCGATCATGTCGCTGCGCAAAGGGTTGCTATTCGCAATGCTGTTCGCGATCGTTGCCCTGGCGGAGCCCGGAAGGGTTAACGTTTACAAGGCGGAATTTGATGTGCCGAAGCCGAATACGTTGTTGCGCGCTCCTGCGCCTGCCACTGCGGCATTGCCTTGGAACGGCAGCTGGCCGGCAAACAAGTCAAGTCGATGGCTCAAGACATTGCGCAGGAAAGGCAAATTGCTGCCGGCGTCATATCTTCCGATTCAATTCAAGAACCCCAAAGATTTAGGTATTGGAAAGTTGCTCGTTGCGAGCCGCGGCCTCGGCGACCCGCATTTCGCTGGAACAGTAATCCTGCTAGTTCACTACGATGAAAATGGCGTAGTCGGACTATTTCTCAACCGGCGCACCGATGTGCCGCTTTCTCACGTTCTTGATCTCAAGGCCGCGAAAGACCGCTCCGACCCGGTCTATATCGGGGGTCCTATGGAACCTTCGGCTGCATTTGCCCTGTTTCAGTCCTCGGCCAAGATTGAAAAAGCTGAGAACATCTTCGGTGGTGTTTATTTGATCTCCGACAAAGGCCTCTTCGAAAAAACAATTTCGGCCCGGCCTGACCCTAACGTTTTTCACGTTTACCTGGGATATGCCGGATGGACGCCAGATCAATTGCGGACCGAGGTGCAATTGGGCGCGTGGTTCGTTTTTCCGGCAGACACCGCCACAATATTCAATTCCGATCCGGATTCTTTGTGGTTGCAGATGATTCAGAAGACAGAGTTGCGATTGGCTAAGACTGAGCCCTTCGTAGAAATCTCCCAGCCAGTAGAATTGTTTTGATAAATCCCGAGTCATTCACCAAGCCGATCTTTCGCACCATACATCGTTCCGGGAGAATCACCGCCAACCAGTCAGTTGCTGCTTGAGCAACAGCTCGGAAAAGGTCAGTCTCGTCTGGAGAGATCAGTCCCGACGAGTCGGCTTCTGTTTACCGATTCACTCTAGTTCAGGTAGACGCGTATGTATGGTCCGCCGCGCGGCTGCAAGAGGAAAGTTAGAGCGAGAGATAGTCTGCGCAAATGTATTCGTCAACGGAGCATTCTCTACTTAGATCTGCTGATTACGAAAGGCTTAGGTGAACTGAATTCGCCTTAGCGTACGTTGCGTTCCGTTTCTTGAAGTGTCCCCAAATTGATGAACTGCCCCTTCTGGAGCGTTTCGGCGAACTTGGAGAAATTGCTCCAGGCATAGACGCGATGCCATTCGGTGCGGGTTTCGTACTCGCCTTTGTTGTTCTTCCAGCTCTACGGGGTTGCGACGTTGAGTGCAGCGTGACAGCAGCAACTTGACCTCCTGCAGCACTTGCAGGATGAGTCCTGATTTACATATGAATTACGGCCGGAGCCTTCTATCATCGGCTTGAAAGATTTAGAACGACGACGCTAGCAGCAGGATGGTTTCAAACTTCTCTGCGTGCTCAGATCAAAGCGTCCCTTATAGAAAGCCCGATGACCCTCACCAAGTTCGTCTCCATCAAAAACATTGGTCGATTTCAAAACTACAACGCCGCAGGCGACGTCGTGCTGAAGCGCGTTAACCTCGTTTTCGCTGAAAACGGCCGCGGCAAAAGTACCCTATGCGCGATCCTGCGATCAGTGCAAAGTAACGACCCGGCGCACGTCCTGGGACGGACCACCTTGGGGAGCACAACGGCTCCGAACGTCATGCTCTCTACCGCCGGGGGAATGGTGAACTTCAAAGCCGGCGTTTGGACTCAGGATTTGCCCCACCTCGCTATCTTCGACGCTACGTTTATTGCAGAAAATGTTTTTTCTGGGGATGCGGTAGACCTTGAGCACAAGCGCAACCTGTACCGCGTAATCATCGGGAAGCAGGGCGTGACGCTGGCGCAGCAAGTCAACGACATCGACGCAGATATTCGGGCTTCAACTAGCGCCATAAAGCTCAAGCGCGCCGGCATTGAAGGCCGCGTTCCGGCCGGGGTTGGCTTCGATGCTTATGTTGCACTCGCCGCCGATCCCGACGTAGACGGGAAGATTGCCACGAAGGAGAAGGAACTAGAGGCCGTTCAACAGGCCGCCCAGCTCAGGGCACGCGCGGCTCTTTCAGAGGTGACGTTACCAGTCTCACCCGCTGATTTTGAGACGTTGCTCGGCCGCACAATCACTGATCTTTCTGCCGAAGCAGAGCGCCGCGTCGCCGAGCACTTGGCGGCGCATGAGATGGAGAAAACCGGAGAACGATGGATTCAAGAAGGGCTCGCATATATCCGCGCCGACGCCTGCCCGTTCTGCGATCAGCCGCTTAAGGACGTGGCTCTGATCGGGACATATAGCGCTTTTTTCGGTGCTGCATACAACGATTTGAAGGATGATATTGCGTATCACCGCAACATTCTCAGCACGCTGTTCGGAGATCGTGCGATCGCAGAGATCGAAAAAACCATAGTTCGCAACGAAGCCGCGGCGGAGTTCTGGAGCCGATATTGCAGCGTCGCCGCTCCACAGCTCTCATCACCCCAGGGTGTCGCGTCATGCTTGCGTGAAATGCGTGAGGCTGCGATCGCTCTTTGCGACCGAAAGGCCGCTACGCCGCTTGAGATCGTGCCGATCGATCAGCGCTATCTAAACGCCTTCGCCGTGGTGAAGGCGTTGCTCGTCTCAGCCAAAGAGTACAACGATGTAGCCCGCGCCGCAAACGTAACGATTGCAGCAAAGAAGGCCTCTTTAGAAGGCGCCAACGTCGAGCAGATACAACGTGATTTGCAGAGATTGAGTGCCACGAAGACACGTCACAGTTCGGAGGTTTCTAAAGCCTGCAACGAACACGCGGCCGAGGTGACAAACAAGGAAGCCCTCGAAGGCAAGAAGACCATGGCCCGCGAAAAACTGGATGCCCACACGAAGACCGTAATTAAGACCTACGAGAAAACGATCAACAGACTGCTTGAAGACTTCCAGGCAGGATTTAGGATCACCGGCACCAAACACGCCTACCCTGGCGGCGTACCGAGCTCCGACTTTCAAATTCTCATTAATGACGTGCCAGTTAGTCTCGGGGATGGCAAGACGCCATTGGGTACACCCAGCTTCCGCAATACGTTGAGCTCCGGGGATAAGAGCACGCTGGCCCTGGCATTCTTTCTAGCCGAGCTGGAGCACGATCCCAACAAGGCTGAACGCGTCGTCATTTTCGACGATCCCTTCAACAGCCAGGACGCGTTTCGTAAAGATCACACCGTTCAAAAGATTCGGAAGTGTGGCGAAGACTGCTTACAGGTCATTGTGCTTTCGCACGATCAGAGCTTTTTGAAACGGTTATACGACCGTCTGCGCGCGCAGAGCTTGGAGCATAAGTGCCTAATCTTGTCGCGCATCGGCCACAGCAACACCATCATGACGGTGTGGGATATCGAGGAAGCGACGCAACTTCAGTATCGCGCCGATTTGAAGGGCTTAGTGAGCTTCTATAATGGGGTGGGTGGTAAACCGCGAGAGACGATCGACAAGATTCGGCCAGTTCTAGAGACGTTTTGCCGAAATCTTTATCCCACGCATTTCGACGATGACGATACCCTGGGTGTAATTTGCGGGAAAGTCCGCACGGCCGGTGCCGGTCATGGTCTCGCGGATGTTTGTGATGACCTAGACGCGGCGAATGATTACACCAGGCGATACCACCACGGCGAGAGCCCTTCCACCGCGGCGTCGGAGCCGATCAACGATCTTGAGCTGCAGGGCTTCGTCCGAAAGACACTTACGATCGTAGGAACCTTCTAGTTAGTCGCGACGGGAACCAACTCCTCTATGAGGCGGCAGAAATTCTGCCTTTGCTGTCCACACCTCCGGAGACAGCAGGGCCGCAGCAGCGCGCGCGCTGTGCCAGGGACAGTATATGGATCAGTCTCTGAAAATAAGGGAGGATGAGATCAATCTCGATCTCATCCTCCTAAAAGCCGGCGACTATTCGTCGCCGGCTCCGTCTGAGGGATCATCGGCGGCTTCGATCTTTGAGAGCCGCTTCATGCTGGTGGCATGGACTTCGGTGATCCGGTGCTTGAACCTAGTGCCCTCGACGTCATCCTCAACCTCGCGATAACGCAGAGTGCCTTCAAGGGTGATGAGCTGCCCCTTCTGGAGGGTCTTGGCGAACTTGGAGAGATTGCTCCAGGCGAAGACGCGATGCCATTCGGTGCGGGTTTCGTATTCGCCTTTGTCGTTCTTCCAGCTTTCCTGGGTTGCGATGTTGAGGGTGACGTACTCTTTGTTGTTCTGAGCGGTTTTGGCTTCCGCGTTCTGTCCGAGGCGGCCGATGAGAATGACTTTGTTGAACATGGTGTTTGGCTCCGTTTCTTTTGGTTTGTCCGCTGTCTGCGGTACATGCTTGCCCAACGGGTGTGCCGTCGCGACCCACTCCCTCGGCGACTGGATAGAATCTGCGGAAGGGGACCACAGCTTGCCTGGGGGCAGGAGTCCGCACCTTGAGAGGCGCGCAGCGGATTCTGGGAAGGAGAGCGTGCGTCCGAAGGGCGGGGGTGTCTTGAGCGCGGCACGCTGAACGCAGATAGAAAGGCAAACCGGAAGGGAGCTGCCCTGTTCGACGGCTTTCCCTCATGACGCGAGTAGCAAAAGCCAGCTCAGAGTCCAAATAGCCGTCACTCACACGCAGGAAGGAAGAACCATAAAGGAGAATCGCGACATCGATGCTCATCGCTCGGCCCATCTCCTTGCCTTCTCCAGGGTTCTCCGGATGTAGGCAGCTCGCTTGGAAGGGCTGGGATCGCGGGAGAGGTAATCATCTTCAAGGGCACACCCGATCCGATCCTCGGTCATGCCATTGGCAAAAGCGGCGACGCAGAAAGCGATGTCGGCGGCGGCGGGACGGTCCTGGTACCTGGTTGAGCTTCGGAATCGCTCAAGAGATAGGTTCAATAACCTCGGGCCCCTTTGGGGAGAAAGAGAACTTTCGAGACGCCTCCCGTCGTGTTCCTGCTGGCGGGCCTCGTAGAGCGTCATGATCTCTTGCTCGAAGGCCTCCGCGATCGGGTACCTGCGCCCCTAGGCGGTGCCAAGATAGCGATGGAATGGTCAGGAGGTGTTGAGTATAGAGATGTTGGGGTGATTCAGAAGGTTGAAGCGTCCTCACCACCCTGGCCCCTGCACTCCATCGGCCCCATCGCGCTCATTTCGTCTACGGCTTCGACTATCATCAATCCCCAGGGCCTTCTCACATACGAACCAGCAGCATCGACGTCACGCGCCAGGAGTCTTGTCTATGGGTCGGGTCCTCGTCATCGGAAGCGACAACCCTGTCACTCGCACCATCGTAGATCTCCTCTCTACTGCGGGTGTCCCCATCGAATTCGCGGCCGGACCCGTCGTCGCTCTGCAATGCATGCGCGCACGGTCCTTCGCCATCACGATCACAAGTCCAGGCACCTCGATCGACGAAGACCTAGCCTTGTTCCACGAGATGCGCCTCATCCGGCCCGGCATCAAGTGCGTCGTGCTCGCCCCGCACAGCACCCCCCAGGAGATCATCGCCGCGCTCCGCGCCCGCGTCTTCGCCTGCTTCACCGCGCCCTTCGACGCTCAAGCCATCGCCACCATCGCACGCGAGGCAGCCTCAGGCGGCCTCGAGGACGACGACATCCACCTCATCTCCGCCCGCCCCGGCTGGGTCACCGTCCGTGCCAACTGCCGCCTCCTCACCGCCGAGCGTCTCATATCCTTCGCCCGGGAGCTCAGCTCACACATGGAGGACGACATGCGCGATGCGATCCTGGTCAGCTTCCGCGAGATCGTTCTCAACGCCATGGAGCACGGCGCCGCCTTCAATCCCGAGCAGATGATCGAAGTTACCGCCGTCCGAACCCGCAGATCGTTCGTCTTCTACGTCCACGACCCGGGCTCCGGCTTCCGCCAGGAACCGCCAGGCACCGATCGCATCGCCGATCCCACCGACGGTCTCATCGCTAATCTCGCCGTCGACGATTTCATCTCCGATCTCACCGACGACCTCACCAATCCCACCGACAACATCATCGCCCACATCCGCAGACGCGAAGAGGAGGGCTTACCACCCGGCGGCTTCGGTCTTCTCCTCGCCAAAGGCGCCGTCGACGAGCTCCTCTACAACGAAATTGGCAACGAAGTCCTGCTCATCAAGTACATCGACCGCGCCCCGGCCAGTCAAAACGATCCGCTCGTGCACTAGCGGCTTTCTCAAAATTCCTTCGACCGCTGAAGGAAGGTATAGATTGACATGCGTATGCGAACTCTAATTTTGCACGCTGCATCGCTCCTTGCCATCACCGCCACCCTCCTACACGCACAAACTCCCTCCGAAATCGACCCCATGCTCGGCGCCGACAAGGGCGGCAACGTCTTCGTCGGTCCCACCCTTCCCTTCGGCATGGCTAAGCCAGGCCCCGACTACGGCAACAACCAGGGCAACGCCGGATGGCGCGCCACCGGCGACCTCAATGGCTTCTCGCAACTCCACGTCTCCGGGACCGGCGGCGGACCGAAGTACGGCAACATCCTCGTGCAGCCGCAGGCCGGCAAAGCCGACCCCGCGCACGGCTCCGCGCCGCGTGAGGACGAGCACGCCGAAGTCGGCTACTACTCCGTCAAGCTCAGCAGGCTCGGGCATCCACGCCGAGGTGACGACGGCGCGCCGCACCCCTGTCTACCGCTTCACCTACCCGGCGAACACCGAGCGCACACTCCTCGTCGACGTCGGTCACCTTCTCATGGAACTCCACGACTCGCCGCATCGCTATCACGAGAGTCAGGTCCTCTTCGCCACCGACGTCCACGTCGTCTCCCCCACCGAGATCAGCGGCATGCAGGCCTCCGTCATGGGCTGGAACATCCAGACCGTCCCCATGCGCGTCTTCTTCTACCTCATCGCCGACACCCCCGCCGTCACCAGCGGCACATGGGAGGACGGCAAAGCTCCCGTCGAGGGCTCAAAGCGGGCGCGCTACAGCTTTCCCTTTACGCTGGTCACCATACCCAACCCACCGGCGCCCGTCGTCAGCACAGGCGCGTACCTCACCTTTGCTCCCAGCGCAAAGCCCGTCACCTTCAAGGTCGGCCTCTCCTTCGTCTCCGTCGAACAGGCAAAGCAGAACGCGATGAGCGAAGTACAAGGCTTCGACTTCGACGCCACACGCAAAGCCGCCGTCGCCGCATGGACCAAAGAGCTCTCCACCATCAAGATCACCGGCGGCACCCCCGACGAACGCCAGCAGTTCGCCACCGGCCTCTATCACTCGATGTTGATGCCCGTAGACCGCACCGGCGAGAACCCGCTCTGGCAATCCAGCGCCCCCACCTACGACGACTTCTACTGCATCTGGGACACCTTCCGCTCCTCCACGCCGCTCCTCACCCTCGTCGCACCCAAACGCGTCACCAAGATCCTGCAAGCCCTCATGGACATTCAGGACCACGACGGCTTCTTCCCCGACGGCCGCGCCGGAAACTACTCCGGCCGGACCCAGGGCGGCTCCGACGCCGAGATGATGTTCGCCGACGCCTACGTCAAACACCTCCCCGGCCTCGACTGGGAGCGCGTCTACAAAGCCATGCGCCACGACGCCGACGCCGACTCCCCCGAACCCATGCGCTTCGGCCGCGGCGACATGGCCGACTACAAATCCCTCGGCTATCTCTCCATCGAGAACAGCGATCATGCTCGGCGGCCCCGACCGTCCCGGCAACCGCTCCATGGAGTACTACGCCAACGACTACGCCGTCGCCCTCATGGCCCGTGGCCTCGGCCACACCACCGACGCCAAGCTCTTCTCCGAGCGCGCCAGCAACTGGAAAAAACTCTGGCGCGCCGACGCCGTCGACCACACCGAAGACGGCGACATCAACGGCTTCATCTGGATGAAGCACGACGACGGCTCCTGGAAAGAGCCCTTCGACCCGCGCCTCGTCGGAACCTGGTACCAGGACAACTTCTATGAAGCAGGCACCTGGACCTACTCCCTCTACGTCCCGCAGGACACGCGCGCCCTCATCGCAGCAGGTCGGCGGCAAAGACCTCTTCAAAAAACGCCTCGACCTCTTCTTCGCACCCGTCTTCGACCCCGCAGCCAGCACAGCCGCTACCGCTACGACGTAGGCAACGAGCCCGGCTTCCTCTCGCCCTACCTCTACAACTGGATCGGCGAGCAATCGAGCACCGCCAAGACCATTCGCACCATCCTGCCCAAGAGCTACCACACCGGCCTCGCCGGCCTTCCCGGCAACGACGACTCCGGAGCCATGGGCTCCTTCCTCGTCTTCAACCAGCTCGGCTTCTACCCCGTGGCCGCGCAGAACGTCTACCTCATCGGCTCGCCCACCTTCCCGCGCTCCACCATCACCGTCGGCAACGGCAAGACCTTCTCCGTCGTCGCCGAGAACACCTCACCCACCAACGTCTACATCGCCTCCGCCACATGGAACGGCAAGCCCTACACCCGCTCCTGGTTCACCCACGACCAGCTCATGCTCGGAGGCGAACTCAAACTCACCATGACCGACAAACCCACCCACTGGGACACCGGAACTCCACCACCGTCCATGTCCGACAAACAGTGATCCTCGTCGAAGCTCCAGAAGGCAATGCCGGATATGCCCCATCTTCGCGACAGCTTCATCGTCGCTAAGCTGGGCATTCGCACAGAAGCGCGAACCCTACCCACAAACTGTCGCCGAAAGGCCTAAAAACGGGAATTCGGCAAGTTCGCCCGGTCCCGAGATGCGCCAACGCGAACTTGGTCAAAACCCGACTAATGAGATGGTCCGCCGCTTGATTCCTCAACCGTAGTAGAGGGATCGTGGTGGCAGCTTCTGACAAGGAGGATCATCGCTATGCAGATACATTCAGTTGGCATCGACCTGGGCAAGACAACGTTCCATCTCGTGGCGCTCGGCGCGGCGGGCAAGGTGCTCGTGCGGAAGAAGTTTACGCAGAGGCAGCTTCTGGCCTTCACGGCGAACATGCAGACATCCTTGATCGGCCTGGAGGCATGTTCCGGTGCTCACTTTCTTGGCCGAGCTCTGCGTAAGCAGGGCCATCACGTGAAGTTGATTCCGGCGCAGTTCGTGAAGCCGTTCGTAAAGTCCAACAAGAACGACTTCATCGACGCAGAGGCCATTGCCGAGGCGGTCGAGCGCAAGAACATGCGCTTCGTTCCCATCAAGACCGATGACCAGCTTGATCTGCAGGCGATCCACAGAGTTCGAGATCGGCTGATCTCCAGGCGTACAGCCGTGATCAACCAGCTGCGTGCCTTCCTGCTGGAGCGCGGGATGGTGTTTGCCAAGACGCCAGCGAAGCTCCGAGCTGCGATGGCTGATGTTCTGGAGAACGCAGATGCCGACCTGACACCACAGATGCGCAACCTGATCAGCATGCTGTGGTACGAGTGGAAGCTGGTGGAACAACAGATCGCAGCGCTCACGGATGATCTGGAGAAGATCGCTGACACCGACGCGGGTTGCGTCCGTATCCGGCAGATTCCTGGGATCGGGCCGGTTGTGGCCACAGCCATCGTGGCCGCATCGGTAACGGTGCGGCCTTTCGCAAGGGTCGGGAGTTTGCTGCGTGGCTTGGCATCGTGCCTCGTCAGTACTCGACCGGCGGCAAGGCCAAGCTGCTCGGCATCAGTAAGCGGGGCAACGTCTATCTGCGCAAGATCCTGATCCACGGTGCGCGAGCTGCCGTGTTGAGGATCAAGCGCGACCGAGCACCGATTGGAGCCTGGCTCGATGCACTCGACTCCCGAGCGCCCAAGAACGTTGTCGTGGTCGCCATGGCCAACAAGCTTGCACGCATCGCTTGGGCTGTGCTGTCCAGCGGTAACGATTACAGGACAGCAGTTGTGCCAGCATAACGGCGGCGGAAAGCCTGTCCCGTTTTCCTTGTGCCATAAACACCACCTTTAGAAAATGAATTCATATCAGATGGTGTTGCACCGACCGGCTGAGACCGCCTGACTTTACAGGCACAAGGGATGGTTGGCTAATGTGCGCGGTAAGTGACTCGGCGATTTCGCGCTTACCAGGTCCCCTCGTGTCTGACGTTCCAGATGGCCGAACAGCCGACCGTTGGGCTCTTTTGCTACGACACCCCGATGCCGCACGCAGCGCGGGCTCATCAATCCGGTGCAATTAGCCAAGCCCCACCCGATGAACCAACTCAGCGAATCGTGGGTCGCCGCGGATCGGATCGAAGTATGGATGGGTTTTGAGGAATTGCAGGATATTCGATTGCTCCCTGAAGGCTTGCTCGAGCCAGTAGAAGGCCTGTTCGTTGTCGCCAAGACCCAGGTAAGCATTCACAAACGCAGCGGCAGGAATGTAGTCTGTCTCCCTGCGACGTTTCAGTTCCGCGAGCAGCCGCATCGCGTCGCTGCGCCGTCCCGCGTGGGCGTACGCTCTGATGAGCACGCCGGTTGCCGCAGGACTGCCTGGGGAAAGGGAGATCGCCTTTTCCAATACGGGGATTGCGTCTGCCGGGCTATTGTTGGCGATCAGCGCAAATCCCAGGCTCATAAGATTGACCGCATTGTTCGGTTGCAGGGCCAACGCACTGTGTGACTCGCGGATGGCGTCATCGTACCGATGCGCCTGAAACAGGATCCACGATACTCTGTCACCCGAGACCCCAACTGGGTCCAACGCCCGAGCAAGTTGGATCGAAGCCACCGCTTCGTCGGTACGTCCCTGGCATGACAGCCACAGCGCAAACCTCGCGTGGGCATCGGCGTGATTCGGGTTCAATTTAAGGGCGCGCTTATATTCCGCTTCCGCTTCAGTCCAGTGCCATGCTTCCTGCAGGACATTCGCGAGCAGAACGTGGGCTTCAACAAGATCCGGGTCCAATTCCAGAGCTTTTCGGGCGAAGCTCGTGACTTTCGGCCGGGTTGTCTCCGGAGAAACTCCGGCAAAGACCGTTCCTAGGTTGGTGTAGGCCTCTGCCAGGCCCAGGTAAGCCGGTGCAAACCTCGCGTCCTTATTGAGTGCGTCCTCGAAATAAGGAATGCTTTGCTCAACCGCAGCTCTGTTTCCCTGTCCTAATGCAAAGCTGCCTTTCAGATAGCTCTCGTAGACTTCAGGCGCAATTCGACCGACGGAGCTGATGCGTTGGTGTTCCTCCCCGGTGATCGTTACTTCCACTTTTTCGGCGATGGACAGCGCTAATTCGCTCTCGAGGGTAAGCACATCGGGCATTTCGCGGTCATAGGTTTGGGACCAGAAATGCGTGTCGGTTGCGCCGCGAATTAGCTGGGCTGTCACGCGAATGCGATCGCCTTCCTTCATCACAGAGCCTTCGACGATAGCGTCCACGCCGAGTGTTCTGGCGATCTCCGGGATGGAGAGCTGCGGATTTTTGAAGCGCATCACGGAGGTGTGAGAGGTCACACGCAGATCGTGAATGTTGGAGAGGCGGCTGATGATGGCCTCGGTGATGCCGTCGGCCAGGTATTCCTGCGCTGGATCTCCCGACAAGTTTCGGAGCGGGAGCACGGCCAACGAACGAATTTTGGGCTCAAACGAAACAGTTGCGCGATGCCGGAATACGAGCCACGCAGCCGCCGCCAGGCAGAGGCAAAGAACGGCGGCCAGAGCAAACCACAGGCGACTGTTGCGCGCGGCAGTCGCGCCGTGACCGATCGGGGCTGGCGGGGGCATCTCAGCCTCGGGCTCCTTTTCGGGTTCATCGCGACGCGGCCGGCGGCTCTGTATCCAGTCGTCGAGCTCTTCGGTCAGGGCATAGACGGAGCCACCCTTGTCATGCACATGCCGGTGGACGGGCATACCTTCGCGCTTCTCCCAACGCTGGACCGTCGTCACGTCGCGTTTGAGGTAGGCGGCGATTTCCTTCCAAGAATCCAGCCGGACTAGCCGGTCTGCAAGCGGTCTCTCGGATGGCGGTGTACCAACGGACGGTTCGCCCATCGAGCTCTCCAGGTCGGTCCGCAGTTGTCACGAACCCGCGATCCAAATTGTACCCCTGCCCCGCAAAAGGGGCGGCAAAAGACTGCATTCGACGGCAAGTCGAGGAATAGCTGCAGTTCTGCGCCTTACCGCTTGAACCACGCACCCAGTCGTTCCATAGTGTCCGAGTATTTCCTTTGGCGACGGCAACGGGAAAAGACGTTGATTTAGAACCGGGCTGCAACCATTCGAGCTTTCATTTTTCAGATTAGACGAGGAGACACTGAATGACTTCACCTATGCGCAGTATCTTTCTGCTGGCATGCGCTTTTCTGTACGGTACGGCCGCCCATGGGGACACTCTCTACAACGAGAGTGTTTCGGGCGACCTGTCCAATTCTGGTTTAACCCCTACGCTGCTGACCGTTTCGCTGGGACTCAACGACCTTTTCGGAACCACCGGCAAGACTGGCACTGTTATCGATCGCGATTACTTCACGTTCACTGTGCCTCAAGGCATGGAACTGACGGCCATTACTGTCCTGCCCGGCACGCAAACGCTCGGGACCCTCGGCGACTCGTTCATCGGCATTGAATTGGGACCGGAAGTGACCGTCTCGACAGCCGCTACCGATGCGACGGGACTTCTCGGCTGGTTCCACTACGACACCGGAGATATTGGCGTAAACATTCTGCCGTTGATGGGGACGTCGGGCCTGGGGTCCACCGGTTTCATCGCTCCGCTACCGGCGGGAACGTATTCGTTTTGGGTGCAAGAGGCAAGCGCGGGCACAGTCCCGTATGGGCTCGAGTTCACGGTCGCGACACCCGAACCTGCCTCCTGGACGATGCTGCTCACGGGCCTAGCAGCGCTTGTGGGCAAAACTGCCCGTCGAGCCGCACGGTCCGGCTCATTCCGCGCTTGAGGTTACCCACCACGCTGTTCTGCAAAAAAAAACTCAAAAGAGGAGGAGCCGGGGCCGGTTTCGTGCCAGTCCCTCGGGAGTCGAGAAGTGGTTTACCGATCAGCCTCGGGTGTGGATCGCGATAGAAGCGGGCACGCACTCGATCTGGATCAGCGAGCAGCTTGAGGAACTGGGTCCCGATCATTCTGAGCTGAAAAGGTGTGCCCCACAACTCTTTTCCTGCACTTGTACCCCCGAAGATTAGTCCTGGGAAGTCGGCTTAGCGGAAGTGATCGGCAGCCGTGCTAATGGTCAGTTGTCGAAAAACGGGGTTTTGACCAACTTCGGTCTCCTGAAGCGCCGAACTTGCCGCAAACCGGGGCAGGACTTTGCAGGAATTCAAAAGTTCTAGCCTCATCGAAGGGAGGGGATAAAGAAGTCGCGCCAGGGGTTGGCGGCGTGATGCGGCGGGTAGACGCCTCGCATGGAGCGATGCACCTGCTTCTTCTCCGGAACCTGCACACTGGCCGCCGCCTATGGCACATACCCCGCTGCCTTCATCCGCGAGATCGTTAGAGCAAAGGCCGGGTCCTTCATCCTCTCAGCGACACTTTTCCGGTTATGGACCTGAGAGAGCTCCTCTGAGGTGATCGAGGGCGGAAAATCCTTGAATATCCGAGCTGTGTTTTCGAGCGCGACACCCTCCAGCCAATGCCTGGTTAGCGCGATCTGCGTCAGGGTGGTGATCTCGCCGATCTGAGCGGGGCTTAGGTTCGAAAGCCGGCTATCCGTCAATTCGTACCTTGAGGCGTCATTCATCGCGTCAAACGTAAACGACCGCGCGTCATCAATCCTCCTCAGTTTGTTGTAGGTGTCGTCGTACTGCTCTACCTCTTCATGGGGCATAAGGCTGGTGACGCCACTGTTCTTGGCCGCATCCCAGGCGGCCTGGGTGTTAGGACTGGAACCATGGGACCAGACGAGGCTGCCGGGCAGCTTTTCATCCGGCGTGCCCGGATGCTTCTGGAGATAGGCTAATACCATCAGGTTGTTTTCGAGTTCAGCCGTCTCCCAGCGCCAGTGGGTCGTCTCACTCCTAAAGGAGTTCTTGTTCGCTTCGCGCTCGCCCCGCAGATCCTCCCGCACCTCCGCGACCTCGCGGCGATGATGGAAGTACTCCACTGTCTGCTCCAGACCGACCGCAATCAGCAACCCAAGCACAATCGTCGCGATATGGACGAAGAATTCCTTCCAGCTACTGGCCGCATGGTGCGCCGGGTGTACCTCAAGCATGGTTTCCTGCTCCTTCGCAGTCTCCGGAACCTGTGCTGTCTCCGCACTCTCTGCCGTCTCGCCATCGCTCAGCGGTGACGTCGCCTCAGCGGGCACGGCCGCGACGTCGGCAGGCGGAAGCTCTTCCGCGATGTCCGGCGTCTCCGGCATAGGTTTCCTTGGGGGCCGTGCTGACGCCAGAGTATCAGCGAGAAGCGGGCGCGCCTAGAACCTTGGCGTCGAAGTTCCTTGAAAACGGATTTTCAGCAAAGACAACTTGGCTGGGCAGATGATTGAGCGGCGGTGAGGGAGACCGCTGCCATGCGACAGAAGAACAAGCCCAAGCGCAGGTCGCCCAGAAGCGTCCTGCGTTTACCCGACCTCGACCACTCCAAATCATCCGTTCTTCAGAGCCTGGGATCAGCCGCCTCACAGCGGACCTATGGCTTTGCCATCGATGACTTCATCAGTTGGTATTGCTCGGAACCTCGCCTGGCATTCGGCAGGACCGTAGTCTTACGGTATCGCTACTACCTGGAATCCCGCCAACTGGCCCCCGCGACCATCAACCTGCGTCTCGCAGCTGTCCGGCGGCTCGCGTATGAAGCGTCTGACAACGGATTGCTGAGTCCTGACCTCGCAGCGGGTATCCGGCGAGTGAAAGGTGCCAAGCGCCTCGGTATTCGACTCGGCAACTGGTTGACGTCCACGCAGGGAAGAGAGCTGCTTGGCGTTCCCGACCGGGCTTCAGTAAAGGGCAAAAGGAACTACGCGATGTTGGCCGTACTCCTGAGCTGCGGTCTACGTCGATCGGAACTCACTCGGCTCACCGTAAGCCATCTTCAGCAACGAGACGGCCACTGGGCGATCGTCGACCTGTTCGGAAAGGGCGGGCACGTCCGTACCGTTCCCGTCCCGGCCTGGGTGAAGGGGGCTATTGACTCATGGCTTGCTAGCGCCGGTTTCGACACTGGAATCATCTTCCGTTGTGTCAGCAGGACCGGCCACGTTTGGGGTAACCGCCTCAGTGAGAAAGCGGTCTGGTGGGTCGTTCGCGAATACGCGAAACTCGCGGGCATTGATAATCTGGCGCCTCACGACTTGCGCAGGACTTGCGCTCGGCTGTGTCATTCCGCAGGAGGGGAACTTGAACAAATCCAGTTTTTGCTCGGCCACCGGTCTGTGGAAACTACAGAACGATACCTGGGTTCGCGGCAGAGATTGGTACAGGCAGTCAACGATCACCTCGGGATCGAACCGCCAGGCGGCTCATAAGCGACTTTTCCGGCATATCCGGAAGTGCTACCGCTTGCTTGCACCGCGACTAAGCGCCCGAAGGGGGATGTCAGAATGGCCGTTGCAATGCAGGAAGCTAGAGAGCCCTGAAAGCGATAGAATGCCGCGATGTACGAACTAAAGTGGTCTCATGCCGAGAAGACAGTTGCTCGCAGAGCCTTCGACCTGGCGCTTGGCAAAGAATTGGAAGCTGTCCTCCAGGAAGCTAAACGCCGAGCCGCGAGGATCGAGGAACCGTCGGAGCTGTGGGATTTGGAAAGCTGGCTGACGGAACGTCGGCGGGAGATTGACCGAAGGTACGACTTCCGCTACTCCATCCTTCCACTCGTGTTTGCTCAACTACTTCGCGACGGCCGCCTAACCGAAGACGATTTGCACGGGCTTGCACATGAGAAACTCGACCTTATTCGCAGAGCCTCGGCCATCTGAAAGACAGCTCGTGACGCGAGGGACAGGCAGATGAACGACGCATCGCCCATCGCTCGTGCGCAGGCGGCGGAAACGGTATCGAAAACGCAGTGTGCCAGGGCCTCCACGAACTTGCCGAGAACCCGTGCCAGCTCAACCGGTCGATGCAACACTATCTAATCAGGTGATCCGCAAATGCTTACCCTGAAGAATCGATCTGTTTGGCTGATCTGGCCAAACCTAGCCAGGGTAAGGTTCCGGCTGATCTAACCCTAGCCGACGCTTTCAGCTTTTGTCTTCAATGAATGTGGGTTTGAACTGAGTGTTGCGTCGACCCATTGAGACCACCCGACTTTCGGGGAACTACGAAGATCACTTCCGCTAAGCCGACATATCGTCACTAATCTGAGGACGACGAGTGACTGGGTCTACTTGTGTTCCTCAAGAGCTGCCGTTGGGTTCCAGTCACGAACGAGGGGGCGCAGTTTTATGAGGAACGGTGATTGTCATCCCGTTTCCGTTACGGTCGCTCATCCAGTCGAAACTGAACATGCGTCGCAGTAGGTTTGGTTTGCGTTTGACTTTAAAAGCGATACCTGTTTAGTCTAGGCATGTTCGCTAAATGCCTTATGGAAAATAGCAATGAGAGTTCACGCGATCTTTTTCCCGGCGCTCTCGAGATGATGATTCTCGAATCGCTCCGGCGTCAGCCTGCGCATGGTTATGTGCTGGTTCAGCACATCCAGCAGCGTTCCAATAACCTGCTCCATGTGGAAGAAGGCTCGCTGTACCCCGCTCTGCAGCGTCTGCTGAAGGGCAAGCTCGTCAAGGCCGAGTGGGCGGTCTCGGCATCGACTAACCGCCGAGTGCGCGTTTATGAAATCACCAAGGCCGGTTTGAGCCACCTGGAGCGCGAAATCTCCAGTTTCGAACGCATGCTCGAAGGTATCCAGTCAGTACTCGGACCCGCGAAGCCGGCCACAAATTCCTAAGGAGGACCTCATCGATGAACTGGTTGGAACGAATCTTTCGTCGAAGGAATCTGGAAAGCGACCTGGCTGAGGAGATGCGCGAGCACCTCGATGAGAAGACCGAAGAGCTGATCCGCCTGGAGAATCTATCTCCGGAACTGGCGCGCTCGGCCGCCCTGCGCGCGTTCGGGAATCCGGCGCTCATTCAGACGCGGAGCAGCGAGGTCTGGCAATGGCCGCGGCTTGAATCCCTCCTGACTGATTTCAAACTGGCTATCCGGCGCCTGCGCAGGTCACCCGGTTTCGCCGCTACGGTGCTGCTCACGCTGGCGGTCGGCATCGGAGCCACCACCGCGGTCTTCAGCGTGGTGGAAGGTGTGCTGCTCAAGCCGCTCAGTTATCCGCAGCCCGATCGCCTGATCGGCGTATGGTTCAAAGCTCCCGGCTTCGATCTTCCCAAAGTTGGTATGGCGCAATACCTGTATTTCATCGACCGCGAACAGAGCAAGACCATCGAAGACATTGGCATGGCTGCCTCGGCCTCCTACACCATGACCGGCGGCGCGGAAGCAGAACAAGTGCATGCGCTGCAGGTGACCGACGGTGTGCTTCCGGTTCTTGGTGTGCGTCCTGTCTACGGCCGTCTCTTCACCGCGCAGGATGACTCGCCCAATACCCCGAAGACTGTCGTTCTGACCTATGGCTTCTGGCAAAGACACTCTGGCGGCGATCCTTCCGCCGTCGGCCGCACCCTCAGGCTCGATGGACAGACCTACGAGATCATCGGCGTTCTGCCAGGGGATTTTCGCTTTCTCGACCAGGACAAGGCAGAGGTCGTGGTGCCAGCGCAGCTAGACCGAAGCCAGACCCAGCTCGGAAACTTCTCCTACCAAGGTATCGCGCGGCTCAAACCGGGTGTCACGCTCGATCAGGCGTCCACCGATCTGCAGCGGCTGATCCCAATCGCGAATCACAGCTTTCCTGCTCCCCGGGGTTTCAGCCCGGAGTTGTTCGAGAAAGCGAAGTTTACCGTCGACCTGCATCCGCTCAAGAACGATGTGATCGGGGACGTAGGCAATGTGCTTTGGTTGATGATGGGATCGATCGCCATCGTGCTGCTGGTGGCGTGCGCCAACGTGGTGAACCTCATGCTCGTGCGAGTGGAGGGACGGCGCCAGGAAATGGCAGTGCGCTCCGCTCTGGGAGCCAACCGCAAAAACATCGTTGCCGGCCTGTTCGTGGAGAGCCTGGTCATCGCCTGCGCTGGAAGCGTCGTCGGCCTGGCCCTCGCCTTCGGCGCGCTTCGTTTGCTCATCGCAGCCGCTCCCAAGGGTCTGCCTCGCCTGCATGAGATCGGGATCGACTTGCCGGTCCTTCTCTTCACCCTTGGCCTGGCATTCTTTGCGAGCCTGGCGATCGGCCTGACGCCGGTACTGAAGTACTCCGGCATCACGGCCGGCACGGGATTGCGCGAGGCAGGACGCGGGCTGAGCCAGAGCCGCGAACGTCACCGCGCCCGCAATGCGCTCGTGATGGTGCAGGTGGCGCTGTCGTTGGTGTTGCTGGTTTGCTCGGGGCTGATGATCCGCACGTTCTTCGCTCTGGCGCGCGTCTCGCCGGGATTCAGCGATCCGAACTCTCTCCAATCGTTTGCGATCACGATTCCGGAGTCGCTGGTTCCCAGTACCCATCGGGAACAGGTGCTCCGCACCGAGCAGGCGATCGCCGAGAGAATTGCAGCCATTCCAGGAGTCAGCTCGGTGGGCTTCACCACCAATGTCCCCATGTCCGGCAGGCGGGACTTCAACCCCGTCTACGCAAGCGATCACCCCTACAAGCAAGGTGAGATCGCGCCCATGCGCAGCCATAAGTTCGTCTCGCCTGGATTCTTTTCAACCATGGGGATCCCGATCGTCGCAGGCCGGGATCTGACCTGGCCGGAAGAGTATCAGAAGCGCGCGGTGGTGCTTATCTCGGAGGACTTTGCGCGCGAATACTGGACCTCGCCCGCCGAGGCTCTCGGCAAACGGATTCGTGTCGGCTCCACCGACGACTGGCACGAGATCATCGGCGTCGTCGGCAACGTCTACGACGACGGCGTCAGCAAGGACCCGCCCTCATCGGCCTACTGGCCGCTCTTTCAGGACAACTTCATCACGCAAAAGGAAGTCGTCAAGCGCAACGTAAGTTTTGTCATCCGCTCGTCACGGGCAGGCTCTGCATCCTTCCTCAGCGAGGCCGAGCACGCGGTCTGGTCAGTCGATCGCGACCTGCCGCTCTCCGATATCGCCACCTCAGGCGCACTATACACCAAGAGCATGGCGCGGACCTCGTTCACGCTGGTCATGCTCTGCATTGCTGGAGCCATGACGCTGCTGCTGGGCATCATCGGAATCTACGGCGTCATCTCTTATGCGGTCGCGCAGCGCACGCGCGAGATCGGCATTCGCTTCGCTCTCGGCGCCCAGAGAGGCGAGCTGCGTTGGATGTTCGTGCGCGCCGCCTTGGTTCTCACCGCGATCGGCACTGTCCTCGGCCTGGGAGCGGCGGCCGGGGTTGCGCGCCTGATGAAGTCTCTGTTGTACGGCGTCAGCCCGCTCGATCCTCTCAGCTTCGTCGCCGTACCGCTGATCCTGCTGGCGGCAGCAGCGCTGGCGAGCTACCTGCCGGCGTCTCGCGCAGTCGCGATCAATCCTGTGGATGCACTGAAGATCGAATAATCGCGGCTGACCTGGATTCCGTCTTTGTGGACCGTCAGTTTGCTTCAGGAAGAGCGCTCAGTCTCTGCGTGTTGCCTTACACTGTCAACTGACGCGAACAGGCGGACGCATTGAACAAGAGTCTGAGGTACTCTTACGCTTTAGTCCTGTGAAACGCCGTTGCGTTTACTGACCCACGGAACGCCAGGAGCCGAGTCCCAATCTAGGCGCGAGCCGAAGTTCCCGGAAAACGTTTGTCGTTTTTGGGAAACTACGACCCTATACAGAATGAACTTGCCGGAAATGCGACTTTAGGGAAGTACGGTGGCCAACTGCTGCCGACTATTGCAGAAGGGTTGGATTGGTCCAGAATCCCTATTAACTATTGATGCCATGACAGGGGAGAGATTGTTCCAGAGCAACGACGTAAGAGCATCAATGCTTTAGCCTGAGTCTTATTTGTCCTCGTTGCCGTTCTTCAAAAGGATCCCCGTTGAGTGTTTTTCAAAGACATTGGACTTCGTTGCGCGTTGTTTGTGGATTTTTCCTGTTGTCCTTCCTGCTTGGCGGCTGTGCGCAGAACCAGCCCGCGAAAGTGACCGAGCCGCTGGTGCGGCACAGTGGCGTCTATGGCGGTGTACAGCCGGTGATTGGGGCAAAGCTGCAATTGTATGAGGTGGGGACGACAGGCGATGGGTCGGTCGCGACGCCACTACTGAAGCAGCCAACGGCTAGCGACGCGGACGGCAACTTCGATATTACAGGGGCGTATACCTGCCCATCGCCTTCTGCGCTGGTCTACATTACGGCGACAGGCGGGAACGCGGGCTTGGGTGCGGGGACGAACAATACTGCGCTTGCGCTGATGGCGGTGCTTGGGCCTTGCGGCAACCTTACCGCCTCGACGTTTATCCATATCAACGAGCTGACGACGGTAGCGGCGGTGTGGTCGCTGGCTCCGTTTATGAGTTCGTACAGCAGCATCGGATCGGGGACGACGGATGCGGCGGCGCTGGCGAGCGCGTTCACGCTGGCGTCAGAGTATGCGAATACGACAACGGGTACGGCCCCTGGGTTAAATGTCCCGGCAGGAACGACGGTGCCTGTGGCGACCCTCAATACGCTGGCGAATATTCTGTCGAGCTGCGTGAACTCTGCCGGAGGTGTTGCGGGAGACGGGTCGGTCTGCGGGACTTTGTTTGCGGCCGCAACCCCGAGCGGCGGGACGGCTCCGGTGGAGGTGATTGGGGCGGGATTGAATATCGCGAATAATCCGACAGAGAATGTTTCAGTCATTATGGGATTGGCGCCGGCGATCGGGGCTCCGTTTGTGCCGACGTTGTCCGCGTTGCCGGTTGACTGGACGGTCAACCTGACGCCGTCTTCGACAACCTTGGCGCTATCGATTGATCCTTCGGAGTTGTCGTTTCCAGACGCAGTGGTCGGCGTAGCTTCGTCGGCGGCTAAGGTTACACTCACAAACATTGGAACGTCCCCGGTTGCGCTTTATGGGCTTTCGATCATCGGACCAAATGCAGGAGATTTTGCACAGAGCACTAGTTGCCCTGGGAATCTGGCCTCGTCTGCAACATGCACGGTACAGGTCAGCTTCACTCCTCTTGCGATTGGGGCGAGGAATGCGTACTTGTCCGTTATCAGCAGCGCACCCAACTCGCCACAGATGATTTCACTGTCTGGATCTGGTGTTGCCGGATCAGCGGGGCCGGTTACGATCACGCCCTCTACCCTTAATTTTCTTCAGCCCGGCGACATCCGAACTGTGACCCTGACCAACAGTGGGACAACGTCTTTGTCGATCGGCGCGATCACCCTGAGCTCATCAAATTGGACCCAGACGAACAACTGCGGTTTGGTGCTGGACGGGCAGTCGGTCTGCACGATCGCGGTCACAGCCGGTTCGAGCATAGGGCAGTTTACGGGCACACTCACTGTGATCGACAACGATACGACCGACGCGCAGACGGTCCAGCTGACGAGCGATGTGCGCTCGGTGAGCGTCATTGATCAATTTGGGAACGTTATTGTTGGCCAACACTCATTCAATATTTTCCGCTCCGGCGAAGTCCTTGTCGGCACAATCTGGACCTATGGGGGCACCCTCAGTGGCCCGGAGGCGGGTGATTTTTCTGCAGATAACAATCCCTGCTCGGCGGAAAGAGCTCTCCCGTGCGATATATTTATGGGCTTTCGTCCGAGCGCACCTGGACCGCGCTCCGCTTATTTTATCGACATCTCGAACCGGGTTTTTCTGGAACAGGGATTTGGACTTGGCGCGAACGCTTCGTTCGTTTTCTCGCCGATTGCTCTGAATTTCGGCAATCTTGCGCTGGGCCGCTCCACGACCCTGAATCTTACTGTTTCCAATTCCTCTGTCGTTGCTATCAGCTTGAATGCACCCACACTAAGCGCTGGTACTCAGAATAGCGGCGATTTTCACATTGTTTCTTCTGGTTGCACTACGTTGCAGGCCAGCAGCGTCGCTGTGAGTTATCCGTATCCGCCGAATAGTTGCACCATTCAGGTCCGCTTCACACCTACTGTCATCGGGCCTCGTTCCGCGATGCTGACGCTATCAGACTCCACCGGTTTTAAACAACAGGCGCTCATCACAGGGCAGGGAATCTATCCCTCTCCGATCATCACTCCATCAGCGTTGCAATTTGGAAATCTCCAGACTGGGGTTGCGAGCTCGCCTCAGACCGTAACGGTAACTCTTCCGAATCAGGACGCTGCAATCGCGAACCTAGTGACTTCGCCAAGCGCTTATCATTTATCCCAAAATACATCCTGTCCGCGGGGGACGAGTGTTTGTCAGTTCACCATCGTCTTCAATCCGTCGACGACAGGTGAGTCGGATGACCATTTACTGGTTACCGATCTCGCGACGGGTTATCCCTCGTCTATCGGTCTCACAGGAGTGGGAGGCATACCCGTCGTTTCGCTTTCGAATACGACGCTGACCTATTCGCCACGAAGCGTGGGTGTTACTTCGGTCGCACAGGCCATTACGCTTACGAATAACGGCAATGCTCCTCTTACGATCTCTAACCTGGGCCTTGTTGGCTCGAATCCCGGAGATTATTCCATCGTTTCCAACACCTGCGGAAGCAGCGTGGCAGTTAATGCAAGTTGTAGTGCGTCCGTGAACTTTACGCCGGCCGCCACCGGTACGCGTAGCGCGATTCTGCAGATTGTGAGCAACGCGACGAGTTCGCCCGATTCGGTTCAATTGTCCGGGACCGGGAATTGAGAATGGGTCCGACCCGAGCCCGGACAGTGGGTCGAATCAATCTTAGGGATGAGAACTGTAGGAAGTGCAATTGTCAGCGCGCCTGGTGGATGACCGGCTACTCGGAAAGAATCCGCCGACCGACCATCAGAACGGCGAGTCGTAGTTCCCTCAAAACGGGGTGGTCTCAATGGGTCGACGCAACACTCAGTTCAAACCCACATTCATTGAAGACAAAAGCTGAAAGCGTCGGCTAGGGTTAGATCAGCCGGAACCTTACCCTGGCTAGGTTTGGCCAGATCAGCCAAACAGATCGATTCTTCAGGGTAAGCATTTGCGGATCACCTGATTAGATAGTGTTGCATCGACCGGTTGAGCTGGCACGGGTTACGGGGAAGTTGAAAAACTTCCGACCTTATGACTCCTAAAAAGTGGTGGCAGCAGCGATGGAGGGGGCTATACTTCCGGCGAACGAGTTATTGAGACGTTCCAGTTTTGTGTCGAGGTGTTGACTCGTGACCCTTTCTGCCCTTCCCCCCTTCACGCGGTTATGCGGCATCTCTCTGGCTGCGCTTTGTGTTTCACTCGCCGGTTGCAGTGCGAATGTTTCTTCCAGTAGCCCTCTTGTCGGAGGGCGGCTCCGCGGGAAACTGCACGGCGGACAGCAGCCGATTTCGGGATCGAGCCTCCAGCTTTATGCAGCAGCGACAACCGGGTATGGTGCAGGTGCGACGGCGCTGCTCTCGTCGCCAGTGGTCACCGATGCCACTGGCAGCTTTACGATTACGGGCGACTATACCTGTCCTTCGTCGTCGAGTCAGCTTTATATCGTTGCTACGGGAGGCAATCCCGGGCTGGCGCCGGGAACGAACAACGCTGCGATTGCGTTGATGGCGGCACTGGGGCCGTGCAGCCTGCATGGCGGTGAGTACACGCTGGACCCGAATGAGTTCATCTCAATCAATGAGGTGACGACAGTGGCGTCGGTGTATGCGCTGGCCGCGTTTATGGGGAGCGATGCGACGCATTTGGGGACGAGCAGTACGAATGCCGTTGGACTTGCCAACTCGTTTCAGATGGTGAACAACCTGGTGAACACAACGACCGGGGCGGCTTTGTCGGTGACGCCGGCAGGCAATGGCACTCCACCGCAGGCCGCGATCAATACGCTGGGGAACATCGTTGCGTCGTGCGTGAATTCGACCGGGACGACAGGCCCATGTATCGCGTTGGCTGCGGCCGCGACGCCGAGCGGAGGGACGGCCCCGACCGATACTATCCAGGGGATTCTGAATGTTACCCGGAACCCTGCGAACAACGTAAGTGCGCTGTTTGCGTTAGCCAGCCCCACACCTCCGTTCCAACCGACGCTGTCGGCGGCGCCGAACGACTGGGTGATGGCAGTGACATATACGAATGTCGGGCCATCCCCGTTTGGGGATATGGCAATCGACGCGTTGGGCAATGCATGGTTTACGAACGCGGTAAATGGAGGCCCCTATAGTGTGTCGGAATTGAGCAGCAATGGTGCGGCGCTTTCCGGTTCCAACGGATATACGGGAGGCGGCTTGTCTTCACCGGCTGGCATCGCGATCGATCCGGCGGGGAATGTATGGGTGCCGAGCACGGGAAACGTTGTGAAGTTCAGCAGCAGTGGAACGATCCTTTCTGGTGCGAACGGATTTACCGGAGGAGGCCTGAATACGCCGTATGGCATCGCGCTGGACGGACAGGGCAGTGCATGGGTGGCAGATGGGGGAAGCAAGAGCGTGATCAAGCTGGACAACAACGGCAATATTCTGTCCGGGGCGTCGGGATTCCCGATTGGAGCCGCGGCCCCGGCAGGACTGGGTATTGACCAGGCCGGAGATGCGTGGGTGACAAACGGAAGCACGGTTACGGAGTTCAACAACAGCGGGACCGTGATTTCGGGGAGCGGCTATACGGTTACGGATTTCGCACCGGTGGATGTGGCGTTCGACGGAAGCGGCAATGCATGGACGAATACCGGCTTGGGCCACCCCGTATCTTCGGCCTTCGGTCTTAACAACGTTGCGAAGTTGAGTTCAAGCGGCGCTCAGCTTTCGCCTTCGGGTGGATACGCAAACTGCGTCTCGCCCGGGATCGTTGGGGATCTCATCATTCTCTGTCTGTATTGGGCTCCGAATACATTCGCTCTTGATGGAGCGGGCAATGTGTGGAGCGAAGCGGTGTGGTTGACCAGGGTGAACGGACGGAATCCAAATCCAATGATCTCCGGCGCCGTGGCGGAAATGTCGAATACGGGGACGATTCTGTCGGGCGCCAAAGGATATACCGGCACCACAACCCTCGGCTTGCTATCACCCATCGGTGACCCCGGACCGGGTTCAGTCCCGCGGTCGATTGCGGTTGACGGTGGCGGGAACGTGTGGGTGCTGCTTTCATCGGGGACCGTGGCGGAGTTTATTGGAGCGGCGACGCCAGTGGCGACGCCGTTCTCGCTGGGGGTGAAGAATGGGACGCTGGCGCAGCGTCCGTGAGCGGTTTGCGGGCATCGCGGACATCGAGCAATCCGCGCACCTCTGCGGGGTAAGGAAGGCCAGTCGGCGTAGTTGCCTATAACCCGGTTTTTCGACAGCGTTAGGTAGTGAGGTGTAAACTCGGCGCGTAGCTGAGGGGACGCTATGAATTTCTACAAACTCCCGGCGCTCACCGCGATCATCTTTTGCTGTTCTCTTGCCCTCGCCAAAGAAAAGAAGAAGGCCGTTCTACCGGCGGATGTCCTGCAAGCCAGGACCGTCCTCGTGATCGTCGATCCAACCGCCGGTGTGGACGCCGCAGACCCAAACGCCAATAGCCGCGCGCGTGTGAATGTCGAGCAAGCCCTAGATAAGTGGGGGCGGTTTATGCGTGTGCAGGACGCAATTACAGCCGATCTCGTGATCATGGTGCGGAAGGGCAACGGTAAAGCAGTACAAACTACAATAAGTGGTACTCCGATAAATGGGACTCCTCCAGTGAACGTTGGCTCGACTAGCTCCCCGAATGAAACTACTACTCATGTGTCTCGACGTACGGGCAACTCAGGAATCACAAACGACCCCTCCAACGTCGACGGAAACCGGCCTGCCGCGCCCCACCCCCAGGCCGAGGCTGGCCCTTCCCAGGATTTATTCGTCGTCTACCGCGGAACCACGGATGAACCGCGCTGGTCTCCAATCGATGCTCCGGCAGTCTGGTCGTACTCAGGGAAGAGCGTTGAAGCGGTCGAGGCCTTCCGCAAGTTGGTCACGGAGTCGGAGAAGCAACTGGCCTCCCATCCGTAGCGGGCATTCCGATGCACCCAAACTGCGAGCGTTCAAGTGCCTGCAAGGTGTGTAATCCCATAGATGCGCATGGAAGGCGAACAGGAAGAACTAGCCGCTAAGTAGTACAAAAGCGCTTCACGCAATAACCAAAATGGGGGACTCGAAAGAGTTCCCCATTTTCCGATTTAACTGGCTCGCCACAATTCGGTCGGGTACCCTTTTCCAATGAAATGGGTCTCGCTGAGTTGTTCCTTTTCTGAACAATTTGTATCCGCAACCGGATCGAAGTCGTTCCGGATACAACTGCTTCTTCTTTCAGTACTGGGTTTTCACCTTCTGGGTTGTGCACCAAGTCTTAGTGACGCAAAACCTCCTTTCGATTCTCCGCTGGCCATCACAGCTCAACCCCAGAATCAGACTGTTCCCCTGGGGCTTGCTGCCACATTTTCCGCCGACGTTACGGGCAGTCCGATTCAGTACCAATGGAACAGGAATGGTTCCCCAATCCCCGGTGCAACTGGTAGCACCTATACGATACCGGCGACCGTAACTACCGACGCAGGCTCTATCTTCACCGTGGCCGTCAGCAACAACACCTTCGGCAAGGTCACCAGCAGTCCAGCCTCGCTCACACTTACCGGGCGTGCTCCCAAGGCCGGCGATCTGCGCTTCCAGCAGGTTGACGCTGCCTTCACGCTCAACGGGTATGACGATGGTGGCACCTCTGAGACGACTCTTTCTGGGAGGTATATCTATCACTATGGCGCCGGAACTCCGTTATTTCTCGGCCCAGGCCATTGCCTCAATCCGCCCCTAACGGATGGAGTCGGTTGTTCCTGGGAATTTCAGCAATTTCAGCTCCCCTCCAACATCAGCACTCCCGGCATTCAATACGCCAGCGACTTCTACTCGAACCTTCAGTCGGATATGCAACTCGGTACCAATAATCCATTTGGTCCCATCAACTACGTCGTTACCTCTCTGGATCTCGAACAAGCTAGCAATCAATTCGCAGCTTCATGGATCCCTTCCCTGCAGGGCAATTTCGACAGCTCACAGCAAACCGTCTCTTTCACCAATCTTCAGGCAGCCGCAACTCAGGAGGGAGCTCACAGCAGGGTCATCACTGCCATCTCCTTCGATTCCGGCTCTGTCGTTTATTTCTCCTACGGTTGGCAGCAAGATCCATCGACAATCTATGAGGCCAACGTAGTCACATCAACCTTCGCCAGCGTGGCCAGCAATATCGCAAATCTTGCCGCCCAAGGCTACATCCTCACGGCGATGACACCATCGGGCAACGGGGACAACTACATTCTCGTTGGAACCCGTGTGCAGGGCGATACCCTCGCCCGGCCCCTCATGACAGTGTCCCAGAGCACACCAGGCCCAATCTCTCTCACGCAGAAGGGATACGCTATCGTCGCAGTACTATCCGACCCCAATGGTTCAGTCGAGTTTATCGGCGAGCGCTAAACTCCCCCTGTACTAGCCGAGTCCTGAATGCAACACGGGCATCTGGATCAATTTTTATGTACCACCACGGCGTATCCTCATCGCCCAGGCTCTCACAGAATCCCTGCCCATCCTCAGCACAAACCGCATCTTTGCCAGCTACGGAATCAAGCTGGCTATCCGCGAACCGTTCTCCGCATCCCACTATGATGAGAACGAAGGACCTCAGGACAATGCTTCACAAACCCCAGGATATCGGCGTTGCGCCTGAAAAGTCCGGCGGTCTCAACCGGTCGGTGCAACACCATCTGATATGAATTCATATTCAGCTTAGAACCCACATTCATTGAAAACAAAAGCTAACGGCGCTGGCTAGGGTTAGATCAGCCGGAACCTTACCCTGGCTAGGTTTGGCCACATCAGCCAAACAGATCGATTCTTCAGGGCTAGCATTTGTGGATCAGCTGATTAGATGGTGTTGCATCGACCGGTTGAACTGGCACACACGTTATCGGCAAGTTCGGTTCTCCGCCGGACAGCCACTAGGGACTTTCTCAAAACCCAGTCTTCTATTCCACTCCACTTCGGTGTCTCAGTCGCCAGGCTTTAGCGGCTAATCTTGGGAAACGAAGGGTTCAGGATGGCGAACTCCGCTGATGACTAATGAAGATGGAATGGAAGAGCGATGTGGGAACGAGTCCATCGGTGTCGACTACGCGCTGGCTGAGAATGGGCGCGTCTTTTCTTGTAGTTGCCATACCTGAACAATGACCTGGTCATGTTGTTCGTGACGCGTCCATTCTCCAAGTCAATCTGAGTGTTAGCAGTTTATCGAAAGCCCTCCGCCAGAACCAACTCGCTGCTCGGCGGAAGCGTCTGGTCGTACAGGATCCATTTACGGTCTGGGGAGACGCTGAACCCGAAATAGGCCTGGCCAACAGGGGCTACCACTTCCGTTTTGCCGGTAGCGAAGTTAAGAAACTCGATTGCGTAGCGATGGCCGGTCCCGGTGAGGAAATAGACGCCATCATCCATCACGGCAAAGTTCCAACTGGTGATGGAAGGCAAAACCTGGGTCTCCTCACCGCGTCCTACCGGCATTTTCTGAAGTCTGGAGTCCGCGCCTTCGCCGGAAAAGTAGAGCCATTTTCCATCGGGCGATTCGGAAGCAACCAGCCCGCCGTGATGAGTTACCTGAACAGCTTGCCCACCGCCGGAAGGCGCCTTCCACACTTGGGTGGCGCCGCTCTCCGTGGAGGAGAAGTAAATCCATTTCCCATCGCGCGACCAGCGCGGGAACATGGCTCCGGCAGTTAGAGAAGTGAGGCGCCTCGTGGCTCCTCCTTCTGCCGGGATTACGAATATCTGGGGGTTGCCCTGCACATTGGAGTAGAAGGCAAGCTGCTTCCCGTCGGGAGACCACGTCGGTACGCCAGTTGCGGAGGACCCCATTGTAGTGAGCTGGGCGCAACCCTGGCCGTCGCTTTCGCAAACCCAGATTTCAAGGTTACCTCCCCGCTTGGATTCAAACGCCACCTTCTTGCCATCGGGAGAATATTGCTGGGCAAATTCCTCCCTGGTTGATGCAAACATTCTCTCCGGGGGCCCTCCTTTTGTATGTCTCTCCGGAATTTGCATGCGCCAGATACTCTGTCCCCCGCCGTTTCTCAGGGCGTAAGCCAAACGTGGCGAGGTGAGAGAGCTCGTGATGAAGTTGAGTCCGGCGCCAGTCTCGACTGCCATGACTGCCTGACCGCGGGCGGGGTTTCGGTCTTCCGGTAAGAGCGGCTGGGTCCAGAGCCCAAGATCGTGGACGAAGACAAGCTTCCGGCTGTCCGCCGTCCAGGCCACGCATGACCAGTTAAAGACTTCACTTGGGGTCGCAACCCAGGGCGCGAGCACCACTTCGCGGGGTTCACCCCGAGCCCTGCCGTCGATGTCTAGTCCGAGCAGATAAATGGTTCCCCGCCAGTTGCCCTCTGCATGTGCGCGTCGGAAGGCAAGAGTTTTGCCGTCCGGAGATACCGCCGGGCAATGATCTCCGATTACCCCGCTGGGCGGAAAGGTCAGTTGATGTTTTTCTCCAGTGCGGACGGAGACAAGAAACAAACCGGTGGGGCGGCCAGCGGATGCATGGTCGGTGACGATGAGTGATTGACTGTCCGGTGCCCACGCCAGATAGGGTGAATAAAAATAACCCGTTTCCCCGATCGATACTTCAGCCAGCTTGCGTTCCCGTCCACCGAGAGCCGGCATCAGCATTATGCCGAACTGGTTTCCAACATTCAATTTACGCAGGAAAGCGATCGAACTTCCGTCCGGCGACCACACTGGATTGGTATCGTCCGCCGGATCTCGCGTCAGCCGTAAAGGCGACGCGGCCACCGCGGCTCCGGCTTTTGTGGTCTTCACATAAATGTCGAAGTTCGCCTGGTCCGGTCCGTTCCACGAGTAGGCAACTTGGCTTCCATCCGGCGAAAGCGACGGTTCCTGCTCAATTCCGGGGTCAGTGGTCAGCGGAATCAATTTTATGCCTCCGGTTATCCGTGCCGGCCGATTGCGAGCCCACCATGTCCATGTACAAGCTGCAACAATCAGAACGGAGACCACAAGTGCAACCGTCAATGTTGATCTCCGGCTACGCTTTGTCCTTGCGGCAAACGGGCCCGTCGTCATGCGTGTGGATGACGCTTTCTTCTCCAGATCTTCGAGAGCCAGCTTCACGTCAGATGCTGACTGCCACCGCTTCGCAGGATCCTTTACAAGGCATCGTTCTACGAGACGGCGAAATGCCGGAGGCGCAAGTTTCTCAAACGCCGGTTCGCCATGCAAGATTTGGGATATCAACTCCGCTTGACTCGATCCGCCGAACGCGCGGCTTCCGGTCGCCATCTCAAACAGCACTAGCCCCAGCGCGAAAATATCGGTGCGAGCATCGCAGTCGTGGCCTTCGAGTTGTTCGGGGGCCATGTACGCCGGTGTCCCCAGGACCGCACCCTGCGCTGTCAGCGTCGTCTCGGCATCTCCGAACAAGGTTGTTGTTGCATATTTCGCCAGACCGAAATCGAGGAGCTTAATCCCTTTGGGAGTCTCCATGATGTTTCCGGGTTTCAGATCGCGATGGATGATCCCCTGGGCGTGCGCTGTGGTCAGAGCATCTGCAGTCTGCGCACCATATTGCAACACCTGGTTCGGGGAAAGAGGGCCCTGCTTCAGCCGGTCTGCCAGCGACCGTCCCTCCACCAATTCCATGACCAGGTAATCCGGCCCGATGTCGTGGAGTGTGCAGATGTTAGGGTGATTCAGCGCGGAGATAGCCCGAGCTTCTCGCTCGAAACGCTCTCTCAGGGGCTCAAGGTAGACCTTGATAGCGACGACTCGCCCCAGCCGCGTATCGCGAGCTCGGTAGACTTCGCCCATTCCGCCCGAACCGACCAGACAGTCGATTTCATATGGTCCGAGCCGAGAACCTTTCGCCAGTTGCATCCGATGCGGCGGCGGGGATTTGAGGAATTGCTGCACAACATCGGGAGCAGAGGCAAGAAGGGCGTCAACTTCGATTCGGAGAGAGGGGTCCGTCTGGCACGCACGTCCCAGAAATGTCGCACGTTCTTCCCCGCCAACGTGCAAGGCACCGTTGAGGACTTCTTTCACTAGCTGCCATCGTTCGGTAGTCATGCCGGTCCAGCCCTTGCGATCTCACGGCTCAGCCAAAGTCGCGCCGAGCTCCATTCACGCGAGACGGTAGCCTCAGAGATGCCGAGGGCAACCGAAGTCTCTTCCCAAGAAAGACCGGTAAAAAACCTGAGTTCGACAATCCGACACTGACGTTCATCGAGTTTTGCGAGGCGTTCGAGAGCGTGCTCCAGGAGAATCAGATCCACGCTGCTCTGATGCGGCAGGCCGATGGCCTCATCCAATGGAAGTTCGCCCCTACCCGCGCCCCGCTTGGCGGCCCTGAATTTCCGTGTGCGGTCCACCAGAATCTCTCGCATTAAACGAGCAGCGACTCCAAAGAAATGGGCGCGATTCTGCCAGTCAGGTGGATCCTTTCCGACCATGCGCAAGTACGCTTCATGAACCAGTGCTGCGCTTTGACCGGGCGTTTCACGACGAAGATAACTGCGCGCCCGCCGGCGCAGCTCGTCATACACGAGCAGCACCAACTGCTCCAGGGCGGCGTGATCGCCGTCTGGCCAGCGGACCAGCAGTGCGCTCACTTGCGGATGAGAAATTGCATCGTCAATTCTCATAGCCAAGCATTCAGAAGTTGGGAAGCACGATGTGACGGAGGATAGTCCTGAGCGGATTCCAAGTCAAAAAGCCTAGAAATTGACCCATGGAGTCCGCAATGGCGAGTGGACAGCGCCCGCTCAATGGCTCAGGTGTCGCTGCGCCGTACGCCGATTGGGGATCCACAGTTGCTTCTGAGCGGAGAAATCAATTTCCGCCGGAGTCTGGCAACCAGCGCACAGCAGCAGGGCAATCCTCGGAACTATGCCACTTTCTGTTTGTTTACAGGTTTCTACCGGATGCCTCCTCAAGGGTCCTCCAGTGTTTTGCTAACGTGTTCCCCTCACATGGACGAAAAACCGGCTATCCGGACATTGGCCTGCAAAAGAGGTTCTGTCCGAGTTGGCGACGATGCAGCCTGACTCTTGGATGCTTGTTTAGGCTGGATGGCATGCATCTCCATCGACGCCTCTTGGCTGCTCTCGTGATTTCATTGGGCGGCATGTACGAGTTCTGGCGGACTAGCCGCGTGACGAGTTTAGAGCTCTCCTCTTGGGACCAGATTCGGGAGGTATCTAATTGAGCGGAAGATATTGGTGTGCGCGGCGCCAGTCGCGCACACCGACAACTCGTGCGATCAGCTATTGATGAGAACGGAGATCTCGAATATAAAGCCCAATGAACCCAGCCTCACAGCCCTGATAATGTACTGCCTGTAACAAACGCGCGCATGATTTTCCTCCGTGTGAAATTTGTTTACTTTTGTCCGCTGGTTGAAGGAGTGTCGGGCTCAGGGACGGTTGCATGACAATAGGAGCAGCCACGGTTGGGAACGCCGGGAGGGGGATCGTTTGCGGAATTGCTATCGGCATACAGCGCCGCTCGGGCGTAGAGATCGGAATTGGCCACTTCTTCCAGGTATTTCCTGTAAGGCCACATCGAGTAGTTATCGGCGTATTTCGCGTTCGCGTACATGACTTTGGCGGCTTCGACCTGGCCCGCCTTGACCAGGCCGTTGCCGAGGTTGAGCATGAAGCCTTCAAAGCTGTGGGGTGCGAGCGCGCCCTCTGACCAGCAGGCTTTCTTGCGGCCGACCGGGGTCTGAAGATAGAGATACGGCTTCAAGTCCGGGTTCGAGCGATCAACCGTGGTTCCCGCGCAGGTATCCAGGGCCTGCCAAAGCGAATCGAGGGCTTTCTTATAACTGTCGCTGTCTTTGGGATCGGTGTTGTGCGCGGCCCATCGGTTGAAGTTGTTGAACTCCGGAAACTGGTATGCGGCGAAGTCGAGCATCTGGTCGCCATTTGCGATGAGATCCGGATCTCTGTTCTGCTGGCCTAAGTGGACGGTGGTGATTCCCAAGTATCCGGGCAGATGGTCGTCGTTGATATATCCGATCAGGTGTTTTCCGTAGTAGTCGAGTTCTAGGGCTTTTCCAAAGAAGTTGACTGCGTTTGGCAAATCTTGCTGCAAGACGGCGAGATTGAGGTTGGTGTCCCGCGTGTATTCGCCGTAGTGCCAGAAGTAGGTTGCCCCCAGAAGCGCATAGAGTGTGGAATTGTCGGGGTCGTGTTGGATGGCGTTTTGCAATTGGGCTTGGACTTGCGGAATGGCGCTGTACTCATTGCCGTGATAAACACTCCAGAATTGTTCGATCGCTGCTTTGCTTGCACCTCTATCTGTCGCGTTCTGGCGGTCATCGTCCGCTGCGCCAGATGCGAAGCCGGCCAGCATGAGCAGGGCGATGCCTGACAGCACGGCCGCGATTATGGGCCTTGCCCTCATCCACGCACCACCAGAATGAAAAACTTTATGGAGCATACGAACGCGCATTTTATTCATTGAAGTCTCCCCTCGGTCGGATGTGAATAGCCCCTATGTGGACAGTGGCAACATCCGAGTTGCCCCATCATGCGCCTAGAATGTTGTCTATGTCAACATCGATTTTTGTGAGGGTGCAGGTTATGTTGCCCCTGTCAACACCGCAAGCTAGAATGACACGAATACGATGGAACACCCTAAGCCGTACCACCATGGCAACCTGCGAGAGGCGTTGCTCGAATCCGCCATCCGACTGATCGCAGAGGTCGGGCCAACTGCTTTCACCTTGCGAGAGGTGGCTCGGCTGGCAGGCGTCTCTCACAATGCACCGTACCGGCATTTTCAAGACAAGAATGCCTTGTTGGCAGCCGTCGCCACACAGGGCTATGGCGAGCTGACCGATGTCATGCTCGAGGCGGCCGGCAAGGAGACCAATGTGCTGGACCGCCTGAAACACGCAGGACTGGCCTATGTTTCCTTTGCCTTGCGCAGGCCCGAACATTTCACAGTCATGTTCGACGCGCCGTTTTCCAAGCAAACGCATCCTGAGGCGGCCGACGCTGCGGAGCGTGCGTTCTCCGTCCTCGTGAGTCTGGTAAAGGACTGTCAGGAGAAGAAGCAGCTAATGTCCGGAGACCCGTTTGACCTGGCCCTGCTCGCCTGGTCGATGGTGCATGGCATTGCAAAACTGGCAATCACTGGCCGGCTTCCGTATCGCTCGAAGGCGGAGATTCTGAAGTTCGCCGAATTTGTCATAGACGAATCACTGCCGGTAAACCGGCGGAAGAAGATACTGTCTCGGCATGCCAATGCCTAGATCTTCCGCAAGTCGTCCAGGTTACGCGCCAGTCGGTCCATGCTATGAATGACCAGTACATCCCCGTCACGCAGGTAGTCCAGGGCCGCTTTCAACTGTGGTCTGTTTACGTCGTTTCCACTAGCTCTGTCAGTGGAATCTCACGGCAGCGATGAAGCGTGGACGCAAAACGGTCCTTGAACCGTCTTTCCTCCTCATGTGCCATTGCGGGCACCAAAGATAAAAGAGCTGACAGCTTTCGCCGCCAACTCCTTTATCGACCTTGCAGGTGCCAAGGGATTTATGTGCGGAGAGCTAGAGCTTCCGCTTCAACGTAACGATCAAACCGGACAGGCCAGTGCCAAGCATTAACAGTGTGCTGGGCTCCGGAGTGATTGCTACACCGCCGGTGTAGTCCAGTGTTGTGGCGCTGGTCGCGACTGCCACCCCGTAGTCGGGGAGAGTAGTGCCAGGGGTGATGCCGTTGCTCCAGAAGTTGACTACATCACCATTGTTGATGGTGAAGAGCAGTCCGTAGATGTCAAGAATGCCGCCGTGGAAGGGGTAGTCGCTAGCTGTTTGAGGGGAGCCGCCGAAGTAGATGAGGTTGTCGTAGGAGAGGGAGCCGTCCATTGTTCCGACAGCCACCGGGAATTTGCTGAAGTCATTTGGCGCCAGGAGGTTCGTCGCTTCTGGTGCGGCGTGATTGATCGGCACGATACCCGTGATGGTGGCGTTGACGATACCGATGTTTGTATCGGTGAAGAGACCGCTGATTGCTGTGATCTCAGTGGCTTGAGGATACTTCGAGTCGGTGCCAGCACCGTAGGTCAGCGTAAGGGCGCCACTTACTCCGGGACCGCCGAAGGATAACTGATAGGTGCTGGCATTGGCTTGTGAGGTCAATGATGCCAGCAAGAGAGCCGCTGCAGAGTACAAAAACTTGTGTCTCATGAAATGAATGCTCCTATTTTTCTTGTAATCAATTTTTGAAACGGGGCCCGAGAGAGTTGAAGGGGAATCCTCTACGAACACAGCACCCGGCTTCCCAATCGGGTGAGAGGCTCAAGGATGGAGACAGCGCAGGCTAAGAGCGGACGGGTAGATAAGCGCATTGAGAGACTCTCCGGTCGTACGAGGTGGAACGACTGAGCTGTTGGGGAGGGATCGCTGAGTCTTGTGCACGCTATCTACCAAACGAGAACATGAAAAATATCCCATAAATCGCTCTTTTGGCTACCCTTAGTCTTTGGACCTTGCAAAACCTTGCAGGAATAAGTGGAACATAAGACGTCCCAAGAACGCCAAACGGATGGTTTTCGATGTATGAGCTGAAGTTGCGGGGAAGGCAATAAGCCGTTGAAGATCGCGATCCGCGTAGTGGTGAGCGGATCCGTTGGATGACGACCGGTTTATGCTATGTTCCTCGCAGATTGAAGAGCTACCGATGAAAGCGATTGTCACCACACAATACGGACCACCGGACGTTCTGCAACTTAGGTAAATCACAACGCCTGCGCCCGCAGTGAACCAAGTCCTGATCAAGTTGTATGCGTCGTCGGTAAATCCTCTCGACAGTTTCATGATGAGGGGGCGGTTGTTCTTTCTCCGGCCGTGGGCAAGCTGCTCAAGCCAAAAACACAAGGTCATAGGCGCTGATATCGCTGGGCGGGTTGAATCGGTCGGGAAAGACGTAAAGCAGTTTCACCTATGCTAAATGCGACGACCTCTGGTTTTCTGTCGGACTCATCAACTTCCTCTAAAGTCCGTGCCAGCTCAACCGGTCGATGCAACACTGGCTACTGAATTCCTACGGACGACTCTCAAGAATGCGACTAGCCTACACGGTCCTTTTTGTTCTTGGTTCGGCTCCACGAGCGGTCAGCCCGCCAATACATCCCTCACCTTGCGAATAGAACAGGTCCAAACACTAAAGCAAACCGACTGCGATAAAATTCGCAGCCGGTTTGCATTTGGGGTTGTCGGCGGTGCCATCTTTGGCGTCAGTCCTCGAGGTGCCCCCGTATTGCCGCATCGGCCTCTTGCGCCAGATTCCGCAACAAGTTAAAGAACGCAGGCGATTGCCCGATGAAGAGGCCCATCGCCGTCAGGAAGTTGACAACGCCCATGGCAATCCCCTTCGTCTCCGTCGGCCGGATGATCGAGCACACCGGCAGCTTACGACTCAGGAACGGACACGGCTCCGGCATGATCAGATTCGTCTGGAACTCTTCGCCGCCAAACGGAGGAGAGTTCAGATCTGGAAAGGTCACCGGCACTTTGGTGACTGGATCCACCGCAGTCAGAGGAGGCGCGTTGCCCGCCTTGTCCGACCAGGTTTGAAAGTGCATCGTCTCCGTGGGCCCGATGCTGATCAGGATTCGCAGCACTTCCACACTGGTCGCTCTCTGCGCCATCGCAGGATAAAGACTGTTGCCGCCCTGCTCAATGGTAGGGAAGTGAAACCCCGCGGTATTCGCGATCGCCTGAAGGAAGTTCGGATCCTTCGTATCGTCATCCGTCCTGGGAATGGCCGTATGCTCGCCCGTAAATAAAGTCGGCACCGCCTGCGGGAAGGTGAAGTTCGGATCGAGGTCAGGGTTATGGCTGTCGTCGCGGTAGCGAGTCCACCAACTCGTATCCAGAGTGAGTCGCATCAGGTTTGTAAGACGTAGTTTCCCGCTGGACCCTGTCGCAGTGCTGCCCTGCAGCGTCCGAAACTGCTCAAGGCTTATCGTAGCGGCTCCCTTCGAAGCCAGATACGCGTTGAGGAAGTTCTGGTGAGTGAATTCGTCGTCGGTATTATCGTGGACATATTGGGCCATGTCCGAGTCCAGCACCGAAAGAGCGTCCGTGAAGGCTGGATTTCCGCTTCCACTAGGCTCCTCTTTGTCTTGAATTCCTGCCAGTTCGTTGTACTGCACCCAGAAGTCCGTCTCCAGAATCTCCGCCGCTGCGGCGAACCGAAGCAGGGCTGCATCGCCTCGGGTGAGGCGACCGCCATGGTCATCGAATCCATCATCTGCCAAAGCAGATGAGTCATGACTAAGGAGTCCTACGCCAGCACTTACTGCTAGTCCATTCTTCAGGAATGAACGCCGATTGGTTGCCATTTTCATGCTGCTCCACATGTTTTCCATAGAAACAGCCTCCTACGGAAGCAGCATGGACTTGTCATTACTGAGTTGGTGTCAGTGAAAAGTAAAAGTTTTGTCTCTTTGACCATGTCAAAAGCTTCTACTCCGAACTCAGGGCGACGGCTGCGAAAACAAAAGTACTTGTAGTCGTCATTCTTCTTCGGAGGAATGTAACGCGGTCTACGATTCAACAAAGTCCAGCGAGTGTGTACTCCGGCTTAGAGGATCTCGTACTGACTAACCCTGACGGCACCACCTATACCCTACGGAACGCCATTTTGGTGCGATGAACAGCTCCTAGCGCTGGCCGAAAGGAAAGTTTTCAGACTGCATGAAAAGTCACGTTTTGACCAAGTTTACCGGGCCAGTGGGTTCGACTGGTTGAACTTACATCAAGGACATAGGTTTCATCCATCGATTGTCTCGGTGTCTTGCAACGTGACTTGCATTGTTACGGTGAGCTCTTCGAGCATAAGTTGATCGTGCTGCCTCTCTTTTTCGTATCGGGCCGTAATGACGGCGGCAAGACCTTCCGGGGTCGCGGCGAGACCAGAATGTCCATAACTGCCGTGGCACTTTGCAGTCCTTGAATGGCCAGCAGAACTGCGACGACACAGACGGCTATCAATACGACAGCGGCGCCCAACTGCTTACTCAGGAGCTTGAGTTGTTTTTGCAGAGGTGTGATCTGACTGTTTTCAACATCAAGAAGCTTCGTGACTCTCCCAAACTCAGTGCGCATCCCAGTAGCAGTGACCACCGCTTTTGCTATCTCCGTGGACCACGTCCAATGACCTACACGTACCAGGGAGTGGCGGAGACGACTGGGACGTAGCAGCCGGAGTGATCCTGGTGTTAACACCCTCGATCAAAGGAACCGTTATGCTTCAACTCAGCCGGCCTGCCGATGAGTCGATATTGATTGAGAAGATCGGCCTCGACATCGCGAAGATTCTCGTATACGCCAGATTCGGGGTCGGTGGGCAAAGTCTCACGCGGTGTGTTTCGCATATCTGTTGCCGGGAAGGTTCGCAGGTCGCGGTGGTTTCCTAACGGGGATACGATACCGGAGCAGAACAAATTGGGCGGCGCTGTAATCCCCGGGAAGAGTCACGGAGGTCCCTTCATGCAGTTCACAGATGAGATCTGCAACCAGTTCTGACGATTCGACAATATCGAACAGAATAACGAGATCATGCGCTGCCATGCGCCAGATTCGCAGGTCCTCCGCCTCTGGCTTGCGAAGAACTCTACATAATCAAGCCCGCCACCCGTGTTGGCTCGGTGGCCCATCGTCGGTCGCGCACGAATTTGAAATCGGTTTGTGTCAGGCATGGACGGATATGATGTAGACATTTCTGCTATCGAGTCAACATAATTCGCATTTTCGGCTTACGGAGCCCTCTAAAGGGCAAACAATTTTCAGAGGGGATTGCGATGGGGTATAGCCATCCGCTTCAGTGCTCTCAACCCGGCTCAAGCCTGTTGGCGCCCGTTAGAAATGTCTCTGTGGGCGCCGGATAGAAATGTCAGTATATGTCCTTCGGATAATTCGTAGTCGTCGTGCGGTGCGTAATGTGGGAATCGCTGTTCTGTAGCGATTTCCAAGGACTGTGGGAAGAGAGGGAAACGGCTTTATGTTTTCCTCGCTTTCCATCAGGCCGTCATTTCCACCGCGGGGGCACCGTCGGATTTTGGGACGTAATCTGGCCCGTAGACCCGACGTGGGTTCTTCTTGTATCCGCCCTTGTCGCTGTTGGTCATGATCTTAGGCAGGTGCTTGGTATCCTGCTGCGCCTTCACGGTGGTGAGCGCATGTCGTAAGCGCTTGTTCTCGACGATGGCTGTGTGGCTCACGCGCTGGTCTTTGCTGAAAATACGATAGGGAAGCGAGTGTCCTTTCCAACGCACCTCGAGCGGTCGGTCTGCGAAGTCATAGACCTCGACATACTGGCCTGCTAAACCATCCGCCACCTCACTTCGCTCCAGGATGATCTGTCTGCGATCGTAGGCCAGGCTGAGCTGTTGGCTCACGTGACGCTGTTCTCGATGGCACAGGATGTCGGCAAGCCGAGACGCCTGCACGTTCAGAGTGCGATGTAGGTTCTCAGCCTTCACTGCGGGTATGGAGAACTTCTCGTTGTACTGCTTCATGAATCCGGGCAGGAATGCGTTGCCGGCACTCATGTCTGAGATCTCAGCGAGCCTCAAGTCCTTCACGAGACGATCCTGCAGAGTTCGGTTAGCCCGTTCCACTCGGCCTTTCGCCTGGCTTGAGTTCGCACAGAGGATCTCGATGTTCAGCTCTGCTAGCGCACGCCCGAACTGCGTCATACCCGAACCGCCCTTCGCATCCGGCCGGTTCACCCGAAAGACCGTGTGCTTGTCGGAGTAGAACGCGGTAGGGCAACCATGCTCAGTCAAATACCCGCTCAGCGCCTCGAAGTAGGAGTCCGTGCTCTCGCTGGGAACGAAGCGCAGTTGCATCAGCTTACTGGTTGCATCGTCGATGAAGACCAACAGTGTGCAGGGCTCGCCACGCTGCTCGAACCAGCGATGATCGCTACCGTCGATCTGGATCAGCTCACCGTAACCCTCGCGCCGCAGACGAGGCTGGTGGAAGCTGCGGCGTTGCTTGCGCGACTGCCAGAGACCTTCCTCCAACATCCACGTCCGCAGGGTCTCCCGGCCCACTTGGACGTCATGCTTGGCAAGCAGAACTTCCGTCGCCAGCGTCGGTCCGAAATCCGCATACTTGGTCCTGACCAGCTCGAGCACGTACTCACGAACGCCGGCGCTCGCGCTATGGTTCGAAGACTGACCTCGCCCCTTGTGGATCAGGCCGCCGCCACCGTCATCACGAAACCGAATCAGCAGCCGGTTGACCTGCCGGGCCGTGATCGCCAGCACAACCGCAGCCGAAGCTACCGTCCGCCGGCCAGAAAGCACTTCCGTCAAAACCTCGATGCGCCGTACGTCTCGTTCGCTCATCAGCACCCATCCCATAAACGTCCATCTCCCAGATCACAGACCTAGAAGAGGGTACTTGGGACATTTCTATCGGGCGAGAGTAGGACATTTCTATCCGGCGCTAATAAAGCCAGTGTACATAAGGTGCGTTATCGGCAATAGGTACTTAATTATCTTTTATTTACAGC